>PLBP01000035.1:154391-272273 GCA_003135415.1 Hyphomicrobiales bacterium
GGCCGGACGTGCGCTGGCTTCGCCCGCCGATGCCAATCAATTCGTTCGAGGTAATTGATGCGCTCCTTGAGCAACCCGAGACACTGATCCCGTGCGCGTCATCTTCGTCCTCATCGCTCTCGCCGTCGGCATTGTCAGCGGCCTAGGCCTGACCTGGCTCGCGTCCGCGCGCGGCAGCAATTTCGGCGCGGTGCAGATCGGGGCGTGGACGGCCTGGCCGAAAAGCGGAACGGTTAACGCCGATCCTTATGCGCGCGCGACCTTCGCCCGCGCCGGCGAATTGCCGCTCGGGCTTGGAGACGGCATCGCCTTCGTCGCAACCGCCGACAATACCGGGTCGCCGCTCGACGGGCGCTGCGACATTCACATCGAGGGCCGCTTGCCGCTGGCGCGATTCTGGACGCTCACGGTTTACGATCCGCGCGGGCGGCTGATCGACAACGTCGCGGAGCGCTACGGCTATAACAGCGCCGAAGTCGTCTGGCGCTCGGACGCCACGATGGAAATCGTACTGGCGCCGCGCGCGCGCGGCGGCAATTGGATCCCGACGGCGGGACGCGAGCGCCTGGTCGCGATTCTCAGGCTCTACGATGCGCCGGTCGGCTTTGGCAGCCGCTCCGGCGACAACGCGGATCTCCCCGCGATCCGGCAGGAGTTCTGCCCGTGAGGACTTACACCCTGCCCTTGATCGCCGGCCTCGTGCTCGGCGGCCTCGTCCATATCGTCACGACCTTGACCATGCCGAGGGTGGCTTCCGAAGACGCCTTCGCGCGGCTCGCGAGGTTGGGGCCGCCGAACGTCGTGCAGCTAATCCCCGAGTCGACGCCCACGCAGGCGATTTTGCCCAGGATGGACCCGGCGTTTTTGTCCGCGATCTGCGTCTACGATCTTTCATCGGCGGCGCTCCGGGTGCGCGTTCCGACGACCCCCGATTACACCTCGATCTCGTTTTATACGCGCTATGGTCTTGCCTATTATGCGCTGAACGATCATGCCGCGGGCGCCCGCACGATCGAGCTCGATCTGATGACGGCGGCGCAGCGCGCGGCACTTCCCGAGGACGAAGAAATTACCGCGGCCGACCGGTTGATCGTCGAGTCGCCGACTTCCGAGGGAATGGTGATGATCCGCGTGCTCGTGCGGGAGCGCGGGCTGCGCGACGAAGTCCGTGCGCGGCTCGCCGAGGCCAGCTGCTCGCCGACCAGCTAATGCTTATTTGGTGATCAATCCGCCCGCGGCGACCGGCACGGCAGGGGTCGTCATCCGCCGCAGCCGATCCTCCAGCACATAGAACGCGCGCTCGGCCTCGACGGCATTGGGTGAAGGCAGCTGCAACAAGAGGACTTCGAGCGCGTAGCGATAACTCGCGATGCGTTGGCGAAAACGATCGTAAACCCGGTCGATCAGCCCGCGGTTTTCGGCCATGCGCTCTCGCGCGAGCGCAAATTTTTCACCCGGCAGGCGGGAGACGAATTGGAAACTTTGCTGGCGAACCGCATCGGCTTCGAGCACGCGATTGGCCATCGAGAAAAACGGCGTGACGCGCAGGGCATCGGCACCGGCGTCGTCGATTAGCTGCGCGTATCGCGAGGCGCTCGATCGATAGGGCTTGGCGATCAGGCATTCGGCGTAGCTCCGCACGTCGAAGGGCTGCGGCCCGACGATCCAGCGATTCCATAAATCGAAGAAGTCGGTGCCTGCGATGGTGAAGCGGGACGGGTCGCTTACTTCGGGAGGTTGGATGATCGCGTAAGCGAGATCGCGCAGCGTACGCTCGTCGTCGGTATAGGGCGATGCGGGGACACCCTGCCGGTGAGAGAATCGACCCCTTCCTTGAGCCAGGGCAGGAATTCTTCGACAAAAATACTTTCTTGCGGCCTGCCGAAATCACCCGCGGGCTGGGCTGCAAGCTCCATTTCGCAGCAAAGGACCGCGCAAACGAGGGCGGCGAGTTTCGCGGTTCTGAACACGGGCCTTCGTCGCTTCTTTTTTTAAAGCTAGTTCCGCGGCGTGCGGCGGCGACGGCGGCTTGCCGCCGAACTCGGCTCGCCCGGAGACTGATTGTCCATCTCGGGCAGGACCGCATCGAGTTTGCCCTTGTTCCGTTCGATCCGCACCGCCGGCAAGATCAAGATCTTCGCCGGCTCGTCCGCGAACATCTCCACGGCCGCCGTTCGCGCCCGCTCGATGGGAAATCTGAGGACCAAGCCCATGTTGCTCTCCGGCTCATCGGAGCCGTCAAATCGGCGGCCCCCGCCAATTAAGATTCCGCCAAGGTTAACAGTTTGCTAACGGCCAATGACCGTTCACGGCCCCCAGGGCGGCGAGGGCCTGGGTTATCCCGCGCGCCGGCAGGGTGAGCGATCAAATCAGGTCGAGAAAATCGCGGCCTTGCCGGTCTTCGACCTCGACCAGCCACAGATCCGAATCGAATTCCATCTCGCGCAGGATGCGCGCTTCCACGTCCTGATCCCTGACAAATCCGCCCTTGAGGCTAGAAACGAAACGGCGCTCGGCCGGATGCGCTTCGTCGAACGAAGCCTGCGGCGCCGGCGCGAACAAAGCCGCCGTGCCATCGAGGCGAGAGATCTTGACGAAGATGGCACCCGCTTCTTCGGCGCCGCGGCGGCGAACCACGGCGGGCGCGCCTTCGACGTAGCAACGCCGCACATAGGCCGCCACCCAGATCGCGCTCTTCAAACGCACGGGTGGCTCGCCCCGGCGCTCAATCGAGGCTGCCGCCGCTGAATGCCGCGAGTTCTCGCATCAAACGCTCGGAAATTTCGCCGGTTGCCGGCATCTTGTGGTCCCGCTCAAACCGCTCGATCGCCTCGTGCGTTTCCTTATCCGCCGTCCCGCTGACGTGGATCGAACCATAGCCGAAGCGGGCGAGCAATCGCTGCGCGGAAAGGATCTGCGGATTTCCCGCAACGGATTTCGAGGGCTGAACCGAGCCGGTGATGTCGGATTTGTTGCCGGCGTTGCGAATTTGCGCGAGCAACGTTTCGCTCGCCTCGCCCGTCACACGAAGCCGCTGCGTAATCTCGAAATCGCGAATGGCCTGGCTGATCCGCGGACTCGCGGCGCCGTCAACGGCGCCGTCATAATAGCCCCGGCTTGCCAACTCCTGCTGCACATCGCGCAAGAGATCGGTTCGGGAGCGCACGTTTCCGGGCTCGGGACGCGGTTGCGGAAGCGGAGCAGCGGCCGGAAGAGGCGGCGATTTCTGCGTCGCCGGCAGTGAAATGCGCGCGGCGTTCGACGCTTTTTGCAGTCCGAGTGCATTCACGAAAACTAAAAGGATGGCGGCAATCGCGACGGAGACGGCGAGGAAATCGACCGCTCCACGCGCGCTGAAACGCGTCAACAAGGCCGCCCGCGCCGGCTTTCTTTTGCGCCGCGGCGTTTTGAAAAGATCGTCCAGATTCGGCTCCTGTCGCGGCGCCAAGGAATTTCGATGATTTCGAACTGGGTTACGCACGGCGTCTCACCTTCTCTTCGGACTCGTTGACAATGGTGGGCTTGGCAGGATCGCCGATCACGGCGTGACGGCCGGCGCCATCGTGCCGGCAAACCAGCGGCAGGCGCATGGTGACTTTGGTACCGTCGCCCAGGCGGCTCGCGATATCGATGCGTCCGCCGTGCAACTCAATCAACCCTTTGACGACCGACAGACCCAGTCCACTTCCTTCGTAAGGCCGATCGTACGAGGCATGCGCTTGAAAGAACGGATTGCCGATCTGCTTGAGGTCGCCTTCGGCGATACCGATTCCGCTATCGGTGACGCTTAGCACGAATTCGTCGCGCTCGACGCGGCCGCCGATGACGACGCGGCCATCCTGGCCGCTGAACTTGATTGAGTTCGAGACGAGATTGAGCACGATCTGCCGCACCGCCCGCTCGTCCGCGACGATTTCCGGCAGGGCCGCGGAGAGTTCGACCAAGAGGCGAATGCCTTTTTGCTTGGCATCGAGCGTCATGATCTCGACGCAGGCTTCGATCAGTGCCGCGATCGAAAAAGCTTTTGGCCGGACCATGAATTGGCCGGACTCGATCCGCGATACATCCAGGATGCTATTAACGACGGCGAGGAGATGCTCGCCGCTGTCGCGGATCAATCTCGCATAATTGCTTTGATACTCCGCGTTGACCGAGCCCACCGGCGTGCTCGCCAAGATCTCGGAGAAGCCGATGATTGCGTTGAGGGGCGTGCGCAATTCGTGGCTGACGGTGGCGAGAAAGCGGTACTTGGCGTCGTTCGCTTGTCCCGCCTGCAGGCGTGCTTCCCCGAGCGCGAGCTCAGCGGTTTTGCGGCTCGAGATATCCTTCGTCACGGCAACAACGGTATTTGGCTTCTCGGAATCGTCCGGATGGCAACGCGTTTCGGCCCAGATGAATGACGACTCCGCCGGCAACCGTTGATCGGCCTCTGCGGGCTCGCGGCGCAGACGGTACTCGATCAGGACGGCCTTTTTCTTGATCGCCGACTCGCTGATTGCCGTCAGAAAAGCCGGCTGATCGGCCACATGCACCCGGTCGAACAACCCATGTCCCATGAGCCGAAAAGCGGGTGTTCCCAACAATTTTTCGGCCGCAGGCGAGGCGAATGTCACCGCGCCGTTGCGGCCATGGCCGGTGATCAACTCGCCGGTATTTTGCGCGATCGTGCGGTAACGCGCTTCGCTTGCTTGGCTGAGGCGCGTTTCGCTGTCGGCGATTGCCCGCGCACCGAATGCGACGAAAACTAGATACGCGGCGACGACGAGCCCGCCGGTGAGGCCTAGCGAAGCGGGGTCGAGGGCCACGCTCGGATAAGCCGGTAGCAACCAAAATGCTGCAAATGCCCACAGCGCGCCGAAGGCGGCGAAGGCGCTCGCGCCCGCGGCCATGGCGGCGGGTCGCGCACAGAATAAAATCGCTTCGATGGGCGCGAGCGCCGCCCACAACGCGAAGGAGCCGGTACCGGTCATTCCCGCAAAGAGCCCGAGCGGCGCGGCGAGGGTCACCGCCGACAAAACATGCGCCCGCTCAAATGCTCCCGTGCGCGAAACGTAAAGCGCGACAAAGAGGGGGAGCAAAAACCAGCAATAGGCAATGGCCTCGAGCATCGACGGCACGCCGCGCGCAGCGAGATAGACCGGCAACGCCGCGAACGCCATCAGCCCGGCCGAGAGGCGCGTCGCGATGAAGAAAAAATGGCGCGCGAACGCGCCCGGCTCCGTGCGCACCGACGGATGAACGAGCGCCTCCACATAGACGCGAAGCGATTTCAGGAAACCCATTGTATGCAATTGAACCGCGGCGTTGTCCGTTGGCTCGCCGCCCCCTCACCTGTGGGCCGATCGTGGCAAATGTCGCTTAAACGAAGCCTAAGTAAGCGGCCTTTGCCGCGCCCGAACCGCCCCTTTGCAGGCGTCCTTGACCTGCTGCGCTGGGAACCGGCGCTTATGGTGAACAATTCCTTTCCCAAACGGCCTTCGACCGGACAAAGACGGACTCCTCCGATCTCGAATTCAATGCGGAGGCGAAGTCGATTGTTGAAAGAGATCGAAAACCAATCGTTCAAATTTTAGGATAATTCGCGCCGAATTCGTCGCTAAAGCCGAACGCTTCCTTCAATGGGGATGGTCTAGCCTGCACCCTGAACGCGGTAACTGATAAGCCGCGTCGGAAGGTTGAAGGCAGGCGTTATGTTCTTCTTGTTGCGCGTCGCGTTCTGGCTTTCGGTCGTCGTGATCTTCTTGCCGTCGGCTCCGGCGAGCAAGAACGATCCCGACCGGCCGCAAGTCGGAGCGGTGGAAGCTCTCGGCGCCGCGCAAGCGGCGGTCGAAGACGCGCGTGGATTCTGCAGCCGCCGCCCCGATGCCTGCGTGACCGGCTCGCAAGCGTTTTATACTTTCGGCCAGAAGGCCCAGAACGGCGCCCGAATTCTCTACGAGTTTCTTTCCGACCGCTTTGCGGATGCGCCGGCGGCAACAGCACGCAAGGACCGGGAAGAAACCGGCTCGATCGCGCGCCCCGGCCGTCACACGCTAACGGCCGAAGATGCGTTGCCCGGCTGGCACGGTCCCGAGCCGCGGCCCGTTCCCCTGCCGCCCCGCCGTCCATCCTAACAGCCCGAATCGTTCGGCAATCAGCGTTCCCGCCGAGACCATTGCGCCGGCTACCGCTTCGTTCTTATATCTTTCGATAGATAGTGCCGAGCGGGCGAAGTATGAAAATCGACCAGATTTTGGACGACTTCGAAGTTCTCGACAGCTGGGATGACCGGTATCGCTATATTATCGAGCTCGGCCGCAAGCTCGCGCCGTTGCCAGATGCAGCGCGAAGCGAAGCGAACAAGGTGCAGGGTTGCGCCAGCCAAGTCTGGTTCGTGAGCAAGGCGAGTCCTGCGAAGAACGGCGGCGGCCCCGTGCTTGAATTCCTCGGCGATAGCGATGCCCATATCGTGAAGGGGCTGATCGCGATTCTCTTTTCGCTCTATTCCGGCCAGGCGGCGAAGAAAATTCTCGATACCGACGCGGTCGCCCTTTTCGAGAAGCTGGGCTTGCGCGAGCATCTCACCCCGCAACGCTCGAACGGATTTCGCTCGATGGTCGACCGGATCAAGACCGATGCCCAAGCCGCGCTCGCGCGGGCGGCCTGACCTCACGCGGCATTGACAGCGGTGAGGCGTGTGCCCGTGCTCGCGCGCTTGTGTAGAGCGCGCATCTTGCGGCATGTCTTCTGTTTGCTTAAATAAAACGCGCAAAAAAATCCAACGGAGGGAGCGAATGGCCGACACTTCCACTTCCCGCCCTAAAGTCGCGAAGACCGATGCCGAGTGGCGCGCGGAGCTTACCCCCGAGCAATATCACGTCACGCGTGAGCATGGCACCGAGCGCCCGTTTACTGGCCCGTATCTCAACGAAAAGCGCAAAGGCATGTATGTCTGCGTGAGCTGCGGAAATCCCCTCTTCACTTCCGACACGAAATACGATTCCGGCAGCGGCTGGCCGAGCTTTTATGCCCCGGCCTCGAAGGGCGCCGTTTCCGAGCACGAGGATGGCTCGATGTTCATGCGCCGGACCGAGGTGCGCTGCTCGGCCTGCGAGGCCCATCTCGGCCATGTCTTTGACGATGGGCCGAATCCGACGGGACAGCGCTACTGCATGAACGGATGCGCGCTCAAGCTCACGCCCAAAGAGGAAAAGGATGGCGCGTAAACCGCGCTCCAAAAGCGCGACCTCCAAAAAGAGCGCGCCTTCTAAAGCTCCCCCGACCGCAAAACCGAGACCCGTCGAGCGTTTCGTTCATGGCGAGCGCCTGGTCGACGATTATGCGTGGCTGCGTGCCGCTAACTGGCGCGAAGTCATGCGCGATCCCTCCGTTCTCGAATCCGAAATTCGCGATTATTTGGATGCGGAAAACTGCTATTCGGAAAAATTCTTCAAGAAGACGGCGAAGCTCAAGAAGAAGCTCATCATCGAGATGCGCGGCCGCATCAAAGAGGACGACTCGACGGTGCCAGTGCGCGACGGAAGCTATGCTTATTTCGTGAGCTACCGCGAAGGCGGCCAGCATCCGTTGATGTACCGCGTTCCGGCCGCGGGCGGTGCTCAGCAAATGCTGCTCGACGGCGACGCGCTCGCCAAAGGCAACGCTTATTTCCAGCTGGGAGAGGCGCGTCATTCCCCCGACCATCGGCTGCTGACCTGGTCTGCCGACGATGCGGGGTCGGAACTCAATACAATTCACGTCCGCGATCTCGCCTCCGGCAAGGATCTTGCCGATCTCGTTCCCGATTCCACGGGCGCTGTGTTGTGGACCGCCGATAGCGGTGGATTCTTTTACGTCCGGCTGGACGCGGAGCACCGGCCGTCGCGCGTCTTTTTCCATCGCGTCGGAACGCCCGCGGAATCCGACCCGCTGATCTACGAGGAGCTCGACAAAGGATTTTTCGTCAGCGTCGACCGGCTGCAAGCGGGAACGTATGGGGAGATCGGTTGCGGCGATCATGAAACCTCGGAAGTAAGGCTCATCGACCTTGCCCATCCGGCGGCTCCGCCTCGTCTTCTCCAACCCCGAAAAAAAGGCGTGCGCTACAGCATCGAGCATCATCCATCGCTCGATGGCAAGCCGGCTCTGATCATCCAAACCAACGCGGACGGCGCCGAAGACTTCAAGGTCGTCGTCGCGCCGCTTGAGACACCCGGCCGCGAGCACTGGCGGGATTTCATCGCGCACCGGCCCGGCACGCTGCTGCTCGACATCGTCGTTTTTCGCGATTGGCTGGTTCGCCTGGAGCGCGCGGAAGGTTTACCGCGGATTATCGTCCGCCGGCTTTCGGATCACGATGAGCATGTGATCGCCTTCGATGAAGAAGCCTATGCGCTCGGCGTCAGTGCCGGGTTCGAATTCGTCACGGATACGCTGCGTTTCAACTACTCGTCGATGACGACGCCGACCGAGGTCTGGGACTATGATATGCGCACGCGCAGCCGCACGTTACGCAAACGGCAAGAAGTGCCCTCGGGACATGATCCTTCCAACTACGTGACCCGCCGCCTGCAGGCGCCGGCACATGACGACGAATCGATTCCGATTTCCCTGCTCTATCGCCGCGGCCTCAAAATTGACGGCAACGCTCCTTGTCTCCTTTACGGCTACGGCGCCTACGGCATGTCGATGCCCGCCTCGTTCAGCACCAACCGCCTCTCGTTAGTAGACCGCGGATTCATCGTCGCCATCGCACATATTCGCGGCGGCACGGAAAAAGGCTGGCGTTGGTATCGGGAGGGCAAGCTCGGTAAGAAGCAAAATACGTTTTCAGACTTTATCGCGGCGGCGGAATATCTCATCGGTGAGCGACTCACCTCCGCTGATCGGATCGTCGCGCAGGGGGGCTCGGCCGGCGGCCTTTTGATGGGAGCGGTCGCCAATCAGCGGCCGGAGCTATTCAAGGGAATTATCGCCGAAGTTCCTTTCGTCGATGCACTCAGCACGATTCTCGACGACACGCTGCCGCTGACGCCGCCGGAATGGCCGGAGTGGGGAAACCCGATTGAGAGCGTCGATGCGTTCCATTGGATTCGCGCCTATTCGCCCTACGACAATGTGCGGGCGCAGGATTATCCCGCAATGTTGGTGCTCGCGGGCCTGACCGATCCGCGCGTGACCTATTGGGAGCCGGCGAAATGGACGGCAAAGTTGCGTGCGATGAAGACGGACAAAAATCCGCTTTTGCTCCGCACCAACATGGATGCCGGGCATGGTGGGGCGGCGGGACGCTTCGACCGGCTCGACGAGGTCGCGCTCGTTTACGCCTTCGCGCTCGAAACGCTCGGGCTCGCTTGAAATGAGCCCGAAGGACCGGCTCGACCCGCTGGCGACGGCGGCGACCTCGCTTCTGTGCGCCTTGTGGGGATTTCAACAGGTCACGATCAAAATCGCGAATAGCGCCATCTCGCCGGCGTTTCAAAGCGGGCTGCGCTCGCTCGGAGCGCTTCTTCTTCTGCTACTGTGGTGTGCCGCTCGCGGCATTCCGCTGTTCGCGTGAGCGGGGCGCTCGCGGCGGCGCGCGTCTTCGTCGCCTTCGGCATTTGGCTGGTCAACCGCCCGCGAGTGCGCGGCGCCGGCTAGTTAGACTTCCCGGCGAAATCGACGTCGGCCTCGTCGCCGGTGTGGCTGACGTGGTCCTGCAACTCCTCGATCGAAGCGAAGCGCACGGTTCCGATCGGGAGTTCAGCTTCGATCGAGCCGTCGGCATAGAGCGTGTAGGCCATGCCGTGAATGATACCGGAGCGCACCACGGTGTTCGAAGTATCACCGCTCGCTCGCGCCCTTGCTGCGTCCGGCGGCCGGTTGCTATCGGGAGGCTGCGATCTTGCGGGCGGGCGCGGGCGTTCGTTCAGACGCGGCTCGACCGCGGGAGCGCGCGATCGCTCGTTCGCCCTCGGCTCGATGGGCGGCCGGGTATCGGTCGCTGGAGGCCAAGTACGGCCGCGCGGACGTTCCTCGAACGCACCATCGTCCGCTTCTTCTTCAAGTGCCGGATCGTCGAGATCGTCGTGCTGCGACACCAAGGGGGGCTCGCGGCGCTGCGGAAGTGGCTCGCGTTTGGCCATCGGCCGGCCTGCGGGAGCAGGAGCGGGACGAGAAGCGAGGCCGCCGGATGAAACCAAATCGATGCGGCGTGAAAGATCGCGCAGTGCGCGCAGCACAAAGCCGATGCCGACGAGCAAAAATCCGCCGACGAGGCCGATCGAGCCGCTCTGAATGAGAGAACTGCCGAGTCCGAGCCCGAGCGCCCATGAAGGCGCACCGGCAGCGATCGCACCGGCGCCGACCAGCGCCAGAAAAATGCCCAGAAAGATGATGACTTGATACATTGAGAGTTTACTTCCAGCCCTACTCTACCAACGCGTTACTGTCCGGCCCGAATTCACCAACGCCGTATAAGTGCTTTCGTTCCATCCGAACTTAGCACAACACCTCGTGTTCAGGGTTGTATGATTGGGTCTGCAAGCTTAGCTTTAACGCTGTATTTCGCCGTTCGTAAGGCGCAGCGCCCTTTAGGCTTTTTGCGCTTGCGGACGTTAATTTGTCAAAGGAGCCCAGCATGTCTTTCTCATTGCCTGACTTGCCTTATGCACACGACGCGCTCGCACCTTATATGTCGCGCGAAACGCTGGAATATCACCACGACAAGCATCACCTCGCCTACGTCAATAACGGCAATAACCTCCTGAAAGGCAGCGGCCTCGAGGACAAGTCGCTCGAAGAGATCGTCAAGGCTTCCTTCGGCAAGAATACCGGTCTCTTCAACAATGCAGGCCAGCATTACAATCACACGCTCTTCTGGAAATGGATGAAGCCCAAGGGCGGCGGGAAGATTCCCGGCGAACTCGAAAAGAGGATCGCTTCCGACCTCGGCTCGGTCGACAAGATGAAAGAGGAATTCATCCAGGCCGGCGTGACCCAATTCGGCTCAGGCTGGTGCTGGCTCGCCATCAAGGACGGCAAGATCACGATCATGAAGACGCAGAACGGCGAGAGCCCGCTCGTGCACGGTGCGACACCCATTCTCGGCTGCGATGTATGGGAGCATTCCTATTACATCGACTATCGCAATCGCCGCCCGGATTACCTGAAGGCGTTCGTCGAAAACCTGGTGAATTGGGATTACGTCGCCGAATTGGCGGCTAAGGCTAAATAAACGCCAATCGGGCCGCCTGCCTATCGGGGCGGCAGCGCTGGTTAACCCAGCATTCCATCACAAAATCGAGATATTGCGGCGCAACTTCGCTGTTGCGCCGCATGGAAACCCTCTTGCGGAGCGAGCATTGAAACTGCGAAATCCGGCCACAAATACTGGCTAGATAAAGTGCAACGGAGTGCAGCGGAATTCATCAACCGGCAAGTCCGATCAGCACATCCATAGGGCCTATCGACTCCGTTATTTTCATGCACCGCATTATTTCCATCGCGCGCTCCCGCTTCGCGCCAAGTGATATCTTGGCGCTCGCCATACTCGTGGCGCTTCTGATCGTCGCGTTCTTCACCTTCGACGATTACGGGCTCGGCTGGGACGACTACACGCATTCGCAATACGGCGAGATGCTGTTCTCCTACTACGCCTCTGGCTTCAAGGATCTTCGCGCTTTCTCCTTCGTCAATCTTTTCTATTACGGCGGCGGATTCGATCTGGCCGCGCATTCGCTGGGAAAAATCCTTCCCTTCGACATGTTCGACACCCGCCGGCTCCTGGGCGCGCTTGTCGGCATCGCCGGTCTCGCGATCGTCTGGCGCACGGGGCGCCGCCTAGGCGGCCCCATCGCCGGTGTCGCGGCACTTGCGCTCCTCGCAACGACGCCGCTCTATTACGGCCACATGTTCATCAACGCGAAGGATACGCCCTTCGCGGTGGCGATGGCGTTCCTGCTGCTGACGCTTGTCCGCGCGTTCGACGAGTATCCGCGGCCGCGGCCCTCGACCATCCTTCTGTTCGGGCTCGCGCTTGGCCTCACGATCGGCACCCGCGTCATCGGCGGCATTGCGATCGCCTTCGCCGGAATCGGTGCCCTCTTTCTCCTCGCCGGCGAAATCCATGCGACGAATTGGCGCGATAGCGTTGCGCGCACGGCGATTTTCACTGGGAAAATGGCGCTGGCACTTCCGCTCGCTTACGTCATCATGGGCATCATCTGGCCTTGGTCGGTATTGGCGCCGCTCAATCCGATCCGCGCGATCGAATATTATTCGCACTTCTGGGAAAATCCCTGGAAGGAAATGTATGACGGCATCGCCTTGCTCATTCCGAACATGCCGCGAAGCTATGTGCCGAAGCTTTGCCTGTTGAAATTTCCCGAGATCTTTCTCGGGCTCGCGATTGCCGGCACCGCCGGCGCCGTGGTGGCCTCCGTGCGCGGCGATATCGATCCGAAGCGGAGCGCATCGTTGATGCTGCTGGTCACGGCCGCGGTGTTGCCGATCGCGCTCACCGTTATCACCAGACCGGTGATGTATAACGGCATTCGTCATTTCGTCTTCGTGACGCCACCCTTCGCGATCCTCGGCGGGATCGCGGCGGCTTACATCTACCGGCATCTTGAAACCTATCGCCACCGCTTCGCGATGGCGGCCGCGGGGGTTTTCGCGCTTCTTATCGCGTGGACTACCGTGGACCTCGTGCGCATCCATCCTTATCAGTACGCGCTCTTCAACCATGTGGCCGGCGGCGTGCAGGGCGCGGCCCAGCGCTACATGACCGATTACTGGGGCCTCGCCTTCAAGGAAACCTCCGAGGCGCTGCTCGATCAACTGGAAGAGCGCAACATCGCGCCGCCGCAAGGGCGCAAATGGAAGGTCGTCGTCTGCGGGCCGGCGCACACCGCGTCGATCGAGCTCGGGCCCAATTTCGAGACGACCTACAACGCCAAGGGCGCCGACTTCGCGCTTTCGCTCGGCACGTTCTACTGCGCCCAGCTCGACGCGCCGGTGCTCGCCGAATCCGAGCGCGAGGGCGTCGTATTCGCGCGCGCCTACGATCTCCGCGGAAATTCCTACGTCACGACCTATGCCTATCCGCCGCTCGGCGAGACGCCGAAGGACATTTCCAAGGCGGACCATCAGGCCAATACGTTCTGGCAGTAGGCGCGCGGCTTTCGTAAATTGCGGTCCTTCCTTCATCGCCGGGCCGTCGAGTCCGGCGATAACGAATGAGTGTAGGATCGACCCATGCCCGTGAAAGCTTACGTCTTCGACGCCTACGGCACGCTGTTCGACGTGCATGCCGCGATCGGCCGCCATCGCGCGACGGTCGGGCCCGACGCCGAGCGCTTTTCCGAGCTGTGGCGAACGAAGCAGTTGGAATATTCCTGGACGCTCACCTTGATGGGCCGCTACGAAAGTTTCTGGACGCTCACCGGACAGGCGCTCGATTTCGCCTTCGCGCGATTTCCAAAAGTCGATCGCGGCCTTAGGGCTTCGCTGCTCGATGCCTATTATAAGCTCGACGCCTATCCGGACGCGCGCCCCGCACTCGCCAAGCTGAAAGCCGAAGGTTGCGCGACCGCGATCCTGTCCAACGGCTCGACCGACATGCTCACGGCCGCGGTCAAGGGCGCGAAATTGCACGACGTGCTCGATCACGTACTTTCGGTCGATGCCGTGCGCACCTTCAAGCCGCTGCCCAAAGTCTATGATCTCGCGATCGACGCGCTTGGCGTGAAGGCGAATGAGATCGCTTTCGTCTCCTCGAACCGCTGGGACGTGGCGGGCGCCGCGAATGCGGGGCTCGCGCCGATCTGGGTCAATCGCGGCGGCAATCCCGACGAATATCCGGGCCTGGAGCCGGTCGCGGTCATCCGCGGCCTCGCCGAGGTCGCCAACCTTTCTCTCTAGTTTCGGCCCGCGAGCGCCGCGAGAATGCGCGCCCAGCTGCGCGCGCCTTTGTGGAACGAGGCGAGATCGTATTTCTCGTTCGGCGAGTGGATGCGGTCGTCGTCGACGCCGAAGCCGACGAGCAAAGAATCCATGCCAAGGTCGCGTTTAAAGGAGCCCACGATCGGGATCGAGCCGCCCGAGCCCTTGAGCACGGGCGCGCGCTCCCACTCGGCTTCGAGCGCTTTGCGCGTTTTCGCCAGATAGGGCGAAGAAAGCGGCAGTTGCAGCGCAGGGCTTGCGCCGTGCGAAAGAAATTCCGCCTTGCAATCGGCCGGCAGCCGCGCGCGCACGAAGGCGCGGAACCCTTCGCGCACGGCCATCGGGTCCTGCTGGCCGACCAAACGGAAGGAAAGCTTGGCGGAGGCTCTTGCCGGGATCACCGTCTTCGATCCGGCGCCGGTATAACCGCCGATGATGCCGTTCGCGTCGCAAGTGGGCCGCGCCCAGATTTGCTCAAGCACACTCCTGCCCGCTTCGCCCGCGGGCACTTTCAATCCCAGATCGCCGAGAAATCGGCTTTCGTTAAAATCGAGCGCGCGCCATTGCGCGCGAATTTCGGGGTCGAGCTCGCCGGCGCCGTCGTAAAAGCCGGGAATGGCGATCCGCCCGTTCTCGTCATGGATGCCGGCGAGAATACGTGCGAGCACGCGGATCGGGTTGATCGCGGCACCGCCGAACAGCCCGGAATGCAGATCACGGTCGGCGCCCTCGACGATCACTTCCTCGAGTACGAGACCGCGCAGCATGGTGGTGACCGCGGGCGTGTTCGCGTCCCACATATCGGTGTCGCAGACGAGCGCAACGTCGGCGGCAAGCTCCTCTTTGTGGGCGTCGAGAAAAGGCGGCAGCGACGGGCTGCCGGTTTCCTCCTCGCCTTCCAGGAGAATGGTAACCCGGAGCGGTAGTTTTCCTTCCGCCGCGATGAAGGCGCGGCAGGCTTCGACGAAGGTCATCAACTGGCCCTTATCGTCGGCGACCCCGCGCGCGACGATGCGGCGATTGCCGTTCGAGCCGACGAGGCGCGGCTCAAAGGGCGGCGTCTCCCACAATTCGAGCGGATCGGGCGGCTGCACGTCGTAATGGCCGTAGAACAGCACGTGTGGGCCGCGGTCTTTCGGCCCACCATGCGCGACCACCATCGGATGACCCTTGGTCGCGCGCACATCGGCGTTGAAGCCGAGCGCCGCGAGTTCATGCGCGAGCCAATCGGCGGCCTTGCGGCACTCGCCGCGATAGGCGGGGTCGGTGGAAATGCTCGGAATGCGCAAGAGCGCAAACAGGCGCTCGATGCTTTGGTCGAGATCGCGATCGATCGTGGCGAGTACAGGATCGAGGGCCATGCCGCTTCTCCCAGGCCCAAGCTAGCAAGCCGATACGGCCGCGAAAAGAAGCGGCGCAACTTCGCCAGCGATTAGTTTCGTTGCCGGCGGCTTTCGGAGAAGTCGGGCGCGGTCGAGCCGGCTCGCGCCTCCTCGGAAGCAAAACGCCCCGCCCGCCGCGTCTTTTGCAGGATCGAGCCGATCCGCCGGTAAAGGAACCGCGGCACAACGGGCAATCCGACGACGGCGCGATATCCGGCCTCAGCTGCGGCCGCGATCATCGCGCGCGAGGTATCGGCGGAAAGCAACACCGCCGAGATTCCGTTCTGCCGAAAAGGATTGGCAATGACTTTCTTTCCCTCGGCGCGGGCAAGCGCCTCGAAGCCGCGCGGATCGACGACGCAAAGATCAATCGGCTGTTTCTCCGCGATCTCGCGCGCTTCAGGTAGCGTCGCCGCCGGTAACACCTGCAACAAGCCGAGCTCGCCGAGCGAAGAACAGATAAAGGCGCGATGATCGCAATCCGCATCAAGGATGACAATTCGGGCAGCCGGCAGAAATCTCATAAATGCCCTTAGTCCGGTGGACGAAAGGACCCGCTGCTACCCGCACGCGACAAATATCCGGGCTTCGGAACGCCGGGAACGCGGACGAGGATTAACAAATTCCGCCGAGGGCGCAACAGCGATTATGAGAAAGAACGCGCCGAGAGAACGATCTTAGCGGCGCATGCTGCCGAGAATTCCGCGCACTAGCGCCTTGCCGAGCTGCGTGCCAACTTGGCCCGCGACCGAACGAGCCACTTGCTTGACGACCACTTCGCCGGTCGACGCCCGCCGTGAGCTGCCGCCGAAAATGCCGCGGAGCCCGCCGCCCGAATCCTTTTGCGCCGCCTCGGCGGTCTTTTCCGCGGCGCGCTTCTGCAAGATCTCATAAGCGGATTCGCGATCGATCGTGGTGTCGTACTTGCCGCGGATCGGGCTCGCCGAGATGGTCGCGCGGCGCTCGTCCGGCGTCACCGGGCCGATGCGCGCCGAAAGCGGCCGGATCAGCGTGCGCGCGACGATCTCCGGAACGCCTTCTCCCTCCAGGAAGGAAACCAGCGCTTCGCCTTTGCCCAGTTGGGTGATGACTTGCTCGGTATTGATTTTGGGGTTCGGGCGGAAAGTCTCGGCGGCCGCTTTCACCGCCTTCTGATCGCGCGGCGTGTAGGCGCGAAGCGCGTGCTGGACGCGGTTGCCAAGCTGAGCGAGCACGGTCTCCGGCACGTCGAGCGGATTTTGCGTGACAAAATAAACGCCGACTCCCTTCGAGCGGATAAGCCGCACCACCTGTTCGATCTTGTCCAACAGCGCCTTCGGCGCCTCGTCAAACAAAAGATGGGCCTCATCGAAGAAGAAGACGAGCTGGGGCTTATCCGGGTCGCCGATCTCGGGCAATTGCTCGAACATCTCGAACATGAGCCACAGCAAAAATGTGGCGTAGAGCCGCGGGTTTTGCATCAACTTGTCGGCGGCAAGCACGTTAATGTAGCCGCGGCCGTCGCGGTCGAGGCGCATGAAATCCTTAATATCGAGCGCGGGCTCGCCGAGGAACATGGCCGCACCCTGATTTTCCAGTACCAAGAGCGCGCGCGGAATGGTGCCGATTGTCGCGGGCGAGACGTTGCCGTATTTGGTAGTGAGATCGGCGGTGTTGTCGGCGACGAAGACGAGCAGCGATTGCAAATCCTTGAGGTCAAGAAGCAAGAGCCCCTGCTCGTCGGCGACGCGGAACGCGATGTTGCGCACGCCTTCCTGCGTGTCGTTGAGCTGCATCATGCGCGAGAGCAAGACCGGACCCATCTCCGAGACGGTGGCGCGGATCGGCTGACCCTGCTCGCCGAACAGATCCCAGAAGAAGACCGGAAACTGGTCGGGCTGATAGTCGATGCCGACGTCCTCGGCACGCGCGAGAATGAAATCTTTCTTCTCGCCCACGGCGGCGACACCCGAGAGATCGCCCTTGATGTCGGCGGCGAATATCGGGACACCCGCGCGCGACAAACCTTCGGCGATCGCTTGCAGCGTCACGGTCTTTCCGGTTCCGGTCGCGCCGGTGACGAGGCCGTGACGATTGGCAAGCTTCAACGTCAAATATTCGAACTTGTCGCTCTTGCCTACGAAAACCTAGCCGGCCGCGTCGACGCCTGCGTTTGCGCTGGTACTTACGCCCGTCTTGCTTGCTTTGCTCTTTGGGCTCGCCATCGCCCGCTCCCGATCGTGTAGTTATAGTGGTTCCCGGCGCCGCTTTCCACCAATAGGTGGCTCGCGTGTTGCGCCGCGGTCACTATGAATGTTTTTTAAAAAATATTTCCCTTTTTCACTTGAGTTATCGAAAAATGATGCGCCATAATCTTTGCCCGGCGAGGCTACGGCCACGGGCCGAGCGGTTTCACGTCTCGACCGACTTGTTCGAGTATCAGTCGCAGAAGTTTAGGCGTTCGAATTCGCTGCGCCAGGCGGCGCAATTCAATCGCGTAAGGAATGCTATGTCCTATCCGATCGGCGAAATCCAAGAGATTGGGCCCGCAATGGCCGAGCGGCTGAAGATGCAGCGCATACGCACGACCGCGAAACTTTTGGAGAGAACAAAAAACGTGCGCGGCCGCCAGAAGCTTGCCGCGAAGATCGGCGTTCCGGAAACCACGCTGTTGAAATGGGCGAACCTTTCCGACCGGATGCGGATCAAGGGCGTGGGCGAGGATTATGCGCGCCTGCTCGCCGCCGCCGGCGTCGACACGGTGAGAGAACTCAAATACCGCAATCCAAAAAATCTGGCGCAGGCGATGGCGGCGCAAAACGACAAACGCAAACTGGTCCACCTGTTGCCGAGCGAGAAAGCGGTCAGCAAATGGGTCGAATACGCCAAAGGCTTGCCGGTGGTGATTTCCTACTAGTCGCGGCGCTTGTCTAAATCATTGCGGAAGCTATATTTTTTTCCTAATCTCACGGCTTAAAGCGGCCCTCGCTCGATCATGGCGCGAGCCGCAGGCGGCGCTCCATGCTCGATCATTCACCTACCCGGTTTCTCGACGCGCGCGGCGCGGCACTCCCGCTCGGCAAGCGCCCGTTGATCATGGCCGTGATCAACGTCACGCCGGATTCTTTTTTCGAAGAAAGCCGCCATCCCGGCGTGTCCGACGCGGTCGCAACGGCTTCGCGCTTCGTCACTGAGGGCGCCGACATTATCGATGTCGGCGGCGAATCCACCCGCCCCGGCCATGTGCCGATCCACGCCGAAGAGGAACTCGCCCGCGTATTGCCGGTGGTGAGGGAACTTTCCCGGAGCATCGCGGTCCCCATTTCCATCGACACCTACAAGGCGAAAGTCGCCGAGCAGGCGCTCGCCGCCGGCGCCAAGATCGTGAACGACGTATGGGGTCTTTCGCGGGATCCCGCGATAGCGGATACCGTCGCCGCGCACGATGCTGCCGTCGTGATCATGCACAATCGCGAAAAGGCCGACCCCTCGCTCGATATCGTCGAGGAGCTCGAGGGCTTCTTCGGGAAGGCGCTTGAGCGGGCGGCCGCAGCCGGCATCCGCCAGAATCGCATCGTGCTCGACCCGGGCATCGGTTTCGGAAAGACGCTCGAACAGAATCTCGCGATCCTGGCCCGGCTCGAGGAAATCGTCGGGCTCGGGTTTCCCGTCCTACTCGGCGTCTCCCGCAAATCCTTCATCGGCAAGCTCGTGCCGAGCGGCCCGGGCGAGCGGCTGCCCGCGACAATCGCCGCGAATATCATCGGCGCGCTCGCGGGCGTTTCCATTATTCGTATCCACGATGTCGCCGCGCATGCGCAAGCGTTGAAAATCGTCGCGGCGATCAGGGGCGCATCTTGATGAAGGGAACAATCGAAATCGCGGGCCTCGTGCTGTTCGCGAAACACGGCGTCGCCGACGAGGAGGCGAGGCTCGGCCAGCGCTTCTCGCTCGATCTCGACCTCGAGATCGACGCAACGGATGCGGTGAAGAGCGACCGGCTGGACGCGACCGTCGACTATGGCGAGGTGATCGCGGTCGCCGACGCCGCCTTTCGCGGCAAGCGATTTTATCTGATCGAGGCGGCCGCCGCGCATGTCGCCAACACCTTGCTCGCGCATTTCTCGCGCGTGAAGAGCGTACGCGTGCGGGTCAAGAAGCCGTCGGCGCCCGTCGCCGCGGCGATCGACTACGTCGCCGCGGTGGTAGAACGAAAGCGCGATGGCTGACGTTTTCATCGCGCTCGGCGGCAATGTCGGCGACCGGCAAAAGAACATGCAAGCGGCGCTGGCGGCGCTCGCGAAGGGTCCGGTTCGCGTTGTCGCCCGCTCCCGCATTTACGAGGCGGAGTCCTGGGGACCGGTGCCGCAGGGAAGATATTATGATTGCGTCGTGCTTGGAAAAACGTCGCTGCCTCCGCGCGCGCTTCTGCGCGAACTGAACAAGATCGAGGCAAGCCTTGGCCGCAACCGCACGCGAGAGATTCGCTTCGGTCCGCGCACGATAGACCTCGACATTCTGCTCTATGGCCGCCTGCAGATCGCGGCCGCCGACCTCGAAATTCCGCACCGGCTGATGCTGAAACGCGCCTTCGTGCTGGCACCGCTCGCCGAGATCGCCCCCTGGCTCATGGTGAAGGGAATCAGAATTAGCGACGCGCTGGCGCGGCTGAAATCGGAAGCAAGGGGCGTCGTGCCGTTGCCCGGCGACTCCACCAAGACCTAGTACATCGAGCCATTGGAGATTTTGCCGCGAGCGTGGCACGTTCGCCAAACCATGACCGGAACGCCGATGTCTGAGCTGCCGCTTGCCGCCGAGTTTCCGCCCGCGAGCCACGAGGAATGGCTCGCGTTGGTGGAAAAATCGCTGCAAGGCGCGCCTTTCGACAAGAAGCTCGTTTCCAAGAGCTATGACGGGCTCAGGATCGAGCCTCTTTATCAACGGGCCGAGCATGCTCGACCCGTCGCAGGGCGCGCTCCTTCCGCTCGTTGGGGCGTGGTTCAACGGCTCGATCATCCGGATCCCGCGGCCGCCAACGGGGAAGCGCTGCACGACCTCGAAAACGGCGCAACCGGCCTCGCCATTCTCGTCGCGGGCGCGCCTTCAGCGAATGGCTACGGCTTGCGCGACGCTTCGCGAGAAACACTTGCCCGCGCGCTCGACAATGTCTGGCTCGACGCAGTGGCGCTTCGCTTGGACGCCGGTTCGCGCGACCTCGATGCGGCAGAGGCGCTGATCGCGGCCGCCGCCGAGCGAAAGATCGGCCTTGCGAAGCTCGATATCGCGCTCGGCCTCGACCCCCTGAGCACGCTCGCAACGCGTGGGCTACTCGATGCAACGCCGAAGGCGGCGATGGAGCGGCGCGCCGAATTCGCCGCCGATCTCGTCCGGCGCGGATTCCGTGGACACGCCTTCCTCGCCGATGGCCGCCCCATTCACGACGCCGGCGGATCGGAGGCGCAAGAACTCGCCTATGCGCTCGCCTCTGCACTTGCCTATTGGCGCGCGCTGGAAGCGGCGGGCCTCGCGCTTGACGCCGCACGCAAGCAGATCGCCTTCCTGCTTTCCGCCGATGCCGATCAATTCCTCACGACTGCCAAATTTCGGGCGCTCCGCAAATTATGGGCGCGGATCGAGGAGACTTCCGGATTGACGCCTGCGCCGGTGCGGCTCGATGCCGAGACCGCATGGCGCATGACGACAGAGCGCGAGCCTTCCGTGAACTGGCTGCGGACAACAATCGCCTCCTTCGCGGCGGGTACAGCCGGCGCCAACAACGTCGCCGTGCTGCCTCACACGGCGGCGCTTGGACTCCCCGACCGCTTCGCGCGGCGGATCGTGCGCAACATTCCACTTATCTTGATGGACGAGTCGAACGTTCATCGTGTCTCCGATCCCGCGGCAGGCTCAGGCGCGATCGAGGATTTGACGTTGAAGCTCTCCACCGCCGCCTGGAAGCTCTTTCAGGAAATCGAGGCGGCGGGCGGTGCCGCGGACGCGCTCACCTCCTGCCTCATCCAGCGCAAGGTCGCGGAGGTGCGTAAAATCCGCGAAGCCAACGTCGCCACCCGCAAGGACGCGCTTACCGGCACCAGCGAGTTCCCGAATGTGAGCGAGGCCGCGATTGCCGTGCTCGACATTGCGAAGCCCGAGCAGCCGGAGATCGACGCGAAAATGCGGAGCGAAGCGTTGCCGCGGCTCCGCCTCTCCGAGCCATTCGAGGCGTTGCGCGATGCCGCCGACCGGGGAGCGGCCGGCAAGAAAAAACGCCCGGCGGTGTTTCTCGCCAATCTCGGGCCCGCTTCCGCGTTTACGGAACGTGCGGCCTTCGCCAAGAATTTTTTCGAGGCGGGCGGCATCGAGGCGCGAACGAGTAACGTGGCTTTGAAATCTTCCGCCCTGCCCGACGCGTTCAAGGCCTCGGGCGCTCCGATCGCCTGCCTTTGCTCGTCGAATGAAATCTATGCGCGCGAAGCCGAAGCGGCGGCCGCGGCATTAAAAAAAGCCGGCGCCAAAGCCGTATTCCTTGCGGGGCGCGCGGGCGAGCACGAAGCGGCATGGCGGAAGGCCGGCATCGACGACTTCGTATTCGCGGGCTGCAATGTGCTCGCCGCATTGCAGCAAGTTCATGCTACACTGAGGCTTAAGTAATCGGAGAGAAGGTCGCAGCGATGAGTCGGCTGCCCGATTTCACCAAGATCGATTGGCAAGGGCCGAAGACCATTCCCGCCGTGGCGATGGATGAGCCATGGCTTACGCCCGAAGGCATTCCGATTAAGCCCGCCTACAGCGAAGCCGACCTCAAGGGCATCGATTTTCTGAATACATGGCCGGGGCTGCCGCCCTATCTGCGTGGCCCCTATCCCACCATGTACGTCACCCAGCCGTGGACGATCCGGCAATATGCCGGCTTCTCAACGGCGGAAGATTCCAACGCCTTCTTCCGCCGCAACCTTGCCGCCGGCCAAAAAGGCCTCTCGGTCGCATTCGATCTCGCCACCCACCGCGGCTACGACTCCGATCATCCGCGCGTCTCCGGCGACGTCGGCATGGCGGGCGTCGCGATCGATTCGATCTACGACATGCGCACGCTGTTCGCCGGCATTCCGCTCGCGGAGATGTCGGTGTCGATGACCATGAACGGCGCGGTGCTGCCGGTGCTTGCGCTCTACATCGTCGCGGGCGAGGAACAGGGTGTTTCGCCGGAAAAACTTTCCGGCACGATCCAGAACGACATTCTAAAGGAGTTCATGGTCCGCAACACCTATATTTATCCGCCGCTGCCCTCGATGCGGATCGTGTCGGACATCTTCGCCTACACGTCGCAGCACATGCCGAAGTTCAATTCGATCTCGATCTCCGGTTATCACATGCAAGAAGCGGGAGCGACGCAGGATCTGGAGCTCGCCTACACGCTCGCCGATGGCGTCGAATATGTGCGCGCCGGAATTGCCGCCGGCCTCGACATCGACCGCTTCGCGCCGCGTCTCTCTTTCTTCTGGGCGATCGGCATGAACTTCTTCATGGAAGTCGCCAAGATGCGCGCCGCGCGCCTGTTATGGGCGAAGCTGATGAAGCCGTTCAATCCGAAGGACGTGCGCTCGCTGTCACTCCGCACCCACTGCCAGACTTCAGGCTGGTCGCTGACCGCGCAGGACATCTACAACAACGTGGTCCGCACCGCGATCGAGGCGATGGCAGCGACGCAAGGCCACACGCAATCGCTGCACACCAACGCGCTCGACGAGGCGCTGGCGCTGCCGACTGATTTCTCGGCGCGGATCGCGCGCAACACGCAGATTTTCTTGCAGCAGGAATCTGGTACCTGCCGGGTCGTCGATCCCTGGGGCGGCTCGCATTTCGTCGAGCGGCTCACCTACGAGCTTGCGAGGAAGGCGTGGGCGCATATCGAGGAAGTCGAATCGCTCGGCGGCATGGCGAAGGCGATCGAAGCGGGCATTCCGAAGCTCCGCATCGAGGAGGCGGCGGCAAAAACGCAGGCGCGGATCGACTCCGGTCATCAGATCGTGGTCGGCGTCAATCGCTACCGGCCGCAGGTCGAGAGCGAGATCGAAATCCTCAGGGTGGACAATTCGGCGGTGCGCACGCTCCAGATCGAGAAGTTGACGGCGCTCCGGGTCGAGCGCGACCCGAAGAAGCTCGAAGCAGCACTTGCCGCGCTCTCGCGCGCGGCGGAGACGGGCGCAGGCAACTTGCTCGCGCTCGCGGTCGATGCCGGGCGCGCGAAGGCAAGCGTCGGCGAAATCTCCGGCGCGCTGGAAAAAGTCTGGGGCCGCCACCGGGCCGAAACCCGTGCTATATCGGGCGTCTACAAGCGGGAGGTCGGAGCCATGGCCGACGCCGTAAAGCGCGTGCAGCACTTGGTCGAAGCCTTCGAGGCCGAGGAAGGCCGCAGGCCCCGCATTCTCGTCGCCAAGGTCGGCCAGGACGGCCATGACCGCGGGCAGAAGGTGATCGCGTCTGCTTTCGCCGATCTCGGCTTCGACGTCGATATCGGTCCCCTTTTCGCCACTCCGGCCGAGGCCGCGCGCCAGGCGGTTGAGAACGACGTCCACATCATCGGCGTCTCGTCACTGGCCGCGAGCCACCTCACGCTGGTGCCGGAGATCAAACGCGCGCTCACCGAGCAGGGCCGCGGCGACATCATGGTCGTGGTCGGCGGCGTGGTGCCGCCGCAGGATTACGAAGCATTGAAGAAGGCCGGCGCCGAGGCGATTTTCCCGCCCGGCACCGTGATCGCCGACGCGGCGGAAGATTTGTTGCGGAAACTTGCCCGCCACCTCGGCCATGACCGGGCGGCTGCGGAATAGATCGCGCCGGCCATCGGGCTCGAATGCCCTATTGAGACGATTAAGGGTTTTCTTTCAGAACCCGGCTTGCTTCCCTGAAGACGAAGTCGGCCACGGTCGCATGCGCTTGCGCCGTGGGATGAATAGCGCCGCTGTATAAAGCCGCGAACGCCGGCTGCAGCTTATCGTCAATGAGCGGCTGGTCCAATAAACCGTGCCCGTTGAGGTGAAAGTTGGCGGTCAGAAAAGCGTCATTCGCCGAACGGAACAGTCTCGTCCGCGATGCATAAGGATGAAACTCCGTTGGGTTATACGGCTGGAACAGGCCGTTGTCGCGGCGCGGCTTCGGCATCTGCATAGGCACGCCGCCGTCAGCGGGACTGCGGGCGCAAATGCCGCGTTTTAGGAACTCCGCTTGGTGATCTACAACAAGCGTGAACTTCGTTCCCTCGCCCGTTTTCATTGCATTCGGGCAGTGTATGCCGCTGTCTACGGCCTTGGCTTTGTTCGTCATGCATTGCAGACGATCCAAAAGACGACCGAGAAATTTAGCCGTCTCGTCCAGCTTATCGACGTGAAACGAGAATTCATCTTGGACATCCAAGCCGAGCTGCGGATCACTGCCGCATAGCCTGCCCGTCTCGTCGTACTGAATGGGCTCATATGAAGTGTGAATGACCTTGGACGGAGGGACAGCAAAATCTTCTTCAAGCGCCACCTTGAGCGCTTGAATCCGTTGATCGAGGACGTTGAGATACGCGTCAGCGACATTTGGACCGAAGCGCTTTTGCTTATCGACAAAACGTGCAACCCAGGCGATATCCTCCAGGCTGTTCAGAATTACATTGGCACCGAGCGCGCTGAAGCCGACATCATTGCCGCCGATCGACAGCATCATCACATCGATGGGGCGCTTCAACTTTCCTTTACAGGAGTTGAATTTGAATGGTTGCGGGGAGGAGTTCGTTTTGCCGGGCTCAAATACCGGTAGCATGAAGGGCTCACGCTCACTTTTCGGCACATCTTCGCGGCAAAGTAGATCAG
The DNA here is from genome assembly GCA_003135415.1 of Hyphomicrobiales bacterium. Taxonomy (GTDB): domain Bacteria; phylum Pseudomonadota; class Alphaproteobacteria; order Rhizobiales; family Xanthobacteraceae; genus Palsa-892. The sequence goes on from PLBP01000035.1 coordinate 179,512, forward strand.
TCAATTGTGCCAGTTGGGCGCTTACTCCCGATTCGCTGCTTCGGCCTTCGCGTGCATCCATCTTGGCGAGCAGCCCGTCCGTTACTTCCGCGCCCGAACAGCCGAGATGCGCGAATGTGATCGCCCGGTGGCGATCCTCGATCGCCAATTGGAGGGCGACGCGAACCGGATAGCCATATTGCGACCGATGGCAATCGACGCTCAACCATTTGGCTGATTTATCCCAAAATTGATTCGCGAATTCTGGCTCTTCTTGATCGGGCCTATTTGGCGCCCCGTCGGATTTAATCTCGCGCCGCGGCAAAAAATACGAGTAGGAACCATTTTTCTCCGCGACCGTTTTCGATGGGGGCACGGCTTTGCGTAAGGAGCTCACCACGGGCGGCTGTCGTTGGCGGTTATATTCCAGCGAATACCTCGCACTGAATTGAACGGGAACATCCGGATTTCCCTCACCGGAAGAAAAAGAATCACCAAGAGAGATGACGAGGCGATCATCAACAACGACCGCCGGCTCGGAGATGACCCGGCCCGAGGCAAGCTTCACCGTGACAGCGATCCCGGATGCGGCGCGATTCAGCGCAAACGGAACCTTCTCGATCATGGTTCTCTCGTTACAGGGGATTATCCGCGTCGTTTGCTTGGAAGGATCCGCACGCTCGCTCCATTGCCATTCGCAGCTTCCGTTTTTTTCCTCCGCGGGCACGTTCGCCGACAGGCCTATCTCGATTGTGTGCGACTGTGGAAGAATGTAGTCCTCTTCCTCCATGCGATTGTTCTGCTCGCGCGTGCATTTGGTTGGATATTTTCGGTTTTTGTAACAAACGTCGTCCAGGGTGCGGGCAGCCCAACCCTTGCGCTTTTCTTCCGGCGAGAGACCGGGCGAGAGATCGGCACAAGCAGCGTTAACGGAAAAACCCGTGGAGGCGGGATCGTTCAGGCAGCGCTCTACCAGTTGAATGATGTTATTCGGTACCGGACTTCCGGGCGCGCCGCGGACCGCTTTATAAGCGTTTTCATGCAACTGAAACGACTTGCTTTTTTTGTAAAAACGGAATGGGTTTTGTACTACCCATTCGATATCTGACGCCTGGGCCGCATTGGCTGAGGGCGCCACTCCCAGGCCCAAAATGACCAGCAAGATTATAGAGATGCCGCGCACAAGATTTGAACCTTCATTCGGACCGCGGCAACCTTAAATTGACGGCTTGATGTGCACAATGCTTTTTGCAGGTATGGCAAGCATGCTGTCGTTGATGCGAAGCCGGCGGTTCTGAGGCTGCCCATCGAGGTAAACCACCTTGTTTTTCAATTCTTACTTTAGCCGCATTGCCGCTTGCTTCGGCTCTGCGCTCATCGTGCTGATCTCTCTTCCTGCAAAGGCGGAGGACGAAAAGCCCGTTCTTTCGATCAAGACCTCTTACGTCGAAATCGAAGTCAGCATCGCAAGAGAATTGCGCGCCTATCCGCAACTCTATGCGGCGCTCTTCGCCGACGCCAAAAAATATACCGAGCAAAACCGCAAGCAAGCGCATGATGCTTGGCAGACGGATCGCCCTTCCTTCCGCGACCAACCTTGGACCTTCGACCGCGGTTACCGGCTACGCGCCGCCGCGCCCCCTTATGTCAGTGTCTTGATTGACAGCGGAGAATTTACCGGTGGCGCCCATCCCAATAGCGTGGTCGATACACTGCTGTGGGACAGCGAGCCAAACCGCCGCGCGAACATGCAAACGCTTTTCCGCGAGACCGCGAAGGATGGGCCGACGACGGCCGCACTCGCCAAGCTCGTACGCGATGCGGTGATCGCCGAAAAGAAGAAGCGCGACATTCCGATGGACGATCCTGCGTCAGATAACTGGCTCGAACCGATCAAGGCCGACTTTTCTACCCTTGGTGCGCCGAGCCTTGCCCCCTCCACCGCCGCCGGCCGTGCGTCGGGGATGACGTTTCATTTCTCCCCTTACGGGGTCGGCGCCTATGCCGAAGGGCCCTATACGCTGTTCGTGCCTTTTGCCTCGCTTGAGCCTTATCTCACCGACGACGCGAAGAAGATTTTCGCGGGCGAGCGCCCGAAATCCGACGAGGACGAATAGGACTTGCGCTGCCTTTCCGCGCGCGCGAAGAGGAGTAGAAATAGCTTCCGCCGCGCGACGATTCCCATACGATGAACAAGCCCGACGCCATCGTTGCCAAGAAGATTCGCGCCGGAGACCGCGCGGCGCTCGCGCGCGCGATTACGCTGGTGGAATCGAAAAAGCCCGCGCACCGGGCCGAGGCGCAGGAGCTGCTGCGCGTCTTGTTGCCCTTCACGGGCAAGGCGATCCGCGTCGGGATCACCGGGGCGCCCGGCGTCGGCAAGTCGACGACCATCGACGCGCTCGGAACGTTCCTAACCGAGCGCGGCAAGCGCGTCGCGGTGCTCGCTGTCGATCCTTCCTCGGTGCGCACGGGCGGCTCGATTCTCGGCGACAAGACCCGCATGCAAAAGCTTGCCGCCGAGGAGCGCGCCTTCGTACGCCCCTCGCCCGCTGCCGGCACGCTTGGCGGCGTCGCCGCGCGCACGCGCGAGACGATGCTGTTGTGCGAGGCCGCGGGCTATGACGTCGTGCTGGTGGAGACCGTCGGCATCGGCCAGTCGGAAATCGCGGTCGCCGGCATGACCGACACATTCCTCGCGCTGATGCTGCCGGGCGCGGGCGACGAGCTGCAAGGCATCAAGAAAGGCCTGTTGGAGCTTGTCGATGTAGTGGCCGTGAACAAAGCCGACGGCGACAATATCGCGCGCGCCAGGGCCGCCGCTTCGTCGCTGAAGGCAGCACTCCATATCCTGGCAAGCGGCGCGGGAGCGGAGGCGCCCCCCGTCTTGACCTATTCCGCGCTCGCTAACGAAGGCATCGCGGAGATCTGGCAAGCCATCGAAGCCCACCGCGAGCGGCTCGCGAAAAAAGGCGAATTCGACGCCAAACGCCGCGAGCAGCAAGTGCGCTGGATGTGGTCCCTGATCGAGACACGGATTCAGGAGCGACTGCGCAGCGATCCCAAGCTCAAGGCGAAATTACCGGCGCTGGAGAACGCGGTGAAGGAAGGCAGACTTCCGCCCGCGCTCGCGGCCGACGAAATCTCCAAGCTGCTCGGGCTTTGATGGCAAGGCTGAAGGTTCTTGTCGCGGGTTTCGGACCGTTTCCGGGTGCGGCGAAAAATCCAAGCGGTCAGCTCGCGCTCACGGTCGCGCGTTCGAGAAGGGTCGCGGCAAGCGGCGCGAAGATCATCGGCGCCGTCATTCCAACGGCATATCAGGAAGTATTTTTAACGTTCAGCGATGTGCTGAAGATCGAGAAGCCGGATGCGGTTCTGCTATTCGGTCTCGCCGGAAGGACGCCCTTCATGCGGATCGAGACCCGCGCTATGAATGTCGCGAGTAGCCTCCATCCGGACCAGGCCGGCGAGAAACCGACGGATCATTCGTTGGTCGCGGGCAGCCCCCAAATCCTGAATGCGCGCGCGCCGGTGCGCCACCTTCTCAAGGTCGCGCGCGGAATAGGCGCGGAAGCGAAATTATCCGTCAATGCCGGCCGCTACATCTGCAATGCCGCGTTTTTCCATGCCCTCGACGCCGCGCGGAAAACGGATGGACCGAAACTCGTCGCGTTCGTGCATATTCCGTGGCCGCGAGGGCGACGGCCTCGCAGGCCGAATACGCAAAAGAGCCGGTGTCCGTCGTTCGAAATTCTGCGCCGCGCGGGCGACGAGATTCTGTTGGCGCTGATTGCCGCCGCGCGAAAAGATTCTATTTGCCGCGAAGCATGAGACGAAAGATAAATCCGACCCCCGCGAGGACGGCGCCGGCGATCAGCAATAAGGGCAGGCCGCCGGCAAAGTCGAACACCGGCGCGCCGAGGCCGACGCCCGCCGATTGACCCAGAAAGAAGCAGCTCGCGAACAACGCCACCGATATCGAGCGCGCCTCCGGCGCCATCTGGGTCGCGTTGGTCTGCAGCGTGTTGTGGAGCATGTAGAAGCCGAGCCCGGCGATGATCGTGGCCGGCGCCGCCGCAAACGCTCTCGGCGCCAATCCGATCGCGGCGAACGCCGCGGCGAGCACGAGGCCGCCCGATAGAGCGAGCCCGCCCTCGCCGAGCCGCCGCACCAAGACCGGCGCCGCGGCGGCATAAATCAACCCCCCGAGGCCAAAACCGCCCACGATCAAACCGATCAAATCGTAGCTGATTCCGAAGCGCGCGCGCAGATCCGCCCCGACGAAGGAGTATCCGCCGAAGAGTGCGGCACCCTCGACGAAGACGCTCGCCAATACGATTAAAACCCAGCGATTGCGCATCAACGTGCCGACCTGGCGAACCGCCTCGCGGACCGGCACCGGTACGGCGCGCTCCCTCCGTCGCAGAAGCTCGCGCGAAAGCGCCGCGCCTGAAACCAGGAAGAACCCCGACAGGAACAAAAACACGATCCTCCAGCCGAGATATTCGGCGACGATGCCGGCCATGACCTGGCCGAGGATGAGCCCGAGGATTTGCCCAGTGAGAAAGCGGGCGATGACCGGCTGACGCGTCTCGTAATCCACTTCGTCGCCGATCCAGGCTATCGAAAGCGGAATGATCGCCGCCGCCGTCCCGCCGGCGAACAAGCGCGCGACGATTAACAGATTGAGCGATCCCGACAGCGCACAAACCGCGGCGGTCGCGGCCGAGGCGAGCGTCATGACCGCGATGGTCTCGAGCTTTCCGAAGCGGTCGCCGATCAGCCCATAGGCGAGCTGCGCGCAGGCATAGGTCACGCCGAATACGGTGACGACGCGCGCTGCGATTCCGACCGAGGTCGAAAAAGCGTTGGCGATTTCGGGCAGGATCGGATCGCAAGCACGCACTGAGGCGGCGCTCGCGAAGCTCGCCGCCGCCAGGAACGCGATCGTGCGGCTCGGAATCGGCCGGGATGGCTCGTTCATTTGCGGATTTTCGCGCAGGCCCTGTCAGACGTCGAAGAAGACGGTTTCGCCCGGCCCCTGCAGCCTGATGTCGAACGTGTAGGTGCCGTTCTTGCCGTTTCCGCGCTTCGCAATCAAGGTCTTGCGGCGTTCCGGCTCACCGACAAGGCCAAGGATCGGATCGTCGGCGTTCGACGGCTCGCCCTCGAAATAGATGCGCGTCACGAGCTGCTTCAACATACCGCGTGCGAGCACGGTCACGTTGATGTGCGGCGCTTGCAGTGTGTTGCCGGGTCCGGGAACCGGGCCCGGCCGGATGGTGCGAAAGTGGAACCGCCCGCTGTCGTCGGTGGGACAGCGGCCGAAGCCGTGGAAGGCAGCGTCGAGCGGCTTCTCCTGCCGGTCGTCGGGATGATCGTAGCGGCCGGCCGCGTTCGCCTGCCAGATTTCGATCAGGGCGTCGTTCAAGGGCGCGCCATCGCCGTCGAACACCCTGCCTTCGATCACGATCCGCTCTCCGGCCGTGGCATCGCTCACCAGCACCTCATGACCCTCACGCAGCAGGGCGAAGCCGAAAAAAGGACCGACCGTCTGCGAGGGAGTTTGGCCCGACACGCTCAATGCTCCATCGGGGTCGCTTCGCGTCCGCGGAGCACAATGTCGAAGCAATAGCCGAGCGCCCATTCGGGCACGGTCGCTTCGAGATCGAAACGCGAAACCATGCGCGCGGCGGCTTTTTTATCGGGAATGCCGTTATAGACCGGATCGAGCGGAATCAGCGGATCGCCCTGAAAATACATCTGCGTTACGAGCCGCGTGAGGAAACTCGGCCCGAATAGCGAAAAATGAATATGCGCGGGTCGCCAGGCGTTGGGGTGATTGCGCCACGGATAGGCGCCAGGCTTTACGGTGACGAATTTGTAACGGCCATCGGCGTCGGTCAGCGTGCGGCCAGCGCCGGAGAAGTTCGGATCGAGCGGCGCCGAATGCTGGTCGCCATGATGGATGTAACGGCCGGCGGCGTTCGTCTGCCAAATCTCGACCAGGGTGCGCGGCACCGGACGGCCGGACTCATCAAGCACGCGCCCGCTGACGACGATCCGCTCGCCCTGCGGCTCGCCCTTGTGCTGACGAGTGAGGTCGGAATCGTCAGGCACGACTTTGTCGTGCCCGTAGACGGGGCCGGTCACCTCCGAAAGCGTTTGCGGCATGAGAATGAGCGGCTGCCGCGGCGCGCGTTTTAGCGTCGACACATAAGGGGGATAGAGGCTTGGCGGCTGGGCGCCCTTTTCCTCGCGGCGGTAGGGAATCGGATCGGACAAAGCGGCCTCCCGTTACTTCGCGCGAAACAAAACGCGGCGAATTTTTCCTTATATAGGCTTGGCCGCTTTCGCGGCCTATACCCCTTCGCCGGATCGGCTGGAACCTTTTGCCGCGCGGGAACTCACGCAGATTTTGCAACCGCGAGCTTCAACAGCACGGGATCGATACACGCATAAATATCGCCGGAATTGGCCTCCGGCGGCAGGCTTTCGATCCAGCGGGAAATTCCCTGCGAATCGAGCGGCTCGGCATGGGCGAATTCCTGGCTCTCGCCGAGCACAGCATTGAATGCGTAGGGCGCTCCGCGAACGAGGCGCTCGATGGCGGCATAAGCGACCTCGCGCTGAATCGTGGTGAACTCGAAGGAAAGCGCCGGCAACGGCCGGGTGAGGCCGGCGAGCACCTCGTCCTCGAACCCCTCGACATCGATCTTCACGAAACGCGGTAAGCCGTGACGCTCGATCAGCGCATCGAGCGTGGTCAGCGGCACGATCGCGGTTTTCGTCCATTGCTGGTCTTCCCACCCGACCGCGCCTTTCGCCGCGGCGATGAATTCCTTCGAAGCGGTGGCGACCGTGGGGTTCGCCGGATTGAGCTTGAGCTCGATCGTTCCGCTTTCGCGTCCGAGCGCGACAGGCTCGATCACAACCTTCCGATCGAGGGCATAGAGCAGGCGCAACGTGAGCACGAGCGCGGGTTGCGGCTCGACGGCGACGACGCGGGCACCCAGGCGGCGAAACGAGGCAACGCGGTCCCCGACATGGGCGCCGACGTCGAAGGCAAGATCGCCTGGCCAAAGAAACCGGCGGTAGAGCGTATCCATCACGCCCCGCCGCGCGCGATTGCCGTAGTAAATGCGAAGCGAGCGCAGGACACCACCGAGCGTGCGGAACGCCTCGCGCATCGCGAAGGCTCAATGTTCCGCGTTCGAGGCGAGCAGCGCCGAGATTTCGACGGGCGTTTCGAATTCCTCGGGGATGGCGCAAAGCCGCCAATGCACGGCGGTGGCGCCGACCTCGGGCCAAGACGTGAAAACGGCGAACGGAATCGAAAGCTCAAGTCCGGCGAGGAAAGGCAAAAACCAGGGAATGGCGGCGGGCGCCGTAAACGCAAGAAAGCCGAGCATAACAAGCCCGAACAAGGTCGCGGGCCAAAGGTCGCGGGCGGCGTCCGTCCACGGCACGCGATAGCCGTCGCGCTGCTGCGCATCCCATCCGGCGTTGCGGCCGAACAGCAGGCCCGCAATGAACAGGGTCTGGTTGAACATCGATATCGGCACGAGCATAAACGTGAAAATCGTTTCGACGAGGCCGCCAGCGAGGATTCTCCCCATGCCACCATAGCGCTTTGGCGCGCGGAGCAACGCATCGGCGATACCGAAACATTTCGGCGAGAGATACATCGCGACGAAGGCGAAATAGAAGGCGAGCGCCGATACCGCCGGAAAGGCGGCGCCGGACGGGAAGAATGCCGCGGCAATTGCCGCGCAAATCAGAAAGAGGACGATGGCGGGCGAGACGAGAAACATCTGGATCGCCATTGCGATCTGCATGCGGCTTGTCGGAAACAGCGCGGGGAGTCCAACAAGCTTCAAGTATTGAAGATTGCCCTGACACCAGCGCAGGTCGCGCCGGGCGAAATCCGGTAACGCCGGCGGATTTTCCTCGTAGCTGCCGCCCTCTTCCGTCAGCACGCGGACCTCGAAACCCGCGCGGCGCATCAGTACCGCCTCGATTTGGTCGTGCGACATGATCGGGCCGCCGAAGGGCGGGCGGCCCGGAAGCTCGGGCAGCCGGCAATAGTCGGTGAATGGCGCGATCCGCACCGCCGCGTTGTGTCCCCAAAACGGCCCACAATCGGCGTGCCACCAGGCGCTGCCCGCCGTGAACGAGCGCATGCCGTGCCGCATGCCGAATTGAAAGGTGCGCGCGAAAAAGCTCGGGCTCGGCATGCCGACGACGAGGCTCTGCAAGATTCCGAGCAGCGGATTCGCCTGCATGATGCGCACGAGCCGCACGATCGCCGCACCCGTCATCAGGCTATCGGCGTCGAGCGGCACCATGATCTCGTAATTCTTGCCCCACCGCTCGCAGAAATCGCGCAAGTTGCCGGCCTTGAAGCCGGCATTGTCCTCGCGCCGGCGATAGACAAGCCGGTCGGGATCGGGAAATTCCGTCCGCCATGCCTCGAAGGCCGCGCGCTCGGCGGCGATGACATCGGCGCGCGAAGAATCGCTCAGCACGAAATAATCGAATTGATCGCCATAGCCGGTTGCGTCGAGGCTGGTCTTGACAGTGCGCAGACGCCGGAAAGCGCGTTTTGGATCTTCGTTGCGAACCGTCACGAGAATCGCGACCCGCGTGAAGACCGGATCGTTGTCCCCCGCTTTGACCGCGGGAGGCAGAATGATTTCATTCGGGTCGCGCGCGAATTGCAGGATCGCAAAGCCGATTGCAGAATTCCAGAACCCGATCACGAACCAGGGCGCGGTGATAAGGAAGGCCGCGAGCATCAGCCAATCGAGCACATCGAAGCCGTCCGCGCTAAGAATCGTGCCGAGCCAGATGCCCATCGCAATCAGTGTGAGGAGGCAAAGCGCGCTGAAAATCCGCCGCCGTTGAACGAGCGCCGCGAGCCCTTGCGTCGCGGTCGGAGTCAGTTCGCCGCTCTGCGCGGCGAGCACCTCAGGCGCATTCGCGATCGTCGGTTCGATAGACAAGAAATAGGCCCTTCCAGCACCACCGGCATTCCGCGGCCATACAGCCCACGGACAAAGTTGCGCCGTCTAAAGCAGATTTTCCCCGTTCCGCCCATAGGCCAAGCGGTCTTATGATGCAGAATAAGCCCGACCGTGACCCAATTGCGGTGCGGCTTGGCGTAAGCCGTCCCGTCATGCCAAGAGGTCGTCCCGTGAAGACATCCGACCATCGGCTCGCTACCGTGGAAGCCCGCGCCCTTTGGTATGTCGCACCGGGGACAGCCGAGCTTCGCACGGTTACCCATCCCCTGCCCGGTCCCGGCGAGGTGCAGGTGCGCACCCTTTACTCGGGATTGAGCCGGGGAACCGAGCGGCTCGTGTTTGAGGGGCGCGTGCCGAAAAGCGAATGGGAACGCATGCGCGCGCCGGCGCAGATGGGCGATTTTCCCTTTCCGGTCAAATATGGCTACGCGGCGGTCGGCGAGATCGAGGCCGGCCCTGAGCCACTCCTCAAGCAACACGTATTCGCGCTGTATCCGCACCAGGACCGTTTTGTGGTGCCCGCCGACGAGGTGGTCGCGATTCCCAAAGGCGTGCCCGCACGGCGGGCAGTCCTCATGGCTAATCTGGAAACCGCCTTGAACATTTTGTGGGACGGCAACGCCGCTCCCGGCGACCGCATCGTGGTGATCGGCAGCGGCATCGTCGGCCTCTTGGTGGCGGCGCTGGCGGCGCGCATGCCGGGCGCGGAAGTAACTGCCGTCGATGTCGACCCCACACGGGGCCCGATCGCAACACGGCTTGGCGTCGCCTTCGCCGATCCGGGCTCCGCTCCGCACGGCGCCGATCTCATCATCCACACCAGCGCCACCGAGGCGGGCCTTTCGCTCGCCTTTGAGTGCGCCGGCGACGAGGCGACGATTGTCGAAGCGAGCTGGTACGGCGAGGATGCCTGCCATGTATCGCTTGGCGGGGCGTTTCATTCCCGCCGCCTAAAACTCGTTTCGAGCCAGGTCGGCGACATCGCCTGTGCACGGCGACCGCGTTGGACGCGGCGGCGGCGGCTGGAGACTGCCGCGCGTCTTCTTGTCGACGATCGACTCGACGCGCTGCTCGGCGAGGAAATTCCGTTCGCCGAATTGCCGCAGCATCTTCCGCGACTGTTCGCGCGGGGCGCTGCCGGTATCGGCGCGCTCGTGCGCTATTGAAATAACTCAAGCATCGAGGTCATTTGCCATGTACGCAGTCGAGGTCCGCGACCACATCATGATCGCCCACAGCTTGAAGGGCGAATTCTTTGGCCCGGCGCAAAAAATGCACGGCGCGACTTTCGTCGTCGATGTCGCGTTCTTCTGCGAGAGGCTCGGCGCGCACGACGTCGTCGTCGACATCGGCGCCGCCCACGACGCGCTGAAGGCCACGCTCGGCCCGCTCAATTACCGCAATCTCGATGAGGCGCCGGAATTCGCGGGCAAGAGGAGCACGACCGAAGCGCTCTGCCGCCACATCTTCGACCGGCTGCATGACACCGTGCGCAAGGGTGGCCTCGGGGCCGATTCCGAAACGGTCACACGCATTCGCGTCACACTCCACGAATCCCACGTGGCGCGCGCCTGGTACGAGGGACCGGTCGCTCGTGCGTGAAGCCGTCTTTGCGATTCCGGGCGATCTAGCGACTCCCACCGGCGGTTATCGATACGATCGCCGCGTCATCGAAGAACTGGGAAAGCTCGGCTGGAACGTGCGCGTGCTCGCTCTGCCGGGAGATTTTCCGTCGCCCTCGGGGGCGAGCCTGCGGAAAACCGAGGAATTGCTCGCCGCCACTTCCGAAGAGGCCCCGGTTTTTTTTGACGGCCTTGCCTTCGGTGCGATTCCTTCGGAAATCCTCATTCGTGTTCCGCGACGCTATGTGGCGCTGGTGCATCATCCGCTTGCCTTCGAGACCGGATTGCCGCCCGAGCGCGTTTCCTATTTTCGGCAGAGCGAGCGCGCGGCGCTCGTGCATGCGGTTCATATCGTGGTGACAAGTGCTGCGACACGGGATTTGATCGTGTCGGATTTCGGCGTGACGATCGAGTGCGTGACCGTCGCCGAGCCCGGCACCGAGCCCGCGCCGCGCGCACGCGGCAGCAAAGGCCCTCCCCGGTTGTTGAGCGTCGGCGCCGTCTCGCCGCGCAAGGGCTTTCGCATCCTCGTCGAAGCGCTTGCCGCAATCGCCGAACTCGATTGGGATTGCCGCATCGCCGGCAGTCTCGATCGCGACAAGGATGAAACGGCGGCGCTGAGAAAATCTATCGCACAGGCAAAGTTAGAGGAGCGCGTCGTTCTGCTCGGAACGCTCGACGAAGACCGTCTGCAGGCGGAATATGATTGCGCCACGCTCTTCGTCTTGCCTTCGCATTTCGAGGGCTACGGCATGGCCTTCGCCGAGGCGCTGGCGCACGGGCTGCCCGTCGTCGCTTGCAGCGGAAGTGCCACCGGCTCCACCGTGCCCGCGGCCGCCGGTGTCTTCGTTCCCGCGGGTAATGCGGAGCGGCTCGCCGCCGCTTTGCGCCGCCTGCTCGCGAATACAGCCGAGGTTGGGAAACTCTCGGATGCGGCGTGGGAGCATGCCAAGAACCTACCGCGCTGGCGCGATACCGCCGCCAAGGTCGCCGCCGTGCTGGAGAAGGCGGCGGCATGAGCGGCTTTTCGCCCGGTTGGCTGGCGTTGCGCGAAACCGCCGATCATCGCTCGCGAAATCAGGCTTTGCTTTTGAAGCTCGCCGCCCGTTTCGCCGAGCGCGAAGATATACTCGTCGTCGATCTCGGTGCCGGCGCTGGCTCCAATTTGCGTGCAATCGCGGCCGCGTTGCCCGCGCGCCAGCACTGGATTTTGTTCGATCACGATCCGGCGCTGCTTACTGCCGCTTTGGAAACCATCGCGCAATGGGCCGATTCTTCCCGCGCCGTGGCGACCGGACTTGAAGCCTCGAGCGGCGGAAAATCGCTATTGATCGAGTTTCGCAAAGCGGATCTCGCGGCCGAGCCCGCGGTCTGGGGCAATATCTCTCCGGACTTGGTGACGGCGGCCGCCCTGTTCGATCTCGTGTCCGAATCTTGGATCGAGCGCTTTGTCGCAGCACTCGCGCGCGCGCGCCTTCCGCTCTACACCGCCCTCAATCATGATGGTGTCGCCGAATGGGCGCCGCCGCATCCCGCCGACCGCCAAATGACGACCGCGTTCGAGCGGCATTTCAGCCGCGACAAGGGCTTCGGCCCCTCGGCGGGATCGCGCGCCTCGAAACTGATGGCGGGTAAACTTGCTTCAGTGGGCTACGCAATCGAGCGAGGCCGCAGCGATTGGCGGCTTGGGCTCACGGATCAGAAGTTGATCACGATGCTGGCAGAAGGCTGGGCGGGCGCCGCCCGCGAAAACGGCGAAGTGCCGGCGGCAGCGATCACGGAGTGGTGTACCTCGCGCAAGGCCGCCGGCGTTACTTGCCTCGTCCGCCACGAGGATTTTCTCGCTTCGCCTCCTCGCTAATTCTCACCGGCTGTTCAAGAATTCGCGGATCGCCGCCAGAAATTCCTGCGGCTGCTCAAGCGGCGGGCAATGTCCGCAACCGGGAAGTTCGATCACACGCGCGCCGGGCGCGCGCGAAGCGATCAACTTGTTCAGCCCCGGCGGCGTCGCCTGATCGAGCTCGCCATACACGACCAGTGCTGGAACTTTCAATTTTCCGAGCATTGGGGTGAGATCGGCTTCGACCAGGCTCGCGCAAGCGGCGCGGAAAGTCACGGGATCGATCTTCAACAGAACAGCCTTTCGCTCGTTCACGGCTTCAGGATGCGCCGCGAGATAACCCGCGTGAAACACCCGGTTCGCCGCGATCTCCGCGATCGTTCCCATGCCGCCTTCCGCGACCTTGGCCGCCATGACGCGGAAGGCTTCTTTGCCTTCCTCCGGAAAACCCGGCGCCACGTCGCAAAGAACGAGCTTCGCGAGCCTGTCGCCCTGCGCGAGCGCGAAGGCGAGCGCAACGGTGCCGCCGAAACCGTTTCCCATCAGGATCGCGTCGCGGCTGATGCCGAAGGCATCGAAAGCCTCGTGCACCCACTCCCCATAAGCATCGATCGATGCCGCGACGGGCTTTGAGCCGTGAAAACCGGGAAGATTGAGCAAGGTCACGCGAAAGCGCGCCGCGAGATCGGCAAGTACCGGATCGAAGGCATGCCGGTCGGTCAGCAAGGAGTGAATGACGACCAAATCGCGTCCGGCGCCAATGCGGGCCGCGGTCGTTTTCGGCGTGGTCAGCGGTTCTATATTCATCGACGGCTTGCCTTGTTTCGGATCAGTAAATTCTTGTTTGCCTATTCTCCGTTCATTCGGCTTCCCCGTCCATGTGGCGAAGAAACAAGTTGCGATGCGGAATAAATACTGGCGCTGATTTTTCGCGCTCGCCTTGCCGGACTTCCTCATCGACCTTATGCTGATAAGCAAGGGCGGCAACAGCTACCGTCAGGCGTTAGAGCGGAATAAACGCGACCGTGACGGGTTCGAACCAAACATAACCGTTGCCCGATGGGGGAGGAATTAATGTCTCGCACCGTGAATGCTGGCGCACGCCTCGATCGGCTCCCGATTTCGTCTTTTCACAAACGTATCTTCTGGCTCGTCGGCGCCGGCATGTTTTTCGACGGCTACGACCTCTACGTTGGCAGCAATGTGCTGCCTTCCCTTCTACAATCCGGCTTTTCGACGCCGCCGCTCAATGCCGATTTCATTTCGAAGACGTTTATCGGCATGACCATCGGCGCGCTTGTCACCGGCTTTCTCGGCGACAAATATGGTCGTCGCTTCACCTACCAGGTGAACCTGCTCATCTTCGGACTCGCTTCGCTGGCGGCGGCCGCCGCACAAGACATGACCCAGCTCAACTGGGCGCGTTTTGTCATGGGCCTGGGGTTGGGCGCTGAGATCGTGGTCGGCTATTCGACGCTCACGGAATTCGTACCGCCGAAATCGCGCGGGCGCTGGCTATCGTTCATGGCCTTTCTCGTCGTTTGCGGCCTGCCGGCCACCGCACTGATCGCGTACTTTGTCATTCCCAATTTCGGCTGGCGTCCGATGTTCGTCATCGCCGGCGTCGGTGCGCTGATTGTCTGGTATCTGCGCAAGAACCTGCCGGAATCGCCACGCTGGCTGGAATCGAAAGGCCGCGCCGCGGAAGCGGAAGCATTGATGAGCGAAATCGAAAAGGAAGCCGCGACCGCGGGCCCGCTCCCCGTGCCCGCCGCTCCGGTTCCCGTGATGCAGGCCGATCTTTCGTCGCTGTTCAAGCCACCGCTGTTGCAGCGGCTCCTCGTCGGCTGCTGGGTGCTGATCACGATCAACACACTCATTTTCGGCTTCGTGCAGTGGATCCCGACCTTCTTCCTGCAGCAAGGGCTCACGATTTCGCGCTCGTTCGATTACTTTCTGGTGCTCGTCATCGCATCCCCACTCGGATGCGCGGTCGGCGCATTTTGCGCCGATTTCATCGGACGGCGCTGGAGCATCATCGGAGGATCGATCGCCACACTTGCGCTCGGCGTCGTCTACGCAACCTTCACCGCGGCAACTCCTTCGGCGCTTATCCTGACGGTGGGTTTCGCGCTCATTCTCGCGATCTATGTTCAGGTCGCGATTTTGTTCGGGGTTTACACGCCCGAACTGTTCCCGACCGAAGTGCGGCTACGCGGCAACGGCATTTGCAACACGCTGGGCCGCGCCTCACAGATCGTCGTTCCTTTCTTCATCCTGTACCTCGCGACCAATTACAAAATGCCGGGCGTGATGTCCTTTATAGCCGTTCTCGTCGTCATCCAGATCGCCGCCGTCTATTTCTGGGGCGTCGAGCCGAACCAGAGGTCGCTGGAGGAGTTGGAACAAAAGACAGGCGGACCTTCTGGGGGCGCGCCGCGACCGGTCAAGATCTGATTAGATCTACGCCGACAGCCGGCTCTATCGAGGAATTTCTTGAATGGCCTCAAACCTCGCCGACAAGACCTGCATTCCATGCCGCGGCGGAGTTCCGCCGCTCGAGGCTTCCGCGGCGAAGCAACTCCTGTCGCAAGCGCCCTCCTGGACGCTCGTGGACGATGCCCACCGCATCGAGCGCACCTTTCGCTTCCCCGACTTCAAGGGGGCGATCGCATTCGTCAACAAGATCGGCGAACTCGCCGAAGCCGAAGGCCATCATCCGGATATTCATTTCGGCTGGGGCTACGTGACCGTCTCGATGCACACACACAAAATAAAAGGGCTGCACGAGAACGATTTCATCATGGCTGCGAAGATCAATCGTTTGGCCGAGGCGAGCGCCCACTAGCGCGGAAACAAAAACGGGCGCAGATTCTGCGCCCGTTTTATTTATCGGCAATCAGCGTAGTGCGACGATCACCCGATCGATTGTAGCTTACGCCATCCCATACTCACGCGCGCCTTGAGATCCTGCCAATCCACGGTGACCACGTCCCAATTGACCATCGGCCGCTCGATCGTTGCCGAGCCGGATGCCGGGGGGGTTAAGGTGGCGTCGTGGACATAAGCGACACCAATCGTGAAAAAGACACCGATAATGATTCCAAGCAGAATTCGCATTTTACTCTCCCCTAAATCACGGATTTGCAGTACGGATCTGCAGTTGGATAACGTGGATGTACGTCGTTAGTTCCACCCTTATCGCCATCGCGCGGAGGTGCAGNNAGGCGGCCGCCTCAATATCCTTTAGCGCGCGGGGCGCAGCTCTAAGCTCGCGACCCCGGCCGCGAGGTTAAGGCCGGTCTGGCCTTGCACCGAAAGCGGCTGCAGGGTCACGGTCCGCTGCGACCCGCCAACCAGTACGTTGGCTCCGACACCGGCGCCGACCGTCGCTTCGCCGCTCGCGCCGCCGTAAGTGCCGGAGAGCGCGGCGACCCGCTGATTGGTCGGCGCATAAACGGTCCAGGCCATTTTGCCGCCCGTGGTCGCACCGACATCGAGACCAAACTTGTGAATGGTGCCGAGATAGACCTCGCGCCGTCCGCCGCTCGCCGGCGTGAACATGCAGGTCATCTGCTTCTGCGAGCCGATAATGAGCCCGACGCCGCCGGAAACATCGCAATCCAGGGTGCCGGCTTTGACGTGCTCGGGCGCCGCCATCGCGCCGGACGCTGCAAACGCCACGACCATGGACAATGCAGCAGCCGAGCCGATCAGTGCGCTCTTAAAGTTTTTCATAGGAACCTCCGTCAATCATACATAGGACGGTGGAAGTAACGCTCACCGCTGGCCGCGGTTCCATTATCAACATCCGTGCATTATCGACGATTTGAATAAACCGGCGGGTTAATTGTCGGCGGTCAGCACCGCGCGCGTTTCCTGATCGGGGCCGAAATCATCGAGGCCCTCGATCGACATCAATTCGGCGAGCCGGTTGCGCGCGCGATTGACCCGGCTCTTGATGGTCCCGACGGCGCATTCGCAAATCGCGGCGGCTTCCTCGTACGAGAATCCGGATGCGCCCACCAGAATCACCGCTTCGCGCTGATCGTCGGGCAGTTGCGCGAGTGCTAAACGCAGTTCCTCGAATTCGAGCCGGCTTGCCTGCTCGGGCTGCGACTTCATGCTTTCGGCATACATGCCCGTCGCGTCCTCGACCTCGCGCCGGCGCTTGCGATATTCGGAGCGGAATAGGTTGCGCAGGATGGTGAAAAGCCAAGCCGGCATGTTCGTTCCCGGTTGAAATGAATCGATATTGGCAAGCGCTCGCAGCACGGTCTCCTGAACCAGATCGTCCGCACGATCGACATTTCCGGACAGCGATATGGCGAATGCCCGCAAGTTGGGAATCGCGGCCAAGATCGAATCGCGGGTCTGGTTGTCGAGGCTCATGAGCGCGAGTCCTCGTCGGTCAGTTCGACTTTCGTTTTATCGAATTGTTTTACCAGGTCTGTGATGGTATCCGGGGCCGGCTTCTGCAGATCCGCTTCGTACATTCTGCGAATCAAGACGCCGAGCTTGATCTGGCCTTCCCGGTCGATGGTCCCCTTCGTGCCATCCCTTCCCCTGCCGCCATCAGAGCCGGAAGAAGAAGACGCCGATCCGGGCTTGTCCTGCTTGTTCTTCATGCTTCAAACCTCGCCAATCCCGCCGCCCATCCAACGGGACTCCCCCAAAGGCTATACGGCTCAACGTTCAGTCCTTAACGTCATACCCGGCGCTCCGGTTCCCTCCATGGGAACTTTTTTTCCGTGAGGGGGTTAGGCATACTGGTGTCTTAGCGGAGGGGGTTTTTCGTGTCGAAATCCGAAATTATTGCCCAGCATTTGCCCTTCCTGCGCCGTTATGCGCGGGCTTTGACCGGTAGCCAGAAGTCGGGCGATGCCTATGTGACGGCTGTTCTCGAGGCCTTGCTTGAGGAGCCGGAAAGCTTCCCCGGCGGCCGCGAACCGCGGGTAGCCCTTTACCGTGCCTTCACGAAAGTTTGGGATTCGCTCGCCGAAAAAAATCTTCCCGATCCCGAAGCCTCGCGTCTGCCGGTTGAAAAGCGGCTGACGCAGCTCACGCCGCGCATGCGGCAGGCTTTCTTGCTGGTGGCACTGGAAGGATTTTCCGAGAAGGAAGCGGCCGATATCCTCGACGTCGACGTGCCGACGCTCCGCGATTATCTCGATGAGGCGGGCAAAGAACTGGCGGCCGAGATCGCAACCGAAGTGCTGATCATCGAGGATGAGCCGCTGATTGCTGTCGATATCGAGGGGCTTGTCGAGAACCTCGGGCATAACGTGCTCGGCATCGCGCGCACGCATCGCGAGGCGGTGCGGCTCGCCAAGACCAAGGCGCCCGGTCTCATTCTCGCCGACATCCAACTCGCCGACGGCAGCTCCGGTCTCGATGCCGTGAACGAGCTGTTGAAATTGTTCGAAGTGCCTGTCATTTTCATCACGGCGTTTCCCGAGCGTTTTCTCACCGGCGAGCGTCCGGAGCCGGCTTTCCTCATCCCCAAACCGTTCCAGCCGGCGACCGTTTCGGCCGTGATCAGCCAGGCGCTTTTTTTTGAACGCAATGCGAGGCGGCGCCAACAGCAGGCCGCCAGCTAAGGCTGCGATAAATTTCATAAAAGTGGACTGAAAAAAGATCGGGTGTAACCAGCAAGCGCCGGTCACACCCGAAATACCGGCCTTTTGCGGGGGAGGGGAAAGGAGGCCGGTCGCCGAATTAACGCCGCGGTGGCTATCGGGTTCCCGCGATCAAGCAACCGTGGACGACAGGCGGAACCGAATAGGCGTGAGCCGCGTTATCCAGACGAGAAGACAGCCCCGGCCGAAAGCAAGGCGTTATAGAGGCTGCCGATCATCTGGAGAGCCCCGATGTCGCGCTTCACCCCCCACGTCGCGGGCGGGCTTGCAGTAGGTGTTGCAACCGCCGTCGCGACAATTTTTACCATCGCCACCGCGACGCATTCCGTCGATCGATCGCCCAAAGCGGATCGTATGCCTACGAATGCCTCGGCGCCGTCCGGCGGAAAGCATATTAGCGTCGTCGAGATCGTCGGCGTGCACGATGCCGCGATCGTCTATCGCGACCGTGAAGGCCGCGTGCTATTCAGCACCGATCCGATGGCGAATACCACCGTGGTCACGAAAAATATCCTACTGCCTAAAGTCACGGTTCGCGAAACCGCCCAGTCGCAAGTCGATCGCGTGCCGGTCGAGAAAACGCGATCACCGAGCGGCGACAAGCAAGCGCCGACGGAAGGATGCGAATCGGGCCTGAGCCCCGACATCTCCCCAACCTTGCCGACCGCCAAGGATCGCTGCATCGTGCAGCTTACGCCGACATCCAGCGTCGCCTCGCTGCGATAAAAAGGCGCCGCGCCGCGCTGGGAACTGCCGCGCGGCTATAATGGCCGCAAGCTCTCCAACGAGGCGCTGAAGGAATTTGAGATGGGCGGCATGGGGACGATCCTCTTGGTGGAAGACGAGGCGCTGATCGCGGTGGCGGCGGCGGAGGCATTGCGCGATCTCGGGTTCGAGGTCGAGGAGGCCGCGAGCGCGGCGGCGGCGCTTGACTTCGCCAAAGGAAACACCGCGAAGCTCTCGGCCGCTATCATCGACCTCAACCTGCCGGATGGCAAAGGCGACGCGCTCGCGAAGGAATTGCGGACGCTCAAACCTAGCCTGCCGATCGTGATCGCCACCGGGGAGAGCGGCAAGACGCTCGCCGGCGATCTGCAGAAGGGCGCGCCGACCACGCTGCTTTCCAAGCCCTACGACAGCGATGGGCTGCGCAAGTCGCTCGTGACGGTGGGGCTGGGTTAGTCTTCAACCAGGGAAATTGGCAACGCTTCAGCCCTTCTTCAAGGTGCGTGAAACGTAAGCCCGAATGCGCTCGAAGGCCTCCGGCGCACACCACAGCTCGTTGATCACAGTTTCGAAGCGTTTCGCCTCGTTCGCGCTGCGGTCGGCAACGTGCTGGCGAAGCTGCAATTTCGTGATCGCGAAGGCGTCAGTGCGAATGGCGGCAAAATGTTCGGCGGCAGCCAACGCACGATTCATGAGATCGTCCGGCTCGATAAGCTCGTCGGCAAGCCCGCGCGGGAGCGCTTCTTCCGGGGAGAAGGTCGCGCCGGTCAAGAACACGTCTTGAATAAAACGGGCGGCGAGCGTGAAGCGCATGACCTCGAGCGCGATGGTCGGGAACGGCACGCCGACGAGAAGTTCCGGAATGCCGATGCGGCCCGTGCCCTTCGCCATCAGGCGGCGATCGGCGCAGCAGGCGAGCACGCAGCCCCCGGCGATCGCGTGGCCGTTGACCGCGGCGACGACCGGCTTCGGAAAGAAGAACACGGTCACGAATGCCTTGCTCAACGCCGGCAGAAACCTGAGAAAATAATCCGCGCCGCCCTCGAGCGCACGCACGAGGTCGACCCCAGCGGAGAAAATCTTGCCCTCTCCGGTCAATACAACCGCCTTCGTCTTCGATCTCTTCAGCTCCTCGAAGCGCGCGGCTAGGCCCTCGCAAAATTCGACATCCATCGCGTTCGCCTTGCCGTGCCGGAGCGTCACGACGGCAATGTCGCCCTGTTGCGAAATTTCGATCATTGGGTTTTCCTTAGCACTTCAGGCGACCACGCCGCGTGCTTTCAACTGCTCGATCTCAGCGGGCTTGTAACCCGCCGCACGCAGCACCTCGTCAGTGTGCTCGCCGATTTCTGGCGCGCGGCGCGGCGTCACCTTGGCGGCGCCCTCGACCCACACCGGGCTGTTGACGGTGAGCATGGTGTCGTTCTCGAACGGCACCAGCACCTCGCTCACCCGCAACTGTTTGTCGTCCGGCATGTCGTCGACGATCGCCACCACGCCGAAAACGAGGTTCGCTGCGTCGAGAATCTTTCGCCACTCCGCGAGATCCTTCTCGAGGAACGCCTCGTCGAAGATTTCGACGAGGGTACGCGCATTGGCGTGACGGCTCTTCTTGTCGGCGAAGCGCGGATCGTTGATGAGTTCGCCGCGGCCGATGCATTGGGAAAATACCGGCCATTGCCGCCCTTCGTTCAAGAGCGACAAAATGAGCCAGCGCCCGTCGCGGCAGCGATAATGATTGGTGAGCGCGTTCACCGCGTCCTCGCGCGGCGGGCGCGGGGGCACCTTGGCGCCGCAGAGCCGCGCCTGCACAAAGCAGCCATTCGACCACACGCCGTTCGCCATCAGGGAGGTCGTAACCTTGCCGCCCTTACCGGTGCGCTCGCGCCGGTAGAGCGCGGTGACGATGCCGCCGAACAGCGACATGGCGGAAGCGTGGTCGCCCATGCCAGGCAGCGAACGCGCGGGTGGCCCATTCATATCGGGGCGCATGAGGTCCATCATTCCCGAGCGACCCCACCAGGCGTTCGAGTCGAAGCCGGGCTTATTCGCTTCCTCGCCGGTCTCGCCGTAGCCGGTGAAGGAGGCGTAGATCAGCCGCTCGTTCAGCGGCGCGAGCTTCTCATGGGTCACACCAAGTCGCGCCCGCACCTCGGGCGGATAATTGGTGATGAAGACGTCTGCCTCCGCCGCGAGCCGGTGGATCACGGCTTGACCTTCGGGCTTGGAAAGATCGAGCGCGAGGCTTTTCTTGTTGCGCGAGTCGAGCAGCCACACATAGTTGTGCGGGCTTGCCGGATAGCCGGGCATAGCGGGCAGTGCACGGTAAGGATCGCCGGCGCCCGGCTGCTCGATCTTGATTACCTCGGCGCCGAAATCGGAGAGCACCGTCGCGGCGGCGGGCGCCGCGATGAAGGTCGCGCAATCGATGACCTTCAACCCCTCGAAGATTCGCGAGTCCATCCCTGCCCTTTATTTTTGCGCCGCCCGCCGCGAGCGGCGAACGTTTCGTGAGATGCCAGTGTCAATCGAACCGCGTCGCCGGTCAAATTGTCCGGTCTCGGCAGTTCACGGCATTCGATAGGCGGAACCCCCTGATTTTTCGCGCGTTCTCGCTGGCGATGGACGCGCAACCCGCAAAGTCAGCAACCAACGTTTCTGGGCAGCCAGGCGCGATTGTCGAAACAGATATCCCTGCCCGCCTCGATCGCCTCCCTTGGGGCCGTTTTCATACCCTCGTCGTCACAGCCCTCGGCATCACTTGGATTCTCGATGGGCTCGAAGTGACGCTTGCCGGCGCGGTGTCGGGGGCGCTCAAGGAGAGTTACGGGCTGCGGCTCACGAATAGCGAGATCGGTCTTGCGGCGAGTGCGTATCTCGCGGGGGCCGTGCTCGGCGCCGTTTTCTTCGGCTGGCTGACCGATCGCCTTGGCCGCAAGAAACTCTTTTTCGTTACGCTCACGGTTTACTTAATCGCAACCGCCGCAACGGCCTGCTCGTGGAGTTTCTGGAGCTTCGTCCTATTTCGTTTCTTGACCGGCACCGGCATCGGCGGCGAATACACCGCCATCAATTCCGCGATCCAAGAACTCGTTCCGGCGCGCGTGCGTGGCTGGAGCGACCTCGTCATCAACGGCAGTTTCTGGATCGGGGCTGCGATCGGCGCCGCCGGATCGATCGTCCTGCTTGATCAGTCGGTCATCGCGCCTACGATCGGCTGGCGCGCGGCGTTTCTGATCGGGGCGATGCTTGGTCTCGTGATTTTCTTCATGCGGCTTTGGCTGCCGGAAAGCCCGCGCTGGCTGATGACGCATGGCCGCGCGGCGGAAGCCGAAGCGATCGTGCGCCGGATCGAAGCCAGACTCGGCGTGGATAATACCGCGAACACCGGCTTTCCGCGCATGCGCCTGCGTTCCCGGCATCACACGCCGCTTTCCGAAGTGGCCGGCACATTGTTTAAGGATTATCGCCAGCGCACCCTGGTCGGACTCGCGCTGATGACGGCGCAGGCGTTCTTCTACAACGCGATCTTTTTCACTTACGCGCTGGTGTTGACAGATTTCTACGCCATTCCATCCGGCGAGGTCGGCTGGTATCTCCTACCTTTCGCAGCCGGAAATTTCATGGGGCCGCTTGTGCTCGGGCGATTGTTCGACGTGATCGGACGGAAGCCCATGATCGCATTCACCTATGCGATATCCGGCCTCTTGCTTGCGGGTAGCGGTTATCTTTTCTACGCGGGCGCACTCTCGGCGATCAGTCAGACCGTGGCTTGGATGGTGATCTTCTTCTTCGCTTCGGCGGCGGCGAGTTCGGCTTACCTCACGGTCGGAGAAACCTTCCCGCTCGAGATTCGCGCGCTCGCGATCGCGTTCTTTTACGCCATCGGCACCGCGACCGGCGGTGTCGCGGGGCCATGGCTGTTCGGCCACCTGATCGACAGCGGCTCGCGCGGAAGCGTGTTCATGGGCTATCTTTTGGGATCGGCGCTGATGATCGCAGCTGCGTTCGTTGAAGCGATCTGGGGCATCGCCGCCGAGCGCAAGCCGCTCGAATCAATCGCGCGGCCCTTGGCTCTCGCGAACTGAACGGCGCGCTTCATGCCTTGGCGGCGCCCTTCACCGGCCGCGGGCGGATGTTCTCGTCGACGGCAACATAGGTAAAATTCCCCTCGGTGACGTGGACGAGATCCGACTCTTCGCGCCGCATCACCCAGGCTTCCACATGGACGGTGATGGACGTCGTTCCGATTCGAATGAGACTGACGTACACCGACACCACGTCGCCGACATAGACGGGCTTGCGGAAATTCATGGCGTCGATGGCGACCGTGACCGTGCGGCCCTCGGCGGCCTTCGAGGCGAAGATTCCGCCACCGATGTCCATCTGGCCCAGGAGCCAGCCGCCGAAGATATCGCCGTTCTGATTGGTATTGGCGGGCATGGCGAGCGTGCGGAGCGAAAGCTCGCCTTGCGGTCCTCCCCCGTCGTTTGTCGGCTTCGCATCGGGCATCAAATTCGTCTCCGTCATAGAACCAGGATTGGCAAAAAGCCGCGGGATTGAGTCAAGCGAGCAAATCCTGGAATTCCGGATGCTTCTTGATATAGGCGGCGACGAAGGGACACTTTGCCACCACCTTCAGCCCTTGCGCGCGCACGGCTTCCAACTCGCCGCGCACGAGTTTCGAGCCGACGCCATGGCCTTCAAGTTCCTTTGGCACCTTGGTGTGCATCAATGTGATCTTGCCCGGCGCGAGATTGTACTGCGTGAACGCCGTACGGCCGTCGACCGCAAGCTCGAAGCGATGCAGGTCCTTATTGTCGCGCACTTCATCCGACAAGCGTTCCTCCCGGTCAATGCGATCGGTCGTGAGGATGATCGAGCCGGTCCTGTTCTACGACCCGGTACTCTCCATCGATGATGCGGTCATTCGTCGCGCCATCGCGGCCGACCGGTGGCCGGTGGGCGCCGAACAAATAGAAAATCGCTCCGGCGATCGCCAGCACCGGCAGAAGCAGCAGGAAAATGCCGAACGCCAGCACGAAAAGCGCAATCATCATCGCAAAGGCAAGCCCTGCGCCGAGCATGATCTGCCAGCGCGGAACGCGAATAAAGCGAATGCGGAATTGCGGCATGCATGCCACCTCGAGGATCGACAAGACATTATATAGGAAGCCAGCCGAAAGGGGCATGAAGATCGGTTGCACCATTCCGCCACTGCACGACGTGTCAACCGTCGCTATCGGCTGGTCTCGGTGAGGCCGGTGGGTGGGCCGTCGATCGCGGTCCAGCCGCCATCGACGAGGAAGGCGGAGCCCGTGACATAACTCGCGGCGTCCGAGGCGAGGAACGCGACGCAGGCCGCAACCTCGCTCGGCCTGCTCCAACGGTTGAACACGGTGTGGGCGGCGAGCGCCTGGTAGATATCCGGCCGCGCCTTCAGGGGTGCGATCAGCGGCGTCTCGACGATGCTCGGCACGATCGCATTCACGCGTACGCCGAAGCGGCCGACCTCGGAGGCAAGCCCGCGCACCATCTGGATGATGCCGGCTTTGGTCGCGCCATAAATCGCGAGCCCGGGCTCCAGCGTCGTGGCGCGTACCGAGGAGCTCGCGATCAGGCTGCCGCCACCGTTCTGCCCGCTCATCATGCGGCCGAACGCGCGCAGAAAATAAAACGTGCCGCGTAAATTGAGATCGGCGACGCGGTCGTATTCCTCGTCGGTGTAAGCCGCCGGCAAAAGTATTTGGCGCCGAGCCCGGGGTTATGCGCCCGGATCCGAGATCACGCGTTTGACCACGAGGCGGTTCCAGATGAACAGAACGATCAGCGCGCCGACGATGGCGGTGATGAAGCCCGCGCCTTGATTGGGCCCGTACCAGCCGACTGCCTGCCCGATAAAGGTCGCGAGAAACGCACCGGCGATACCGATCACGGTGGTGAGGAGGAAGCCCGAGGGATTATTCGGGCCGGGCGACAAGATGCGCGCGATAATGCCGGCGATAAAGCCGACCACAAGGATCCACAGAAGGCCGCTCATGATAGCCACCCTTTTCCGTTCAACGTGATGAATCGCCGTGCGTCAGCTTCAGCGCGACAATTCCTGCGCGGTGGGCAAGCGCCCATGCGGCGTCAGCTCGTTCACGATCTCGGGCAGTTGCTTGCTGAGACCGGCGATCAAATCGTCGCGCGAGATTCCGGTTTGCGCCATCAGCGCCTTGATTTGCTCGTTGTCGAGCACCTTGGCCAGATCGCCCGGAGAAATCGTCTTGTTCGGCCCGGTGCCGACCCAGGAATTGGCGACATCGCCCTGACCGCCTTGCTGGAACTGCTTCAAGAGATCGCCAAGACCGCCGCTGAGAACGCTTCCGGCCGCACCGCCCGCGAGCAGGCCGCCCAATCCGCCGGGTAGCATATCGCCGAGGCCACCGCCGGAGTTGGCGCCCGCGCCTGCAGGCTTTGCACCCGGTTGGCTGGCACTAATGCTTTTGACTGCCTTGTAGGCGAGCAGACCGAGGACCGCCATGGTGATCGGCGACATGCCGCCGCCGGTGGAAGGTCCGCTTGGTCCACGCGGCCCATTTTGCATGCCGTTGAGAACGTCCATCAAACCCATAATTGTCTCCTGTCGTTCCCCAACCCGGCGAAAACGATACCGCCGTGACATGAGGGTTACAAGTCGCGTTTATGCGTCCGAGGCGGGATAAAAAGTCACGGTGGAGTAAATGCAATCGCTCAAATGAGAACCGGCAACAATCGGATCACTTTTGCTGCTGCATGGGCGGCTGTATCGGCTGCATCGGCTGTGCCGGTTGTTGCATCGATTGCTGCTTCGGCTTTTTGGCGGCCGGCGCGTCACCGTTGGCCATGCACTTCGACATGAATGTCTTGCGGGCAGGCCCGGTGAGCTTCTGATCCCCGGCGCCGAACTCGCAGGTTTTCATCTTTTCCTGCGCGGTGATTGCGAATGCCGGGGCACTCAAAAGCATGGCCGCGAACAAGCTCGGCATGAAGACGCGTTGAAGCATGGATTAGCTCCCTTTACCCAATCGAGACGCCCCGAGGCAGTATGGCTTACCGGACAATTTTAGCATAGCGCTAAACACGGGCGGATTTCCGATTGTTTCGGCGGGGATGGGCATTATGCAAACGACAATCACCGCCGGGGAAATGCCGCGCGACCGCGCCCGGTTCGGCCCGCGGTCATGGAAACGCCTAACCTTCGCCGGCATTTCCCCGAGCGAAAGGGCCGCCAATAAGAAGGCTAAGCGCCTTTCGGCATCACGATTTCGAACATCGGATTGAAATTCTCGAACAGGCCGAACAGCTCCAGTAGTTTCATCGGCTGGCCGTCGATCTTGACGAGGCCCCTCTGCACCGCTTCCGGAAACGTCGTTTTTCGCATCAGGATCTGATCGAGCGTCGCGCGCGCGAGCGTCAGCGTCGCGTCGGCGTTCGCCGCCTGCTTGCTCGCGATGTGCGTGAGGGCGCAATTCTCCAGGCTCAATACATATTGCTGTTTGGTGTCACTGAAATTCCAGTTGATGACGATCTTCTTGCCTTCGGCCTTGGAGCCGTTCAGGCGCACGCCGAAAAAGTCGAACACCATGTCGACGGTCAGCGCCCGGAGCGCGTTCAAGCCGGGCGGCGTCAACGAGCGCGGCTGCGGCACGCCGTTGCGGAGCTCAAAGGCGGCGCAGAGATACGAATTTCGCCAGGTCGCCGCTTCCGCGAGATAGCCGAGTTGCTCGAGCGCATCGGCGGCGAGCAAGCGCGCCGCGCTATGTTGCGGCTCGGCGAAGACGACGCGGTTCATGACTTCCGCCACCCAGCGATAGTGACCGTTGTGGAAATCTTCGCGCGCGCGGCGAATGACCGCCTCCGTGCCGCCCATATATTCGAGATATTTCTTCGCCGCTTCCATCGGCGGCAACGGATCGAGATGGGCGGGATTGGAATCGTACCAGCCGAGATATTTCTGATAGATCGCTTTGGCGTTGTGGCGGACGGTGCCGTAATAATCGCGATTGAACCATTCCTTCGCGAGACCTTCGGGGAGCTTCAGCTGCTCGGCGATCTCGGGCGCGGTAAATCCGTGATTGATGAGACGAAGCGTCTGGTCGTGGACGTATTTGTATAGGTCGCGCTGCTTCGTCAGATAATCCCGAATGCGCGCGCTCTCCCAAATCGGCCAGTGGTGCTGGGCCATCAACACATCGGTTTTGCCGGCGAAAAGCTCGATCGCTTCGTTCAGATATTTCGACCAGGCGAGGGCGTCCCGCACCTCGGCGCCGCGGAACGGCAGCAAATTGTGGAAGAGATGCGTCGCGTTCTCGGCGATGTTGAGCGCACGAAGTGCCGGAAAATATAGATGGAATTCCGCCGGCGCCTCGCTGTTCGGCGCCATTTGAAAGACGATTTCGACGCCATCGATGACGCGCTTTTCGTCGGTCTCGCGGACGAGATCGTTCGGCGGAAAAAGCGTCATGGTGCCGCGCGCGATCGTCTTGCCGAGCGCCGCATCCACCTGGCCGCGAATTCCCTTCGGCAGGCGGAGGCCAAATTGGTATTGCGCGCGCCGCGCCATGGCGTTGCCGGCGATGACGTTTTCCGAGACGGCAAAATCAAGGAATTTATCCGGCGCGATAATTTGAACGCCGCCTGCGGCCACCTCTTCCTCCGTGAGGACGCCCCCTACTCCTCCCCAATGATCGGCATGGGTGTGGGTGTAAATAACCGCAACGATCGGCCTTTTTCCGCGCTCTCGAAAATAGAGCTCCATCGCCGCCTTCGCGGTCTCGGCGACGGACAAGGTATCGATGACGATGATGCCGGTATCGCCCTCGACGATGGTGATATTGGCGATGTCGAAGCCGCGGATTTGATAGATGCGCTCGCAGACTTGAAACAGTCCGTGCCGGCAATTGAGCTGCGCGAGCCGCCATAGGCTCGGATGCACGGCGTCGGGGGAGGCGTCCGTTTGCAGAAAGGAATAGGCGTTCATATCCCATACCGCGTGGCCGTCCGCATCCTTGATCAAGGCGCCGGGAATGGTCGCGACGAAGCCACGAGCCACGTCGTCGTAATCCCTGCGATCCGAAAACGGCAATTCTTTTAGCGCCGCCGCGTGGGCTGCTTTCACGGCGGGCTCCGCCGCCTTCGGCTCGACCGCAGCGGATTGTTCGCCCGCGTTTTCTTTTGATTCCGCCATCGGCTCAGTGTCTCGCGCGAATGAGATCGACGGCTTTCTCGGCGATCATGATCGTGGGCGCGTTGGTATTGCCGCCGACGAGCGTCGGCATGATCGAGGCATCGACCACGCGGAGCCCTTCGAGCCCACGCACGCGCAATTCGGGGTCGACCACGGCTTGATTGTCGCTGCCCATTTTGCAGGTGCCGACCGGGTGATAGACCGTGTCGGATCGATTGCGCAGAACGTCGCGGATCTGCGAATCTGTTTCGACGCCGCGCGTGAGCAAATCCTCGCCCCGCACACTCGCCAGCGCCGGCGCTTCCAGAATTCGCCGAGTGAGGCGAAAAGCCTTGACCATGTCTTCGAGATCGCGGGGATCGTCGTAAAACTTCGGGTCGATTAACGGCGGCGCCGACGCATCCGCGCTTTGCAGCGCGACGAAGCCCCGGCTCTTCGGCCGCAACAGGCAAACGTGGCAGGAAAAGCCGTGGCCGAGGCTTTTCTTGCGGCCGTGATCGGTGACCTTGCCGACGACGAAATGCAGCTGAATGTCGGGCACGGCCGCTTGCGGATTCGTTTTCAGAAAGCCGCCCGCTTCGGCAAAATTCGTGGTGATCATGCCGCGTCCTTCCTTGCGGGAGCGGCCGATCTCCCGGATCAGGCGCGCGATACCCCCGAAGGAAATGCCGAAAAGGTCACGGCTTTCGGAACTATAGGAAAAGACGAAATCGATGTGGTCCTGAAGATTGCGGCCGACGGCGGGAAGATCGTGAACGACTTCGATGCCGAATTTTCGCAGATGATTGCCGTCGCCGACGCCCGAGAGCATGAGCAATTGCGGCGATTGAAAAGCGCCGCTCGCCAGGATCACTTCGCGCCGGGCCTTGACTTCGCGTGTCACCTTGCCTTGCCGATACTGCACCCCGGTCGTGCGGCGGCCTGAAAACACGATCTTGCCCGCCGCCGCCTCCGTGATTACCGATAAATTCGGCCGCGCGAGATTCGGATGGATATAGGCACGGGCGGCGCTCCAGCGCTCGCCGTTTTTTTGCGTCACCTGATAGACGCCGACCCCCTCCTGCTCCGCGCCATTAAAATCCTGATTGAGCGGAAATTGGCACTGGCGCGCGGCCTCGACGAATACGTGCGGCACGGGATTGTCGGTGCGTAGCGCGGCCACGTTCAGTGGGCCGCCGCTGCCATGAAACGCGTCGTGAATATCCTCGTTGTTCTCGGCGCGTTTGAAATAGGGCAACAGGTCCTCGAACGACCAGCCTTTGTTGCCGAGCGAGGCCCAATGGTCGTAGTCCCATTTGTGCCCGCGGATATAGACCATCGCGTTGATCGCGCTCGAGCCGCCGAGCGCCTTGCCGCGCGGCTGATATCCTACCCTGCCATTGAGACCGGGCTGCGGCACCGTGTCGAAGGCCCAATTTTTGATCTTCGACGGTATCATGATTGCGGTCGCGGCGGGCGCGTTGACGACCCAGCCGGTGCCGGCTTGGCCGGCTTCCAACAGGCAAACCTTGACGCCGGGATTTTCCGAGAGCCGGCTCGCGACGACGCAACCCGCCGACCCGCCTCCGACGACGACGTAATCGAACTCGTCCATACGAACCGTCTCCCTCAGAAGATGCTCATTCCGCCGCAACCGGGCTGAGCGCGCCCGCGCGCGCGAGCCGTGCGCCGTCCTTTTCCGGGCGCATGAAGAACATGCCGATGATGCCGCCGACGAGCATGATCAAGCCGCATATTTCATAGCCGGTATTGTATCCGTCCGTCGGCGTCGCAGCGCGCTCGATGACGTTGCCCATGATGTAAGGCGCGAGAATTCCGGCCGATGTTCCGACCGCATTCCCGATTGCGAGCATCGCGCCGCGCTGCGAAACGGGCGTGATCTCGCCCACGATCGCGTGGCTGAATACGTAGATGACCGCGGGCAGCGAGGTGCCGACCATGGTGGCGAGAATCCGCAGCGTCGCATTCGGCATGTAAGGCAGAAGCAGAAGCATGGCGCCGCCGAGCGCGACGCAGGCGCCGCCGAGAATTCCCCGCGCGACGCGGCTCGATACGCCTTTCGCGAGAAGGCGCTGCGAATACCAGCCGAGCGAGATCACCAGGATCACGCCGAAGCCCCACGGCAAGGCGCTCAACAGGCCCACTTCCTGCTGGGAAAATCCGAGCACGTTCACGAGATACGGCGTCTGCCAGGAAATCGCGAGCGACAATCCCCAATAAGCGCCGAAGAACGCGCACCAGCTGGCGATAATCGTCGGGCAGGTCAGCAGCTCCCGGTAGGAAATGCCGGCATGCAGGCTCTTGAGCGTTTCGCTCGCCTCGGCGATCGAGCCTTCGCGGCCGAACAGAAGCCACGCCGCCGTCCACATCAGCCCGGCGATACCGAGAACGCCGAATGCCCAGTGCCAGGAGTAGTGCACGATAATCCAATTGAGCGCGGGTAGCGCCAATAGCACGCCGACGCCCGCGCCCTGCGCGATGACGGCGGTCGGCAGCGTTCTGTGCTCGTTGGGAAACCACTTATAGGCGGAATGAAGTGCCACGGGATAAGCCGGCCCCTCGCCGGCGCCGAGCGCAATCCGGCAAAGCATCAAGGTCGTGAGCCCCACCGTTCCGACCATGGGAAACTGCGTGAGCGCCCAGACGAGGCCCATGATCGCGAGAACCCAGCGCGTCTGAACCCGGTTGACGATGAAGCCGGTGACGACCGCGGAAATCGAAAACAGAAAAAAGAAGCTCGATCCGACGAGGCCGAATTGGCTCGGCGTTAGACCGAGCTCCTGCATGATCGGCACACCGGCGAGACCGATGACGGTCTTGTCGACGAAATTGATCAGCATGAAGGCGAAGAGGAGAAAGACGACGACCCAGGCTCTCTTGCCCGACGCTGCTGGCATTTTATCCTCCCGCGTCCGGCGTTCCGGAGCA
Organism: Hyphomicrobiales bacterium; assembly: GCA_003135415.1. Lineage (GTDB taxonomy): Bacteria > Pseudomonadota > Alphaproteobacteria > Rhizobiales > Xanthobacteraceae > Palsa-892. The sequence continues at coordinate 210,483 of PLBP01000035.1, forward strand.
AACTTCCAGCGCCATTCTTATTGTGGATCCACTGCGCTCGGCTTCGCGCGCGCAAGTCCTTTTCAGCCGATGATGACGAACAAAGACATCCACGGTAACGGTTGCCGTAAGGGAAACCAATCGGTGATGCCCATTATGGCGTTGCGGTGAGGCAATGGCCTACGGCCGCAAGGGGCAGTAATGGACGACTTAATCGTCCTTTCCACCCATACTCGCCCGCACGATGGCGCTCACGTCCGAATAAAATTTGAGAACCGGCAAGATCACCCTGTGGAGCGCGGTTTTATGGATCAACAGGTCGTGCAACGCCAGATAATCGATGTCGGTGGTGAGGAAACACTCCATTGCGTTCCGCGGCGTCTCGACGATTGGCTCGCCCTTCACATTGAACGAGGTGTTCAAGAGCACGGGAACGCCGGTGAGGGCCTCGAATTCCTTCAGTAGCCGGTACAAAGGCGGATTGGTTTCCTCGCGAACCGTTTGCACCCGCGCCGTTCCGTCGACGTGAACTATGGACGGAATTTTATCCTTCCATTCGGGGCGGACGGGTTTTGCCATCAGCATGTAGGGAGAATCGTGGCTGCCTTCGAAGATTTCGTCTTCCCGCTCCGCCAGAACGATCGGCGCGAAGGGACGGAATGCCTGCCTGAATTTGACGCGCCGGTTCAGGATATCCTTCATCTCCGCCGAGCGCGGATCTGCGATGATGCTGCGGTTGCCGAGCGCGCGCGGCCCGAATTCGGAGCCGCCCTGGAACCAGCCGATGATCTTGCCCTCGGCAAGGACCTTCGCCGTATCGCGGCTGATGTTGTCGCTCTGCGTGCTTTTCGTCGCGAGACGGATCAGCGTTTTGTCCGTCGCGCCGCGCACATCCGCATCCGAATAAGGCTTGCCAAAATACGCGTGCTTGATGACGGACGCGCGCGGCTTTTTCTGAATCGCGAGATAGCCGTAATAGGCGCAACCGATGGCGATGCCGTCGTCGCCCGCCGCCGGCTGAATCCACACATTCTCGAACCCGGCCTCGCGCGCGAGCCGGCCGTTGGCGACGCAATTCAGCGCCACGCCACCCGCGAGGCAGAGGTTCTTCGCGCCGGTCGCCTCGCGCAACCATTTCGCCCGGGCGAGAAGCACCATCTCGGTATCGTCCTGGATCTGCCAGGCAAGATCCTTCCAGTGCTGCATGGACGGGCTTTTTTCCCAGTCCTTCCCGCTCCCGGCGATCCAGGGCTCTTTGAGCTCCTCGAGCCAATCGGGAACGCTCAGCACGCCGTTCTCGATGTGGAGCAGCGGCTTCATCTGACCGTGACGGCCGTATGGGGCCAAGCCCATCAACTCGCCGCATTTGTTCCAGTTGCCGAAAATATAGGTCGAGGCACGGCTATAGAGCGCACCGAGGCCAGCCATGTTGAAAAATTCATCGGCGAGGTATCCGCGGCACGGCTCCAGCCATACTTTTTTCAACGTCTCGAGCTTGCTGCCGGAAAATTTATAATAGCTCTCCGATTCGCGCGCGAGCGGATTGGTTTTGTCGGACGATGGATATTCCTCGGTGACATCCGCGCTGTAGCTGCCGACGCCGTCGACCACCATCACCACCCCTTCGTCGAAGGGACAGGCGGCGAAGGCACTGTATGCGTGGGCGAGATGATGCGAGACGGTTACGACTTTGTTCGAGCGCGAACGATACAGCGGCTCTTTCGCCGCGACGTTTCGCTCCCGCTCGCTCATGAAACCCGGCGCATCTTGATTGAGGAGGCGCGTTTCCATTTCTTCGACCGGCAGCACGTAACAATTGCGCACCACCAGATCGACGTCGGCGAGCGATATGCCCTCGGCTTTCAGGCAATAGTCGACGACTTCTTTGTAAAACCCGGTCGCGTGCTTTTCGCGCGTAATTCGCTCTTTCGCGATTGCGAACGCGATCTCGCCGTTGCGAAGAAGGCACGCGCTGACGTCGTGATCGTAGGTATTCAACCCGAGGACATAGGCGTGTTTTTTTGACATAGGCCTGCTTTTAAAGGGGGCTCACAAATCCAAGGAAGATTTTGCCGGGTTATTCAGCCGCCGGACGAGATATTTGCTTCACGCTTCAATCGGTTGTCATCGCTTGCCATCATCAATGCGACCATAACCAAGCAGGCGGCGGGATCATGTTCGGGCAAAGACCCATTTACAAACCCGCGGCCCAAACGGCATTAGCTGAATATTTGTTCACAACGTTACCTGAACGTTTGTTCATTTAAAGTCGCTGCCGCATTTTACCTTGTTACCTTGCACTTTAGACAAGCTTCCTCTAGCGTTCAACGCAGGGAGCAAAGCATCGGACCAGCCTATCTAAAGGCATCCGCATCTTCTTCCGTAAAAAGAATCCATAAGAGATCGTTGGAACGATCTTTGGCTTGCGCGCTTGATAAACCGTCCATGCATCTCTGCAGAGATGGGTGGAAGACTTCAAATAAAATAACGGGAGAGATCACAAAATGATGACGAAAGAATCAGGAGGCCGCAAGGTCTTCGCGCGTTTCCTGGCCGCGATGGTCATGGTTGCGCTCTATGCCTTCAACACCGTCGTGCTTACCGGCTTCGCGCTGACCGCGAGCACCACGGACGTAAAAGCCCATAACGGAGGCCGCAGCGGGGGCCGTGGCAGAGGTCGCGGCAGAGGTCGTGGTCGTGGTCGTGGTCGTGGTCGCGGCGCGTGGTGGGCGGGCTCGTGCCACGTTCCGGGCACCAGCCTTTGGTTCGGAGAATGCTGGTAATCTAACCCGCCGATTTCCAGGAAACGGGCCGGATCGCAAATCGCGTCCGGCCGTTTTTTTTGCGCTCGGACGTTTGTCCGCCCGGCGATTCGTATCGAGGATACGCGTAGCCATTTCGCCTCGCTGCGGCGCCGTTATGGACGCGTTTTCGGCTTTCCGGCCGGTTGCTTCTGCAAGTGTTCGAGCAGGTCGGGTGGGGGAACTTCGAAGCCCAGCTTCTCGGCAATGAAGCAATTGTAATAATCGGATTCTTGGATCTTGCGGCGCGCGCATTTGTGGAAGGCATCGAGTTCGCGCAGCTCGAAATACTGCAGATAGGGGAGGATCGACAAACGCACTTCTCCGTCCGGCGCCCTTCCAAAACGATCGATCTTGCCTCTTAAACCCGGCTGCACTTCAAGAATGGCTTCGCGCAGCGTTTCACCTTCGATGAAATTGTCGGGCAACTGGTCGAAAGGCCCGTCGAAGTAATTGTTCAGGCGCACATTGGTATCGAGCACACCGATCAGGATTTTACGATCAAGTTTGTGGTCGTGGTAATAGGCGAAGCCGGTGCGTTTGCCGACGAGAATGCGGTCCGTTCCTTCGTAGGGGAAGAATTCTTCGGCGACTTTCACCGTTTCGTCGAGAATATAGAGAAAAATCTTCAGTTTCGAATTGTAGACGAAGAAAAACCGAATTCCGGAATCGTCGAAAATCGGGCCGATGAACTTTTCTCCGGGCGCCAACGCTCCCTCCGGCGGCCTGACCTCTGACAGGTCATTGAGCGCGAAGACGACGCTTTTTCCACGATACGATACGCGATAGACGAGCGGCTCGAGCTTTTCCAGCGTCACGCCTTGCGAAGCATCGAATACGACATGCTTCCCGGGCGTTTCCGTCCGCCATTCTCCGAGCGTTTCGAAATAGGCGAAATGCAACGAAACCCTGTCGCCTTCGTCCCTCTCGATCCTGATGTTGCCGGCATAGGGGGTGCCGTTATGGATGAAGCTGAAATAATAGTAGTTCTCGGTCGGGTAGACTTTCACCCGGTCAGGCAGGCTATTGAGCACGAACGCGAACACCGCAAGCGGATCGTCAAGCACGAGCGTGGTGGCGCGCGTAATTTCCTCCATATAGTCCTGGTGGAGATGAAGCTTCGGAGGCTCCGGATTTTGCGCCGTCGCCGCTGCCACGCTAACAAAGAGCACAGCTACCGCAGTAAAGACTCCGAACTGACGTGCGGACGGCTGCAGCGCGCGCTTGAACATGACTTCAGCGCTAGCAAGGCCCGGTGACCGGAACAAGGACGGAATATTGGCGCATCGACCGAGTTTCGGAGCCCATCGATCGAACATCGTCCGCCCTAAGACTGCGGAATTTCCTCGATCCAATGTCTGATCTCTTGCGAATTCAACAGCTTGAATGCGCTCTCCTCCGCGCGGCCGGATAACGGGCTATCACCGACGACTGTTGCGACAATAGCGTCGCATTGGCGCGAAAGTGCGATCCCGATCGCATATCGTTTCGTTTGGCCGGGTACATAGACGGCAAAATGCCGCGCCCGGCCTTGAATGTTGCCGAGTTTCACGACCGTGCCGGGGGCCAACGGCGCATAGCGCTCGCTCAAGACGACGAGATCGCCAACACGGTCGATTTCGTCGTCATCGCTCACGCCCCGATAACAATCGCAAAAGCCGATTTTCGGCCGGATGTAAAAGTCGACTTCCATCCCGCATTCCTCGCTTCCGCAATGGAAGGCGCGGCCTTGCGGCCATGCGTCGACGGGAAACGGCCAGCTGACCGCGCTCCAACCGGACGTCTCCGAGTCGCGATCCGCCGATAAAGTCGCCATCAAGCCCAGGCCATAAAAAATCAACGCGGCGGCGAGAGCCAAGAGAATGGCGCCGGGAAAAGCTTTGGTCAGCCGGCCCACCGCCTTTCCTCCACTACGCTCTACCGCCTAGTTTTCAGTTCGCTGGCAGGCCGGCAATGGCACGCGCCTCGCCCGTCAGCTCGATAATATGCAGGCCGGTATTGGCACGATCGACAATGTAAATGTAGCCGCGCTCGTCGGTTTCCACATTGTTGGTTTGAATCGCGACCTTGCAGCGGTCTTGTCCATCGATCTTGACGCAGCGCTTGTCGGTTGCCTCGGTGACGCTCGGAATGAAGAAGCCGGCCTCTTTCGGATGATAGGGGTCGCGGATATCGACCGCTCTCACGCCCGCGTTAAAGAAGCTGATAAAGGCGAGCTTCCTGTAAAAGACGGGTGCCATGCTCTCGTTGGAAGAATGGGCGCCGAAACGGCCGCCGCGCTCGCAGAAATTGCCGCTCGCCTCCGATGCCGTGTAGCTCGACACGATCATCGGCTTCGTCTCCACGGTCGTATCGGCGAACCACACCATCTGACGAGGCTCCTGGCATTCGTTCAGAATTTCCTCGTCGACGATCATGACGAAATCCCGCACGCTGCCCTGCTTCTCCTTGGAAAACTCGGCGACCGGCATCTTTCCCAACGGATAGGTCGTGTGAGCGCCGTTCAGCGGCAGCATTTCAAGCTGGCCCACCACCGGATAGCGCAAATTATCGGGCGTCGGTTCCTTCGGGCCGTTCAAGAGCTTGTCGCGATCGACGATCTGCAAGACGCCGCCCTTGTTGGTGCCGTAGCCGAAATAGACCCGGTTGCCTTGCGGGCCGGTCGAGATCGGCCCGTGCAATTCGCTGGGCACGAAACCAGCGGCGCCCGGCTCCTGGCCCGGCAGGCCAAAATCGCGAATTTTCACCGGATGCGCGGGATCGCTGAGGTCATAGACTTGCGTCATGCGTCGCGTGCGCCAATCCGGCGCCCCCGAGACAAGAAAGGCGATTCCCGTATCGCATTCCCACCAGCTTTTGTGCGTGTCGCGCAAACCATCGAGCCGCACCAGGAGCTTCGGCGCGGCCGGCGTCGTCACATCCCAAATTTCATGCGCCTGGCTGCCGAAGGTGCGCAGCATGTAGACCATTTTCGGATCGCCATGCGGCAACTGAGTGCCGTCGCATACGCGCACCATTTGCGCGCCGCCTTGCTCGTAGGCGCCTTCCTGACCGGGGATATGAGCGACGTAGAGCGGGTGCGTGACGTCGGTGACATCGACAATCGATGTGCCGTTAAACTCCGCCTGGCCGTTGAGGGGGTTGACCGGCTTCGGCGTCGCTTCGGTTCCGCCGTGATGGCCGATATAGGCAAACCATCGATCGCCCTGGCGATGGATGGTCGGCTGATAGGCGCTGCGGCCCTGAAGATCGTTGTAGCCGACGAGGCGCATGTTATTCGCCTCGGGCGGGTCCCCGGGCTTCGGCGCCTCTGCGGGCGCTGTTTCGATTAAAGCCGAAGCCGCAACCAGTGCGATGCCGAATGCGTAGAGATGGGGCGAAATATTTTTGCCACGCCAAACGATCCGATGGGTCATTGCTTATACCTTCCAGCGCGTTGCCCCCGCGAGCAATAGTAGCGCGTAAAATCAAAATTTCTATCTTTGATGCCGGCTATCGATGCGATCTATCGCCACATTCATTTCAGGCCGTTATCTTCGCTCGCCACATTCGAAAATCGTGCGCTTGATGCATTAGGCAGTTCCTTAGATGAGAAAATGCAAAGCTTGATCGGCGCACTTGCCAGCCCGGTCGGTACTATTGTCAAGTAATCCAACTACACGCAAGCGAGCGAGAGCAGACTTACTCCCTCCGCAAAAAAACTAGATGAGATTAGCATCATCATGGCCATTACAGGAACCGCGCCACTTGGCCAGTGCACACGAAAAAAGCAAATCCTAGTCGCAGCAGTAACTGAAAGTTAGAAGCATTCGCTTTCCCGTAACCGATTATGAATGGCTGTCGCGGCAATAGCGGCGTTTCCGACAGCCGTCGATATTTGATCGAGTCCTTGGATTACGTCACCGGCTGCATAGAGTCCCGGAATGTTCGTTTGCATGTGAGGATCGACCTCAATGCAGTTGTCATTGTTGAACGAAATGCCCAATCCGCCCACGACATCGGTCCGCGGAGTATTTCCCAGAGCCGAATAAAGCGTGTCGAAAATATGGATGCGCCCCGACCTCGTTTCGAGCGCAATGGTGCGATTCTCTTCCATTTCGACACGTTCGATGGCTTCATCCACGGTCACGATACCGGCGCCTCGGGCGCGAGTTAGTTGTTGCGCATCCAGCCCCAATTTCTCGCCAAGAGACAGAAGCGTAATTTTCGCCGAATAGGTTCGAAGAAAGAGCGCCTCGTTTAAGCCGCCTTCACCATGGCCGAGCACACCGATCCGGAGATTCTGCGCCTCGAACCCGTCGCAAATGCAACAATGACGGAGAAGGCCGCGTTTGATCGCGGCCTTAAACGCGGGCAGCGGAGGCTCGGCATCCACCACACCGGTTGCTAGCAAAACGGTGTGCGCGTGGAAGGACTCGCTCTCGGTCTTGGCGATGAAGCCGTTGCCGTCGGTGGCGATGCTGTCTACTTTTCCTCGCACGATGACCGCGCCATATTTTCTGGCTTGGCTTCTCATCCGGCCGAGCAATTCGGCGCCCCCCACGCCCTCGGGAAAACCAGGAAAATTGTGCGATATAGGAATGAGCGCGGCACGACTTTCTTCCGAATCGATCACAAGGAACCGTCTTTTGAATCGCGCCAGATAGGTCGCAGCGGTTAGCCCTGCTGGCCCTCCGCCCACCACAATACAATCGAGTTTGGCCGCTTTGGTCATGTGCGTCGGGCGAATTCAATCCGTCAGCTGATGAAAAACCCCGTACACAATGGGAGCTGCGCCGGGATTTTATTTTGCCGCCCCTGCGCGGGGGAGGTGCAATGGGCGGCTTATACAAACAATACGCTTGTAGGAATGAGTTTCTTACCTCGAGCCGGAGACTTTCGGCAATTCGATTTTTACTGTCGATTGATTGCCGAACATCCCGCTATTGAAGAGCAAGAAGCCGCCAATTAAGACGACGATCATCGCTCCCATGAGTACGCCCATCATTCCAAATGCGCCGCTGCTGTCGCTGTTGGTAGCCATAACTTCCTCCAACTGTTGATATTATTGATGCTCAAGTTCGTCTTTTATTGCTAGGCCAACGCACCCAGATGCCATTGGTTCCTCGTTCGATGCTTCCAGCTCGGTGCAGCGCATAAAGGTCAAGCTGCAATTCCTTGCATAAGGAATTACAGCCCGGCCAATTGGAAGAGACTTAATTTCAGTAGCGCACTTTAGCGTGGTGGTTACCAGGTGATCCACTTGTCGTCGCGCCAATACCCGCGGCCCTCGCGCTAACGGAATTCGTACTTGTCGCTCGGACCCCATTTCCAGCTGTCGTCGTGGATAGTCACGCGGCCTTCTGCCGGGTATTCATACTTTTCCTTGACGTGCAAGAGCCGCCGCTTTGCGTCGCCATTTCACGTACCTGCATGCTCCGGCACCAATAGAGGGACTCTCGATCGCTTCTGAAGCCTTCCGGGGTTGGGTGAGTTTGTTTAAAGCCTGAATACTCGCTGCCATGACTCGGCGAGCGCGGCATGGAGACGACGGTCTCTGACCACAGCGGAAAACTCGCCGAAATTTTTGTAGAGCGTCAATAGGCGCCAGACCACGGGGCGGACGGCACACACGCTCCATTTATTGAGTCCGTTCAAGGTGGTCTTTAAACGCTTTTGGTGTCTGAGGTTTTATGAACAGCGCGACCACCTCAGGGTTTTCCTCCCGGACCTTATTTTCCAGAAGTATCACCTGCTCTTCGATTTGCGGAGCAAGCATCGTGTCGGAAAATTCAAGGCTCAGCATTACCACCACTTGGTTCGGCCCTAGTTGAACTGTAAAAAGTCCATTCGCTTTTAGAACGGACGGATTTGCACTCGCGATCGATAAGATCGATTTGCGCACCGAGGGATATGCTTGCTCGCCAAGCAAAAGACTTTTGCTTTCTCGCGCCAGAAAAATAGATGTTGCCGCCAAAATTAGACCAATGGCGATCGAGCCAGCGCCATCAAGCTCTGGATGCCCCAAAGCCACCGCTGCAAAGGTTGCCCCTGCCGCTATAAAGATTCCGAGGAGCGCGGCGCTGTCTTCGAACAGCGTCATAAAGGACGGCGGGTCTTTGCTGAGCCTGAATGCCTGCAAGAAGCCGAGTTCGCCCTTAGCCCGACGAAACTGTTTCAGCGCAAACAGCCATGAACCGCCTTCGAAGAGGAATGCCAACGCCAGAACGATGTAACTAACAACAGGCGATTGGATCGGGACCGGCTCTAAAATGCGATAGACGCCCTCATAAATGGCAAAACCAGCTCCAAGCGCAAATATCAAGAGCGATACGACGAAGCTCCAAAAATATACTTCTCTTCCGTAACCGAAAGGATGATCGGTATCGGCTTTCTGCTCGGAGCGCTTGATTCCATACAGCAATAATATCTCGTTGGTGGTGTCGACGAACGAGTGAATGGCCTCGCTCGTCATTGCAGCACTGCCGGTCCAGACAGCCGCACCGGTTTTACAGATGGCCACCAGAATGTCCCCCAGCAGCGCGGCGTACACGGCCGTCGTGGACGACGACTGCCCTTCTCGCTTTTTGTCAGATGCGTCCTTCAAATATCGCTCCCAGCGTTCATTTTGGCGGCGTGCCATCGTCGATGTCCGCTTTGGGTCATAAGCGGACGTGACGCCCAAGAATTGCAATGTCTGTTATACCCCCGAAAGCAGACATTGATTAGGAATGCAGATATTTCCACCCAGTTTTCAACTGATCACGCTCACTTCAAGCCAAAATAAGCGCGCTGCAGCGCGTCGTTGGCGTGCACCTCCGCCACCGTGCCTACAAATCCGATGCGGCCGCCATCCAGCGTGTAGACGCGATCGGCGAGATCGAGAAATTTCACATTCTGTTCGGCGATCAGAAAGGCCAAGCCCTTGCCGCGGAAGCTCGCCAGCACGCGCACGACTTCGCGGACGAGCAGCGGCGACAGCCCCGCCGACGGCTCATCCATGATGACGAGCCTGGGGTTGCTGGCGAGCGCCTTGGCGATGCCGAGCATTTTGCGCTGGCCGCCGGACAGACTTCCCGCGGCAGCGCGGCGGCGGTCGGCCAGCATTGGAAAGATCGAATAAAGCTCTTCGGCGCGGAGCCGCGCCTCGGCCTTGGACAGAAACTGGGCGCCGATGCGGATGTTCTCGTCCACCGTCAAGGCGGGGAAGCCCGACGTCTCGGACATGTAGACGATTCCGCGGCGCACGCGGCGGTCGGTCCGAAGCGACGTGATGTCCTCGTCCGCGAAGTTAATGCGGCCGCGCCAAATCGCGATCAGGCCCATCAGCACTTTCAACAGCGTCGTTTTGCCGGCGCCGTTGGCGCCGAGAAGTACCACCGACTCGTTCCCGGCGACCGCGAGGTCCGTGCCCCACAGGACCTGAACCTTGCCGTAACCGGCCTCGATGCCGGTGACGCTCAATAGCGGTGACACGGATGCGTCAGGCGGCATCGTCTTGGCCCAGAAACACTTCGACCACGCGTGGATTACGGATTGCGTCGGCGAGCACGCCCTCAAAAATCTCTTTCCCGGCATTCATGACAACGACGCGATCCGTCACCTGATCGATGAAGCCCATGAGATGCTCGACCACGAGAATGGCCATGCCCGAGCGCGCGAGCTCCTTCAGTTTTGCAGCGATCTTCTCCAACTCCGCCGGGTTGAGACCGGCGGCGAGTTCATCCACCAGCAGAACACGCGGCTTGGTCGCGAGCGCACGCGCAAGATCGAGCAATTTTTGCTGCGCGCTGTTTAGTTCGGCGGCCGGCTGCTTGGCATGGGATTCAAGGTCAAGCAATTTGAGAAAATAATGCGGATCGAGACCTTCCTGGCCATGTCCGCCATAGGCAACTGAAACCTCGACGTTCTGCAGCACGGTCATGGTCAGAAACGGTTTCGGAATCTGAAACGTGCGGTTGATACCGGCATGGACCAGGCGGTGCGAGGGAAGGCCGCCGATCGATTGACCGCCAAGCCGGATCTCTCCGCCGTCGGGGGCGTAAAGGCCCGAGATGACGTTGATGCAGGTGGTCTTTCCGGACCCGTTGGGGCCGACGAGCCCGAGAATCTCGCCGGCGTTCAAATGAAATCGCAGGCCGTCGAGCGCGCGAAATCCACCGAAGCGCTTGACCAAGCCAGTTACCTGCAGAAGCGATGGCGTCTCAGGGGACATCGATACCCCAACGCCGCAAGAGAGACACGAGACCGTTCGGCAAAAACAGCACAAGACCGATGATGAGCGCGCCGTAAATCAGCTGAAAATATTGCGGCGTCGAAATCCCGACGGCATTATAGATGCCGTAAAGAATGATAACGCCGAGAATCGGCCCGACCAACGTCGCCGTTCCGCCGAACAGCGCGAAAACGATCGCGAAGATGGTGAACTCGCCGCTGAATACGGTCTCGGGATAGAACACCGAGGCGTACCAGGCGAACACGCTGCCGGCGAGGCCCGCGATCAACGCGCTCAACAGCCAAGCGATGACGCGTTCACGCACCACGTTGATGCCGGCCATGCTCGCGCTGATGGCGTCCTCGCGAATGGCCTGTAGCGCAAGACCAAATTTCGAATTGCGGAGAAAAATAACGGCGAACAGGGTCATGGCTAAAATCGCGACGGCGGTCGCATAGGCAAGCGGGGGATTGAAGATGCCGCTGAGGCTGATGCCGTAAGGCCCGCGCGTGTAATTTTCGAGGTTTGGGTTCGCGACCACCTGAAGCACCGCGAGCGAAGCCGCAAGATTGGCAATCGAAAAATAGGCGCCCGACAGGCGAAAGAGCGGCGTCAACACCAGCGCGAGCGCGAGCGCCGCCGCCGCACCCACGACGATCGCGAGGAGCGGCGGCGCCTGAAGATGCAGCACCATCAGCGAGAAGCCGTAAGCACCGGCGCCGAAAAAGCCGACATAGCCGAACGGAAGATACCCCGTGAAGCCGTAAATGACGTTCACGCCCTGAGCCAGAACAATGAAAATGATGAAATTGAAGAGCAGAAGATGGTTGCTATAGACGAAGGGCAACAGCGCAAACGCCGCCACAAGCGGCACAAGGATGAGAAGAACGTCGCGCATTCCCTTACGCACGGCGGGCCTGCCGGCCTAACAGTCCGTTCGGGCGGAGCAACAGAACCGCGATCAGCAACAGATATGGAAGAAGATTGGCCCAGGAACTGTAATAGCTTTGCATGAACATATAGGAAATGCCATAGACGAGCCCGCCGAGAAGCGTGCCCAACGGATTGCCGAGCGAGCCGATAACAATGACGGCAAAAGAGGTGATGGTGACTTCGGCGCCCATCGCGGGCGTGATGCTTCCCAGCAAAAAAGGCGCGAACACACCAGCGACCGCGGCGAGGCCCAATCCAAATCCGAAGGCGATGGCCGAAATCCGATCGACGTCGATGCCGCTCGCGACCGCTTCGTCGCGCGATACCATCACCGCGCGCGTCAAATAACCGAGCTTGGTGCGATAGAGATACCAATAAACGAGAAGAACGCCGATCCCGCTCGCGATTCCGCTCGCGACCCATGCCGCAGGAAAGCTCTGCCCGAGGATTTCGATCGGGCCGTTCTCGATCGTGCGGCCGGTGACAAAACTCAAGATCGCGGCGATGGCGCGGCCGAGTTGGCCGCCCGGAATCGAGCGCTCGCTCGTGCCCCACAGAATGGTCGCGAGCGCTTGAATCACCTGCGAAAGCCCGAAAAAAAGAATGAAGGAAAGCATTTCGGGATCTTTCGCCCGCAGCAGGCGCGGCACGAGCAAGTAATAAAGTGGAAACCCGAGAAGCAGAAAAACGAGGAAGGCGATGGGAATCGTTGGAATCGGATTGATCGCAAACAGCGAAAACAGCCAGAACGCCAGAAAGGCGCCGAGCATGAGAAAGTCGCCATGCGCAAGATTGACGATGCGCATGACGCCAAAGACGAGGTTCAAGCCGAGCCCGATGAGCGTGAAGTAGAGGCCGAACAAGAGCCCGGCCAGCAAGGTATAGGTCAACATCGACGAGGGACCGCTAACGACGGCTCAGACAATCGAAGAGCACCGACCAGCCGATCGTCATGGACGTGGATAAACCGGCTTGCCGTTCGCGACCTCGTGCGGCCAGACGGTCACGAATTTTACATGGTCATGGTCGTCCACGTTGATCTGGCCGATCGGCGTACTCATGCCGAGCTGGGCGCCGTTCGGATCAAGCTCGAAGGTGCCGTCGAGAGTCTTGAGTTTTCCCGAGAGGCTGAAAACGGCCTTGCGAATTTCCAGTTGTTCGAGGCTTTCTGCGACTGACAGCGCCTTCTCGATGACGAGACCGGTGTTGTAGCCGGCGACGGAATTGAATCCGAATTCGACGTTGCCTCCGGCGTATTTCTTGTTCCAGAGTTCCTTGTATTCCTTCAGCTTCATTCCGAAATTCGGCTCATATTCGATTTCGGAGGACGTGACGTAGGTGAAAATATAATTCAAGGGCTTAACGCCGAGATTCTTTTCCAACAATTCGGTTTCGAGGCCCGGATAGATGCAGAACAGGAATTTGAAATTCACGCCGCCATCCTCGAGGCTGTGAATAAAGGCGATGTCGTTCGGCGCATAACCGAGATGAATGACGGCGTCGGGATTTGTCGCGCGAATGTTGTTGATCAAGACCGCGTAGTTGGTCGTATCGGTCGGAATGCCCTGATCGTAGACGAATTCCACGTCGGTGCCCGACTCCTTGATGAATTTACGAACCGCATTCGCCTGCGTTCCGGTAAAATCGTTCGTCGAGTACAGCATCGCCACGCGTTTGATCCCGAGACCGTTGCCGTCATGGGTGATGAAATCCGCCAAGGGCTTCGGCCACACGGACGAGACGGGATCCGACATCAGCGCGATATAAGGATTGTCGGGCGTGAAGAACGCGGCACCGGTGCCGGTCTGGTCGAACAGGAACATCTTGTTGTCGCGGGCGATCGGGACCCCGACCGATGTGAGCACCGAACCTGAATCGGAAACCAGAAGATCGACCTTGTCCTGGGTGATGAGCTGATTGAAGAGCGTGGCGGCGGTCGCGGTGTTGCTCTGATCGTCATAGGCGACGAGCGTGATCGGGATCTTCTTGTTGAAGGCCTTCACGAAGACACCGCCTTCGGCGTTCTTTTGCTCGATCCAAAGCTTGAGGCCGTAATGCACGGGCATCGAGATGCTCGCGAAGCGTCCCGAAGACGCGTACAGCGTGCCGAGCTTGATTTCCTTCGGAGCATCCGCCGCGTAAGCGGTGCCGAAAATCGATGCCAGCAGTGCTGCGAACAGGCTCAGGCGAACCTTGCCAAACATCCATTCCTCCCCAATTCTTGGTCGATTGCTTTTGATCGCATTTAACAGCGGTCTCGCATTTGCGCGCAAGCCGCTTCTCGCGTCACTGCTACGATCTATCTACTTCGAAGGCCCGCTCTCTTTTGCCGGTTGCACTGCGAAACAGGCGCCGCTGGCGATGAGAGACTCGATCTCCGCCTCCGGCATGCCGGTTTCCCGCAGGATTTCGACGCTATGCTGGCCAAGCCGCGGCGCGTCGCGGCGAATGCCGGGCTGCGAGCCACTCCAGCGGCTGGGAACGCCGAGATAGCGCAGTTTTCCCTCGCTCGGATGGTCGCTCGATTTGAAAAATCCGACCGCTTCGAGATGCGGATCGTTTTTCAAAGCCTCCAAATCGTTCAACGGAGCGCACGGCAAATCATGCCGCCGGAAAATCTCGATCCATTCGGCGGTGGTTTTCGTGCGCAGAGCGTCGGCCACGAGCCCGTAGATTTCGTCATAGCGTTCCGCGCGCGCCGTTTGGTTCGAAAAGCGGGGATCGGCGGCGAATTCGCCGCCGCGTCCGATCGCCTCGAAAAATCCCCTCCACTGCTTGTCGTTATAGACAAGCAGGCAAACATAGCCGTCAATGGTGCGATACGGGCCGCGGTGGGCGCTGAGGATGCGGCCATATCCCATTTCGCCGGCAGGCGGCTCGAACGAGGAGCCGCCGAGATGATCGCTCAGAACGAATTGCGCCATCGTTTCGAACATCGGGATTTCGATTGCTTGCCCTTTCCCCGTCCGTCCGCGATGAATGACCGCGGCGAGCACGGCGGGGACCGCACTCATCCCGACCAGCCGGTCGATGAGCGTGAGCGGCACATAGCGCGGCTCGCTCGCGCCGGCGCATGTTGCGAGCGTCGGTAGCGCACAAAGGCCTTGCATCAAATCGTCATAGGCAGGGCGGCCGGCGTAAGGCCCCGTCTCGCCGAAGCCGATCAAGCTCGCGTAAATGAGCCGGGGGTTGGCCGCGGCCAAGTCTTCCGGACCGAGTTTCAACCGGCGCATCGAGCGAAGACGCACATTGTGCAGGAAAATGTCGGCGGTCTTGCAAAGCTTGATCAACGCATCGCGCGCGGCAGCCTGCTTCAGGTCGAGCACGATGCTTCGCTTGTTGCGGTTCATCTGCAGATACATCGCGCCCATGTCGGCGTTCCGCATCGGGCCGGTCTTGCGCATGATATCGCCGCCGGGTGCTTCCACTTTGATAACATCCGCGCCGTAATCGGCGAGCATTTGGGTCGCGTAGGGACCCATGACGAGCGAGGTCAAATCGATCACGCGAAGCCCCTGAAGCGGGCCCTCTGAAGAAGACATCGGTTTGCGCCTCCGAGGCTTCACGAAGCCGGAGAATTGAGAGTGACGCGCGCGGGATTTTCTTCGTAGGGCGGCGAATAGATCACCAGAATTTTCGCCGGCTTATCGCCGATCGCCTTGAAAATGTGCGGCGTGTCGGCGGGGAAAAAACAGCAATCGCCCGGCCCCAATTCTCGGCGTTGGCCGGCGACTTCGGCCACGGCCGCACCCTCTAAAATATAACAAACCTGTTCGATTCCGGGATGCGCGTGAGGAAGCGCGCCCTCGCCCGACTGTAACGTCCCGTGCACCACCTCCAATTGTTTGGCGCCGGTGACAGCAGGCCCGACCAGGCGGCGATTGAGGGTGCCACTATGGTTCGCGGGACTGTATGCCGGCACCTCTTGCGTACGGACAAAGTAGCGCGCTTGCATCGTCGACCTCCGCCATGCAGAAGAAATAAATGCTATTTTCGAGATCGCCTCTGCGTCAACGATTACCCCGGCCTATACGCCAAGCATAGGGGATACTGGGCCAAGATCCGGAACAAGAGCCGGGAATTTGAATCTCGACGAGCGGCGAAGTAAGTCTCTGGGGCGACGTTTTTAGAGAGCGCATGAAATTAGACGCAAGCGCAGTCATGCACGGAGGAACGTCTGATGCCACCGGCCACGAAGCTCAGGATCCGCGTTGATCAAAAGAAATGCCAAGGACATAATCGTTGCCATCAGATCGCGCCGAGCCTGTTCGAACTCGATGAATTCGGCAACGCCCACGAGATCGGTGATGGCCGTGTGCCGGCGGCGATGGAAGAGAAGGCTTGGCTTGCGAAAGCCAATTGCCCGGAACTCGCGGTCGATGTTATCGAGGATTGAGGAGATGCCGGCCCATGCGTGAGCGTCCGCCGATTGCCGACTGGGCGACCGACTTCGACCACACCGATCCGCTTTGGACGGAAAACCCCTTTCCGATCTGGGACGGCTTGCGGCAAAAGTGCCCGGTCGCGCATAGCGAGCGCTATTTGGGGGTGTACCTGCCGACCACCTACGAGGCCGTGCGGGCCATCGCCTACGATACCGAGCACTTCTCCTCCCGCCGCGTGATGGTGCGCAATGCACGGCCGGAGCCGCCCATCTCGTCGCCGCCGATCACGTCGGATCCGCCGCATCACAGGCCCGCGAAACTGCTTCTGCTGCCGTATTTCACCCTGGCCGCGGTGAAGAAGCTGGAATCGAAAACCCGCGATGTCTGCAACGAGCTGATCGAGCGGTTCATCGGGGACAAGCATTGCGACGCGGCAGCGCAGTATTCCAGGCATATCCCGGTGCGGGTCATCGCGCTCATGCTGGGTATTCCCGAAAAGGACAGCGATTACTTCATCAAATGGATTCATGAAATTCTGGAGCTCGGCATCACGGACAATACGGTGCTGATGAAGGCGATCTATGAGATGTCCGAGTATTTTTCCGGCCAGATCGAATTGCGGAGGAAGAAGCCGACCGACGACCTGATCACCTCACTGATGCAGGCCCGGCATGACGGCAAGCCGCTCTCGGCCGAGCACGTCGTCGGCACGTTGCGGCTGTTGTTGATCGCCGGCATCGATACGACCTGGAGCGCGATCGGAGCCAGCCTGTGGCATCTGGCGAAGACGCCATCCGACCGCAAAAGGCTCGTCGCCGAGCCCGCGCTGATACCGACCGCAATCGAAGAATTGCTGCGGGCCTACGCGCCGGTCACCATGGCGCGCGAAGTGATGAAAGAAACCTTCGTGTGCGGTTTCGCGGTCAAGCCCGGCAACATGGTGCTCTTGTCGTTCCCGGCGGCCAATCGAGATCCCGCGATGTTTCCCGAGGCCGATAAGGTCGTCATCGACCGCGAGAATAATCGGCACGCGGCCTTTGGCCTCGGCATTCACCGCTGTGTCGGCTCGAACCTGGCGCGCATGGAACTCACGGTCGCAATCGAGGAATGGCTCAACTGCATTCCCGAATTTCGCCTCGACCCTTCATCGCCGGTGACATGGTCCGAGGGCACCGTGCGCGGACCACGCCAGCTTCCGATCCTGTTCGGCTAGGTCGAACCTCAACCCGGGTTGACCAGACGAGGCTTTTCATAGGCCGGCGCCCGGTTTCTCGATGTCGCGGCAATCCACGCCTTTGTCGACATGACATCGCCATACAGCCCGATGACTTTGCTGACGGCCGCATGCACTTCGCTTCCCGTCACGTCGTCGAGACCGTGGCTCGCCGATGTATCGGCGAGGAAAGTGATGCGATGGCCGCGATGGAATGCATCGATCGCCGTCGAAAGGCATGCGGCCTCGCCCGCAAAACCGGCAAGAACGTAATTGCTCCCGCTGGAAGCGATGACTTCGCTGAATTGCTGCGAGGCATAGCAGGATGGCCGGCTCCGCTCGAAAACCATGTCCACGCCCGTCGGCTCGAACCCTCGATCCAGTGGAAGAACATCGGCGCAGACGAGCGAACTTATCGAGCTTGCCCATTTTATAATCGTTATAATCGGCGGACTTTTCTCTTGACGAATTGGACGCACGCTCGCCGCAATACGTCTCTGCCAGTGTTGAAAACTGACAAAAAGGATCCTGTACATTGGGAATTTCAACGAATTAGCTGTACAACCGGGCCTTGCGAAAGGTAATAGGGAACGCTAAGCTAGTTGAAGGATTTAGGACAAGTCTGGGCTCTTGAAGCCGTAGACTAATAGTTTCCATTTCAATGCTCGCGGTTTCTGGCTACGACGCTGCGGGCGCATTCGAGGTCCAAAAAATGAAAAAACCAAAATCAGTTGACATCGTGGTGGGCAAGCGAGTTCGGCTGCGGCGCGTTGCGATCAAGATGTCGCAGCAGGAGCTTGCGAAGTCTCTTCACATCACTTTTCAACAGGTCCAAAAATACGAAAATGGGACCAATCGAATTAGCTGCAGCCGTCTGTATGATATCGCCCGCTCATTAAAGACGCCGATCAGTTACTTTTTCGCCGATCTCTCCGATAAGAATCCGGGGCCCGATCATATTTTCGATGAAATCCCGACGGGCAGGATCAAGGACAGCGCCCAGTTGGTGCATGCCTTTCTCGGGATTCCCGACAAAAAAATTCGGCGCAAGGCGATCGAATTTCTCGAAAGTCTGTCGCGGAGCGCGCGGTAGCGCCCCCGCGCGCGGCAGATACATCGCCTTAAGCGTGCTTCCATTCCTCGGCGCTCGCGCCGGCGAGCGCTTCGACGCGCGCCTCGTCGGCGGCTAGCTCCCGGGCCGATCCCGAATAGACCACGCGGCCATCGTCGAGCACATAGGCGTGATCGGCGATCTCGAGGCTCATTCGCGCGTTTTGCTCGACCAAAAGCACGGAAATTCCCTCGCCCCGCATCTCCGCGATAATCCTGAAAACTTCGCGGACTACGAGCGGTGCGAGGCCCTGGGATGGCTCGTCGAGCATCAAGAGCTTCGGATTGAGCAAGAGAGCGCGCGCGATCGCGAGCATTTCCTGCTCGCCGCCCGAAAGCTGGCGGCCACGATTCATCTTCCGTTCGCCCAGCCTTGGAAACAGTTCGTAGATGCGCTGAATCGTCCACGGGCCGCCGCGCTCGATCGGGACAAGAAGATTTTCTTCGACGGTCAAATTTGCGAACACGCGCCTGCCTTCCGGCACGTATCCGACCCCCATGGCCGCGATGCGGAACGGCGGCAAGTGCGTCGTGTCGGTGCCGAAAACAGTGATCTGGCCTTCCCGCGCGGGCGTGAGCCCCATGAGGCTGCGCAGCGTCGTCGTCTTTCCCGCACCGTTGCGGCCGAGCAGCGTCGTGATCTTCCCTTCCGCGACCTCAAGCGAGACGCCCTGGAGAATGTGGCTCTTGCCGTAATAGGTGTGGACGTCGCGAGCTACGAGGGCGGCGCTCATGCGGCCTTCCCCAGATAGGCGGCCTGAACGGCTTCATTCGCACCGATTTCCTGCGGCGTTCCTTCCGCGAGCAACTTGCCCTGATCGAGAACGGTGATGTGGTCAGCGAGGTGAAAGACGACCCGCATGTCGTGCTCGATCAACACGATGGTGAAATTGCTGTCGCGATGGAGCCTGCGGATGAGCTGCGTGATCTCGTAGGTTTCCTGATCGCCCATGCCGGCCGTCGGCTCGTCGAGCAGGAGAAGCTTGGGGCGGAGCGTGAGCGCCATCGCGATTTCGGCCGCGCGTTGATCGCCATGGGCAAGTTCGCCGACGAGTCGGTTGGCCTTGGCGGAAAGCCCGATGAGGGCGAGCGTCTCCTCGATCGTGCGTTCCACCTTCTCCGCCTCCGTGCGGCTGATCCACGGCCGCAGGCGATAACCGGCCGCCACTTCCGCCCCGATGCGGACGTTTTCATGCACAGTGAGCTCGGGAAAAATCTCGGTAATCTGGAACGTGCGTGCCATGCCGAGCTGGACGCGCTTGGTCACGGAGAGCGCGGTTACATCCTTGCCGTCGAACGTCACCGTGCCGGAGGTCGGGGGGAAGAAGCCGGAGATCAAGTTGAAGAAGGTGGTCTTGCCGGCACCATTCGGTCCGATGATGGCGCGTAGCTCCCCCTGCCTTACAGAAAGCGACACGTCGCGCACGGCAACGAGACTGCCGAAGCTCTTCGTCGCGTTCCTGACTTCCAGGAGGCTCATGCTTCGCTCTTGCGCCGAATTACGCCGAGGAGGCCGCGTGGGAAGAACAGCACCACGAGCACGAACAGCAATCCGACAAAGGACATCCAGTTGATGGTGACGCTCGATAAATAGTCCTGCAAAACGACGAACACCGCCGCGCCCAGGAGCGGTCCCCAGAAGGAGCGCATCCCGCCCATCACCGCCATGATGACGAAATCGCCGGACTGGCTGTAATGTAGGCCTCGCGGATCGGCAAAATTATTGACGAGCGCGTAGAGCGAGCCGGCATAGGCCATAAAGAAGCAGGAGAGCGTGAACGCAATCCAGATATGGCGCTCGACCGGAATTCCGAGGAAGCGCGCGCGGCGCTCGTTCTCGCGGATCGCGAGCATGGTTCGGCCGAAGGGCGAACGTAAAATGAAGCCCATGATGGCGACGGCGAGCGCGAAGCAGAAGAGCACAAAGTAATAGAAGGCGGTGGCGTCGCTCAGGATGTCGACGGTGGCGAAGCCCAAATGCAGCGGCTGGCGGGAGAACGGGCGCAGACCATCATCGCCGCCGGTCAGCGACGACCACTGAAAGGCGATGTAGTAAAATACCTGGCCGAATGCGATCGTCACCATGGCGAAATAGACGCCGCGGCGGCGCACGATCAGCGCGCCGAGCAGGCCGCCCATCACGCCGCCGAGCACGGTCCCGGCAATGAGTCCGAGTGGCGTCGACAGCGCGATGAATTTCAGCATCAGACCGCAGCCATAGGCGCCGAGCCCGAACCAGGCGGCGTGGCCGAAGGAGAGCACGCCGGTGAATCCAAGCAGGAAGTTCACCGACATCGCCGCGAGCCCCAGAACAAGGACGCGCGTGCCGAGCGCCGTATAGCCGCCGAGCGGCGGCATCCAGTAGGGCGCGAGCAGCAGCAAAGCCCAAATGGCGACGAGTACGGTCAACTTCCGCGCCTGTTCCCCGCTCATGTCATCATGCCTTCTTCACCCAGCAATCCGCGCGGCCGGATCAGCAAAACAACCGCCATCAGCACGTACATGATCGCCTCGCTCGCCGCCGGCAGAAACACCGCGGCCAAGCCTGACGCGACTCCGATCAGCAATCCGCCCAGCAACGTGCCCGTGAGGCTACCGACGCCGCCGACGATGATGGCGATGAAGCTCGGCATCAAAACTCCCGCGCCCATGGTCGGCTCAAGCCCGAGTTGACCTGCCGCGAGCACGCCGCTCAGACCCGCGAGATAGATGCCGACCGCGAAATTGAGCGAGCGCAGCGCGCGCACGTTGACGCCCAGCGCCGACACGGTTTCGAGGTCGAGGGTGCCGGCGCGGATGCGAATGCCGAGGCGGGTGTAGCGCAAAAGCAAAAAGAGCAGCGCGACGGTAAACAGCACGACCGCCACCATGAACAAGCGGTAGCCGGTGATGAAGAAAAACTCGTAGCTCAAGGGTTGAGCGAGGAACGCCGGGATCGTCACCGGCTTGCCTTGCGCGCCCCAGATAAAGCGCGTGCCATCCTCGATGATGAACGCAAGCCCGAAGGTGAGCAGAAGGCTATAAAGCGGATCGCGCCCGTAGAGCGGCCGGATCAAAACCCGTTCGACAGCCAAGCCGATGACGGCGGTCAGCGGCGGCGCGATCAACAACGCGCCCCAGAAGCCGACATAGGGCGTGATGGTGTAGGCGATGTAGCCGCCGATGACGAGAAAGCCGCCATGGGCGAAATTGATGACGTTGCTGAGATTGAGGATCAGCGACAGACCAAGCGCCATGAGGACGTAGAAGGCGCCGATGATCAGCCCGTTCGTGACGTTGAAAAGCAAGAGTTGTGTCATGAACCATCACTCGGGCGGGAGAACTCGCTCGCGAATATCGTCGGCCCGGAGAGCAATGCCATGCTCCCCGGGCCAGTGGAAGGGTGAGATTCAGCTTAGGCCGGCCACTGCAGAGTGCAGCCGGTGTCACTCTCGGCCGGCGAGGTCTTGTCGCCTGGTACCACGGTATTAACCTCGAACAGATCCTCGACATCGTCCTTGCCCGCGGTCTTCGCCTGTCCGACGAAAGACGACGTCATCAGCTGATGATCGCCGGCACGGTAATAGCACTTGTTGGGCTGCAGCTTGACGTCGTCCGGCAGCTCGAAGCCGCCCAGTGCCTTGGCGAGCTTGACGCCATCGAGCGTCTTTTCGCGGTTGGCAACGAGCGCATAGGTCATCAGCGAGGTGTAGCCGAACCAGTGCCGCGCCGTCGGCACCTTGCTGAAATTCATCTTGCGGATGTCGGCAACGAACTTTTCGACATGCGGTACGCCCGGTTGCTTCCAGTACCACTCAAACATCCATGTGCCGACGCGTGCCTCGGGCGGCATCGCTTCCAGCGATTCGAGTTCCTGCTGCAGCCCCGCGACATGAATTTGTTTGTTAATGCCAAATTGCGCGATCTGCTTCATGCAATTGATCATGTCGCCGCCCTGCGGCAGCACCAGGAGCACGTCGGGGTTGGCGGCGCGCGCCTTGATGAGATAAGCGGAGAAGTCGGTGGTGCCGAGCGGCGTCAGCTCGTTGCCGGTCATCGTCCCACCGAACTTTTCGAGATCTTTCAGGGCCGCCTGCTGCAGCGTGTGCCCGAAGGCATAGTCCGGCGTGATGAAGTGCCACTTCTTGCCATATTTGGTGAACAGCTGCTCGGCGACCGCGTTTGCCTCCATGCTGGTCGTGTTGCAGACGCGGTAGACGTTCCAATGGCAATCCTTGCCGGTGACACCGTCGGTATGGCCGCCGGAGACGATGTGCAGGATGCCCTTCTCGTTCGACACTTGGCCGATCGCCAAGGCGATGGCGGAATTGACATCGCCGATGAGGAACTGGATGCCGTCGCGCTCGATTAGCTTGCGCGTCTTCTGCACGCCGGTGCCGACGTCGTTGGCCGAATCCTCGACCAGTAGCTCGATCGGCCGGCCGAGAACACCGCCCCTGACGTTGATCTGTTCGAGGGCGAGTTTGGCTCCCGTCACCTCGTTTTGCGCATAGGCGGCATAGACGCCGGTCAGTGGGTCGACCATGCCGACCTTGACCGGCGTATCGCCCAGCGCCTTGATGATGAAGGGCGAGGTAACTTGCAGAGCGCCGACCGCGGCGGCGCCTTTGATCACTGTTCGCCGGCTAATTCTGCTTAGAAAATTCCGTTTCAACATGCTCGATCCTCCCGTGTTTCTATTTCGTCGCCAGTGTACCTGGCTTCGAGGTCGATCTTGGCTTAGACGTCCCTTCTCTACAAGATCGCTATGGCCGATGGGATTGCGTACCTTAAGGGCGAATGCCTTAGCGCTGCGGCCTACTACTTAAGTACGGCCCGCCCGAGAGAGCGTCTTCGTTCATTGGCTGTTTGGGAGTATCCGGAACCAAACGCTCTGCGCCGGGTTGGGACAAGCGCACCTGCGCTTGGAGTATCGGACATGACGAACAAACCCGCCGCCCCTCATAACATTAAGAAGCAAGGCGACGTTTCTCATCCCGGCATGATGGGCGACGGCACCGAAGAGCAGAATTTGAATGAGCGTGGCAACCCATCGGCGCGCATCAAGAAGGATGAGGCGGACGCGGCCTTTAACAAACAGCGCCCCGCAAAGTAGCTCGTCTCCGCGGGAAGCTCGGTTTACCCCGCCGGGCTTTTGCTTAATCTGAATCCGAGGTCTTGACCTGGTTCGGGGCCGCTCGCGCGGTCGGCGATCGCACGCCATCGCGATCAGCCATTTTAAGATGATCTTCTTGCGGCAATTGCTGTTTTTCACCTTCCGATTCAACGACTGCTGCTACCGGAGCGGGAGCGGCTGTAATCTTCTTCGCCGAAGCGGTCTTCTTTTTCGCCGAAGAGCCCTTCACCGGTTTTGCAGGAGCCAGTGCTTCTGCCGCGTCGCGCGCCAATCGAAGCGCTCGCAACCGGGCGGTATTCGCGTCCACGGCGCGGGCGGCAGCATCATGCTCCGCCATGGCTTTGCGGCCCTCGGTAATTCGCCGCTCTCTTTTCTTGAAACTCGACTCGGCGGCATCGTGAACCTGACCGGAATTTTTCATCAAAATCGCTCCTTAGAAGGGCTCGCGCGGCCGTTCACTTGAAAACCATCGAATGGGGGATTCGCTTCGCTCGCTCTTATATGGGTAGCACGAGACAGAATAACTAGATATCTCAACACACTATATCTGCGCCCGCGGACAGTGATATTTGGGGCAAAAACCGCGCTGCTGCGTCATATCTCCGCCTGAATCTCAAACCTTGGCGGCTTCGCGGACATTGGGAAGCGCCTCCAACTGGCGAATGATGTCGGTCACATCATCGGCCGATAGACGCTTGATAGTGATGGTTACTTCTTCAAACGGCGGATCGGTCGACGGCGTCGAAATATAGCGAATGATGCGGCGAGCGCGATAACCGAGCGCGTTATTAAGCGTGTCGATCGACATTTTTCCGTTATCGACGTGCGGCCGAATATCATGCGTTTGGCTGCGGTTTTGATACCATCGTCCCAACGGTTTGATACCGGCGAGAATGATCAGAATGATGACGCGGGGTTCTGCATCGTCGGCGGGCAGATCGCCTCGAATGCGCTTGCCGCGACTTATTATCCGACGACGATGCGCTCGAGCGGCGTCGGCTGGGCGCTCGGTATCGGGCGGATCGGATCGATCGTAGGACCCTTGATCGGCGGAATCATGCTCGCCCGCCACGTAGGCGCGGAAACCCTATTCATGGCGGCGGCGGTACCGGGGTTGTGCGCGAGCCTCGCCGCGTTCGCGCTTGCCCGCATTACGAGGCGGGACGCGGCGGCAGCGGCTTTGAGCGCACGAACGACGCCGATCGCGTAACCGGCGGCGGCGACTACAAATTCATTCCGATCTCAGCTCAAGATTTTGATCGCGCCATCGACCGCGGCCTGCAGAAAATCATCGACCGCGGCCTTGCGATCCTTGGCCTTGACGATTTGGCTCGCGGGCGCGATCGCCGCCGTGAAGTCACGCGTATGCCAATGGCCGAGCTTCGGCAGCGGCGGCAGCGCAGCGGCATCCGGGTGGGGATACGGGGTCACATAATAGTAGGGCTCGTCGTAATACTCGTCTCCCGGCGACAGACCGGCATTGACCGAGCGCCCATGCTCGTCCGCGCCTTCGTCGAGGGAGATCAAGGTGGCAAGATCGAAATGGTGCGGCCAGCAGCGCACAGGCGAGGTAGGGAGCGAACGCTCGGTCATTTGTTTTCGAATTCCGTCGAGCGCCGCCTCTGCATCGGCGAACCAACCTGCAAGTTCGTGCAAGAGTCCGGTTATTTCGATGACCCCATACGGAGCGCCCTTGACGATCGCGTGCGCGGGAATTTCGTAGGGCGCCGTTTTGTCGAGCAGACGCGCGTCCATGCCTCTGGCGCCGAGTTGCTCATCGAGCCACCGCTGCACATCTTTATCCGAGCGCCCGTTCAACGGAAAAGAGCTTGTCCGCGCGCCCTCGTTGTCCAGGAACACAAACACGAGATCGTTGATCCTCAAGCCCAATCGCGTCTCGTTTTTCATCGCGTTGGTCGCAAAGCCCATGAGCGCGTCGTTCCAGTTCATACTGGTGTGGCTGTAATCCGGCTGCGGGGGAATGAAAGCGCTGCCCACGCGTCCCAGCCATTGTGCGGCGTAATGCGCTTGCAGCCGGGCTTCGCGAAGGCGATGCCAATCCCGCTCGCTCATAACGTCTCCCTTTTGCCCATGATCATGTAGAATCCACGGCGATTGTAACAGTAGAACGAGTGAGGCAGACTTTGGCCATGGCTGCAGCGCTTTCTTTCACCATCGCACTTTATGTGGTGGCGGGTGTCGTCATCGGATTTGCCTTCGTGCTCTTCGGTGCAACGCGCATCTTTCCACATCCCGTCGGCGTGAGCCCGGGCGCGCGCATTCTTCTGCTTCCGGGCGCCATGCTGCTGTGGCCGTTGGTGCTCCGCCGCTGGCTGAAATCGCGAAAATCTCGATGACGCGGAAACATCGATCGGTTCACCGTCTGCTCTGGCCCGCGCTCGCCTTGACGCTCGCGATCGGCTTTGCGCTTTCGATTTACCTGCGGCCGCCGATTGCCGCCGAGCCCATTCCGGCAGCGAAGAGCCAGCAATGAGCGGCGGCTATCAGGCGGTGATGTGGAACCGCGCAAAATATATCTACGACGCAATCCTGATTTTGGGCGTTGCCGCCTATATCGGCAGCTTCATCTCCATCGGCGCGCTTTTGCATCCGCCGAAAGACGCGCCGGAATGGATCGATCTCCGCGTTCGCGCCTTCGGCACCTGTGCCTTCCTGATGCTGACGGTCATCCTCTCGATCGGGCCGCTTGCCCGCCTCGATCCGAAATTTCTTCCGCTGCTCTACAACCGCCGCCATTTCGGGGTGCTGACGTTCTTCATCGCGGCGTTTCATGCCTGGTCGATGGTGCAGTGGTTCGCGGTCCAGAATGCGCTGCCGAACCTGGTGCAGGAATTCACTGACTGGCCGAACTATCTCAAGTTCATCGGCTTCCCGTTCAAGACGCTTGGCCTCGCAGCACTTCTCATCCTGTTGTTGATGGCGGCGACGAGCCATGATTATTGGCTGAACTTCCTCGGGCCTCCGGCCTGGAAGGCACTGCACATGGCGGTCTATGTCGCCTATGGGCTCGTGGTGCTGCACGTCATGCTCGGCGCGGTGCAAACCGAACGCGGCCCTTTCATTCCGCTGCTGATCGGCGCCTCGGCCTCCGCCGTCGCTCTTTTGCATCTCCTCGCCGGCTGGCGCGAGCACGCGGGCGATCGCGGCAAGGCCGCCGCCGATGACGGCTGGCTCGCGGTCGGACCGCCGCAATCGATCCCCGATAAGGGGGCGCGCATCGTGGCGGCTCCCGGCGGCGAACGCATCGCCGTCTTCCGCGACGGCAACACAATCGGCGCGCTCACCAATCTTTGCGCCCACCAGAATGGGCCGATCGGCGAGGGCCGCATCATCGACGGTCTCGTGACCTGCCCGTGGCACGGTTATCAATATCAGTTGAAAAACGGCTGCGCGCCCCCGCCCTTCACCGAAAAGTTAGCGACCTACCGCGTGCGGCTCAAAAACGGCATGATAGAAGTGAATCCGCGCCCGCTCGCAGCGGGCACAGAAGCGGCAATCGAGCTGACGTAATCAGACAACGCTGGAGCAACGCCATGGCCCGGGAACCGGACTGGATCGACGTCGGCGCCGGAGAAGAGCTTTCCAAGCATTCATGCCGGCCGGTCAAATTGAAGAGCAATCCCATTGCGCTCACGTTCAAGGATGGAAAGTTCGGCGCGGTGTCGCACGCCTGCAATCACGTCGGCGGGCCGCTCGGCGAAGGTCATCTCGATGGCGACTACATCATTTGCCCCTGGCACAATTGGAAATTTCACCGCGTCACCGGCAAAGGCGAGCCCGGCTACGAGGAAGATTGCGTGCCTTCGTTCCCGGTGAAAGTCGAGAAGGGCCGCGTGCTTGTCGACGTCGCCAATCCCACCAAGCGCAACAAGCTGCCGCACGAGCCGCATCCACTTGCCCGCAAGCCCGAGCGCGCGCCCGGTCCGCTTCGCCTCGCGGGCATATCGACCACCGCCATGGACGCTGCGCACCCGCGTTTTTCCGGCTCCGATCATCTGCTCGGCCATGCGCTGAAAGCCGCCCAAAAAAAGGGCGCGGAGACCCGGCTGATCACATTGAATACTTTGAAGTTTCGCACCTGCGAGGGTTATTTCTCGAAGAGTCTCCGCGCCTGCACCTGGCCCTGCTCGATCACCCAGATGGATCCGA
Organism: Hyphomicrobiales bacterium; assembly: GCA_003135415.1. Lineage (GTDB taxonomy): Bacteria > Pseudomonadota > Alphaproteobacteria > Rhizobiales > Xanthobacteraceae > Palsa-892. The sequence continues at coordinate 238,384 of PLBP01000035.1, forward strand.
AAGATGAAATGGATCAGGTCTATGAGGCGCTCGTGCATTGGGCCGACGCCGTCATCGTCGCGACGCCGATCCGCTGGGGTGCTGCCTCCGCGCTTTATTTCAAGATGGTGGAGCGGCTGAACTGCGTGCAGGTCGACGTCGCTTCCAAGGAGGATCAGCTGATCCGGAACAAGGTCGCGGGCTTCATCATCGTCGGCGGCCAAGACAACATCCAGGGCGTCGCGGGCTCGATGCTCGCCTTCTTCGCCGAGCTCGGCTTTTTCTTTCCGCAGTTTCCCTACGTCGCCCATTCGCGCGGCTGGTCGCACGAAGACATGGAGAACAACGTGCGGATCGTGCGCGAGTCGAAAGCGCTTGCGCAGGGCGCGGAGGCACTTGCCGAGCGCTGCCTCGATCTCGCCGGCCGGCTGATTAAAGCCCACATACAAATGGTGCCGGTGGCCGAGCGCGGCGGGATGAAGGGCCGCCCGATCATGGCGGACCTGATGGACCGCGATTAGTTCGGAACGGTTCTCTTCGCGTAGGGAAACCAGTCGGGCTTTCGTTCCTGCACGTAATCGAGATGCACATGCTTCGGCTCGCGGAAGGCATCTAACCCTTCGGTGCCGAGTTCCCGCCCGATGCCGCTATGTCGCATGCCGCCGAAAGGTGCCGCGTTGTTGTCGGCGAGCGGATCGTTGATCCAGAAGCTGCCCGCTTTGATATTATCCATCGCGCGCATCGCGAGCTCGAGGCTCTTTGTAAAAATCGTGGCGCCGAGGCCGTATTCGGAATCGTTCGCCTTCTCGATCGCTTCGTTCGCGTCCTTGACGTAGAAGATCGAGACCACGGGGCCGAAGAGTTCCTCGGTGGTGGCGATGCCGCCGTGACGCACGCCCGAGACGACGGTCGGCTGGAAGAAGTGGCCCTTGAGGCCGTTCGGCTGGAAACGTTTTCCGCCGACGAGGAGCTTTCCCCCTTCGGAGAGTACGGTCGCGAGCTGCTTTTCCAGCTTGTCGACGGCATCGGCCGAAATCAGCGGACCCATGTCAGTCTTCGGATCCATCGGATTGCCGACATTCAACGTCTTCACGTGCTCAACCACGCGCTTGGTGAATTCCTCGGCGATCGGCTCGACCACGTAAATGCGCTTGGACGAGGTGCAGACTTGCCCCGCGTTCAGGAGCCGCGCCCACACCGCACCGTGCACCGCGACGTCGATATCGGCGTCCTCGAAGACGAGCAGTGGATCGATGCCGCCGAGTTCGAGATTGATCTTCTTCAGCTGCGATCCCGCCACCGACGCGATGTGCTTGCCGATCGCGGTGGAACCGGTGAAGGCGATCATGTCGATGCCGGGATGGCTCAGCATCAGGCCGCCGGTGTCGCCAGCGCCGGTAATGATGTTGACGACGCCCGGCGGCAGCCCGTCATAGACTTCACCCAGCAGGAGTCCCGAGAGCGGGTTCTGGTGCGGCGGCTTGCACACGACCGTATTGCCTGCCGCGATCGCGGGCGCGACCTTCCAGGCCATAAGCAAAAGCGGAAAATTGAACGGCGCGATGCAGCCGACGACGCCATAGGGCTCCTTGCGAATGAAATTGACCTGATGGTCCGCGCTCGGCGGCACCGTGAGCCCCAGCGCGGAGCGTCCGACCTCGGCGTAATAGTCAAAGCACTCCGCCACCCATTGCACGCAATCGACCGACTCGATCAGCGGCTTGCCGGTCTCCTGCGTCATCAGTGTCCCGATCGCCCTTTTCTTCAACCGAATCTTGTGCGCGACTTCGTGCAGCAGCTCCGCTTTCGCAACGCCGGAAAGCCGCCACCATTCTCGCTGCGCCGCCCGCGCAGCAGCAACGGCGGCGTTGACATCGGCTTCACCGCAGGCGGGGACGCTGTCCAAGATTTCGAGTGTCGCGGGGTTGTGGACCTCGATCGCCGTATTCGATTTCGCCTCGACGAATTTTCCGTTGATCAGGATCGGTCGGACCATTTTCAACTCCCCCTCGCCGGCAGAATTTCTTTGCGCCATCGAGCCTTTGATCATACAGCGTGTCAAGGACGCCCACGCGCGAACACGCAATCTTGCGGCCGGCGTTATCAGTGCCGCGTCAACCGCTCGGCCAGCGTCTTCCCGCTCGGCGCCACACCCGTCCGCTCCGCTTTTTGATCGATCCGCCAATAGGCCTGCTGGATATAATGGACGCCGAGGTAGCGAAACGGCTCCGGCTCCCAATTCTGCGAGCGGTGGTTGACGCAAGGCAACGCCGTGAGCTCGGATTTCACACCGGTGATGAGATCGGCGAGCACGCGGCCGGACAGGTTTGTCGTCGCCACCCCATTGCCGACATAGCCGCGCGCGCTCGCGAGCCCAAGTGCCGGGTCGTACATCATGGTCGGCATGAAATCGCGCGAGCAACCGAGCGGGCCGCCCCAGGCGTGGGTAAAGCGCACGTCCTTCAGGCGCGGAAACCATTTCCGCACATTGTCCTGAAACATGCGGATTGTCGGCCCGTGCCGGTCGTATTCGTCATCGATTTTCGAGGCGAAATGATAGGGCGCGCCGCGCCCGCCGAAAAGAATGCGCCCGTCGGCGGTCTTCGCCATGTACTCGATGGTGAGGCGGCACGAGTCGACGCACTCGCGGTTTCTCCAGCCGATCTCGGCCCAATCGGTCACGGACAACGGCTCCGTCAGCGTCATCAGCGAATAGACCGGGATCAATTGCCGGTGCAGTTGTCTCAATTGCGTGAGATAGGCTTCGCCGCAGAGCACGATCGTCTTCGCCCGGACATCGCCGCGCGTAGTGCGTAAAACCGGGCGGGCGCCCGTGATGAAATCAGTTACTTCCGTCTGCTCGTAGATCGTGCCCCCGCGCCGCTCGACGGCGCGCGCGAGGCCGCGCACGAGCCGGCCCGGATGAATGTTCGCCGCATCCTTGTAATAGATCGCGCCCAGCACGCCTTCGATCTTCACCCGCGCATCGGTCTCCGCCTTGTCCAGCAATTGAACGCGGTCGCCGAGCCCGAGCGCTTCGAATTCGGCATGCGCCTCACGCACCGCCGGAAATTGCTGCGGCCCGCGCGCGACCGACATGCCGCCGCCTTTGATAAAATGGATATCGATTCCTTCCGCCGCCGCGACCCGCGCGACCTCTTCGACCGACCCGGCCATGGCGCGGTAGAGTGCGATCGCCTGCTCACGCCCATAGTGGTTTGCAATCGATCCCAGGCTCGCGGGAAAGTGGGCCGTGCACCAGGAGCCGTTCCGCCCCGAGGCGCCGAAGCCTGCGATGTCCTTCTCGATGATCGCGATCTTCAAGGACGGTTGCCGCTGCAAGAGATAGTACGAGGTCCACAAGCCCGAATAGCCGGCGCCGAGAATTGCCACATCAACGTCCACGGACCCGCTCAAAGCAAGCCGCGGCACAAGATCGTCGCCGCAGGTTTCGAGCCAGTAGCTGTAGGAGGCGTAATCTTTCATCGGACGATTGTTGCAGGAAAGCCCGCGTTCAATCTAGCTTTATATTTTGCAAACTGTACCGCTCGAAGCATCGCTATGGACTGAATGATAATCCGCACTCCCCAATGCAGAACCTATTTTCAAACGATCTCGAGCAAATCCGCCGGCACCAGCATCTTTTCGAAGATCTCGATGCTGGTCTTCTTAACAGGTCGAAAGTTTTTGACGTTGAACGCCGGCTCAAAGTAGCCGCCGGAAAATAGGGCGATCGAATTCTTTATTTCATAGAAGCAAAGGCCGACCAGGTCGCCCGCGTCGCGAATCTCCCGGATGGTATAAACCGAACGCAACTTCGGGAACTCTCGCACCGTCCGGCGCCAGTATTTGTCATCGGAGAACTTATCATTCACGCACACGACCTGCTGCCCGACACGGAAGCTCATCACCTGATCCTTTCATTTCCGCGAGAAGACATGATTTTTACCGGTGGCGGCGCTGGCATCGCGCGCCCAGTCGCGTAAGATCGCGGCCAACTTAAAGCCGTGGATTATGGCGCTACCATGAAGCCGAACCTTACAAGCGTTTCATAATCCGTCATCGATCGCATAATCGCCCGCATGTTGGATTTAACATGACGCAATCGAATGCATTCGAACCGCAGAATGACGCCGTTCCGCGTCATGTCGATGTTTTGATCGTCGGCAGCGGATTCAGCGGCCTGTGCCTTGCCGTTCGCCTCCGGCAATCCCGTCAAGATTCATTTCTGATCATCGAGAAGGGGGCCGACCTCGGCGGCACCTGGCGCGATAATCGCTATCCCGGCTGCGCCTGCGACATTCCTTCCCATCTCTACTCGCTCTCCTTCGCGCCGCGAAATAACTGGAGCCGCCTGTATCCGTCTCAGCCGGAATTATGGAACTACCTCGGCGATATCGCCGACCAATACGAGCTTCGATGCAAAATTCGTTTCAACACCGAGATGCAGAGCGCCAGATGGGATGAGGCGGATGCGCTTTGGCACGTCGCCACCAGTGTCGGAGCGATCACCGCTCGCATTTTTGTTTCTGCGATCGGAGCGCTGCATGTGCCGGCCTATCCGAAAATAGCCGGGATCGAAACCTTCGCGGGCCGCGCGTTTCACTCGGCGGACTGGCCGGCCAATCTTGATTTAAGCGGCAAGCGGATCGCGGTCATCGGCACCGGCGCGAGTGCCGTTCAATTTATTCCCGAGATCGCGCCGAAAACCGAGAAACTATACGTTTTCCAACGCACGCCGCCCTGGGTCATGCCGAAGCTCGATCGTTCGATCGGCCGCTGGGAGACGCTTCTGTTTCGGTTTCTACCCGGCTATCGGCATGCATTTCGTTTCTGGCTCTACTGGTATTACGAATTGAGAGCGCTCGCCCTCAACGGCAACCAGAAACTGCTGAAGACCGCCGAAGGAATTTCTCGCCGCCATCTGGCGAGACAAGTAAGCGAGCGGTCCCTGCGCGCAAAATTGAAGCCGCATTATCGCATGGGCTGCAAGCGCATTTTAATATCGAGCGACTACTACCCCACGCTCGCGCGGCCGAATGTGGAACTCGTCACCGAAAGCATTAGCGGGATTTCTGGAGACGAGATCGTTAGCGGTAAAAATCGCAGACGAGTCGATGTCATCATTTTCGGCACCGGCTTTGATGTGTCCGGTTCGCTCAAAAGGCTTTCGGTCACGGGGCGGAACGGTGTCGGTTTGAGCGCAACCTGGCAAACGGATGTTCCGAGCTATTACGGCATTTGCGTCAGCGGGTTCCCGAATTTCTTCATGCTGCTCGGCCCCAATACCGGCCTCGGCCACAACTCGGTGGTCATCATGATCGAGGCGCAGGTCAAATACATCATGCGTTGTCTCGGCTTCATGCGGCGAAAGCATTTGAAAACGATCGACGTCAAACCCGCCGCCCAGACGAACTTTTACCGGAAGATCCAAGAGCAGCTGAAGCCGACGGTTTGGCAGTCAGGCGGTTGCCGAAGCTGGTATCAAGACGAGAAAGGCCAAAACGTATCGATCTGGCCCGGCTTTACCTTCGACTATCGCTGGCAAACCCGGCGCGTTGCCTGGGATGACTATTCCGTCACGCGAAACTAGGAAATTTTCTGTCTCAGCGGAACTCTGAACCGCGATCGACATCCATCGACTTCAATATCTGGTTTTCATATCGGCGCGCCGTACCTGGACCTCCTGTCCTGGCAATGACAGACTGTTTGCAAAATCGAAAATAATCATGCCAGCCGAGGGAGGAAGTCATGCTTGTAAAGCGCTCTGCCCAATGGATGCTTTTGTCGGCGGCTGTGGCGATTTGCGCGACGCCTGCCGCGGCGCAGAAAAAATACGACATCGGCGCCAGCGACACCGAAATCAAAATTGGCAACATCATGCCGTATAGCGGACCGCTTTCGGCCTACGCTACGATCGGCAAGACGATCGCCGCCTATTTCAACAAGATCAACGCGGAAGGCGGCATCCAGGGTCGTAAAATCAATTTCATTTCCTACGATGACGGCTTCAGTCCGCCGAAAACCGTCGAGCAAGCCCGCAAGCTGGTCGAAAGCGACGAGGTGTTGCTGATTTTCCAAAGCCTCGGGACCCCGACGAATAATGCAATCCAGAAATACTTGAACGCAAACAAGGTACCGCAGCTATTTGTCGCCACCGGAGCGACCAAGTTTGGCGACGCGAAGAACTTTCCGTGGACGATGGGATGGCAGCCGACTTACCAAATCGAAGGACGTATCTACGCCAAGTATCTTCTGCAGAACCACCCGGACGGCAAGATCGCCATCCTTTATCAGAACGACGATTCAGGCCGGGACTACATCAAGGGCCTGAAGGACGGCCTCGAGGGAAAAATACAAGTCGTCGCCGAAACTCCCTATGAGCCGACCGATCCGACGGTCGATTCCCAAATCATTACGCTGAAAGCTTCGGGCGCCGACATCTTCTTTAACGAGTCCTCGCCGAAATTCGCGGCGCAAGCGATCAAGAAGGTGGCGGAACTCGGTTGGAAACCGGTGCACCTCCTCGCCAGCATCTCGGCCTCCGTTGGCTCCGTCCTCAGACCCGCCGGACTCGAGAACTCAAAAGGTATCCTGTCCAGCGGCTATCTGAAGGATCCAACCGATCCGAAATGGAAGGGCGATCCCGCGATCAAGGAGTGGGCGGCGTTCATGGATAAATATTATCCGGACGGCGACAAGACGACCACGTTCACCGTTTATGGCTATCTCACCGCGCAAACGATGGTCCAGGTCCTGAAGCAGTGCGGCGATGATCTCACGCGCGAAAACGTAATGAAGCAGGCGGCGAACCTCAAGGATCTGGAACTCGGGATGCTGCTGCCGGGGATCAAAATCAATACCGGCCCGAGCGACTATTATCCGATCAAGCAGATGCAGATGTCGCGCTTCAACGGCGAGTATGGCGAGCTTTTCGGTCCCGTCATCGCCACCGACATCAGCGGCATGTGATGCTGTTTCTCTCGAAAGCCTAATCCTGCCGCTGCTAAAACGCGCATTCACGGCCTTTCGGCCTACTGCTGCCGGGGCTTTCGAGTCAGGCCGTCGAGGAACTTGCCACTATCTCGGGTGCCGGCCGCGCGGTTGTCGGCATTTAGCCGACAGCCGCTTCGGCATCGCGGCATTGCTGGAAAGTTGATCCGCGCTACAATCGGTAAAGTGCCGCATTGAGAGTAGCTGGCGCAGGATTCGTCGGGCAAGCAGGATACGACCGTGGCCGCTCCGGCTTCGACATCGATCGCGCGCTTCGAGCAAACTTTTCCGACGCTGACACCGGCGGAAATCGATCGCCTTCGGCCCTTCGGCGCGATCCGCCGCTATGCCGCCGGCGAGTATTTGGTCGAGACCGGCAAGCCGGGTCCCGGCATGTTCGTGCTCCTTTCCGGTCATGTCGCGGTCACTCAGCGCGACGGTCTGGGGCATGTCGTCCCTATCGTGGAGTATGGCCTTGGACAATTTCTCGGGGAGGTCGGCCAGCTTTCCGGGCGGGTGTCGCAGGTCGACGGCAAAGCCGAGGACGAAGTCGAAACGCTGCTGATTCCGCCGGATGAGCTCCGTCGATTGTTGGTTGCCGAAGCCGAATTGGGCGAACGCATTACGCGCGCGCTGATCCTTCGCCGTGTCAGTCTGATAAAGAGCGGCGTCGGAGGCCCGACGCTGATCGGCTCGCCGAATTCGGCCGACGTCGTCCGCCTGCAGGGTTTTCTCACCCGCAACGGAAATCCGCATCATTTGATCGATCCGGCATCCGACCCGGAGGCCGCGAATCTCATCGCCTGCTACGCGCCCGCCGCGAACGATCTTCCGCTGGTGATTTCGGTCGACGGCACGGTGCTGCGCAATCCGAGCGAGACCGCGCTTGCCCGCACGCTCGGTATGATCCGTATTCCGGAGCGCCAGACGATCTACGATGTCGCGGTCGTCGGCTGCGGTCCGGCGGCCCTCGCGACCGCGGTCTATGCCGCTTCCGAAGGACTCTCCGTCATCGTGTTCGATTCGCGCGCCTATGGCGGGCAGGCGGGTGCCAGCGCCCGTATCGAGAACTATCTCGGATTTCCAACCGGCATATCCGGCCAGGCGCTTGCTGGACGCGCCTTCGTTCAGGCGCAGAAATTCGGCGCGGAAATCATGATTCCCATGGAGGTCAAATCGCTCGACTGCACCCGCGCCGACGGCTCGTTTGCGCTGGAAGTCGATGGCGGAGAGAGAATCCATGCGCGTTCCGTGGTGATCGCGAGCGGTGCGCGCTATCGGCGGCCGGCGATCGAGAATCTGCAAACCTTCGAGGGACATGGCGTTTGGTATTGGGCTTCGCCCATCGAGGCGCGCCTTTGCGCCGGCGAAGAAGTAATCCTCGTCGGCGGAGGAAATTCGGCGGGCCAGGCGGCCGTATTTTTATCCGCGCACGCCCGAAAAGTGCGCATGATGGTTCGCGGGAAGGGCCTTGCCGACAGCATGTCGCGCTATCTCATCGACCGGATCGAAGCCACGCCCAACATCGAACTGGCGACGCAAACGGAAATCATTGCGCTCGCGGGCAAGCGCGAAACGGGCATCGAGCGCGTGCGCTGGCGGAACCGTGCTACCGGCGCGGAAGCCGAAGCCACCATCCGCAACGTCTTTCTGTTCGTCGGCGCGGACCCCGCCACGTCGTGGCTCGCCGGTTGCGGCGTCGAGGTCGACAAGGATGGCTTTGTGATTACAGGCGCGCGGCGCGCGGGAAACCTTCCCGCAAACGGAAGCGCGCTGGAGTCGAGCGTGCCCGGGGTATTCGCCGTCGGCGACGTGCGCTCGGGATCGGTGAAACGAGTGGGCGGCGCCATCGGCGAAGGCGCGCAAGTCGTCCAGGCTTTGCACCGCTACCTCGCTCCCGCGCCAACGCTTTGATACGGAGGAGCCGCGAATGTCAGACCATTGCACGCACCTGAAAGACATTCGCGACGTCACGCCGAGCGCGCTCGGCTGTGAAGAGTGCCTGAAAACCGGCGATGTCTGGGTGCATCTGCGCATTTGCCGAACCTGCGGCCATGTTGGATGCTGCGACGATTCCCCCAATCATCACGCCACCCAGCATTTTCATGCGACCAAGCATCCGATCATCGAGGGTTACGATCCGCCGGAAGGATGGGGTTGGTGTTATGTCGACGAGGTAATGCTGGATCTGACGAACCGAATGACGCCGCATAACGGCCCCATCCCCCGCTTCTATTGATCTGAGGACTGCGACATGAGCGAGCCCCCCATTTCGCGCGGCTTTCACGGACGCAAAAAGCCCGAGGGTCCCACCAATCGCGTGCCGCCGGGCCAGCATCTCGTCTCCGATTTTCCCGTGCTTTCGGCCGGGCCGACGCCGCAGACCAAGCTCGAAGTCTGGAGTTTTACCTTGGAGGCCGGCGGCAAGCTGTTAAAAGAGTGGAGCTGGGCCGAGTTCGAAGCTTTGCCGCAAACCAAAATCAAGACCGATATTCATTGCGTGACCACCTGGTCGAAGCTCGGCACGAATTGGCAGGGCGTCACGATCGACGATCTGCTCGCGGCGTGCGGCCTTTCCGAGCCGCCGGCGCCCTACGTTCTCGCCGAATGTGATGGCGGCTATACCACGAACCTTCCGGTCGAAGACCTGATCGAAGGCAAGGCGATGATCGCGACGCGCTACGAAGGCCAGCCGCTCGAGCCCGAGCACGGCGGTCCGGCCCGGCTCTTGGTGCCGCATCTCTATTTCTGGAAAAGCGCGAAATGGGTGCGCGGCATTCAATTCCGCGAGGGGGACGAGCCCGGCTTCTGGGAAGCGCTCGGCTATCACATCTATGGCGATCCGTGGCGGGAACAACGCTATGCCGGAGATTGATGTCGCGCCCTCCAAGCAAAGGCGTCTTTTGTGGCGAACCGCCGAGGTGAAGGAAATCATCGAAGAGACGCCGCGCGTGAGAAGCCTCGTTCTCGCCGTTCCCGATTGGCCGGGACATCTTCCGGGCCAGCGTATCGATGTCAGGCTTACCGCCGACGACGGCTATCAAGCGCAGCGCAGCTATTCGATCGCGTCGGCGCCGGAGGCTCCGCAACTAATGTTGACCGTCGAGCGTATCCAGGATGGCGAGATTTCGCCTTATCTCACGGCGGAAGTGCGGCCCGGCGATCGATTCGGATTACGCGGCCCGATCGGCGGATTTTTTGCCTGGACATCGGCAGTGGGCGGCCCGCTTTTTTTGATCGCCGGCGGCTCGGGCATCGTTCCATTGATGGCGATGTTGCGGCACCGGGCCGCGGCGAAAAGCACGATTCCGGCGCTTCTGCTTTATTCATCGCGAACTTTCGAGGACATCATCTATCGCGAAGAACTCGATCAATTCGCCGCGCGCGACCGGGAGCTCGAGGTCGTGCACACGCTCACGCGGACGCAGCCCGTGGGCTGGAGCGGCGGCGCGCGAAGGATCGACCGTGACATGCTCGCAGATTTCGGATTCGGGGCGAAGCTTCATCCGAAAATTTTCGTCTGCGGGCCGACCCGTCTCGTCGAAACGGTCGCGCTGTCCTTGCTGGAACTCGGCCATGAGCGGGGTCTTATCAAGACAGAACGTTTTGGCCCCACCGGATGATGAACATATAGCCGGAAAATTGGAGATAGGCGCCCCATGCTCGCAAACTGGATTTACAATCACCCGACCTGGATCGTGGGCAGCGTAATCGTCGGCCTGTTCGTTCTCCTCTCTTGCATTGGCCTCGCGATTGTCCAACGCCTTGTTCCCGTCAGGCTTCGCCGGCCGCACAACGATATCGTCGGCTTCACCATCGCCGTCGTCGGCGTCGTGTACGCGGTTTTGCTGGCGTTCATCGCGGTCGCCACCTGGGAGACCTTCCGGAAGGGCGACAACGTCGTGGCAAGCGAAGCAAATTATGTCGGCGACGTTTTTCGGAACACCATCGGCTTGCCGGACAATCTCGCGCGGCAACTGCGCGGACATCTGGATCAATACATCGATGTCGTGATCGGGCAGGAATGGCCGGCGCAGCAGGCGGGGCGGCTTGAAGAAGCGTCTTGGCAAAAAGGCTGGGAGCTTCTTGCCGACGTTCATTTCGACATCGCGCATTTCCGGCCGGCCAATGCGGGCGAGGCTGTTCTTCAGGGTCAATTATTGCGCAGCCTCAACAGCCTGTATGACGCGCGGCGAGGCCGATTGTTGGCGGCAAAAGAGCATGTCACCCCGGTGATATGGTGGATCATCGCGTTCGGCGCGATGCTCACCGTCGGCTGCACCTATTTATTCGGGCCGCCGAACTTCAAAATGCATGTCGTGATCACCGCGATACTGGCGGCTTCCTTGGCCGTCGTGATAGTTTTGATCGTCGCGCTCGATTATCCGTTCCGCGGCTCGCTCAGCGTTTCGGACGAAGCGTTCCGCGACGTTAAGAAAAACATGGAGACGCTTGTGTTTCAGCACCGCTGAGGCGGCGCGCCGCGCGGAGTTAAACGGCTGCTTTGGCGGTTGCGTTTTTCACAAGCGAGGAATGACAGAAATGCCGGAGACGATCTCGATTTATCTCAGGGCTGCTTTTTCAGCCCGATGATTGCCATGATGCCCGCAAGCTCGGCATCTTCCTTCGCGATCAATCGGCCAAAATCGGCCGCGGGCAAAAATGTCGGCCGCACGCCGAGCGGCTTCGGCGTTGTGTTGATGATCGCCTCGATTTCGGGATCGGCAAGGATCGCCTCGAACGATGGAGATGCGCGTCCGCCGTACTTCGCCGTGAACTTTTGCCGCTTCTCGTCCGAGCGCGAGAAGCAGGACATTATTTTCAGCTTGCCGGAACGCTTGATCGCGTCGGCGAGCACATCCGACCACCAGCCCATGCCGATGCAAGCGACCCGTAACAGCGCGCCAGACATTTTTCCTCCCTTGGGGCTGTTTCAGCCTTTTTCGCTTTGCCCGTTTGCGGGATCAGTTCATTTCCAGCTCGCGCCGATCGATTCGACCGCCGCCTGCGCGATCTTCTCGTCGGTCGCCCAATCGCCGCCGCTGACGCCGATGCCGCCGATGCATTCGCCCTTGAAGATGATCGGATAGCCTCCTTCCATGGCGGTCCAGCGTTCGGGGCCGGCCGCAAGTGCCAGACCCAGCGCATGCGCGACGTCGAGCGCTTGCCCCTGTGCGCCGCGCGGCGACGTCGCGCGTTTATTGGAAGCAGCGCAGACAGCCTTGGTGGTGCAAGAATGAAGCGTGTGAAACCGCCCGCCATCCATACGCTCAAGCTGGATCAGGTGGCCGCCAGCGTCGGCGATGGCCGCGGAAATGGCGATGCCGGCTTCCTCTGCTTTGGCGATCGCCGTCGCCATCATCTTCTTCGCGCCGGCGTGGGTAAGGCGCTTGGAATCAACGACATCCATTGGATGATCCCTGCTCTATGGCATGGGAGAAACGGGATTGTGCGCCAGGGCGCGAACTCCAGCAAGGACGCGGGCGCAGCAAGTTCCTTAGCTTCCCTTGAATTTCGCCGGCCGCTTGGCGTGAAATGCCTCGACGCCTTCACGGAAGTCGTCGGATTGGCGGAGCCGGCTGTAGCCATGACCTTCGAGCTCGATCGCGATCGAGAGCGTCGAGTCTTCCGTGTCGTTGAGAAGTTTCTTCGCCGTGCGCTGAGCGAGCGGAGAAAACGCTCTTAGCTCGTCGGCAAGCGCATCGGTCGCCGCTTCAAGCTTGGCGTCGGGTACGCATTCGGTGACGATGCCCCACTCCAATGCCTGTTTCGCGGGGATGCGCTTCGAGCGCATCACGATATCCTTGGTGCGCGTGATCCCGACCATCTTCTGCAGCCGCGCCGAGCCGCCGGAGCCCGGAATCTGGCCGAGCCGCTGTTCCGGCAAAGCGTACTGGCCGGTCTCGGAGATCACGCGGAAATCGCAGGCGAGCGAAATCTCAAAGCCGACGCCGAAGCAATAGCCGCGGTTGGCGGCAATCACCGGCTTCGTGCAGCGGGCGGGCGCGGCAATGTTCCAGGCGAGCTTGGAGACGTGTTCGGGCGAGGCTTCCAGGAAGCCCCTGATGTTGCCGCCGCTGGAAAAATGCTCGCCGACCGAACGCAGCACGATCACGCGCATGCGCGTGTCCTCATCGAGCGCCTCGAACACGAGACGGAGCTGGTCGCGTTGCGGCATTTCGATGATGTTGAACGGCGGCCGGTCGAGGATGACATCGGCACGCTCGCGGGCGGGGTCTATTTCGACGCGGAAGCCGTCGAGTTTTGCGAGCCGCGGATCGGTGAAGGTCATGATCATGCGGCGGTTCCTTGTTGTTGCGAATTTTTTGTGCCGCGCTCGGCTTCATATTCGCCGGCGACGAGCATGCGGCGCAGAAGCTTGCCGACGGGCGATTTCGGAATCGCCTCGACGAACACGTAGCGGCGCGGGCGCTTGAAATTGGCGAGACCAGAGTTGCGGCAGAACTGATCGAGTTGTTCGGGCGAAACCTCCTCGCTCCGCCTGATAAAGGCGGCGACGACCTTGCCCCAGCGCTCGTCGGGAAGGCCGACGACCGCCACCTCGGACACGGCGGGATGCAATGAGATGCAGCTTTCGATCTCGACCGGCGACACGTTCTCGCCGCCTGTGATGATCATGTCGTCGACGCGGCCGGTGACGAACAAGTCGCCATCTTGGTCGAAGTAGCCGGTGTCGCCGGTGAAGTACCATCCTTGCCGGAGCGCCTTGGCATTCGCCTCGGGCCGCCGCCAATAGCCCTCGAACGCCTCGTCGCTGGCAAGATGCGCGATGATCTCGCCCTCCTCGCCGACGGCGGCAAGCTCCTCGGGCGAGCGCGCGCCGAGCTTCGTCACGCGGATCAACTGATTGAGACCGGCACGGCCGGCGGAGCCGGGCTTGCCCGGCGCGTTCTGGTCGATGGTGAAGGTGTAGATTTCCGACGAGCCGTAGTGATTGACGAATAGATCCGGTTTGAACGCCGCCTGCAATTCCTTCAGAAGCCCGTCGGTCATCGGGGCGCCGGCGAAGCCGAGCTTTTTCACCGAACTCACATCCGTCTTCGCGAAGCGCTCATGATGCAAAAGATCGTGATAGAGCGTCGGTACGAGATAGAGGTTTTCTATCTTCTCCGCCGCGATCAGCTCGAGCGCGCGCGCGGCGTCGAAGCGCGGCAGGCAAACAAAGACACCGCCGATCAGCGACATGGCGAGCAGCGAGCGCACGCCCATGGTGTGATAGAGCGGCATCGCTCCGAGCGTGCGCTCGTGTTGGCGGTAAAGATTTTGCGCGACATGGGCAAGCGCGGATGCGCGCTCGGCGCGCTGGCGGCGCGGCACGCCCTTGGGTTTCGCGGTCGTGCCCGAAGTGTAGAGCATGAGCGACCAGGAATCGGCGCCGACGCGCGGGTGGGCGTCCGACGCGCGGGCACGCAAGAGCTGTTCAAACGCGGTATCGCGCGAGGAATTGAAGCCGATCGCGACACGCGGCCGTTTCCCGGCTTCCTTCGAGGCGGCGACGGCTTCGGCAGAGATCTCCTCGTAGACGATCGCTTTCGCCTCCGAGTCCTCGACGCAGAAATCGAGCTCGTCGCCTTTCGCTCGCCAATTCACCGGCGTGATCACGATGCCGGCGAATTGGCACGCCCAATGGATGGTCGCCGCCTCCCAGCGGTTCTGCAGCACGGTGACAAGGTGGTCCCCCGGTATCAGCCCCATTTCGTCGAAGCCCGCGATGAGGGAGGAAATCTTCCGATACCATTCGGCGTAATTCATCCGCACGGGGCCATCGACGATCGCAAGCGCCTGGGGATCGCGTGCAACGCTCGCGAGAAAGCTCGTGCCGAGATCAAGCATGAGGTTTGGCCTCGCGCAGTTTCTTCGCGGCATTGAGTGCCGCCGCGACGATCGGCACGTAGCCGGTGCAGCGACAAAGATGGCCGCCGAGAAATTCACGGATCTCGCTTTCGCTGGGATCAGGGGTGCGCGCGAGATAGTGATCGAGCGAAACAAGAATGCCGGCGGTGCAGAAGCCGCATTGCAGCGCGTGATGACGGCGGAACGCTTCCTGCAAGACCGAGAGACGATCGGGCGAAGGCGCCAGGCCCTCGACGGTGCGAATTTCAGAGCCCTCGATCTGCGGCGCGAGCGTGAGACACGCGCGCGCGAGCCGTCCGTCGATCTCGACGGTGCAGGCGCCGCACACGCCGTGCTCGCAGCCGATATGGGTACCGGTCAAACCAAGCACGTGGCGCAGAAAATCGGTGAGCAACATGCGGGGCTCCGCCTCGGCCTCGATCGCGCGGCCGTTGATCCTGGCGCGAATGCGGTGGCGCGCGTCGGCGCTCAGGCGCGGCATCGGCGCGCCTCCTCGATCGTTTCCTTGCCAAGTCTGCGTACGAGAGCGCGGCGGTAGCTCGCGCTCGCGTGCAAATCGTCGCGCGCCTCCAAGTCCCAAGCAAGCGTGTCGAGCGCGTCGTCGAGCGCGGAACCGTCGAGATCCAAAAGGTCGCGTGCGACCGGACGATCGGCGACGCCGCCGACTCCAAGCCGAACGCTATTTCCCTTCGCCACCGCGGCGCAGGCGACGATGGCGAAGTCGCCGTGACGGCGGCCGAATTCGCGGAAGGCGAAGCCCTCGCCCACTCGCCGACTCGGAATGAGGATCGAGTCGATCAATTCGTTTTCGGCACAAGCGGTCGACATCAGTCCCGTGAAGAATTCCTCCGCCGCGACGCGGCGCTTGTGGCGGCGGCTGGAAAGCTCGATCTCGCCTTTGAGCGCCAGAAGCACAAGCGGAATTTCCGCGCTCGGGTCGGCATGCGCCACCGAGCCGCAGACGGTGCCGCGACTCCGCGTCTGCGCATGCCCGACCCAGGGTAGTGCCATCGCCATCAGCGGCTGACGCTCGGCGAGCGCTGGCCATTCGAGCAATTCGGCCTGGCGCACCGCCGCGCCAACGCGGATCGCGTCCTTTTCCTCCGCGATCTTCGCGAGCGGCGCGATGTGCATGATGTCGATCACGACTTTCGGCCGCGCAAGCCGCATCGACAGCATCGGCACCAGCGTCTGCCCGCCCGCGATCACACGCGCGTTCTCGCCCTCGGCCGCGAGTACCGCGTGCGCCTCGGCGAGCGTATCGGCGCGCACATAATCGAAGCGCGCGGGCTTCACGGCCGCCTCCTGAACAAGAGGCGGATCCGCGCGAAAAATCCGGATTGAGCGGCACGGCCAGCGCGGCGCGCAAGAGCCGCAAAGAATTGGCGAATGATCATCCGCGCCGCCCCGTCGAGCAGCCGGCCGCCGATCGCCGCTATCTTTCCGCCGATTTCAGCGTCGTAGCCATAGGAGATACGCGTGCCGCTGCCTTCGGGCGAAAGCGTTATACGACCCTTGCCACTACCGAAGCCGAGTGCTCCGGTTGCGGAGCCCGAGAGGCTAACCGCGCGCGGCGGATCGAGATCGGAAAGTTTGATTTCGGCTCGATAACGGCCTTTCACCGGGCCAACGCCGATCGTGACATCAGCGCGAAATTTCTTATCGGAGACTTTTTCGACCGCATGCGCGCCAGGAATGATTGTCGCCAGCGTGTCGACATCGAGGAGCATCGCCCACACCTGTTCGGGCGACGCAGAAACTTTCGTCTCGCCCTCGCCATGCAACGCGCGCGCTCCCTTCGCCGCTTGCGTGCCGGCCGAGGACGGCCGATCCTTCTCCTTGCCGTGCACGAAAGCCGCGAGCTTCGACGGCGTGAGCGGTAGATCGAGCGCGTTGGCGCCAAGCGCATCGGCGACCGCATTCGCGATGCAAACGGGTGTACTCATGCAATTGCCCTCGCCGACGCCCTTGGCGCCAAGCGGCGTGAATGGCGAAGGCGTCTCGATGCGCAGGAGGAGCGGCGTCGGCACCTCGTTGGTGGTCGGAAGCAAATAGTCGGCGAAGGTTCCGGCGAGAAAATTGCCGTCGGGCGAATAGGCATATTCTTCATAGAGCGCCGCACCCAGTGCCTGGGCGAAGCCGCCGGTGATCTGCCCCGCCACCATGGCGGGATGCAGCACGCGGCCGCAGTCATGCATCGTCACGTATTTGTCGACGCGGACGGCCGCGGTGACGCGGTCGATCTCAACGCCGCAGAAATCGAAGATAAAGCCGTGGCAGAGTGAGGAGTTGATCTCGTCGGCGTCCGTCGGCGGCGTCAACTCTGGCGCTGTCCAGAACACCGTCTCACGGAGCGCCTGCGCGTCGTCAGGCACGCTGCCGGGTGACCAGTGGCTGGTCGCGGCGACGCGGTTAAAAGGTAGCGCGTTATCCGGATTGCCGCGCGCCCGCACCCGGCCACTGGCAAATTCAATCTCTCCGGGCTGCACGTTGAGCTGCGTCGCCGCGACGCGGGCAAGCCGCGTCTTCAGGCGGATGGCCGCAAGATGCACCGCGCCGCCGACGGCGGCGGCGAACCGGCTCGAATAATTGCCCGAGGCGATGGACCAGGCGTCGCGCGCGCTGTCGAAATCGGCGATGACGCGGATGTTCTTGGGATCGAGGCCGAGCGCGTCGGCGACGATCTGCGCCGCCACCGTGCGGTGCCCCTGCCCCTGCGGCACCGAGGCGACATGCACGCTGACGGCACCACCCGGATCGAGCGCGATGGTCGCGGTCGCCTGCGCGCCGTTCTTGGGCCCGGCGCGGCGGCGCTCCTCGGGCGAGAGAACCGTCGTGATGTAGCCCATGTTGGAAACGCTGGGCTCCACGACCGTCGCAAAGCCAATGCCGTAGAGGCGGCCTTGCCGCCGCGCCTCATCGCGACGAGCGCGAAGTTCGGCGAGACCGCCGTCGACGACGGCACCTTCGATGGCGCGCGCGTAATCGCCGGAGTCGAGAAGGCCGCCGCTCGCGGTCTCGAACGGAAAAGCCTCGGCGGGAACGAGATTGCGGCGGATGACCTCGACCGGGTCGAGCGAAAGCTCGATCGCGATCCGCTGCACCAGGCGCTCGAGCGGGTAATACATCTGCGGCCCGCCGAAGCCGCGGTTCAAACCGGTTGGCGTCTTGTTGGTGAGCACGACGCGGTTCCGCACCGACAAATTTTTGATGTCGTAGGCGCCGGTGAGATTGCCGTGCATCCGGTAGAGCGTCGCGGGCTCGGGCGCGCGGATATGCGCGCCAACGTCCTCGATCTGGTCGTAGGCGAGCGCCCGGATACGCCCATCGGCGTCGACGGCGGCATCGAGCTTTGTGACGCGATTGGTTGCGGAGACGGAAGCGGTCAAATGCTCGAGCCGGTCCTCGATCCATTTCACCGGCCGGCCGGCGGCGCGCGCGGCGACGCCGATCAATACGATATAAGGAAAAATCCCTTGCTTGACGCCAAAGCTTCCGCCGGAGTCGGGCGGCGTGCGAAGCCGCAGTCGGTTGCCGGGCACTTTCAGCGCCCGCGCCATCACCGGGTGCAGGCTGAATGGACCCATGAAGTTGGCGGTCACATCGTAGGCGTCTTCGCTCGGGTCGTATTCGGCGACGAGGCCATAGGTTTCGATCGGCGTGCAGGAATTGCGCGGATAGCGCACGCTGACGCTTACCTTGCGCGCGGCTTCCGCGAAGGCGCGCTCGGGGTCGCCGTAACGGAACGAGCGGTCGCTCGCGATGTTCGAGCGCAACCCTTCATGAAGCATGGGCGAGGCCGGATCGAGCGCTGCAAGCGGATCAATGACGGCGGGCAGCGGCTCGTAATCGACCTCAATCAGGTCGAGCGCGTCCTCGGCGAGGTAGCGGTCAGCGGCGACGGCGACGGCGACCGGCTCGCCGACATAGCGCACGCGATCGACCGCGATCGGCCAGCACTCGATCGGCGCTTTGACGCCGACGGCAAGACTCGATGAAAGCGCCCTTACCTCGGCGCCGGTCACGACCGCGGCAACCCCCGGCAACGCCTTCGCCGCATCGGCGCGAATGGCGCGTATCGCGGCGTGGGCGTGGGGCGAGCGCAAAATCGCCGCGTATAGCGTGCCCGGACGGACGCCAAGATCGTCGATGAAGCGGCCGCGCCCGGTCAGGAGGGCCGCGTCCT
Organism: Hyphomicrobiales bacterium; assembly: GCA_003135415.1. Lineage (GTDB taxonomy): Bacteria > Pseudomonadota > Alphaproteobacteria > Rhizobiales > Xanthobacteraceae > Palsa-892. The sequence goes on from PLBP01000035.1 coordinate 257,417, forward strand.
CGACCCGTTCGATCGATTGGCCGAGCCAATTCGTTGCGGCAGTCGCCATTTGGTTTCCTCGGCGCATGCGCTTTCGGCATGGCGCCGGGATAAAGTCTCACAAGTGCGGAGCGGAGGGCGAGGCCGAAAAGTCCCGCGACTTACCGAAACGTCTCATTTTCAACGGGGCTCAGGCGGGGGTGGGCGAACCCATACGCGCGACCGCGCGGAATTCGCTCGGCTTGACGCCGGCGTGGTCGCGGAAAAAGCGGGTGAAATGCGCGGGCGCGGAAAAGCCGAGGCGCTCGCTGACCGCGCGGAGTTTCCCCGGCTCATGGACGATCGCGTTCACGGCAAGTTCCATGCGCAGCACGTTGAGATAGACATGCGGGGTGACGTGTGTGGCGCGCTCAAACAGCCGGTAGAAATGCGCGCGCGAAAGGCCCGCTTCGCGTGCGAGCGTTTCGATGTCGGCCGAAATGCCGGACCCTTTCCGCAAGCGATCGGTGACGCGGCGGATACGCCAGTCGAAGCGGTCGCGCTCAGTGGCAGGTCGGATCGGCGGTGAAATCGTGCGCCAGGGCGTGAACCGCTCGATCACCGAAACCATCAGATCGGAGAGGAGTTGCTCCTGCGCGGAGTTCGCACCCGGATCGCTTACCATGACGGCCGCGAGATCCATGGCGAGTTGCCGGATGCGGGGCGAGAGTTCGCCCGCCGGCCGCTCGAAAAAGCCGGGCGCGCCGCTCGCCGCCCAGTTCGGCCGAAATCCCTTCAGCCAATCCGGTTCGATATAGAGCGCGAGGATCACCGTTCGCGGATGGCTTTGATCATGCACATAGGCGTGCGGTACCCAGGCATCGATCAGCACCGCTTGCCGGCCGGTCAGGGATACGAGCTCGTCGCCGACCGCGAACTGGGTATCGGCGCCTTCCGCCTTGATCAGGACGTGGCAATGCGGATGCGCGTGGCGAACAAGCGAGCGGTCCATGTCGAGCAAAGCGACACGGCCGAAAGCTCCATGCGCAATCCGCAACGCCGTCGACATTGTTTTCCGCCCTGATAGGCTGTTTGGCTGATTGTCGCGCAAATCGGGCGTTCCGCAAGTGGGCGAGAGAATAAGCAATCCATGACGCGAATGGTCATCGAATTGGACGGCCTGTCGATCGAGTCCGCGTGGTTCGGCCCGCCGCCTTTCGAAGCGCCCACGATCGTCATGATGCACGAAGGGCTGGGTTCGGTCTCTACATGGAAAGACTTTCCTGAGCGCTTGGCCAAAGCGACCCGAACGGGCGTCTTCGTGTTTTCAAGAATTGGATATGGCCGCTCGTCCGACGCTTCGCTTCCGCGCCCGCTCGATTACCTTCATCGCGAAGCAACCGAAATATTACCCCAGATACTGGCGAAGATCGGCTTCCAGCGAGGAATTCTCCTCGGTCACAGTGATGGCGGTTCAATCGCCGCAATTTATGGCGGAAGCGTTCAAGACCATCGCGTTCGCGGCTTAGTTCTGATCGAGCCACATTTCTTCGTCGAAGACATGAATATCGAGGCCATTCGACAGACTGCAAATGACTTCGAAACCAAAGGTCTTCGCGCGCGCCTTCAGCGTCATCACAACGATGCCGATAAGACGTTTCGAGGCTGGTTAGACCTGTGGCTCGATCCGCGCTTCAAATCTTTCGATATAACCGACGAACTTCATCATATTCGCGTTCCTGTGTTGATTGTGAAAGGAGCAGACGATCCGTACAGTAGTCTTGCCCAGATCCGCACGGCGGAAAACGAATGTTACTGTCCGGTGGAGTCGATTGTGATCCCGAATGCGAAACACGCCCCGCATCACGATCAGCCGGAACAAACGCTTGAAAGCATCGCCTCGTTCGTCAATCACATTCTGTGGTCGCATGGAGAGGCTGATCTGCGAAAAATCGGTCTGACATCCGGCTGAGACTAATCGGCATGACGCCGGCGATGGCTTTCACGCCATCGGATTTTTGTAGTGAAGCTCGTAGATCATGGCGCGCGCTTCGACCGGCTTGCCGCATTTGTTGCATATGACCGCCGGATCAAAATCGTGACCGCAAATCGTGTGCGTCAAGATCAGCGGCGGCGCATCCCCCGACAACCAGCGGTCACCCCAGCGAAGCATGGCGATCAACGGCAGATATAAATCCTTACCCATGGCGGTCAGCCGATATTCGAAGCGCTCGGGTAAATCCTGATATTTCTTCTTCGCCAAAATGCCTTCGGAAACGAGGCGGCCCAAGCGGTCCGTTAAGATCGTAGGCGCGATGCCAAGTTTGGTTTGAATTTCGTCGAACTTGCGAACGCCAAAAAAAGCCTCGCGGTTGACCATAAAGCTCCAGTAGTCGCCGATAATTTTTAACGAGCGGGCAACCGAACAGGGACGCCGTTTCTCCAAAAGAGTGTGTTCCGATTGGCGGCGGTTCCTTTTTGTCCGGTTGAGCGGGGAGGTTCCGGCCCCCGGACCGTCACGGTACGTCGTATGCGCCGCATCGACGCCTTTGCCGCAATGCGAGCACGCTACAACCGGGGTGCAAGCACGCCCGCAACTCCTGTGAAACAGTTGAAGCGGCGGCCCTGACTTGCCCGCCAGCCACTTGTCGCCGAAATTCAGCAACGCAAGAAACAGGGGATAAAGGTCCATCCCCATCTCGGTGAGGCGATACTCGCTGCGCTGTGGACGTTCCGAATATTGAGCCTGCCGCAATAAACCTTGGCTTGTCAGTTGCTTCAACCGAATTGCCAAAGTTTGGCGCGGCAGCCCGAGAATCGACTGAAACGTTTGAAAACGGCGGGCGCCGAACAAGCACTCCCGCAAGATCAGGAACGACCAGCTGTTACAGAGAATGCCGACAGTGCGCCCGACCGAGCAACTTCTCTCGAAAATTTTGCGGGGTCGTCTGTATCCTCCCCTCGCCCTCATTCGAGGCGCGGCCGAACCTCCCTTTTTGGGAGATTTGCGGGCGGTCAATCCACGCTTTTTCTGCGCTGAAATTGGCATGAAATCGATCGGCTCGGATCCGGCGGCTGATTACACCGATGGCGAGAACCCATCCTTGACATGGTTTTTATACATGGTCTACTTATGAAAGTAACTACGCGGCGAGCCAAGTGCGACCACAGCTTTTGACAGCGAAGATTATCGCGAGGGCCAGCGCGCATTTCTGGAAAAGCGTTCGCCGGTCTTCAAGGGCCGATAGGAAGCGCTGATGAAGCCGGCCGCCTTCGAATATGCCGCGCCGTCCAGCCTGCAAGAGGCGACGAAGATTCTGGCTGATTACAACGGCGAGGCAAAGATTCTGGCCGGCGGTCAAAGCCTCGTACCCATGCTTAATTTTCGCCTGCTGAAGCCGCAGATCCTGGTCGATATCAACCGAATTCCCAATCTCGACTATATCGCCGAACACAATGGCGGCGTCCGCATCGGCGCTCTGACCCGTCACTACGCCCTGGAGACATCCCCGGTCATTGCGGCGCGATTTCCCGTCATTTCCGAAGCGATGCGCCATGTTGCTCATCTCGCGATACGAAATCGCGGCACCCTAGGGGGAAGCCTTTCGCACGCGGACCCCGCGGCCGAGCTCGCGCTCATGGCAATTCTTCTCGACGCGAGGCTCACGGCTGCGAGCGCATCGGGCACGCGCATTATCGAAGCCAAGGACTTTTTTGTCGGCGCTCTCAGTAACGCTTTGGAAGAAAGCGAAATCCTGCGCGAAGTTGAGTTTCCGGGGTTCCCCCTCTTTACCGGCTGGGGCTTTGAGGAATTTGCCCAGCGCCTCGGCGATTTTGCCGTAGCGGCGGCCGCGGCAACGCTAACGATGTCGGGCGCCCGTTGCACGCAATGCCGCATCGCCGTGATCGGGGGCGAGACCGTGGTTCGCGCTGTTAACGCTGAGGCATTGCTCACGAGCAGCTCGCTCGACGACAAAACGATCACGGCTGCGGCAAAAGCCGCCGCGCAGGCGACCCCCATGAATTCGGATCTGCGCGCGAGCAGCGATCTCCGCGCGCATCTGGTCGAGGCCCTTACGCGCCGAGCCTTGGAAGCTGCGAAGCACCGTGCGCTCGAGAAACAACAATGAATAAAAGCCACACAATTCGCATCAAAGTGAATGGCACCGCTTACGAGCGCGCGGTCGAACCGCGGCTGCTTCTCGCCGATTTTCTCCGAGAGACGCTCGGTCTCACAGGCACGCATATTGGCTGCGAACACGGTATTTGCGGCGCTTGCACCGTTCTCGTGAACGGGCACAGCATGCGCGCCTGCCTTCTTTTTGCGGTTCAGCTTGACGGTGCCGAGATCGACACGGTCGAAAGTTTGGGAACCGTCGACAAGCTTCATCCTTTGCAGGAATCGTTTCGCGAGCACCACGCCTTGCAATGCGGATTCTGCACGCCGGGAATGCTGATGACCGGAGTGGACCTCTTGCGCAAGCGCCCGCTCGCGACTGACGATGAAATTCGCGACGGTCTATCGGGCAATCTCTGCCGTTGTACCGGCTATGAGCACATCGTCGCGGCTATTCGAACCGCGGTCAGAGAACGAGACGAAGTTTCAGGGAAAGCCGTTCGATGAAAATGCATGCTCTCTCCGCCGGCCGTCTTCGCATGAAGGCCAGCATCTACTGGCCGGATGCGCCGCGCGACGAACTGCGTGAATTTCCTTGCGCCTGCTACCTCATTCGCCATCCACAGGGCAACGTCCTCTTTGATACGGGCTGCCATCCATCGGTTGAGACGGATGCAGAGGCCCGCTGGGGCGGAATCGCCAAGGCGATGACGCCCATTCACAAGGCCGGCGACAATGTGCTGAGCGGACTGAAGAGCGTCGGCGTAACGCCCGAAGATATCGACGTCGTGGTGAATTCGCATTTCCACATGGACCATTGCGGCTGTAACGAGTTTTTCAAGAAAGCGAGCTTCATCGTTCACGCCAAGGAGTTGGAAGTCGCGCGCGATCCTTCGAGTGAAGGCAAGGGCTATTTCCGCGCCGACTGGGATCAGCCCATGCCCATGGAGACGATTGAGAATGAGCGCGACTTGTTCGGCGATGACCGCGTCGTGTTGCTGCCCCTTCCCGGCCACACGCCGGGGTCGATCGGCGCGCATGTGGCGCTGGAGCGCAGCGGTTCATTTTTGCTGGCTGCCGATGCCGCGAGCATCCGGGATTGCATCGATCGCGATTATGCCCCTCGCAACACCTGGCAGGTGGAACCTTTTTTGAAGTCGCTGGCGGAAATTCGCCGGTTGGAAGCCGCGGGCGCGACGATCCTGTGCGGGCATGACGAGGCGCATTGGAAAACGCTTCGCAAGGGCGCCGACGCCTATGACTGACCGGAATTCAAATGTCGGTTGAAGTCCGACCCAAGCTGATTGGCGCCCGCATCAAGCGCGTCGAGGACCCGCGTCTTCTCACGGGCCAGGGGTCGTTTGTCGACGATCGTCAACCCGCGAGAATGTTGCACGTCGCCTTCCGCCGCAGCGATCATTCGCACGCGCGAATAACGAATATTGAACCGTCCGCGGCCGCCAAGATGCCCGGCGTTTTCGGCGTCTTCACCGCGGCCGACATGAATTTAATGGCGAAGCCCGTGCGGGCGACTTCGCGCTCAAAGGATTATCACGCCACCGAAATGCATGCGCTCGCCAAAGACAAGGTGCGCTATGTCGGCGAGCCTGTCGTCGCGGTACTCGCCGAGAGCCGTTATCTCGCCGAGGATGCATTGGAGGCTATCGATATCGAGTTTGACTCGCTTCCGACCGTGATCGACCCGGAAGAGGCGATGAAATCCGGAGCGCCGCTTTTGCATGAGGAGGCCGGCAGCAATGTTCTGTTGACGCGCCAATTCGCGCGGGGCGATGCCGATGGCGAACTACTGACCGCACCCGTGCGTGTGAAGGGGCGCTTCCGTTTTGGACGCAAAACGCCGCTCGCGATCGAGAACCGCACCTATCTCGCGGAATATGACGCGGGCCGGCAGGCACTGACCCTATACTCGTCGACGCAGGTCCCCGGAATTCTTCGGGATGCATTGGTCGATATTCTCGATATTTCGAGCCATCAACTTCGCGTCGTCGCGCCCGATGTCGGCGGAGGTTTCGGCGGCAAGAGTTCGCTTTATCCGGAAGAAATAGTGGTTTGCGCGCTCGCCAAGCGATTTGGCCGGCCGGTGAAGTTTGTAAGCGATCGGCTCGAGGATCTTGCGACGACCAGTCAAGGCTTCGACGAAATACTCGACGCTGAGATGGGCTTCGATAAAGACGGAAATATTCTCGCATACCGCGCCGAAGTCATCGGCGATGTTGGTGCATATTCGATCTATCCGTGGACCGCGGCGCTTGAACCGGTGCAGGTCATTAGCTTTCTACCGGGTCCATACAAAATTCCGAACTATCGCGGCCGGGTGCGGGCGGTCGCGACATCAAAATCGCCGACGGGGCCCTATCGCGGCGTCGGCCGCCCGATTTCCACATTCGTGACCGAACGCCTGATCGACATGGGCGCGCGCCGGCTCAACATGGATCCGGCTGAGTTGCGGCTTCGCAATTTCGTCGGTCCGAAAGAATTTCCCTACAAAACTTGCTCCGGCATCGTCTGGGACCAATCGAGTTTCACCGAATGTCTCGAGCGCGCCTGCAAAGAGATCGGCTACGACGCATTTCTCAAGGAGCAGGCGGGCGCGCGCGCATCGGGCCGGTGGCTGGGAGTTGGCTTTGCGTCCTATGCGGAATTGACGGGAATTGGTTCCCGCATTTCCGCCGCACCCGGCATGCCGATCAATACCGGCACGGAACTCTCTACGGTGAAAATCGACTCGACCGGCTCGGTGACGGCTATTTTCGGAATTGCCTCCCACGGTCAAGGATTGGAAACGACGCTGGCGCAAGTTGTTGCCGACGAGCTCGGTGCCCGCATGGAAGACGTCCGTGTCATTCAAGGCGATAGTGCTGCGGTTGCCCACAGCACCGGGACCTATGCAAGCCGGAGCGCGGTTCTCGCGGGCGGCGCCGCTACGCTCGCCGCGAAAGCGGTGCGCGAGAAAATAATTCGTGTGAGCTCTCATCTGCTAGAGGCCGCACCCGCCGATATCCGGGTCGAACACGGCACCGTGTTCGTTACGGGCACCGACAGAAAGATGACCTTCAAGGAGCTGGCGCGCGCCGTCTATTCGGAGATGGGGCGCGTGCCGTTGGATATCCGCGAAGATTTGGAAGCAACCAAGCAATACGATCCGGTGTTCGGCACCACAACGTCGGCGACGCATGTTGCTATCGTCGAAATCGACGCCAAAACTTTTCGGGTAAAAGTGCTGCGTTACCAAGTGGTCGAGGACTGCGGAAAAATGATCAATCCGCTCATCGTCGACGGGCAGGTGCATGGCGGTGTCGCGCAGGGAATTGGTGCTGCTCTCCTGGAAAAAATTATCTATGACGACAAAGGGCAGCTTTTGACCGCAAGCCTTGTCGACTATCTCGTGCCATCGGCTGCCGAAATTCCGCCGATGAAGGTATCGCATATCGAGACGCGATCTCCTTCCACCGTGGGCGGCTTCCGTGGCATGGGCGAAGGAGGCACGATCGGCGCGCCCGGGGCAATCGCAAATGCGGTTTCGAACGCCCTGTCGCACCTCGGCATCGAGATTACCGAGCTTCCGATTACGCCGGAGCAGCTTTTCCGTGCTGTTCGACAGTCAACGAAATAAGAAAGGAATGACTCATGGATCTGGGCCTCAAGGCAAAAATCGCGTTGGTTACCGGCGCGGGGCGCGACGTGGGCCGCGAAATCGCGTTGGTGCTCGCTGCCGAAGGCGCGCATGTCGCCGTCAATTACCGCAAGTCCGCGAAAGAAGCCGAAGCGGTCGTTAGCGACATCAAGAAGATCGGCGGCAAGGCGATCGCCTACGGCGCTGACATTGCCAACTACGACGAAGTCCGCAAAATGACCGACCAGATCGCCAAGGACTTCGGCGGATTGGATATTCTCATCAATAATGCCGGCGTCGTGCAGCGGCAGCGATTTGTCGAGACCAAGCCGGAGAACTGGAAGCGCCAGCTCGATGTTTGCCTCTATGGCGCGATTCACTGCTGTCATGCTGCAGCCCCTCACCTCGAAAAAAGCAAGCACGGCAGAATCATCAGTTTTGCCGGCGACTCTTCGCGCGTCGGCGAAGCGGGGCTAGCGATAGCGGCCGCGGGACGAGCCGGCGTGATTGCGTTGATGAAGTCGCTCGCTCGCGAATTCGGCCGCTTCGGCACGACCGCAAATGCGCTCGCTCTTGGCTTGATCGAGACCAGCCACAGCGACAAGGCCTGGCTCGACGCCAATCGCGAAAAGATCCTGCGCAATTACGCGATCTGCCGTCTGGGCACGCCGTCCGATGCCGCGAGCACGACGGCGTTTCTCGCATCCAAGCACGCGAGCTGGATCACCGGTCAGGTGCTGAGCATCAATGGCGGCTTTGCGATGGTCGGATAAAATCCGAGGGCGAAAAACGGGGAGATTGAGGGAATTGCGATGCTGCGAACCGAGATGATCGTTCCCATTCACGTATTGTTGCAGCGCCACTCGAAGGAGCGGCCGGATAAGCTCGCGTATCGCGATCAGCATCGGAGCGTGACCTATGGCGAACTCGACCGCGCAACGAAAAATCTCGCGGGCCACTTCATCGAGCTCGGCGTCAAGCCTGGCGACGCCGTCTCGATCTGGCTGCCGAATTCGGTCGCGTGGGTCGAGGCGTGCTTTGCGGTCGCCCGCGCCGGCGCCATCGCGGTGCCCATCAGCTATGATGCAACCGAGCCCGAGGCAATTTATCGGCTGACCGACGCGCGTTGCCGTCTGCTGATAACGACGGATGAGCGCGCCGCTCAACTTTCCGTTTCAAAACCCGATTTACCCGATCTGAAAACGACGATCCTGGTGGCTCGCGGCTCGGTACCGGGACAGGGTAAGCGTTACGCCGATCTTCTTCAGAAGAAATCGAATCAATTGCCAATCGATCCTGATTCCATCGATGCGCCGGCATTTATCGTCTACACCTCGGGCACCACGGGCCGCGCGAAGGGCGTCATCCTTACGCTTCGCGGCATGTTGTGGGTCGTTGCGGCTTGTTGGGCGCCGATCGCGCAGCTTTCCGAAAAAGATTACGTGCTCTCCCCGCTTCCGCTCTTCCACTCCTATGCACTCAATCTTTCGGTTCTTGGCATTCTGGCGACGGGTGCCAGCGAATATATTCTGGAAAAATATTCAACCGCCGACTGCCTGCGGCTCTTGAAAAGCGAGCCGGTTACTTTCTTTCCCGGCGTTCCCACGATGTTTCATTATTTGCTGGAGGCCGCCGGCAAAGAAGGGCCCGTGAAATTTCCGTTCCTTCGGCTTTGTGTCTCGGCGGGCGCGATCATGCCGGCCACGCTCAACCGCGAATTCGAGAGCAAGCTGAACGTGCCTTTGCTCGACGGCTACGGCATCACCGAGACTTCGACCATGGTGACCATGAATTGGTCGGCCGGCGGACGCATTCTGGGTTCCTGCGGATTGCCGATACCGGGCGTGATGGTCCGCATCGTCGATCCACGCACCGGGCTCGACGTCGCGGGCGGCGAGGAAGGGGAACTCATCGTGCGCGGGCCAAACGTCATGCTCGGTTATCACGACAAACCTGCCGAAACCGCGGCCGCCTTGAAAGGCGGCTGGTATCACACCGGCGACCTCGCCAAGAGCGATGCTAACGGATTTCTGACCATCACCGGCCGGCTGAAGGAGCTCATCATTCGCGGCGGACAAAACATCGCGCCAGCGGAAATCGAAGAAGTCGTGAATGCGCACGCGTCCGTTCTCGACTCGGCGGTGATCGGGATTGCCCACGAGAAACTCGGCGAAGTCCCGGTGATCTTCGTGGTTGCTCGCCCCGGATTCGACTTCAATGCAGAAAAGCTTATCGCGCACTGCAAGTCGAAGCTCTCCGCCTATAAGATTCCGCAGGCGGTGCATCTCATTGACCAGATCCCGCGCACCGGCTCCGGAAAGATTATGCGCTTTAAATTGCGCGACGCCTTGCCGGGCGAAAAACGTGCTTGATGTCTTGGAGAAAGAGCAGAGGCTAAACTGTCCTCGAGGAGACGAGCTATGAGCGACGTCGACGCCCTGTGGAAAGACTTCTCCAAGCCCATCGTCACGGCCGAAGACTATATCGCATCGCTTCGTGGCCGAAACCTAAATGTGTTCTTCATGGGCGAGCGGGTGCCGGAGCCCGTCGACAATTTGGTGATCAAGCCTTCGATCAATGCGATGGCAGAGACGTTCCGGCTCGCTTCCGAGCGGCCTGAACTCGGCGGCGTGAAAACGGAAGTCGGCGGCCGGCCAGTCAATCGCTTCTTGCATGTGCCGACCAAGGCCGACGATCTCGTTTCCAAGCATGAAATGCAACGAGAGCCTGGGCGCCGCACCGGCACCTGCTTTTAGCGCTGCGTTGGCCTCGACGCACTCAGCGCCTGCCACTCGTTGACGTTCCATGCTCGGTCGCGATGTGATGATAACGTGTCGAGCCGACGGCTCTTTTCATCGCTAAATCGATTGTCGTAAATGGCAGCGCGGATCGTTGCGTGTGAGCCGTCAGGGCCGAATCTATAAATTTCGCCATTGTGCCCGGAAGATAATGAGCGCTTGGCAGCCACCGCCAAATAGACTCATCCGCCCCTGCGGCGGTCAAATCGCCGAGATGTCGAAAGGAGAGTGGCTCCAGCGCGACGCGTTTGCCTGTAATTACGACGGGCTTGAAAAAATCCATTATCACGTCTTCTATCATGAGCTATCTGTTCGTCTCGCACGATCTCAACGTCGTGCGGCTCTTGTGCGAGCGCGGGATCGTGATGCGCGCGGGCCGGATCGTGGAGGAGGGAGCGACCGACAAGGTGCTATTTTCGCCCGAGTCGGATTATACTCGCGAATTGCTCGCGGCGATTCCGCATCCGCCGGTGTAGGAGGCGAACGATGGCGAAGCCGGACGAGACACTCGACCAGTTCATCGAGGCGGCGGCGCGCATGCTGTCGCTGCCGATCGAGGCCAAATGGAAGGCCACGATCCGCGCTAATCTCGAAATGACGTTGAAACATGCGGCCCTCGTCGACGAATTTCCGCTGCCGGACGAGGCGGAGCCGGCGCCGGTCTTTAAGGCGTGATGCATGGCTCTCGATCTCGATTGGGCGCCGGCATGGCGGATCGCGGCCGCCGTCAAGAGCGGCGAGACTAGCGCGCTCGCGGCCGTCGAGGCATCGCTCGTCCGCATCGAAAAGCTCAACACCAAGGTCAATGCTTTCACGGCCGTCGTCGCCGATCGCGCGCGCAAAAAAGCGAAGGCAATCGACACAAATGATGCAAACCGCGCGGCGCCGCTCGCCGGCGTTTCCTTCGCGGTCAAAAATCTCTTCGACGTGAAGGGGCTGGCGACGGTCGCCGGCTCCAAAATCAACCGCGACAACGCCCCGGCGGCGAAGGATTCGTTATTGATCGAGCGCCTAGAGGCCGCGGGTGCGATCCTCGTCGGCGCGCTCAACATGGGCGAATACGCCTATGATTTCACCGGCGAGAACGTCCATGACGGGGCCGCGCACAATCCGCACAATCTCACGCGCATGACCGGCGGCTCATCGAGCGGGTCGGCCGCCGCCGTCGCCGGCGGCCTCGTGCCGCTCTCGCTCGGCTCCGACACCAACGGCTCGATCCGCGTGCCGGCGTCGCATTGCGGGATTTTCGGGCTGAAGCCGACCTATGGGCGATTGACGCGCGCCCGCAGCTTTCCGTTCGTGACGAGCCTCGATCACCTCGGACCTTTTGCGCGCTCGGTGCGCGATCTAGCGCTGTCTTATGACGCGATGCAAGGCCGCGATATGGAGGACCCGGTTTGCGCCCAACGCGATGCCGAACCGGTGACATCGCTGGTGGAACGCGGCGCCGCGGGCCTCCGCATCGCAATCGCCGGCGGATATTTCCAGAAGGGCGCGTTTCCCGAAGCGAAAGAAGCGCTCGCGCGCGTCGCCAAGGCGCTCAACGTCAAGCGCGAGATCGAAATTCCGCAAGCCGAGCGCGCCCGAGCCGCCGCCTACATCATCACCACGACCGAGGGTGCGGCGCTCCATCTCGAGAGGCTCCGCACACGCGCGCGCGACTTCGATCCCGCCGTCCGCGACCGCCTGATCGCGGGCGCGATGGTGCCGGCTTCCCTCGTCGTCAAGGCGCAGAAGTTCCGCCGCTGGTATCGCGAGCAGGTGCTGAAACTTTTCGACGGCGTCGATGCGATTCTCGCGCCCGCGTGTCCGTGCACGGCGCCGAAGATCGGCCAGATAACGGTCGTGATCGATGGCGTCGAAATGCCGATCCGGCCCAACCTCGGTCTCTATACCCAGCCGATTTCCTTTATCGGATTGCCGGTGGCGGCGGTGCCCGTGCCGCTCGCGCCGCTGCCGATCGGGGTGCAGATCATCGCGGCACCCTGGCGCGAGGATGTCGCGCTCCGGATCGCCCATACGCTGGAAACGATGGGCGTTGCCTCGGCGCCGCGACCGGCGCTTTGAGGAGGAAGGGATGGAAATCGACCAGCCGGAAGTCGTCGCCGAAGTCAGAGATTAACAGTCCTGTTAAGGACGCTTCCGGCGAGATTTGCCTCTACGGCTGCCAAGATCAAACCTTGCTCGGCGAGCGCGGGGTCGGGCGGCACTAAGGGCGGTGCCACCCACCGCCCCGTATCGAGCTCGGTGATTTGCTCGGCTATTTGCGCCGCCACTTCGCGGGCAAACAGCCCGAGGTGCAAATACATGGCCATCATGATGACCACGCTTTCGATCGCGCCCGGATTATGTCTCGCAATCATCCCAATCCGAGAGTTGTGTGTACCGAAAACTTAAACTCTTACGTAACGGTGATGAAGTCCGCCAAGGACCTCGTGCGATTTAATGCTTCCGATCCGCTGAACCGAGCGAGAGACCGGCGAATCCTTGTCCAATGACCGGTGCGTTCGGATTTCGACAAGGGAGCGAGTTTGGAGGTAGGCAGTTTCGTTGGTATTCCTGCCATGTTCGAGCTTTCTATTCCGGTCCATAATTTGACGCGCAAATGCCGAGTCAGGTGGAGGAAATCAAACCAGATAGGCATTTGCTTTATCTGAGCCATATCACTGCGACAACTTGACTCTTGTCCCGACGGCGATACTGGGCGCCCGGGTTAAAACCGAATGCGTAGATTGTGGTAACCCTTCGCGATGTCGAAACTAAAAAAGAGCGCTAGCCAGCTTGAGGAAATGATCGCCGAGCAGCTCGCCGTCGGTCCTCTTTTCGTGAAGGTTCATCCCGATCCGACTTACGGCTGGCACGCAAGGCTGCTTACAGCACCGGGCCAGGAAATTTGCTCACCGCAATCCGTCGAGGAATCCGCTGCCGAGCTTCTCGCCAAGTTCGATTTGAAGGAATGAACCATGCCATTGATAAGCGATCTCTCTGGCTGGTATTCCGACATCGATCCCGGTGAAATTGCCTTCCGCATGTTCGACAGCGACAAAACTGTAAACATCAAGGTCTCCACCCTCGCGTTGGAGGACCTTGGTGCTCAAGACGGCCGACAGGGAGAGGAACGAACTTCGCTCTTCGTCGCCTATCGAGAACAGGTTGAAGCGATCGCGCGTGACAAATACCAAGCTGGCGCATGGGACGGCAAAGCTATTCTCGTGAACAACAGCGATATCTAAACCTGTTGTTTGCGGCGATTAAATTCCTCGCCGGAGTTTCGAAGCTTACTCAAAACCCCCAACACGAAGCTGCCGTACCAGAGCCGCCGATCAATGTCTGCTTTCGGGGGTAAAGCAGACATCATAAATTCAGGGAGTCATGTCCGCTTCTGACCCAAAGCAGACATCTGCGAACCGCTATATCCGGCACGCAAAATCTGTTGATAGCTGGCACTACTCAGTTTAACTGGCTACACCCAATTGGCAAAGATCAGTGCCGCGCTGCCCATCGCTTTCGCGCTGCGCATAAGCCGGATTGGTTTTCGGGATTGAGTGAGGGGCTAGTGGGAAATGGTCTCGACACGATCCAGGTAGTTGGACAATTCGCCCACCCACTTGCGCGACGCGTCGGCGTCGGCGCTCTCGGCCGCCTGCTGTAGTTCGGCGCCGATGTCGGTGATGGCCTGGAATCCAAAGGCGCCCCCGGAACCCCTCATCTGGTGCCCCAGAAACTTCACTGTCTCAAAGTCAACCCGATCCAAGGCGTCCAGCATCGCGATGCCATTTTGCCTGCAGTTCTGCAGATACGCGGAAATCCGGCCTGCGAGTTTAGGATTTGTACGCACAAGGATCGTGTCCATCCGGCTGCTTTCCTCTTTTGAGGCCGGAGGCGCGCTTATGGAGCGATCTTTGATCGCTTGCAGCAGCACCTCTTGTTTGATTGGTTTCGTCAAAAAAGCCGTGCACCCTGCCGTCAAGCACATTTCTCGATCCCCCTTCAAGGCGGAAGCCGTCAGTGCGATGATCGGCGTGGCCGGCTGGCCGTTTGCCTGTTCCCATGCTCGAATCGTCCGCGTCGCGGTCAAGCCATCCATAACCGGCATTTGCCGGTCCATCAGGACTAGGTCGTATTTTCCAGATTTAAATTTTTCACAGGCGATGGCCCCGGTTTCGGCGATTTCGACCCGGTACGGCGTGTCCTCCAGATAGGCCAGTGTGATCGTGCAGTTGTCTGCGGAGTCCTCCGCCAGAAGAATACACAGCTCCTGCAGCGGCGCCTCAAGACCTGTGCCGACCGCGGCGGCCGTCGGCCGATTAGCCGCGGCCCAGATCTCAAATGGCACGGCGAAAGCAAATA
>PLBP01000030.1 GCA_003135415.1 Hyphomicrobiales bacterium
TTCGCCTCAGTGGGAACGACGGGTTGGTTCGTTATGGATACATCAAGCATTGCGGCTGACCTATGCGACTTTCAATTCCGGCGATTTGCGATGAAATGCGCCGCCGTTTTCAGAACGCCGCTATCATCGCCGAGCGAGGAGATCGCCGATTCCGCTTCCTGAACGAGCGCCTGAAGCCTTTCGCGCGCGCCCTCAACGCCGAGCAGGCTCACGAAGGTCGCCTTGTTCGCGGCGGCATCCTTACCGGTCGCTTTGCCGACCGTCGCCGCATCGCCGTCGACATCGAGCAAATCGTCGGCGATCTGAAACGCTTCGCCGATCGCCGAGCCGTAACGGGCAAGTGCCGGGCGCGCATTCGACTGTGCCTGCCCGAGGATTCCTCCGCTCAAGCAGGCAAACACCAAAAGCGCGCCCGTCTTCATTGCTTGCAATGCTTTAATATCTTCAACCGTGAGCGGGCTCTGCTGGCCATTTGCAAATCGGCCTTCGGCCGCGAGATCGAGGATCTGTCCGCCGGCCATCCCGCCGACACCGGCGGCTTTCGCGAGCGCGGAAATCAGTTCGACCCGGATGGCTGCATCGGGATGGGTCTCCGGGCGGGAGAGAATATCGAAAGCCAGAGTCAAAAGGCTGTCGCCGGCCAGGATCGCGGTTGCCTCATCGAAAGCCTTGTGAACGGTCGGTCGCCCGCGGCGCAATGCGTCGTCGTCCATGGCGGGCAGATCGTCGTGGACAAGCGAGTAGCAATGCACGCACTCAAGCGCTGCGGCCACCATCAACGCCTGATGCCTCGGAACGCCAAACAAATTCGCGGTTTCAACCACCAGAAATGGGCGAAGCCGCTTGCCGCCTCCGAGGCTCGCGTAGCGCATCGCATCAAGCAGCCGTGCCGGCCGCAGTTGCTCGCCGGCGGCTAATTCCGATTGCAGCAATTGGTCGAGCACGACTTCCGTCTCGGCGGCGGTCGCGTCCAGGCGTTGTTTGAATAGCTCGCTGGCGTCGATACCGCGCGAAGGCGGGATTTGGCCGGAATATGGCCGCGTTGAGGCTTGAGAAGGTAGTCTTGCCAATGCACCAGACCCTTGCCGCACTATTCCGTTAAACTTGCCGTCCAGTCAAATTGTTCCCTATGAACCAATCCGGCTTTCAGGCATTAATTACAAGCACCTGAACTACAAGTACCTACCGTCATTTCGGAAGTCTTCCAACCATGTTGAGCGCCATATCCCTCGTGATCTGGTTATACCTGATCTTGGCCCGCGGGGGCTTCTGGCTAGGTTCCGTGCGGGACGGGTCGCGGCCGCCCACTCCTCCGAAATGGCCCGCCATTGCCATCGTGATACCCGCCCGCAACGAAGCCGAACTGATCGGCTTGAGCATGCGCTCCTTGTTGCGCCAGGACTATCCTGGCCCGGTTACACTCATTGTCGTCGACGACGATAGCAGCGATGGGACAGCCGCCTTGGCGAGAGCCGCGGCGGAGGAGGCGAAAGCCGGGACATATGTATCGGTCATAACCAGCCATGGCCTGCCGCCCGGCTGGACCGGAAAACTATGGGCCGTCAGTCAAGGCGTCGGTGAGGCCGAAGCGCAACAGATCCGTCCAGACTACATTCTGCTGACCGATGCCGACATCGTTCACGCGCCCGATACGTTGGCATGGCTGGTGTCGAAGGCGCTGGTCGGCGGCTTCGCATTGACATCGCTACTGGCTAAGCTCCGCTGTGAAAGTCTCGCAGAGCGCAGCCACGTCCCCGCCTTCGTCTTTTTTTTCCAGATGCTTTTCCCCTTTGCGTGGGTGAACCGGCCTAAGTCCTCGACGGCAGCGGCCGCGGGCGGCTGCATGCTGATAAACGCGGACGCGCTCCGCCGCTCTGGCGGGATCGAAAGCGTCCGAAACGCGCTGATCGACGATTGCGCATTGGCGAAAGCATTAAAGGCACAAGGTCCCATCTGGCTCGGCCTCACCGATCGCGTTCGCAGCATCCGGGCGTACGAGAAATTTGTCGATGTGAAACGGATGATTTCGCGATCGGCCTATGCGCAGCTTCGCTATTCCCCGTTCTTGCTTGTTTTGACGATCGCCGGCATGGCGCTCACATTCGCCGCCTCGCCGTTGCTTGCGGTGTTCGGAAGCGGGCCGGAGCGGTATTTGGGATTGGCGGCATGGGCGATCATGGCGGCGTCGTTTCAGCCGACATTGCGTTTTTACCGCGTGTCGCCGTTGTGGGGCGCGGCCCTTCCCGGCATTGCATTTTTATACGCGTATTACACGCTTGATTCCGCTTATCGGCATGCGCGGAGGCAGGGAGGCAAGTGGAAGGGACGCGTATATGCCGACGCGCTAAGCTCGCGATGATCGACAGCGCCGGCCTTCGATCGGGGAAAAGCCACCGGGACGAGAATTTTCCTGTGGCATCGCGCTTGATCGAACGCCGCCATCGTCCCGTCATTCTGGCGTTCTATAATTTTATTCGTGTCGCCGACGACATCGCGGACCATCCGCGTTTGAGCCCAAGCGAAAAGCTTGCAAGGCTCGACAGCCTCGAAGCGAGCCTCTTGGGCAAAGGCGACGGCGAACCGGTTGGCGCGGCTCTGCGCGAAGCGATCAGCAGCCGCGGGCTTTCCGCTCATCACCCGCAGGACGTGCTGAAGGCGTTTCGGCAGGACGTGCTCAAGTCCCGCTATGACAATTGGGGCGATCTGATCGGTTACTGCACGTATTCGGCGATGCCCGTGGGCCGCTTTGTGCTCGACGTTCACGGCGAATCGAAATCGACGTGGCCGACTTCGGACGCGCTGTGCGCGGCATTGCAGATCATCAATCATTTGCAAGACTGCGCGGCCGATTACCGTAAGCTCGACCGCGTCTACCTTCCGCTCGACGTCCTTTCGGCTCATGGCGTCGCCGTCGAGGCGCTCGGCCAGACGCATTCCAGCCCGGCATTGATCGGCTACCTGCATGATCTCGCCGAGCGCACCGCCAATCTTCTGCATCAGAGTCACGCATTGCCGGAGATCGTCGGCAATGTGCGGCTCGCCATGGAGATTTCGGCGATCCAGAAATTGGCCGGCCGCCTCGTCGTAATTCTGCAAACGCGCGATCCGCTGCGTGAATCGGTACATTTGACCAAGGCGCAGGCACTGATGAGCGGAGCGGCCGGTGCTACGATGCGCCTGTTGCGCGTGTTGATCCGGACGGCATCGCATTTTAATCGGCCGCAAACGCATGAATCCTGAGATGACCCAGGTCCTGGAAAGGAGCGAGAGTGCGGCGGCCCGCGCGGGCGGAAGCTCGTTTTATTTCGCGATGCGGATACTGCCTCGAGAACAAAGGGAGGCAATGTTCGAGGTCTACTCGTTCTGCAGGGCGGTCGACGATGTCGCCGACAGCGATGCGTCTCATTCCTCGCGGTTGAAGGGCCTCGCTGACTGGCGGCAAAATATCGATGCGCTTTATGCCGGGCGCGCTCCGGCGGGTCTTGAGGCGCTCGCGCGCGCAACCGCTCGGTTTTCTCTGCAGAAAGAGGATTTCCTCACGGTGATCGAGGGAATGGAAATGGATGCAGCGGAAGACATCCGCGCTCCCGATCTCGAGCAGCTCGATCTTTATTGTGACCGTGTTGCCTCCGCCCCCGGACGGCTATGCGTCCGCATATTCGGAATGGACGAATCGAACGGCAAAATGCTTGCGCACCATCTCGGCCGCGCATTGCAATTGACCAATATCTTGCGGGACATCGACGAGGATGCGGCTGTCGGGCGCCTCTATCTGCCGCAGGAAGCGTTGCGATTGGCCGGCATACGCATCACCAACCCCAACTCCGCGATTTCAGATGCCGATATCGGGGTTGCTTGCAACTTCGTCGTCGAGCGGGCGCGGGATCATTTTATCAAATCGGACGAGATCCTCGCGCGCTTTCCGCGCCGCATCGCCCGGACGGCGAAGATTATGGAAGTGGCCTATCGGCAAATGCTCGAGAATATGGTCGTGCGCGGCTGGTCTTGGCCGCGTCACCGCATTCGCCTCAGCCGGCCCCAATTACTACGGATTGCGTTGCGGCATGCGATCATCTGATAGCGGAACCATTCATATTATCGGCGCGGGTCTCGCGGGACTTGCCGCCGGCGTGCGCCTGGCGGATCGCGGGCGAGCGATCATCATTCACGAGGCCACGGAACAACCGGGCGGCCGTTGCCGGTCGTATTACGACGAGACAACAGGCATGTTGATCGACAATGGAACGCATCTGGTGCTTTCCGGCAATCACGACGCGCGAGCTTTTGCGCGGAAGATCGGGACCGAAGCACGGCTCGAGGGGCCCGCAGCTGCCGATTTTCCCTTTGTGGATCTTGCAACCAACAAACGATGGACTTTGCAATTCGGCAACGGTTTTTTTCCCTGGTGGATTTTCGACAAGCATCGTCGCGTGCCGCAAACGAGCGTGTTCGATTATTTATCGCTGGCACGCCTCGCGTGGGCTTCGACCGACAAACCCCTCGGGGAGGTCATCAGTGACGCGGGCCCGCTATATAAGCGGCTGATCTCCCCGTTCTTGCTTGCCGCTTTGAACATCGAGCCGCTCAACGCCTCCAGCAAGCTCGCGGCGGCGCTCATTCGCGAGACGCTGGCACAGGGCGGCAAGGCGTGCCGGCCCCTAATGGCGCGCGAAGGAATCGGCAACGTATTTATTGAGCCTGCCGTCAATTACCTGCGGCAACGCGGTGTTACGGTATCGTTCAAGCACGAACTCCATGGTCTCCGCTTCGCCGACCATCGTGTCCTCGAACTCGATTTTGGAGACGAAGTCGTATCCCTCGGCGAAAACGATACCGTCATCCTCGCAGTCCCGGCCTACGCCGCCGACCGTCTCGTGCCGGATTTGCAGGCACCGTCTTCATTCCGCCCGATCGTGAACGTGCATTTTCGCGTCGACTCGCCGCATTCTTTTCCGCCGATGATCGGCGTCGTCAACGGCACGAGCGATTGGATTTTCTCAACGCCGGGCCGGATATCGGTCACGGTCAGCGATGCCGAGCGTTTATCTCGGATGCCGCGAGAGGCTATTGCGCGAGAAATCTGGAAAGACGTGGCTGCGGTTATGAAACTGCCGATCGAGCTTCCGCCGTGGCAAATTGTGCGGGAACGGCGTGCGACGTTCGCGGCGACGCCGGAGGAGAACGCCAAGCGTCCCCAGGCGGAAACGGAGTGGGACAACTTGTTCCTCGCGGGAGACTGGACCGCAACCGGCCTGCCGGCGACGCTCGAAGGCGCCATTCGCTCGGGCAATCGCGCCGCCGATCTCGTAAAGCTCAATCGACAGATCGCGGCATGATGGCCGATGTCGCGAGTCCGTTGCCTGCGACGCCGGCGCTGGATTCCAGCGATGACCTCGATCGCGCGACCCATGCGGCGAGCCGCGCGATTCTCGAATCGCAGCGGCCCGATGGACACTGGGCGTTCGAATTGGAAGCGGATGCGACGATCCCCTCGGAATACGTGCTGTTGCGGCATTATCGCGGCGAAGCGGTTGACGCCGCCCTTGAGGAAAAGATCGCCCGCTATTTGCGGCGAACCCAGGGACCTCATGGCGGCTGGGCGTTGTATCACGAGGGCGGCTTCGACATCAGCGCGAGCGTGAAGGCATATTTCGCGCTCAAAATGATCGGCGACCGGCCGGACGCGGACCACATGCGTCGCGCGCGCGAGGCGATATTGGCGCGCGGCGGCGCGAGTTGCTGCAACGTATTCACTCGCGTGCTGCTGTCGCTTTACGGCATTTTGTCCTGGCGGAGCGTGCCGGCGATGCCGGTGGAAATCACGCTGTTGCCGCGCTGGTTCCCATTTCATCTCTCGAAGATCTCGTACTGGGCACGGACCGTGATCGTGCCGCTCTTGGTCTTGCAGGCCATGAGGCCGCGGGCCAAGAATCCGCGCGGGGTGACGATCGACGAGCTTTTCGTCGAGAAGCCGGAACGTGTCGGCCCCGCCGCAAGGGCCCCGCACCAGAGCCGTTTGCTATTCTCGTTTTTCCGCGGCGTCGATGTCGTAGCGCGCGGCTTCGACGCGATTTCACCGAAGCGCTTGCGCCGGCGCGCGATCGACAAGGCCGTCGCCTTCGTGACCGAACGGCTGAACGGCGATGACGGGCTCGGCGCGATTTTTCCCGCCATGGCCAACGCGGTGATGATGTTCGATGCGCTCGGCGGTGCGGCGAATGCTGGACACGCGGCGGTCGCGTGCGCGGCGATCGAGCGGCTCTTGGTGATTGGGCCGGACGAGGCCTATTGCCAGCCGTGCGTGTCGCCCGTTTGGGATACGGCGCTCACCTGTCACGCTCTCCTGGAGACCGGCGGCCAGGAAGCGATCGCGCAGGCCTGCAAGGGCCTGGAATGGCTCGCGCCTCTACAGGTCCTCAATACGCCCGGTGACTGGGCTGAGCGGCGGCCAGACGTGCGGCCCGGCGGCTGGGCGTTCCAATACGCCAATCCGCATTATCCCGACCTCGACGATACCGCGGTGATCGTGATGGCCATGGACCGCGCGCGCCGTCTCGGCGCCGGGCAGCATTTCAACTTGGCGATCGATCGCGCCGTGGAATGGGTGCGGGGCCTGCAAAGCACTAACGGCGGATGGGCGGCCTTCGACGTCGACAATATTTACGGATACCTCAACAACATTCCATTCGCCGATCACGGCGCATTAACCGATCCACCCACCGAGGACGTGGCGGCGCGATGCGTCTCGATGCTGGCGCAACTCGGTGAGGCACCCGAACAAAGCCAAGCCCAAAGCCGTGCGGTCGAGTTTCTGCTTCGCCGGCAAATGCCGGAGGGGAGCTGGTACGGACGCTGGGGGATGAATTACATCTATGGAAGTTGGTCGGTGCTATGCGCGCTCAATGCTTGCGGGATTCCGCGCAATTCGCCCGAAATCCGGCGCGCAGCCGCGTGGCTCGTTTCGATTCAAAATCACGACGGCGGCTGGGGCGAAGACGGGTCGAGCTACAAGCTCGACTATCGCGGCTACGAGCCGGCCGCGAGCACCGCCTCACAGACGGCGTGGGCGCTGCTCGGCCTGATGGCTGCCGGCGAAGTCGAACACGCAGCCGTCGCACGCGGCATCCGGTATCTGCTGCAGAGCCAGAACGAAAGCGGCCTGTGGGATGAAGAACGATATACAGCGACGGGATTCCCGCGCGTATTTTACCTCCGCTACCACGGCTATCGGAAATTCTTTCCGCTCTGGGCGCTCGCCCGCTACCGCAATATGAAGGCGAGCAATTCCGCGTCCATCGAATTCGGAATGTAAGAAGGCGCGATCGAGACAGGCTCGCTACGGTGCGCCGGCGAGACTGGTTTCGCGTTCGCGCTGGTGAATTTTTTCCACCTGCGTCTCGACCTGCCGCGTGAACACGTATTCCGCCGGCCGTTGCCGGTCGAGCTCAATCTCGGGCGCCATCTCGCCTTCGGTGCGGACGCCGCGTAGAGCAACCCGCATGGCTTTCAGCGGATTTGCCACCGCGTCATTCACGGCCGTGGCTTCGTAGCCGCAATGGACCATGCAATCGGCGCATTTTTCATAATTGCCGGTACCGTAGGAATCCCAGTGCGTCTCTTCCATCAGCTCGCGGAAGCTCTTGGCGTAACCTTCGCCCAACAGGTAGCAAGGCCGTTGCCAGCCGAAAATATTGCGCGTCGGATTGCCCCACGGCGTGCAGTGGTATTGCTGATTGCCGGCGAGGAAATCGAGGAACAGGCCGGACTGGCTGAAGTCCCAATTCCGTCCGCCGCGCCCGCGGCGAAGAATGTCGCGGAAGAGCTGTTTCGTTTTGTCGCGATTGAGGAAGTGCTGCTGGTCGGGAGCGCGCTCGTAGGCGTATCCGGGCGACACGGTGATCCCATCGACACCCAGCTCTTGAACCGAATCGAAAAAGGCCGCGACCTTGTCCGCTTGGGCGTTGTTGAACAAGGTGCAATTGACGGTGACGCGAAAGCCGCGCTCCTTCGCACGCTTGATCGCGGAGAGGGCCCGATCATAAACACCCGGCTGGCAGACGGAAGCGTCGTGCATGGACTTGTCGCCGTCGAGATGCACCGACCAGGTGAAGAACGTGCTCGGCTGGTATTGCGACATCCTCTTTTCCATCAACAACGCGTTGGTGCAGAGATAAACGAATTTTCTCCGCGCGATGATGCCCTTCACGATCTCGGGCAGCTTCTTGTGCAGCAGCGGCTCGCCGCCGGCGATCGACACGACCGGCGCTCCGCATTCGTCCACGGCGCCGAGCGCGTCTTCGACGGACATGCTCTGTTTGAGGATTTCGTCGGGATAATCGATTTTGCCGCATCCGGCGCAGGCAAGATTGCAGCGGAAGAGCGGCTCAAGCATGAGCACGAGCGGATACCGCTTTCGGCCCGCAAGGCGTTGCCGAACGACGTAGCTGCCGACGAGAAATTTCTGCAAGAGAGGAATGCCCACGTTTACCGTCCTTGTCCAATTGTACCGGTGCTTGCCACATCGAGCAGCTCGACGGGAACCCGAAATGCGACGCGCTCCTCACGGCCGGGCAATGTGGATACCTCGACCGGCTCAATCCGGCCGATGGCGTCGATCACATCCACGACCATGACTTCGGGCGCCGAGGCGCCCGCGGTGATACCCACAACCTCGACGTCCTGCAACCATTCGGGCTTGACGTCGCTGCCACTCGCGATCAGGTGGGCCGGGATCCCAGCCTCGATTCCGATTTCGCGCAGCCGATTGGAATTCGAGCTGTTCTTCGCGCCCACGACGAAAATAACGTCGACCAGCTTGCTCAGTTCTTTCAGAGCCGTTTGGCGATTTTGTGTCGCGTAGCAAATATCCTCAGTGCCGGGTCCGATGATGTCGTCGAAGCGCCGGTATAGCGCCTCGATGATCCCACGCGTGTCGTCCATGCTCAACGTAGTCTGGGTCACGTAGGCAATCGGCGTATCCCTTGGAAGGCCTGTCGCTTCGATGTCACGTTCGGATTGAACCAACAAGACCGGTCCGGAAATCTGGCCGAGTGTGCCCAATACTTCGGGGTGTCCGGCGTGGCCAATCAGGATCACTGTACGCCCTTGGCGAAGGTAGTGCCTTCCCTGAGCGTGAACCTTGGAAACCAATGGACAGGTCGCATTCAAGACGTGCAAGCCGCGCCGCTTCGCCTCGGTCTCGACGGTTTTGGCAACGCCATGCGCGCTGAAAATGGTTATCCCTTCGGGTGGAATTTCAGAAAGCTCCTCGACAAAAACAGCGCCGCGCGCCTTCAGCGATTCGACCACCCATCTATTGTGCACGATTTCGTGGCGCACATAGACGGGCGGCCCATACTTGTCGAGTGCGCGCTCGACAATTTCAATTGCTCTTACAACACCGGCGCAGAAACCGCGCGGTTGGGCGAGAATGACCTTCATATCGCCGCTCCGTTTACGCCGACGCCAACATGCGACTTATCTTTGCCATTCGACTGTGAGCGTTCCGTGAGAGCGGCAACCGAAGCGGAATGCAGCTTAGCGGTTCGAAGTCCTGATTCAAGTACTTGGAAAACTTTGGCGACGATGCCATTCGCATCGAGCCCGGCCTTCGCATACATGGCCGGCGGAGTGTCATGGTCAAAAAATTCGTCAGGTAGGACCATAGAGCGCGCCTTAAAGCCTGCCTGATCGAGGGCGCCGTCTTCGGTGAGCAATTGCAGAACATGCGCCCCGAACCCGCCGATCGAGCCTTCCTCGATCGTGATTAGAATTTCGTGGTGCCGCGCGAGGTTCAAGATCAATTCGCGGTCGAGCGGCTTGGCGAAGCGGGCGTCGGCCACCGTGGTCGAAACGCCGTGCGCGGCAAGCATGTCTGCTGCTTTCAAGCATTCTGCGAGGCGGGTTCCCAACGATAGAAGTGCGACCGTGCTGCCCTCTCTGATGATGCGGCCGCGTCCGACTTCGAGCGGGGCGCCGCGATCGGGAAGGGCGAGGCCCAAACCGTCACCGCGCGGATAGCGGAAGGCCGAAGGACGGTCGTCGATCGCGACCGCGGTCGAGATCATGTGGACGAGTTCAGCCTCGTCGGCTGCGGCCATGACGACAAAACCGGGTAGGCAGCCGAGATACGCAAGATCAAAGGAGCCCGCATGCGTTGGACCGTCGGCGCCCACGAGGCCGGCACGATCGATTGCAAAGCGCACCGGCAGGCGCTGGATCGCCACGTCGTGCACGACTTGATCGTATGCGCGCTGGAGAAATGTCGAATAGATCACGGCAAATGGCTTGAACCCTTGCGCGGCCAAACCCGCCGCGAATGTAACGGCATGTTGCTCGGCAATCCCGACGTCGAAGGTGCGATTCGGGAATGCTTTTTCGAAAATGTCCACGCCGGTACCCGAGGGCATTGCCGCCGTGATGGCGACAATGCGGTCGTCCTTTTGCGCTTCCTTGACGAGGCTTTCACCGAAGACCTTGGTGTATGAGGGGGCGGCCGCTTTCGCTTTCTTCTGCTTCCCCGTGTCGACGTCGAATTTCACGACAGCGTGGCATTTGTCGCTCGAAGCCTCCGCCGGTGCATAACCTTTGCCTTTCTGCGTTCGGACATGAACGAGGATCGGGCCGACATTCGCCTCGCGGACGTTTTCAAGAACGGGAAGCAGTTGATCGAGATCGTGACCGTCAATGACGCCGACGTAATAAAAGCCCAGCTCCTCGAATAGCGTGCCGCCGACGACGATTCCGCGTGCCAGCTCCTCTGCTCGCACCGCTTTGTCCCGGATGAATTCGGGCAGGTGTTGCGCGAACTGCTTGCCGAGACCGCGCAACGACATATAGATCGGACTTGAAAGAAGGCGCGCCAGATAGGCGGACATCGCGCCGACAGGCGGCGCAATCGACATCTCGTTATCATTCAGGATCACGATCAGCCGCGGCTTCAACGCCCCGGCGTTGTTCATCGCCTCATACGCCATGCCTGCCGACATCGCGCCATCGCCCACGACGCAGACGACGTTGTGCCGCTCGCCCGCGAGATCGCGCGCCACCGCGAAGCCCAATCCGGCCGAGATCGACGTGGATGAGTGTGCTGCGCCGAAGCAATCATATTCGCTTTCCGCGCGCTTGGTGAAGCCGGACAAGCCCCCGCCCTGCCGCAACGTTCTGATGCGATCACGGCGGCCGGTCAGAATCTTGTGCGGATATGCTTGATGGCCCACGTCCCAGATGAGCTTGTCATTGGGGGTATCGAAGACATAATGAAGGGCAACGGTCAGTTCGACGACGCCCAGGCCCGCGCCCAAATGGCCGCCGGTTACCGCCACTGCGTTAATTGTCTCGTCGCGCAATTCATCTGCAACCTGTTGAAGGTCTCGCGCATTGATACAGCGCAAATCTTCTGGGCTATTGATCGAGTCGAGAATTCTCGGCTGCATCGAGGGTTCCTTCGGCAATAGGCGCCAATTTGCGTGCTCTGAAACAAACCCGTTTACGGGCCATAAAGTTCCGGGTCCAAAGTTCCATTCACAATGAAGGGATGTTCGTGATGCGGTGCGGCGCCATACCTAGCATATTTAATAAGGGGCCGCTAAAGCCGGAACTGATTTGGATGCGGAATCCTGCATGTTAACGTCCGCAGTTGCCGGAATCGTCAGGTTTTGCAGTCGGTTCCCAAGGCTGGTCATCATCTTGTATCTATGCGGCGCGGCCGCATCAGGGGCCTATGCGGCCGCTCATTTCAGCATCACGACGGATATTAACAATTTTATCTCGCCGAATCTGGACTGGCGTAAGCGGGAGCTCGCGTTCGAGAATGACTTTCCAGGACACTTCGGCTCCACGTTGGTCGTCATCGATGCACCCACGCAGGAACTCGCGTCAGCCGCGAGTCCAATGCTCGTGCGGCAACTGGAAGGGCAGCGGGACCATTTCCATACGGTGCAAGAACTAACCGGTGGCGAGTTCTTTTCACGGCAGGGCTTGTTGTTTCAGCCGACAGCCGAAGTGGCGGGTCTGACCCGTGGGCTCGGGCAGGCGGATCAGCTTGTAAGCAGTCTCGTCGAGGATCCAAGCTTGCGCGGTCTCACGCAGGCGCTCTCGTTGGGCTTGCTCGGCGTCGAGAAGGGCATGGTCAAGCTCGACGATTTATCGCGGCCATTGTTGATGGCCGCGGGTTCATTGGAAGACGTACTGGCCCGACGCCCGACAGCTTTCTCGTGGCAAGAAATGCTAAGCGGCGTGCATCCCGGCCCAAGTGACTTGCGTCGGTTCATCGCGGTGGATCCGGTGCTGGATTATTCCGCGCTCGAACCGGGCCGTGCGTCGAACAACGCCATCAGGAGGGCCGCGTCCGATCTTCAGCTCGCTTCAAAGTATCAGGCGCGGGTTCGGCTCACCGGCACGGTGCCAATGGCGGACGAAGAATTCGCGACCGTGCGGCGGGGTGCGTTGGCCAATGGGATTGGAACGCTGATCGTCGTACTCATCATCCTGTGGATGGCGCTGAAATCGGCGCGGATGATTACAGCGGTTTTCCTTAACCTGTTCGTCGGGCTCACCATCACCGCGGCTTTCGGCCTTGCCATGGTCGGCGCGTTTAATCTGATATCCATCGCTTTTGCGGTGCTGTTCGTCGGAATCGGCGTTGATTTTGCCATTCAATTCTCGGTTCGCTACCGCGACGAGCGTCACAAGATTACGAAGTTTGGGCCAGCGCTCACGAGTGCCGCGCAAAAAATCGGTGCGCCATTGACGCTCGCCGCCGCGGCTGTTGCGGCCGGGTTTTTGTCTTTCCTCCCGACGAATTACCGTGGCGTGTCGGAATTGGGGCTGATTGCCGGTGTGGGAATGCTGATCGCTTATGCCACCAGCATTACGCTGCTTCCCGCATTGCTGATCGTGCTCAATCCGCCGGGAGAGCCGGAGCCCGTCGGCTATCGGGCCTTGGCGCCGGTCGATGGATTTTTGCACAACCACAGAATTGCGATTGTCGCCGGCACCGTCGCCATTGCGGTGGCTGGCTTGCCGCTACTCTACTATCTCACATTCGATTTTAATCCCATCCACCTCCGAAGCCCCGCTGTCGAATCGGTCGCGACATTCCTTGATCTCGGGGAAGATCCCAGGTCCGGAATCAACTCGGTCAGCGTGGTCACATCCACACTGGATGAGGCGAAATCCGCAGCCGAGCGATTGCGCAAGCATCCGAAGGTTTTGCGGGCGACGACGCTTGAAGATTTCGTGCCGGGCGAGCAGCCGGAAAAGCTTGCGATGATCGGGACGTTCGCCCGGAAAATCGGGCCGATCCTGCAGCAGCGGCCTGGCAAAGAGCCGACAGACGGGGAAAACATCGCCGCCCTGAACGGTATCGCCGATGAATTGAACAAAATCGCGGGCACCGCGAACGGGCCGGGTGCCGAGGCGGCACGGCGGCTCGCCGCCGACTCCCTGCATCTCGCAAAAGCCGACAGGGCTTTGCGTGACGAGGCTCAGTCGGTCTTTATTCCGCCGCTGAAAATGGATTTGGCAGGATTGCAAAAATATCTTCAGGCCAGCCTGATTACGACAGAAAACTTACCGCCCGATATCAAACGCCAATGGGTGACGCCGGACGGCAAGTCCCGCGCGGAAGTATCGCCTAAGGGCGACACCAACGATACGGAGTTCATACGTCGTTTCGCGCGCGCCATGCTTGCCATCTATCCAAACACGGTCGGCGTCCCGATTTCGATTCTGGAATCGGGAGACACCGTGGTAGCGGCTTTTATTCAGGCGGGATTATACGCGCTGCTGTCGATCTCCATTCTGCTTTGGATCGTGCTGCGCCGGTTCGGCGATGTGCTGCTCACGCTCGTTCCGTTATTGCTCGCCGGCGTCGTGACGCTCGAAATTTGCGTCTTGATTGGCATGCCGCTCAACTTTGCAAATATCATTGCGTTGCCGCTTTTGCTCGGCATCGGCGTCGCATTCAAGATCTATTACATCATGGCCTGGCGAGGGGGAGAGACGAATCTCTTGCAATCAAGCCTCACGCGCGCCGTGATCTGGAGCGCTCTCACGACCGCGACCGCGTTCGGCAGCCTTTGGCTGTCGAGCCATCCCGGTACTTCGAGCATGGGCAAGTTGCTGGCCCTGTCGCTGGTGTGCACGCTCTGCGCGGCGGTGTTGTTTCAGCCCGCGCTAATGGGACGGCCCCGCGGCGCCGGCGATCCCTAGGCAAATCGCTTCATCGGAGGATGGAGGCGGACTTCCGGTTTTGGCCGCCGGTTTCGGCGGAGCCGATTTCGGTGCGGCCGGTTTTGGCGAAGGAGGGGCGCTGGCGGTTGTCGGCGGGCTCACGCGGGTCCAATTCTCCCCGCCGCACAGAATGCCGAGAACGCATCCTTGCACCTTCAGGAGATCCGGGTTTAGCAGGCTGATGTTCGAAGAGTAATTCCTTCCGTCCTCCGCATTATAAATCTCGCCGCTCCATTCGTTTGGCTTGCTCGGCGCCATGCCGAGAAGAATCGGCATTCCCAGAGTGGGCCGAGCGCGCTTCGCGCGATCCGGATTGTTGCTATCGACGCCGGGCGTCATTTCCCACGATATCACGCCCCAAAAGCGGTTGTCGCAATTGACGATCTTGATACGGGCCACACGCTTGGCGACGAGCCATTCGCCGGTCGGGTCCGTTGTGGAATTCGTGATCGGACTGGCCGGTGCGGCTGCCAACGCGAACAGCGATATCGCAATCACCCACACGGTAAACGTGGCGGCGAATTGCCAGGCCGCGAATCTTCTAGAATTGGCTCGATGCGGCACCGTCTTTGCCCTTCGAAAGTTGCAAGATACAGCTCCCAACAATCCAACAATACACGTCTGGCCGTTTGGGGTCCGCGGACATCGTTTGCCCTTGAAAATAGTCGAAACGGCGGCGTGGGCGCTGATGTACTATGCGGCGTTCATTGCCGAATCGCAGATGCGCATTCGTGGAACTCGGACGGGTACTGGCCGTTATCGCGTCTAGCGGCTCGCTGCAAAGACCTTCCCATGCAGCGCCAGCGGAGATCGATGTGCTCGATTCCACCTCCGAATTGCGCCCACCCGCGCCATTGCCGCAGCCAAAGCCGTTGGGTCCGATCGCGCTGCTTCGCGTGCTGGCGAGGAATCCGCTCGAGGCTTGGACGCAAGCCCATTTTGAGCAACCGATCGTAATGGGCGGCCTGTCGGTCGGCCGGGTTGCCGTCATCAGCGACCCTGCGGCAATTCGTCATGTGCTGCTTGAGAACTGCCGCAATTACGAAAAGGACTGGCTGCAGCGACGCATCCTTTCGGCAGGGCTGACGGACGGGCTCCTGAGCGCCGAGGGATCTCAATGGCGAACGCAGCGTCGCGCATTGGCGCCGCTTTTTTCGCGCAGGAATGTAGCCAGTTTCTCGGCCGCCATGGTCGAGCAAGCGCGTGTTCTGGTCGAGCGGTTAAGCCGGCGTGACGGCCAAGTTGTGGACCTCGTTGTCGAGGTGACGCGCCTGACGCTCGAGGTGTTGGAGCGGACCATCTTTTCGGACGGGCTTGGCCGCAATCCCGAGGAAATCCGCCTTTGGATGAAAGACTATTTCGAGACGATCGGGCGGATCGACCTATTCGACGTGCTCGGCGTTTCAAATCTGATTCCGCGACTCGGCCGCCGCAAGGTGCTGCAAACGCTTCGCCTGTTCGAGCGAGCGATCGACTTGATTATTTCGACGCGCCGCCGACGCATGATGGAAGACCCGCACTACGCAGCGCAAGACATCCTCACGCTCCTGCTCAAGGCCGAAGACCCCGATAGCGGCGAGAAGCTGAGCGAAGTCGAGGTGCGTGCGAATATTCTGACCTTTATGACCGCCGGCCATGAAACCACGGCCAATAGCATTGCTTGGGCGCTGTTTCTTATGTCGCAGTCGGCCGAATGGCAGGAACGGGTCAGGATAGAAGCTGACCGTGAGCTTGACGGCGAGATTGACGGTCTCGGCGACCGTCTCGTTGAGACACGAGCCGTCATCGACGAGTCGATTAGGCTTTATCCTCCCATCGCCGCCATCAGCCGTACGGCCCTCGGGCCCGATGAGCTCGCGGGCGAAGCTATCAAGCGCGGAACGATGATCGTTATCGCGCCGTATGTTCTCCACCGTCACCGCGCGCTATGGACCCGGCCTGACCATTTCGATCCGAGCCGGTTCCTGGACGGCGCTCGCGAGAAAGTGGACCGCTTCGCGTATCTTCCCTTCGGCGCCGGTCCGCGGGTGTGCATCGGCGCCGCGTTCGCCCAGCAAGAGGCGTCCATCATCCTCGCGACGATCGTGCGACATTTCAGATTGGACCTCGCGCCGGGGCATGTGGTCTGGCCGGTGCAAAAGATTACGCTGCGACCAAAAGGCGGTCTGCCAATGATCGTGAGCAGAAGAAAATCCTGATTTTTTGCACAGGAACTTTAGAAACCGACTTGAAGTACTCCGATGACCTGCCGGCCATACCGCAATAACAGAGTCTTATTTGGAGAATCCTAGGACTGGAGGTCTGCCGCCATACGGTCTGACCGTCTCGCGCTCATTGACCATGGCTTTCCAAAACTTCGCGGCATGCTTTGCTGATGCGCTGGCGGTTTTGTTGCAAACACGCCAATACGCGGAAGGTGTCGGGAACCGCGTCACGACACAGCGTTGTTGAATCGTGGCGGCATGCGGCCTGTTCCTCCGGCGTGCCTTCGAATGGGCCGGATATCACGGGCTCTTGCGGTTTCGCCTGCTTCGGTCCCTGTTGAGCCCATGCGATGCCGCTTGTCAGCAGCATTGCGAATATAAGAAAAATCCGAAACATCTTGAACTCCTAGAGCAGCGCTGCCAAAGCGACTGGCTGCAACCAAAACGGGATCGCCGCGCCAAGGTTCCACCGAATATGAAAGATTTGCAACCTTCCGCTTAGCGAATCGACCAAAGCTCATGATAGTTGCTGAATTTCGCCAGCGTTTTGTCGTATCGCGTCGGCTCAAGCAGCGGCAATAACCACTTCATCACTGTATTTATGGTCGCGGAGGTGTGCCGCACGTAGAGATCGAGGGGGTCGAGCAAGTGCCGCAGGTGAAATTTCGGATCGTAATTGAGGCCGCTGCTGCGGAACCATTTGTAGCCGTTGGCGATCGCCCAGGTCACGACGTCGCGGAATACGTAATGATAGAGATGAAGGTCAAGCGCGACGTCGTAGTCGAGGCCGATATATTCCGCGTAGAGCGCGTCGTCTTGCGTCATGCAGGCCGCGAAGGCAACAATCCTGCCGTTCCGGCGCCAGAGAAAAAACCGAACTTTATCCCTCATGCGACGACCGAGTTCGCGGAAATATTGCTCGGTCAGCTTTTCGAAATGCAGTTTCGAACGCTCGTAAACTTGCAGATAAAGAGGATAGATTTCATGGATGAAGGGCGTTACGTCGTTGACGACGCTCATTTCCAATGCAGCGCCTTCCTCGGCGGCCCGGAATTTTTTGCGCAAATCTCTCCGGGTCTTGCCGCTGAGGGCATGTTTCGCATAATCGTCGAAGCTCGGGTAATCGATCGAGAGCCGGGTCATCGGCATGCTGGGGATGCGGCTGAAGCCGTTATCGAGAAAACACTCGAGCGTCGGCCGGTATCTCGACGGGAATTCCTTGAGCACCACCAGGCGGGCGCCGAGCGCGCGAGCATGGCCGGTGATCAGCGCGGCCAATTGCCGCGCGAGCAGGCGGCCGCGTATCTCGGCGCCGTCCAGGTGCCCTTCACCGGCAACGCACCCAACCATCAACGTTCGCATTCGCATGAAGCGCGGCCATAGGCGGCGAACGCCTTCGACGAGCCTGCCGGGGCGCCCGCTGATGCCGACCAAGAGATCCTGATCGAGCATGAAGAAGGGCTCCACCGCGCGTACCTCGCCGCTCGCGTCCCGCAAGATGAAATAGCGATAGTCGAACTCGGGATGGAGCGTATCTTCGATCAGCTCGTAATAGCGATGATCCTTGCGCTCGCCCGCGAATGCCCTCTGCCAGTGAGGAAATTTGGCGAGATCGTCACGTGCGACGACTTCGAGCCGCAAGGGGAAATAGGGGCGGTCGGACATTGCCGCGGCCGGGACCGGTTGTTCAATCATGAGCGCCGTCACAAGGTATCTCTACTAAAGTTACGGGGCGGTGACCATCACGCCGTGTCGCGGCTTCGCTATAATTCGCGAGGGGAGCTTTCGGATCGCGATCTCGCGATATTGTGATCGAGAAATGAACGTTTGGACGGAAGGATCGTTTTCCCTTATCACCACATATCCGATGGATTCCCGCCCCCGCTAAGGTCGGGCGCCAGCGGAAGAATTGTTGTAGAGTGGACAGATGGCTGTGGAATTGCCTGTGGGAGTCATAGCGGTAGCGGGGATGGCCTTTGAGGCGCGCATTGCCGCCCGCACGGGCACGCCCGTCGTTTACGTCGGCGACACCCGGAAACTCACCGATGTGCTGATATCCGCAATCGGCAAGGATTGCCGCGGTCTTATCAGTTTCGGCGTGGCGGGAGGCCTTTCCCCCGCGCTGAAGGCGGGAACTTGCATCGTCGCTTCCGTCGTCCATGTCGGAACGACGCGCTTCGCGACCGATGAAAACTGGTCGTGGAATCTTCTGCAGGCAATGCCGCGGGCGATTCGCGGTGAAATTGCGGGCGTGGCGGCCCCCGTGGTCCACATGGAAGAAAAGCGCGCGTTGCATATCGGCACGGGTGCGTTGGCCGTTGATACGGAGTCGCATGTGGTGGCGAGCGTCGCGGCCGCGCGAGGTCTTCCGATGGCCGCGGTGCGGGTGATCACCGATTCCGCACATTATAGTTTACCGCAATCTGCATTGGCGGCAATGCGTGCGGACGGAACGATCGACATCGCCGGGATGATACGCTCGATCGTGAAAGTACCGGGTGAATTTCCGATGCTGCTGCGGACCGCACGCGATGCGCTAGTGAGCGGGCTGGCGCTGCATCGCAGCCGCCGGTTGCTCGGCGCGAGCTTTGGGCTACCTAATTAGGGTCCGAGGAAGGCGCGAATGAGCTACGACGTTGCAGATTTGTTCACGCGGCACGAGCGCGAACGTTATGCGATGCACCTTCGTCATCTGAATGGGCAGATGGTCAAGGTATTGCAGACCATCGGCTACGACGTCGATTTTTGCCGCGGCAAGGGTCAATATCTCTACGATCGAGACGGCACTCGTTATCTCGATCTACTGAGTGGCTTTGGGGTATTCGCCATTGGACGCAATCATCCCGTTCTGCGCGAGGCATTGAAAAGCGTTCTCGACGCAGAGCTTCCCAATCTTGTGCAAATGGATGTGTCGACGCTGGCCGGCATTCTGGCCGAGAGGTTGCTCGCGCGCGTGCCCTACCTCGACAAGGTATTCTTCGCGAATTCCGGCGCGGAATCGGTCGAAGCGGCGATCAAATTTGCAAGGGCCGCGACCGGCCGGCCCGGGATCGTCTATTGCGAGCATGCATTTCATGGCCTCTCCTACGGCGCGCTGTCCCTGAATGGAGACGATGTATTCCGGAGCGGCTTCGAACCGCTGTTGCCCGATTGTTTCAGCGTGCCCTTCAACGACCTTCTTGCGCTGGAGAAGGCACTGCGTTCCCGGACGATGGCCGCGTTCATCGTCGAGCCTATCCAAGGCAAGGGTGTAACCCTGCCCGCCGACGACTATCTCAAGACTGCCGCGGATCTCTGCCGCCGGCACGGTACCCTGTTCGTCGCTGATGAAATTCAGACCGGGTTAGGCCGCACCGGGCGCTTCCTCGCGGTCGAACATTGGGGCGTTGAACCGGACATGGTTCTGATTGCCAAATCGCTGTCCGGCGGACACGTGCCCGTGGGAGCGGTGCTGGCAAGGAAACATATTTTCGAAAAAGTGTTCAATCGTATGGATCGGGCCGTCGTGCACGGATCGACATTTGCAAAAAATGACCTCGCGATGGCGGCCGGAATCGCAACGCTCGACGTCCTCGGATCGGAAGGGATGATCGAGAATGCAGCACGCACCGGGGAATATCTATTGCGTGGGCTCGCTGCCATGACCGAGCGTTACGAATTGTTGCGAGAAGTCCGCGGCAAGGGGCTGATGATCGGTATCGAGTTCGGACCGCCAAAATCGTTCAAACTGAAATCGTCCTGGAATATCCTTGAGGCCGCAAACAAGGGCCTGTTTTGCCAACTCATCACGATCCCGCTTCTTAAGGATCACAAGATTCTTTGCCAGGTTGCGGGGCACGCGAGCCACACCGTCAAACTTTTACCGCCGTTCGTCATTTCCGATGCGGATTGCGATTGGATCCTGGACGCGTTCGATTCCGTCATCGCCGATAGCCATCGCGTGCCCGGCGCCATCTGGTCGCTGGGGAAAACACTCGCCGGCCATGCGATGCGGGCGAGCCGGTGAGTACGCCCACGCTCTGGTCGCTGGCCTGGAAGCAGTTCATCTCTCAAAATAGCGCTGCAGTGGGCGGCCTTGGCGCCAAACGCGCGCAAGCTTACGCGTTAGGCTGCCTTTTCGTTGCCGGCGTAACAATCGCGCATCTCGCGGAATGAAATCAGCCGCTGGCGGCTTTCGTCCCACAGCACGAGCCGCACACAGCGGAAGCTTTCGATGAGCGTGAGCCGGCCGACGCGGCCGAGCTCCGGATAGTCACGGAGTACGCTCGGCAAGCGGTAATATGGAATCTTGCTGCACAGATGATGGACGTGGTGGACGCCGATATTGGCGGTGAGCCAGCGCAGAATTTTCGGCAAGTCATAATATGAGCTGCCGTGAAGGGCGGCCTCGTGCAGGTTCCAGCTACGCCTTTCGGCCCAGAAGGTGTCCTCGAATTGGTGCTGGACATAAAACAGCCAAACCCCGAGCGAGGCTCCGAGCAGCATGATCGGAAGGTGCACGAGCAGAAACGGCCCGATGCCGACGAGCCACATCATCGCCGCGACAACGATCGCAATGCCAACATTGGTCGCCATCGTGCTCAACCAAGGCATCCAGCCAGCGCGCATGAAGCCCACCGGCAGTCGAAATTGCAGAATGAAGAGATAGGCGGGCCCCACTCCGAACATGACGAGCGGGTGGCGGTAGAGGCGGTAGCCAAGCCGGCGCCAGCGGGAAAGGGCCAGATATTCGCGCACGGTCAGCGTGTCGATATCGCCGATTCCACGGCCTTCGAGATTGCCGGAATTCGCGTGGTGAAGGGCGTGGGTGCGCCGCCAGAAATCGTAAGGCGTTAATGTCAGCACACCGAGCGCGCGCCCGAGCCAATCATTCGCGAGCCGATGCCGAAAGAAGGCGCCGTGGCCGCAGTCGTGCTGGATCATGAAAAGGCGGATGAGGAAGCCGGCGGTCGGGACAGCGAGTAAGAGGCATAGCCAATAGCCGACGTCGAGGGCTTTCCACATGAGAATCCATAAGAGCGCGAGCGCCCCGGCCGTAATCACGAGCTCCATGATGCTGCGCGCCCGGCTCGGCTCGCGATAGCGAACGAGGATCGGCGTCCATGCGCTCGCTTCAGGCGGATTTAAAAAGGATAGGTCTTTGTTGTGCATTTGGACAAGCCGATCAGTGACAGTCTCGAATCAGGGATTTACCGACCCTAGCGCTAATTCGGTCGATCTCGTTTTAATTTGCTCGTATTCGATCGATCCGTCGCGCGGAATGCGGCCGTTTCCGCATATTTGATAGGATTGGGTGGGTTCCATCTGCCAGATCAGTGGGTTGCAGGTTGGGGTTCTAGCGCGTCCGCTAATCCTCCGCCAGCCTCGAAGTAGAGACGAGGCGAGGGCGCTGCGTTTCGCTCGCGGCCCCGCTTTGGCGATCTTCGCTGTTATTTCTTGATGTCGCCTTTTTTTTCACCGGCTTCGGGGAAGATCCACATCGCGATCACCATGAAGATCGCGGTGCCGATGATGAAGTGGCCGAATTCCGGCCGCACCGGCGAGTGGCTCCAATAGGCGAGCACGCCCGCGACGATCAGAAGGACGATCGAAACGACGGTCTTGACGTCGTTTGGCATGGCAAACTCCCGTCTGGCCGCTCAGTCAGCGCCGACGGGCGCCGCCGCGGCGATATCGGGCCGCTTGGGCGTGCCGCGCAGGTTTTTTCTCAGATGGCTTGTATCGTACCCGTTCAACAACGTTCCGATCAGCCCGCGTTTGACATCGGAGGTGCCGAACAGCCAGTCGGCGATGGGGAAGGTGAGGTTCATGTTCACTTCCATCATCAGCCGCCCGTTGTGATGCGCGGTGTGGTGGCGGCGCAGCGTGTTCACGAAAGGACAGTTGCGCACGAACCAGTTCTCGTCGACGTGGCAGCAAAAGTGCATGAACTCGTAAATGAGGTACATGCCCGTGGTCACGCTCATGAACAGCCAGCCGACATTGGGTGAAAACAGCGCGCCGAGAACGAGCGCCGCCGGCAGCGACATCAGGATGAAGACGACAAGCGCGTAAGGCGGAAACACGGTCACGCGCCAATCCTTGTGGTCGCGGAAACGCATTTCTTCGTCGGTAAAGAACTGATGGTGGTTGAGCGTGTGGCGCTCGTAGACGGCGCGGAGCCCCTTGATGTTCACCGGCCGGTGCATGACGTATTTGTGCACGGCCCACTCGAACAAATTCGTGAACAGGAAGGTGACCGGTACGGTCAGCCATTCGAGCGGCGTCACGTTGTGGATGTGCTGGACGTAAATGTAGAAAGCGGCCGCACCCATCGCGTAGATGATCACGATGTGGAAATAGCCGTCGTACCAGCCGATGATCCGGGAGCGGTATTCCTGGCGGAATGTCTTTTGCCGTTCGCTGATCATGTCATCCTCCGTCTTGAGCTTTTGCCGCGCGGGCTATCTGATATATTACAAATCTATCACTACCGGTAGGCCCGTCAACCGCTGTGGAAATCGCGGCGGCCAAGCGGTTCATCGCTTTTCGATGCCTTTGATCGCCCGGTCGATTTCGTCGCCCTTCAACACCCAGTCCTGGTCGAAATTGGCGACGACCGATTTCATGAACGGCTCCGAGAGACGAAGCGCGCGCTCCTTGTCGCCGAGATAATCGACCAGGATCGCGAGTGCCAACTGCTGCGGGCTTTCGCCTTCATAGGTCCATTCGAAGCCGTATTTGGTGAAGCGCTTGACCTCATAGTGCTCATCGAGGCGCTTGTCGTCGGCGGTGACGACGAGTCCGTCGATGGTGCGCTTTCCTTCATAGGTTTTCATTTCAGCCTCGGCCATTCACCGTCGCGCGCGTGAAGCTCGCGATGTAATCGAGAAGGTGGTCGGATGCTTTCGCGGCGCGCGCGGGCTCGCCCTTGGCGATCGCGCGCGCCTGCTCCGCATGGAGCCGGGCGCAAAGCGGCAGGTCGGCCGCCTCCTTGTAATGCAAATACCAAAATCGCCGCGACAGGCCCTGCAACAGTTTCATCGCGCGCGCGGCGTAGTCGTTATGTGCGGCTTCAATCATCAGCTGATTGAGGTCGCGGTCGAGCCGCATGAAGGCGATGTCGTCATTGGCCTTGCCCGCCTGGTCCATGGCGCGCGCGGTTTCCAGGAGCCGCGCGCGCTCTTCTTTGGTCGCGCGCTCAGCGCCGGTGACAGACAAAAAGCGTTCGAGTTCGCGACGAACTTCGAGCACGAGCAGTTGTTGTCGGGGGTTGATCTCGGAGACGAGAATGCCCTTGCGCGGCAAAATCCTGACGAGACCTTCAAGCGCGAGGCGTTGCAGCGCCTCGCGGATCGGCGTGCGCCCGATCTTCAGCGTCGCCGAAAGCGATTGCTCCGACAACACCTCACCGGGCTTGAGCCGGAGCGTAACGATCCGCTCCTCGATCTGGCGGTAGGCGAGATCGGTCAAAGTCTCGACTGACCGGAGCGGGCTGCCTCTGGGGATCGCCACGTGTTTGGTCATCGCTCGGCTCCCAGCGGCCACTGTTAAATCTGCCGGCGCTTTTGCACGAGAGCCGCGAATTTCTCGTATTCGGGCTCGTTCACCCCGTAAGAGTGGTCGTCGTCGGGGAACGCGCCTTCCTTCACTTCTTTCACGTAGCGCTTGATGCCGTCGACCGCGACTTCGGTTAGCTTGGTGTAGCGCTTGGTGAATTTCGGCTTGAAGTCGGTGAACACTCCCAAAAGGTCGTAGCAGAGGAGAATCTGCCCGTCGGTGCCGACGCCGGCGCCGATGCCGATCGTGGGGATCGTCAACTGCTCGGAAATGAGCTTGGCGATTTTCGCCGGGACCGCCTCGAACTCGAGCATGAAGCAGCCGGCGTCCTCGATCGCGAGCGCGTCTTCGAGAATCTTCATCGCCGCCTCGGCCGTCCGGCCCTGGATCTTGAAGCCGCCGAACATCGCGATCGTGTGCGGCGTGAGGCCGATATGCGAGGCGGTGGGAATGCCGGCGTCAACCAGCGCGCGCAGGATGTGGGCCTGCGATTTGCCGCCTTGCGGCTTTACGGCGTCGGAGAGCGCCTCTTGCATGAAGCGCGAGGCATTGGTCAGCGCGCGATCGATCGTGTTGTAGCTCTGATAGGGCATGCAGCCGAGCACGAAGGTGTTGGGCGCGCCGCGCCGCACCGCCTGCGAATGCAGGATCATCATGTCCATGGTAGCCGGGATCGTGCTCGGATGGCCGTGGGCGACCATGGCGAGGCTGTCGCCGACGACCGCGACATCGACGCCCGCCATCTCGGCCCATTTCGCCGAGGTGTAGTCGGGCACCGACATGTAGACCATTTTCTCGCCGGTCTTTTTCGACTCGCGGATTTCGGTGATGGTGCGTTTTTCGCGTTTCGTATCGCCGCTCGCGGAGTCGTTCTTCTTGTGTGATAGGGAGGCGGGCTCGCCCGTCTTCGACTTCGCCTCGACCGGCTTCGACATCAATTTTCCTCGGGCTTTCCCCGCGGCGCTTGCGACGGCCGCTGATATATGTCTCGTATGTTAGAGAATTGCATTTCAATCGGTCAAGCATGTCGTTCTACGCCTGGTTCGATCTCTTTCTCTTTATGGGTCTATTTGCTGCGGCGAGCCTGCACGGGCTTGCCGCCAGCGGGCAGTTTCCGCGCGAACATCGCGCCGCATCGCTGCAATCGGCGGCGGGCGCCGCCATCCTGTTCGGCTCCATCGCCGTGACGCTGCTCTCGCTCGTGGCGGGCCTCCGCTTCGCCTGGCAAACAATTCCGTGGTATGCGGCGGTGATCGGGGGCGGTGCTCCAGTCTTGTTCGCGCCGCTTCTGTTGCGGCCTTTGCCCGATCCATTCGTCAACGGCCGCGCCGCCTTGCTTGCCTTTTCCGCCGTCGCCGCCGCCATCGCGCTCGTAATGTTGAAGCTTTCTTGACGGATCGCAATCCATGAGCGTCGATCAAAAGAGTGTTTCCGCCGAAAACGACCGCGCCGCGAGCGGGCTTGCCGGCAATCCTTACATCCTGCTCGCGTTCGCCTCGCTGTTCTAGTCCGGCAATCACATCGTCGGGCGCGCGATCGCCGGCATCGTGCCGCCGATCGGCATTTCGACGGCGCGCTGGCTGTTGCCCGCGATCGTGTTGTGGCCGTTCGCGCGGCCACATCTCGAGCGCGACTGGCCGCGGATCAAGTCGCATTGGCGGCTTTTGCTTTTCCTCGGCGTCACGGGCGGCGCCATCTTCACCGTCGGCCAATATGTCGGCCTGCAATACACGACCGCCCTCAACGTCTCAGTGCTGAATTCGCTGACGCCGATTTTCATCGTCGCCTGCGGCGCGCTGATTTTCCACCACCGCTTGAAGCCGCTGCAATATATCGGCATCGCGACGTCGCTCTGCGGCGTGCTGACGATTGTCACCAAATTAGAACAGCGCACGCTCTTTGATCTCACGTTCAACCGCGGCGACATCATCATCGTCGCCAATATGGCGCTGATGGGGGTTTACTCCTCGTATCTCCGCCGCCTGCCGGCGCTGCACTGGCTCTCGTTCATTTTCGTGCTGGAGCTCGTGTCCGCGCTCTGCACGCTGCCGTTCGCGCTGTGGGAGCATGTTTCGGGCATCGTCTTTCAGCCGACCTGGCTCACGCTTTTCGCGGTGCTCTATGTCGCGATTTTTCCGAGCGTGATTGCCTATGCGGCCTGGACGCGCGGCGTCGAACTCATCGGCTCCAATCACGCCGGGCCTTTTTTGCATCTGATCCCGCTCTACAGCGCGCTGTTCGCGAGCGTCTTCTTGGGCGAGCAGCTGATGGTCTATCACGCGGTCGGGTTTGCTCTCATTTTGACCGGGGTTTGGCTCGCCGCCCGCAAGTAAGTTCGGGGATTTCGCCGCGGCGCGAATTGTTGCAAGTTCGCGTGAGCAAGGAGTTCACAATGGCGAAGAACACGCAAAAGATCGGCTGGATCGGCATGGGCCGCATGGGCTTTCCGATGGCCGAGCGGCTGTTGAAGGCGGGCTACGACGTTTCGATCTGGAACCGTACGCGCGCCAAGGCCGAGCCGCTCGCCAAGGAAGGCGGCAAGATCGTCGATCATGTTTCGGAACTCGCGCATGTCGACGTGCTGTTCTCCATCGTGTCCACCGGCAAGGACCTCGACGAAATCTATTTCGGCAAGAACGGGATCACGGCCAATGGCGGCAAGCTGCCGCCGATCTTCGTCGATTGCTCGACGATCGCGGTCGAGGAGTCGGCGAGCATCCGTGAAAAATTGGCTGCGCGCGGTATCGATTTCGTCGCGGCGCCCGTTTCCGGCAACGGCAAATGCGTCAAGGCCGGCAAGCTCTCCTCGGTGACTTCGGGATCCGAGAAGGCGGCGCGCGCGGTCGAGCCGATCATCGAGACCTTCGCGCCGCGCGGCGTTTCCTATGTGGGCGAGGGCGATCTCGCGCGCATCTGCAAAATCGCGCATAACGTGATGCTCGGCGTCGTGATCGAAAATCTGTGCGAGATCACGCTGCTCGCGGAAAAGGCTGGGGTGCCGCGCCACGCCTTCCTCGCCTTTATGAATAACTCGGTGATGGGCTCGATCTTCACGCGCTACAAGTCGCCGGCGCTGGTCAATCTCGACTGGACCACCACTTTCACGCCGGAACTCCTGCGCAAGGATCTCGACCTCGGTCTCGAACTTTCGCGCGAATTCGACATGCCGATGCCGGTGACGTCGACCACGCGCGACGTCTTGCAGACGCATTTTGGCGCCGCCACGCTCAAACCCGATCCGGCAAAATATCTTGCCGGCGATTTCGCGGCCCTGTTGGAGACGCTCGCGCTCGCCGCCGGCATGAAGCTCACGAGCGAGAATAAGAACATACCCACGGGCCTCGAGACCTGATCCCAAGGCCGCTTCGTCCTTTTGTTTTCGAAAAATCGCGCGCCGGGAGGGGCGGGTAGGGCCATGTCTCACTGATGCGGCCCAGGAGCCGCTCCCGGCGTGGCGTTCGTGAAGTGCCGCTGCGCTCGAGGCCCGAACGGGTGCCTCAGGCGGTCATCGCGGCAAGCTGATCCGGTGGTGTCATTCAAACCTCCGTTTCGCTTGCGTGCCGTGCAGCGTTCCGAGACACGGCTGTCGGCGGTTTCCCGTCGACACTTCTAAGCTTGTCACTCGTGCCGCCCGAGTCAAGGCAAGCGGCGGCGGGCCGGTTCAAATTTCGCGACGGCGGATTACGAATTTGTTTCGCCGCACGACGAAGGCGGCAAATACGTTGAATAGATGGAACGCGCGGCGGATGAGGAATTGTGGCGGCGACAAAATCCCCGCGATCCGCTATTCGTCACCGCTGCGACATCTTGTCTTGAGTGAGGTTCATGTGGTCAAATTCGGATGCGCCAAAAACCGATGACAACCGGGGGAAAATCATTGGGCTGGGCCAGTAAACGCGACTTCTATGCCGGCGGCCTGATGATCCTTTTGGGGCTCGGCGCGGCGTTGGAAGGACAGAACTACAACATCGGCACCATGCGCCAGATGGGACCGGGATTCATGCCGGTCGCGCTCGGCGTCGTGCTCGTGCTGATCGGAATCACGATCGCGGGAACTTCCTTGGCCGGGGTCGCGGACGATGGAGAAAGCGCGCTGCCGGCGCAGCCGGATTGGCGCGGCTGGCTCTGCATCATCGCGGGGCCGCTTTTGTTCATCATCTTCGGGAAGTTCGGCGGGATGGCGCCCGCGACATTCGCCTGCGTGTTTGTCTCGGCGATGGGTGACCGCAGCGCCAGCTGGAAAGGCTCGTTCCTGCTTGCGCTCGGCATCACCGTCTTCGGCGTGGCGCTGTTTTCCTACATCCTGAAAGTGCCGTTTCCGGTGTTCAAATTCTTCAATCTGGTGCCGCTGTGATTGAAACCGCGCTCGATGGCTTGTGGTTCGGCTTCCGCGTGGCGCTCGAGCCGCACAACATCGCGTGGTGCTTCGTTGGCGTGCTGATCGGCAACATGGTCGGCGTGCTGCCGGGCATGGGCGTGCTCGCGACCATTTCGATCTTGCTGCCGCTCACCTTCACGATGAAACCCGTCGCCGCGATCCTGATGCTCGCGGGCGTCTATTACGGCGCGCAATATGGCGGCGCCATCTGCTCGATCCTGTTGAACCTGCCGTGCCACCCGCCGCACGCGGTGACCTGCCTCGACGGATATCCGATGACGCAACAGGGCCGCGGCGGCGTCGCGCTCGGCATCACCATGCTCAGCTCTTTCGTTGGCGCTTCGTTCGGCATCACCGAGATGATTTTTCTCGCGCCGGTCCTGGTGCAGGTGGCGCTGCAATTCGGGCCGGCGGAAATCTGTTCGCTGATGCTGCTCGGATTGCTCGCGGGATCGACGCTCGCGCGCGGCTCGCCCTTGAAGGGCGTCGCGATGACGGTGTTCGGCCTGCTCCTCGGCGTCGTCGGCTCCGACGTCAACACGGGCGTCCCGCGCTTCACCTTCGGCATCACCGAGCTTTACGACGGCATCGAAATCGTGGCGCTGGCACTCGGCCTCTTCGGCATTGCGGAGTTTTTGAAGAGCATCAACCAGAAGATCGAGATCAACCTACAATATACCAAGGTTCGTCTCCGCGACTTGCGGCCGAGTGTCGCCGACCTGAAACAGGCGGCGTTTCCGATGATCCGTGGCACGTTGATCGGCAGCCTCTGCGCGTTGATCCCCGGTACCGGACCGACCATCGCTTCGTTCGTTTCCTACGCCGCCGAGAAGAAAATCTCGAAGACGCCGGAGCGCTTCGGCCGCGGCGCGATCGAAGGCGTCGCCTGTCCCGAGGCCTCGACGCACTCCTCGGTGCAGGGCGATTTCATTCCCACCATGAGCCTCGGCATTCCCGGCGACGCGGTGATGGCCCTCTTGCTCGGCGCGCT
Organism: Hyphomicrobiales bacterium; assembly: GCA_003135415.1. Lineage (GTDB taxonomy): Bacteria > Pseudomonadota > Alphaproteobacteria > Rhizobiales > Xanthobacteraceae > Palsa-892. The sequence goes on from PLBP01000030.1 coordinate 29,348, forward strand.
CATCATCCAGGGCATCCAGCCGGGCCCGCAGCTTATTCGCGAGCATCCGGAAATTTTCTGGGGCCTGATCGCGAGCTTCTGGATCGGCAACATCATGCTGGTGTTGCTGAACGTGCCGATGATCGGGATCTGGGTGAAGCTTCTCACCATCCCGTACCGCTATCTCTATCCGAGCGCGCTATTTTTCGTCTGCATCGGCGTCTATAGCGCCAACAACGATCTCTTCGGGGTGGCCGAGACGCTCGCGATCGGCATCTTCGGCTACGTGCTGTTGCTGCTGGGATTTCATCCGGCGCCGATCTTGCTCGGCTTTGTGCTGGGCCCCCGCTTCGAGGAAAATTTCCGCCGCGCCATGCTGCTCTCGCGCGGTGACATCTTTACCTTCGTCGAGCGGCCGATCAGCGCCGTATTCATCGGGCTCTGCGCCGTGCTGATCCTTGGCCAGATTTACGTGCGCTTGCGCCGGCCGAAGACGGTTGCCGCGTTTGCGTCAACGGAGCAGCAAGCGGCTGCGGAATAGCGGTGGCGCTCCTTACCTCTCCCCGCGCGCGGGGAGAGGTCGAACCGCGAAGCGGTTCGGGTGAGGGGGCGTATCTGCAAGCGCAAACCGAACGGTTTCCAATACGCTCTCGATATTTTTCAAGACTTCATGATTCCAGAAGCGCAGCACCCGGTGACTGCGTTCAGCTTTTGGCGGGGTGAATTCTGCAATTCCTCCTCACCCGACTTCCTCGCTTTGCTCGGAAGTCGACCTCTCCCCGCAAGCGGGGAGAGGTGAGTTCGCTCAATACCGATTCGCGATCGGCAATTCCTCCGCCGGGAAGAGCGAGATCACCCGGCAGCCCTTGTCGGTGACCACCAATTCCTCCTCGATGCGCGCGGCCGAGAAGCCGTCCTTCGCCGGGCAATAGGTCTCCAACGCGAACACCATGCCTTCCTTGATCTCCATCGGGTGGGTGAGCGAGATCACGCGCGAGATGATCGGCCGCTCGTGCAACGCGAGGCCGAGGCCGTGGCCGAATTGCAGGCCGAACGCCGATAGTTCATCGGGGAAGCCGAATTCCTCGGCCTTCGGCCAGACGCTCGCGACCTTGTCGGTGGAGACGCCCGGCTTGATCAGCTCGATCGCCTTGTCGAGCCACTCGCGCGATTTCTTGTAGGCGTCGTACTGCACCGGCGTGGCGCGGCCGACATTGAACGTGCGGTAGTAGCAAGTGCGGTAGCCCATATAGCTCTGCAGCACGTCGAAGAAGGCCTGATCGCCGGGGCGGATCATGCGGTCGGTGAAATTGTGCGGGTGCGGGTTGCAGCGCTCGCCCGAGATCGCGTTGATCGCCTCGACGTCGTCGGAGCCGTGGGCGTAGAGAAATTTGTTGGCGTTCGCGACGATGTCGGACTCGCGGACGCCGGGCTTTAATTCTTCGTAGATTTGCTGATAGACGCCGTCGACCATGGCGGCGGCGCGGTTCAACAGCGCGATCTCGTCGACGTTCTTAATCTCGCGCGCCTCCAACATCGTCTGCTGGCCGTCCGCAATTTTGAGGCCGGCCTTTTCAAGCTCGAACATCATCGGCGGCTCGACGATGTCGACGCCGACCGCTTCCTTCGCGACCCCCGCCTCGCGCAAAAGCGAGGCGATTTCCTCGGCGTAGTGTTTCATCAGGCCGAAGGCGGGCGGGATGGTGCCGCGCATGCCGATGACGCCGGCGCGGCAATGCTCCTTCAGGAGCCAGGGCGAATAGAGACGGTGGTGAATCGCGGCCGAACCGAAGTCCCACAGGATCGGCTCGCCGCCCTTGGGAAGAAGCGCGAAGCGGCAGAGCTTGTCGCGCTCCCACTCGCCGATCTTGGTCGAGGTTACATAGCGGATATTGTTGACGTCGAAGAGGAGGAGGGCGCCGAGCTTGGAATTCTCTAGCGCTTGCTTCGCGCGACCGATGCGATAGCGCCGGAGCCGATCGAAATCGACGCGGAGCTCGAAGTCGACGCCCATGGTGCCCCAGGCCGGGAGCGCACGGCCCCAGCCGTAATGCGGATCGAGATCGTCGTCGGAGGGTTTGACGGGCTTGCGCAGAATTTTGTCCATGGCTTTATCCTTGGAGAGTTCCGATTTTTGGCGATCCTAAACCTTTCACGCGAGACACGCTTATTTAATCGGCCCCCGGACAAGCGCCACCGTGTAGTCGAGGGTAATCGCCGTAACAGACGACAAAGGTAAAACGCGTCATTGGCGGGATGGCCTTCTGTCCCACAATCTGGCCTTGGTAAATGGCAACTAGATTGTGCGCGGAAATGTTTTCGTGAGCGCTGGTGCAATCCACGTTGGCATTGGCAGTGCAGCCGTAGTGGCCGTCCACGTTCATCGTTACCTGAAACGGCGTAGTATTATGGAGGGTGATTTGTTCATATTCGTCCGCGAATGCCGCCGGAATCACCGCCGCACACAGCATCATTGGGAAAATTAGGGTTGCATGTTTCATTCGTCATGGCCTTTTCGGACGGTGTTGGCGTGCCCGCTATATGCTTCGGCCGGGAGCGGTGGTTTTGCGCTGACCGTTTCTATTCCGCAGCCTTGCGCCCTCTGCCGCGCTCCGCGAGATACCAATCGAGAATCTCGGCGCCGTTCCAGTGCAACACGCCCTTGTGGCGGTTGGCGAACTCGTAGATCTGTTCGAGATATTTGATCCGGTGCGGCTGGCCGGAAATATAGGGGTGGATCGCGAGCGCGAGAATCTTCGCGCGCTTCTCGCCCTCGGCATATAGCCGCTCGAACTGATCGATGGTGCGGCGGAGCAAGTAGTCGCTTTCGTGGTGCTGCACGAGCATCATCGGAATGTCGTTCAGCTCGACCGAATAGGGCAGCGTGATCAGCAGTCCCTTGGCGGTGGCGATTTCGGTCGGCTCGTCGTCATAGACGTAATCGCCGATGTATTTGACGCCGGCCGCCGCCAGCAATTCGGGCGTCTCCAGGGTTTCGGTGAGGCCGGGTCCCAGCCATCCGACCGGGCGCTTGCCGGTGAAGCGCTCGAGAATATCCATCGAGCGGTTGATCATCCCGGCCTGGTCGTCGTGCTTGTGCATCGGCAATTGGTCGTAGGCGTGGCCCATGAATTCCCAATCGGCGTCGCGCGCTTGCTCGGCGACGCGGCGATAATCCTCACAGACGCGCGCATTGATCGAGAGCGTCGGACGGATTTTCAGGCGCTCGAACAGGTCGAAGAAGCGCCAGACGCCGACGCGCATGCCATATTCGTGCCAAGCCCAGTTGGGGACGTCGGGCAAAAGCGGAACGCCGGTCGGTGGCGGCAACGCCTGGCGCGGCATCGGGCGGGCGATGTCCCACACTTCCAGATTGACGATGGTCCAAAATATCAATCGCGCGCCGCCGGGCAATTTCAGCGGCGGGCGATCGACGATCGCGGAATATTCGGACCGCTCACGCGGGATCATGGGACTCGTCATCTGCTCACTATAACAGCAATTTTTTCGGCGATCGAAAGCGCGTTATTGCCGCACTGCAAGATGGCGCGCGAGGCATAGCCGCCCTAACATTCGAGAGGCGTCAGGGTGGTGCGGTGAAGCCTCGTAGTTTCGATTATGTACGCGTGAAGTCGCTCGCCGAGGCGGTGATCGCGCTTGCGCGCCACGGCACTGAGGCCAAGATCATCGCCGGCGGGCAGAGCCTGGTGCCGCTCCTCAACATGCGCATGGCCTCGCCCGCGATCCTTGTCGATATCAACGCGCTGGCGGAATTGCGGGGAATTTCGCTCGAGGGCGGCTCTCTCCGGATCGGCGCGCTCGTGCGACAAGCCGAGGCCGAGGGTTCGGTGGAAATTGCGAAACACGCGCCGCTCATTGCCAAGGCGCTGCCTTATATCGGGCATTTCGCCATCCGCAACCGCGGAACGATCGGCGGTTCGATCGCGCTGGCTGATCCTGCGGCGGAATTGCCTGCGTGTTTGCTCGCGCTAGGCGGCGAGGTGGAGATCGAGGGCGCCAAGGGCGCGCGCACGGTCAAAGCCGACGATTTCTTCAAAGACCTTTATGAGACTGCGCTCGGGCCCGGCGACGTACTCATCGCCATCCGCATTCCGGTGCCTTCCAAAGATATGCGCTTCGGTTTCAGTGAGCTCGCGCGCCGTCACGGCGATTTCGCCATGGCGGGACTCGCCGCATGCCGTGATGGCAAAAGCGCGCGGCTCGCTTTTTTCGGGGTGGGATCGACGCCTTTGCGCGCGAAGAAGGCGGAGGCGGCGCTCGCCAAGGGGTCGCTCGAAGAAGCGGTGGCGGTGCTCGATCACGATCTCGATCCGCCCGACGACATTCATTCCAGCGGCAAAGTGAAGCTGCATCTTGCGAAGACGCTGCTTCGCCGCATCGCGCCGGAGCTCGCGGCATGAGCGCCCACGACATTTCCCTCACCGTCAACGGCGAAGCCGTGCGCGAAGCCGTTGAGCCGCGCAGGACGCTGGTGGATTTTCTGCGCGAGGACCTTGGCCTCACCGGCAGCCATGTCGGCTGCGAGCACGGCGTATGCGGGGCCTGCACCGTGCGGGTGGACGGCGCCGTGGTGCGCGGCTGCCTCGTGCTCGCGGTGCAATGCGACGGCGCCCGCGTCGAGACCATCGAAGGCGTTTCGGATTCCGGCGCCATCGCCGATCTGCAAAATGCTTTCGAGAAACGGAACGCTTTGCAGTGCGGCTACTGCACTCCGGGCATGCTGCTCGCGGCGGAGGAATTGCTCGCGGCGGGCGGCACGCCCGGTCGCGAGAAAATCCGCGAGCACATTTCCGGCAATTATTGCCGCTGCACCGGCTACGAAGCGATCGTCGATGCGATCGAAGCGGTGGTGCAGGCACGGGGAGGGCGTAAATGAAAATCGCCGACGATCTTCCTTCTGCGCTCACCGCGCTCGACCGGCCGAACAGCTATATCGGCCGCTCGGTGCCGCGACCGAATCTGGCGCGGCTGATGCAAGGCCGCGGGCAATATGTCAGCGACCTCGCGCTCGCGCGCATGGCACATGTGGCGTTCGCGCGCTCGCCACACGCGCATGCGCGGATCAAAAAGATCGACGCCGCGGCCGCGAAAAAAACGCCTGGCGTAATCGCGGTCGTCACCGGGCCCGAGCTTGCCAAGGTGATTACGCCCTGGGTCGGCGTGCTGTCGCATCTGAAGGGCATCAAGTCGGCGCCACAGCATGCGATCGCGATCGACCGTGCCTGCTGGCAGGGCGAAGCCGTTTGCGCGGTGGTGGCGAAGTCGCGCGCCGAGGCCGAGGACGCGATCGATCTCTTGGACATCGATTACGAAGAATTGCCCGTCGTCACCGACGCCGAAACCGCGCTCGATGCGAAGACATTAGTGATTCATCCCGAGCTTGGCGACAACCTCACTTTCGAGCGCAAGCACGAAGCAGGCGAAGTCGATAAGGCCTTCAAGGAAGCGGACGCGGTGGTGGAAGCGACATTCGTATTCGGCCGCCATACCGGCGTCACCAACGAGCCGCGCGCAATTGTCGCCTACTGGAACGAAGGTGAGCAGCGCCTCACCGTCTATCAAGGCACGCAGGCGCCGCACATGATGCAGAATTTGTTCGCGAAGCACCTCTCGCTTGCCGAGCATCAGGTGCGCGTCGTGACCAAGGACGTCGGCGGCTCGTTCGGTATCAAGGTCCATACCTATGCCGACGAGATGGCGACGGTGGCGCTGTCGAAGCTTTTGAAGCGTCCCGTGAAGTTCGTCGCCGACCGGCTCGAGAGCTTCATCACCGACATTCACGCCCGCGACCACCGCGTGAAGGCGAAGATCGGCGTGAAGAAAGACGGCACCATCACCGCCTTCGAGATCGACGACCTTACCGGCATCGGGCCTTATTCGGTTTATCCGCGCACGAGCGGGATCGAGGCGAACCAGGTGGTGAACCTCGTCGGCGGTCCGTACAAATGTCCGAACTATCGCGCGCTCGCCCGCGTCGTATTCCAGAATAAAAATGTGATGTGCCAATACCGCGCCGTCGGCCATCCGATCGCCACCGCCGTGACCGAGGGCCTCGTCGAGCTTGCAGCGGCGAAGATCGGCATCGATCCGCTTGAAATGCGCCGCAAGAATCTTATTCCCGACGATGGCTATCCGTGCGCGGGAGCCTCGGGCATCAAGTTCGAAAAGCTTTCGCACCACGCGGCACTCGAGAAGCTCGTCAAGATGATGGGCTACGAGAAGTTGCGGGCCGAGCAGGCGGAATTGCGCAAGAAGAAAATCTATCGCGGTTTGGGATTCGCATCCTTCATCGAAGTGACGAATCCTTCAGCCGCTTTTTACGGCGTCGGCGGTGCGAAGATTTCGGCGCAGGACGGCGCGACGCTCCGCCTCGACGCGCAGGGCGCGCTGATTGTGCATTCCGGCGTCACCGAGCAAGGGCAGGGCACGGAAGCGGTGCTGGCGCAGGTCGCGGCCAGCGCGTTCGGCATTGCGATCGAGCGCGTGCGTGTCGTCACTGGCGACACCGACAACACCCCCTATGGCGGCGGCACCTGGGCTTCGCGCGCGGCGGGCATCGGTGGCGAAGCGGCGTGGCAAGCGGGCAAGGCGTTGCGCCAGAACGTGCTCGCGGTCGCGGCTTCCATTTTGCAATCAGAGCCGAAGGCGCTCGACATCCGCAATGGCCTCGTCGTCGACGCCGACACGGGACGCGAGCGCATTACTTTGGACGAAGTCGCGCGCGTCGCCTATTTCCGGCCGGACACATTGCCGCCCGGATTCCAGGCCGAGCTTGTCGCCACACGGCATTACGTGCCGCGCGCATGGCCGTTCGCTTTCACCAACGGCATTCAAGCTTCTTATCTCGAGGTCGATATCGACACCGGCTTCGTGAAGCTCTTGCGCCATTGGTGCGTGGAGGATTGCGGCACCGTGATCAATCCGCAGCTCGTCGACGAGCAGATTCGCGGCGGCATCGTGCAGGGCATTGGTGCAGCACTCTACGAGCACTGCATCTATGACGAGCGCGGGCAGTTGTTGAACGGCAACATGGCCGATTATCTCGTGCCAATGGCGGGCGAAATGCCCGACATGGAGATAGGCCATGTGGTGTCGCCGACCGCGGATTCCGAACTCGGCGCCAAGGGCGCGGGCGAGGCGGGCACCGCCGGCGCGCCTGCCGTCGTGATGAACGCGATCAACGACGCGCTGCGGCCGCTCGGCGCTAAGATCATCACCGAAATGCCGGCGACGCCCGGTGTCGTGCTGAAGGCGCTCGGGCGCGTATAGTATCGACCAAGTGGGCGGACGTTTCCCAAAGATACCATGAGAATTTCGGAGGAAGGCGCATGAACATCAGTGTCGGCCGTAAGGCGATCGAGGAGGCCTCGAAGAAACTGTCGAACTGGGGCCGCTGGGGCAAGGAAGACCAGATCGGCACGCTCAACCACGTCGGCCCGGCGGAGGTCGTCAAGGCAGCACACCTCATTCGCACCGGCCGGGTGTTCGCGCTCGGCATTCCGCTCGATGCAAGCGGCCCGCAGACGGGCCTCTTTGGCGGCCGCTTCAACCCGATCCATCAGATGCTCGCAACGGGCACCGACGCCATCGCTGGCCGGCAGGACTGGAACAAGATTCGCTACGCCGACGACACGCTGAATCTATGCGTGCAGGGTGCGACGCATTGGGACGCGCTCGGGCATATCTTCTACGAGGACAAGGCCTATAACGGCTTCGACGCCAAGCTCATCGACGCGCGGGGGCTGAGCGTGCTCGGCATCGAGCACGCCAAGAGCAAGATGGTCGGCCGCGGCGTGCTGTTGGACATTGCGCGCCATCGCGGCGTCGATTGGCTCAAGGACGGCGAGAGCATTTCCAATGACGAGCTCGACCAATGCGCCAAGGCGGAGAAGGTCGAAATCCGCAAAGGCGATTTCGTGATTCTCCGCACCGGACAAATGGAGCGCTGCCTCGCCGAGAAAAAATGGGGCGGCTATGCCGGCGGCGACGCGCCGGGCGTCAAATTCGAGAATTGCTATTGGTGTCAGGAGAAAGAGGTCGCGGCCATCTGCTCCGACACCTGGGGCGTCGAGGTGCGGCCGAACGAAACGAAAGAAGCGAACCAGCCCTGGCACTGGGTGGTGATCCCGGCGATGGGCCTTTGCATGGGCGAAATCTTCTATCTCAAGGAACTCGCCGAGGATTGCGCCAAGGACAAAATCTACGAATTCTTCTTCTGCGGGCCGCCGCTGGTGATCACCGGCGGCACCGGCTCGCCGATCAATCCGCAAGCGATTAAGTGAATACGAAACATCTCGCCGCACTTTTTTGATCGTCACCCCCGGGCTTGACCCGGGGGTCCATGAAGCGCTTCAACAAAACGAAATGTCCCACGGATTGCCGGGTCAAGCCCGGCAATGACAAATTTGGAGGATTGTCATGCCTCGCCATCTCAAGCGCGGGCTCGACGCGAGCGCGATCAAGGCGGCGGACGCCAAAGTGCGCGAGACGGTCGAGCAAATTCTCGCCGATGTCGAGGCGCGCCGCGACGCCGCCGTGCGGGAGCTCTCGCGGAAATTCGACAATTGGTCGCCCGCCTCCTTCAAGCTCTCGCCGCCGGAAATCGAGCGCGCGATTGCGAAAGTTGCGAGCCGCGACCTCGCCGACATCAAATTCGCCCAGGCGCAGGTGCGGAACTTCGCCGAGAAACAGAAGGCGACGATGCGCGATCTCGAAGTGGAGACGCTTCCGGGCGTCGTGCTCGGCCATCGGCACATCCCTGTCGCGAGCATCGGCTGCTACGTGCCGGGCGGGCGCTATCCAATGGTGGCCTCGGCGCACATGTCGATCGTCACCGCCAAGGTGGCGGGCGTAAAGCGGATCATCGCCTGCGCGCCGCCGTTCAAGGGCGGCCCGCATCCGGCGATTGTCGCGGCGATGCATTTCGGCGGCGCCGACGAAATCTTCGTGCTCGGCGGCGTGCAGGCGGTGGCGGCGATGGCGCTCGGCACCGAGACGATCTCGCCGGTCGACATGATCGTGGGGCCGGGCAACGCCTATGTCGCGGAGGGCAAACGCCAGCTGTTCGGCCGCGTCGGCATCGATCTTCTGGCCGGGCCGACCGAAACCCTGATCATCGCCGATGAATCCGTCGACGCTGAAATTTGCGCCACCGACCTTCTCGGCCAGGCCGAGCACGGGCCGACTTCGCCGGCCATTCTGTTGACGACGTCGGAGAAGCTAGCGCGCGCGACTATGGAAGAGGTCAAACGGCTGCTCACGATCCTTCCCACCGCCGATGCCGCCGGCAAAGCGTGGGAGGATTACGGCGAGGTGATCGTCTGCGCGAACGACGAAGAGATGGTGACGGAGGCCGACCGCATTGCGTCTGAGCACGTGCAAGTGATGACCAAGGATCCGGATTACTTCCTCGCCAGCATGCAAAATTACGGCTCGCTGTTTCTCGGATCCCGCACCAATGTCGCCTATGGCGACAAGGTGATCGGCACCAACCACACGCTGCCGACGAAAAAGGCCGCGCGCTACACCGGTGGGCTGTGGGTTGGAAAGTTTTTGAAAACCTGCACTTACCAAAAAGTACTCACCAATGAGGCAAGCGCTTTGATCGGCGAATATTGCTCGCGGCTCTGCATTCTCGAAGGCTTCTCTGGTCACGCGGAACAAGCGAACGTACGCGTGCGCCGCTATGGCCGCCGCAACGTCGCCTATGCGCAGGCGGCGGAGTGAGCATTTCCACTGTCATGGCCGGGCTTGTCCCGGCCATCCACGTCTTTGATGATATCAAGAGGTCGCCAAGGCGTGGATGCCCGGCACAAGGCCGGGCATGACGAATAATAAAGCCGGATGAATTAGCCGATACCCTGCCACGCGCCGTTCGCGGCGGTAGAGCGGAAGAGCGCATCGAGCACCGCCACCGTGTGCAGGATTCCCTCGTCGTCGATCTGATACGCGCCTTGCCCGAGTGCCGCGCGCGCGAAAGATTCGAGATTGAGGCCGATGTGGTTGGTGTCGGCGAGTTGGATCGTTTCGACCCCCCTGCCGGAGCGCCGTGTGGCAATCGTTGTCTCGTTCAGGCTCTCGGCCCATAGGTCCGAGCCGTAGATCGCGAGCCGCCAGATGTAGGGCGTCTTGAGGCTGGTCGCGATGGTGCCGGTGGCGCCATTCCTGAATTCGAACAGCGCCGAGGTCGTATCGCCTGATTGGAGCGGCAGCGTGCGCCGCGTCGATAGCGCGGCTATCCGCTGCATCGGCCCGACCAAAAAACTGAAGCAGTCGATGAGATGGATGCCCATGCCGGTGACGGCGCCCGCCTTCGTCTCTTCCGGCGCCGAGCGCCAGTCGCCGGCCGGCTGATTGGCAAGCCAGTCATGGCTGAAGTGACCTTCGACGTGCATGATTTTGCCGAAGCGGCCCTCGTCCATCAGCGCGCGCATCCGGCGAATCGATGGCCACAAACGTCGGTTGTGACCAACGCCGAGTGCAACGCCTGTTTCACGACAAGCGGCAAGCGCGGCGCGAGCGTCGGCGAGCGAAAGTGCGAAGGGCTTCTCGCAAAAAACGTGTTTTCCGCTTGCGGCCGCGACGTCAACCTGGCGGCGGTGCAGCGTGTGCGGGGTCGCCAGCACCACGGCGTCGATCTTCGGATCGGCGAGCACGTCCTCGTAGGACGTGCCGAGGCCGAGTTCCATTTCGGTGGCGAACTCTCGAGCGGTCTGCGGTTCCAGGGTGACGGCGCGCGAAAAGCGGATAAGCTCGCTCTTGTTCTGCACGGAGCGGACGAGTTCCTTTCCCCACCAGCCGAGGCCGATTATCGCTGCGTTCAACATTTGCGAATTCTCCTCGCCTGCCGCCCGTGAATGCGATAGGCGAAAATTCAATCCCCACGCAAGAGAGGTTTCGATGCGAATTCCCGACTGGAAGCCGGAGAATCTCACGCCCGCGCAACGCAAGGTCCATGATGCGATCATCGCCGGGCCGCGCGGGCGGGTCGAGGGGCCCTTGCGCGTGTGGATTATGAGCCCCGAGCTTGCCGAGCGCGCGCAGGAACTCGGTGCGTTCTGCCGCTATGGCACGCGCCTCCCGCCGCGGCTCTCGGAGCTTGCGATCCTGACCACGGGCGCGTTCTGGCAAGCGGGCTTCGAGTGGCACGCTCACGCTCCCATCGCACTGAAGGCGGGCGTCCCCGCCGACGCGCTCGAGGCAATCCGTCTCGGTAAGGCACCGAAATTCGCGCGCGAGGACGAGCGTGTGGTCTATGAATTTTCCCGCGATCTGTGGACAAAGCGGCGGGTTTCGGATGCGACGTACCGCCACGCCGCCGATTTGCTCGGCAAGGAAGGCGTGGTCGAACTTGTGGGCATTTTGGGCTATTATGGCCTGATCTCAATGACCATCAATACGTTCGAGGTGCCGCTGCCTCCGGGCGTGGATCAACCCTTTCATTAAAGAAATATTGGCGCGGGGGAATTCAGCATGAGCAATATCAAGAAAGGCGCCGTGGGCATTATCGGCCTCGGCATCATGGGCGGCGCGTTCGCGCGCAATCTCGCGGCGGCCGGTTGGCAAGTGAAGGGCTTCGATGTCGATCCGGCGCGTGCGGCGGAATTGTCGGAAGCGGGCGTCGAGATCGCGCCGAATGTAAGCGCAATTGCGCAATCGGTGGCGGTGATCATCACGAGCCTGCCTACGCCCAAGGCGCTGCAACAGGTCATGGACGAGATCGTGGCGGCGAAAGGGAGGAAGCTCGTCGTCGCCGAAATGAGCACCTTCTCGCTCGAGGACAAGACGAAGGCCGAAAAAATTCTGGCGGACGCTGGCCACGTCCTGCTCGATTGCCCGGTCAGCGGCACCGGCGCGCAGGCCAAGCACAAGGATCTCGTCGTCTATGCGAGCGGCGAGCGCGCGAGCATCGCGGCATTCCGCCCTCTGTTCGCGGATTTCTCCCGCCAGGTCCACGATCTCGGCGCCTTCGGCAATGGCAGCCGGATGAAATACATCGCCAACCTCCTGGTTGCGATTCACAACGTCGCCTCCGCCGAGGCGATGGTGCTCGGCATGAAGGCGGGCCTCAATCCGCAAAAGGTCTTCGACGTGATTTCGACCAGTGCGGGCACCTCGCGCATGTTCGAGGTGCGGGGGCCGATGATGGTGGCGGGCGAATATGACGAGGCGATGATGCGGGTCTCGACATGGCAAAAGGACCTCGACATCATCGGCGCGTTCGCGAAGTCGCTGGGCTGCTCCACGCCGACCTTCGATGCGACGCTCCCGGTCTATGCCGAGGCGCTCGCCGCGGGCTACGGCGCGCAGGACACTGGCGCCGTTTGCGCCGTGCTCGAGCAGAAGGCGGCCGTGAAGCGCGGAAGCTAGTTTCTTAGGAAATCCATCGTGGCCGTCTCGCGCATCACTGCTTCCGGCGTGCGATAGCGCTCGGCGAAGCGGCGCTCGTCCTCGGTGCGGAACTGCGCTTGCATGTAGGCGCCGAGATGGCGCGCACGTTCGATGATCCGCTTTCCGATTCCGATGCGCGCGCGCTCGAAGGCTTGCAAACCGGCGTCAAACTCCGTGTTCGCTTCGAGTGCCGCGACAAGGGCGATCGCGTCGGCGGCGGCCTTGGCGACGCCGGCGCCGACATGTGGACGCGCGACGAAGGCGGCGTCACCCAGGATCGCCGCCCGGTCGAATGCGATCTTCGGCGATTCGAGATCGTAGATCGGCTGCAAAAAAGGCTGCGGGGTCAGCGCGACCATTTCCTGAAATTGAGGTGCCAGCACCCGCGCCGATGCATTGCGTAGCGTACGAATGTTTTCCGCCCGCACCAGAGGCGGCGGGATCGAGCCCTGATGCGTGTGACCGCTGCCGTCGGTGAGCAAGCGGTGGAGTTTCTGCTCCTCGTCGGCGGGCCGATACCAGACGAAATTGTAGCGGCGCTCGCCGGGCTTGAGCTCGTTATGGGGGCCGGCGACCGGATAGCCGAGCATCTGCTCGCCTTCGGGCAAACAGAAGGAGAAATATTCGAACAGGTCCGCGTGCGTGCGCGCGCTGATTTCGCGCTCCGGCACCAGGCCGCGCCAGGCGACGTAGCCGGCGTAGAGTGGCTTCGCCTCGGGCAAATATTGCGCCCGCACCGTCGAGCGAATGCCGTCGGCGCCGATCAGAAGATCGCCTTCGGCTTCGCTTCCGTCGGCAAAATGCGCGGTGACGCTATCGCCGCGTTCTTCGCAGCGCAAAAATTCCTTGCCGAGATGATAATTTGTCGCCGGAAACGCATCGTGCAACAGGCGGAACATGCGGTCCCAGGAGGTGACGATTTGGGGAAAAGGCTGCTCCGCGATCAGCTTGCCCTCGCGGTCGAAGATCCGGCGGATTTCGATGTCGACACCGAGATCATCGTCGGGATCGATCCCCACTATACGCAAAGCGTCGCGCAATTCCGCGTGGGTGACGATGCCGGCGCCGCGGCCGGCAAGCTCGGCGCCGGAGCGCTCGAAAATTTCCGCCTGCCAGCCGGAGCGGTGCAGCAACAGCCCCGCAAACAGGCCGCTTATCGAGCCGCCGATAATCAGGGCGCGGCCGCGCTTCGTCACGATGCTTCCTCGCCGTTTCGTTCCGGTCTATCATAGCCGCCACAGCACGGGAGAACGCCATGGCTCTCAGCATGAAGGCAAAGCAAGCCGAACGCTCGGAGGCGGCGTGGCCGCGGGTGATCGCCGAGGAATTCGAGAAAAACCAGCAAAACGGCTGCGTCGGCACAACCTTGTTGTCGGAGGACGATCGCGTGCGGGTGTGGGACATTCGCCTCAAGCCCGGCGAGCGCATCGGCTTTCATCGCCACCAGCTCGATTATTTTTGGACCGCGATTACGCCCGGCCGCGCGCGCTCGCACCAGCAGGACGGCTCGACGGTCGAAACGGAATACTATGCCGGCGAGACGCGGCACGAGAGCTACCGCGCCGGCGAATTCAAAATCCACGATCTCGAAAATACCGGCGATCATGACCTCGTCTTTACCACGGTCGAATTCCTGAAGAGCGCCAATCCGCCGCTCGCCATTCCCGACAAGGTTCGCCTGATCGCGGCCTGAGATTGCATCTTCCTTAGGCTAGCCAGACGCGAGCCTTCGTTTACACTGACAAGCTAAGACGGTACGCCGCGAGCCTTAGAACCGCGGCGACCGAGGGGAGGGGTGAGACCGTGCATATTCAGCTCGATCTATTGGTGAGCGCGCTGGTCGCGGGCATCTTGCTCGGCGGATTCTACGCCGCGGTCACGGTCGGCGTTTCGATCTCGTTCGGCATCCTCGATATCGTCAACATCGCGCATCCCGCCTTCATCATTCTCGGCTCCTACATCGCCTATACCTTCAACGCGCGGTTTGGCCTCGACCCGATCCTCGTCAGCATTCTGGCGCTGCCGGCTTTTTACGCGCTTGGCGCGCTCGTCTATCAGGTCTATTACCAATCGTTCGAGAAACGCGGCCAGGACGCGCTGCGCGGGCTCGCCTTCTTCTTCGGCCTCTTGTTCATCACCGAGGTCTCGCTCGACCTCTACTTCGGTGTCGATTACCGCTACGTCGAGGCTTCCTATATCGGGCCGACGCTCCACTTCGGCATCATCAATCTGCCGCTGCGCTTGCTCGTGCCGTGCGTGGTTTCGCTCGCCTTGTTCGCCGGCCTGCAACTCTTCCTGACGAAGACCTTTATCGGACGGGCAATCATGGCGGTGGCGCAGGATCAGCTCGCGCTGCAGCTGATGGCCGCCAATCCCGTCCGCATCAAACAGATCGCCTTTGCGATTTCGATCGCGACCTGCTCGATCGCCGGCGCCTGCCTCATCATCATTCAGCCGATCGAGCCCTCGGTTGGCCGCGACTATATCGGCCGTATCTTCGCGATTTGCGTGCTCGGCGGGCTCGGCAGCCTGCCCGGCGCATTGATCGCCGCGATGCTGCTCGGAATCATCGAGAGCCTTACTTCGACGTTTTACGGACCATCCTGGGCTCCCGCGGTCGCTTTCGGACTTCTGTTGCTCACGCTTGCGTTGAGGCCCGCGGGTCTCTTGGGAAGGTAAGCTTTGCGTTCTTCCGTTTTTTTCCTCATTGCGGTCTTGGTGGGCGCCGCGGTCTTTTTCGGCGCCCGCTTCGTGCACAACGAATATATCTTTTTCGCCGGCTTCGTGATCTTGCAATTCATCGTTCTTGCCACCGCCTGGAACATCCTCGGCGGATACACCGGCTACGTGAATTTCGGCACGGCCGCGTTTTTCGCGCTCGGCGCCTACAGTACCGTGTTCATCCACAAACTTTATCCATTGCCGATTCCCGTTCTCATCCTGATCGGCGGCGTCGTCTCCGGGATTGTGGGCCTCGGCATGGGTTATCTGACGCTTCGGTTACGGGGAGCGTTTTTTTCGATCGCGACGCTCGCGCTCGCCGTCGTGCTGCAGACCTTGATCGTCAATTGGACGTTTGTCGGCGGCTCGCGCGGCGCCTACATCATCCGCCCGGCAACGGCGCCGTTGATCGGCAATTACATCGAATATATGTTCCTGATTATGCTCGCGCTCGCGATCGTCGCGATTACGACGGCGCGCGTCATCGAGCGCTCGCAGCTCGGCTACGGCTTCGCGACGATCCGCGATGACGAGGTGGCGGCGGAGGCCTCGGGCGTGCCGACGCTGCGGCTGAAGCTGATCGCCACGACCATTTCCGGCGCGCTGATGGGCATGGCCGGTGCACCCTTTCCCTATTACATCGGCTATGTGGAGCCGACCTCCACTTTCGGACTCGCTTATGCCGTCAACTCGATTGCCATGCCGATGATCGGCGGCACGACGAGCTGGATTGGGCCGCTGATCGGCGCCATTCTGCTCGGCACGATTCAACAAGTGGCCACGGTTACCATCTCGTCGGCCGTAAATCTTCTGATCGTCGGCCTTCTTCTGGTTGCCTTCGTCATCATCGCCCCGAAAGGACTCATCGGACTTGTGCAAGATTTCCGGCGGTCGAGGGGCGGATGATGGCGCAAGCCCTTCTCGATATCGTGGGACTGTCCAAACGCTTCGGCGGCTTCGTCGCGCTCGACGGGGTGGATTTGAACGTGAAGCAAGGCGAGCGGCTTGGCCTCATCGGGCCCAACGGCTCGGGCAAAAGCACGCTGGTGAATTGCATTTGCGGCACGCTGCACAACGAAGGCGGCAGCGTGAAGTTCGACGGCAAGAAAATCGACGGATTGATCGCGCATCAACGCACGCGGCTCGGGCTTGCGCGCTCCTTCCAGCTGCCGCGCCCGTTCGTGGGCCTTTCGATCGCCGACAATCTGCGGGTGCCGCTCATCTACACGGTGCACGCGCGCGAAGGGAGAAGGTTCACGCGCGCCGAAATGGAGGACCATTGCGGCGAGTTTCTCCGCCTCGTCGGGCTCGCGGACAAGGCGAAGAAATTTCCCCGCGACCTCTCCATGGTCGAGCTGCGCAAGTTGGAGCTCGCGCGCGCGATGGCGGCGGAGCCGAAATTGCTCATCGCCGACGAAGCGATGGCGGGCCTCTCGCACTCGGAAGTGGACGATATTCTGGCGCTTCTGGCGCGGCTGAGCGAGCGCGGCATCACCATCATCCTGATCGAGCACATCATGCGCGCGGTGATGGCGTTCTCGCAGCGCGTCGCAGTGCTGGTGTCGGGCAAGAAGATCGCCGATGGCCTGCCGCAGGACGTCATGCGCGATCCCGAGGTGGAGAGGGCGTATCTTGGCCAGTAGCATTTTCATCGAGCGCATTCATGCCGCCTACGGCGCGGTTCGCGTGATCGAGGACGTCTCGCTTTCGGCTGTCGATGGCGAGACGGTGGTGCTGTTGGGTACCAACGGCAATGGCAAGAGCACGCTGATGAAGTGCATTATGGGCATCCTGCGGCCGAGCGAGGGCACGATCGTCGCCGAAATCGATGGTGAGCGTCACGACCTCGTCGGCCGCACGACCGAGCAGATCGTCGATCTCGGCATTGCGCTCGTGCCCGAGGGGCGGAGGCTCTTTCCGCGGCTCAGCGTCGAGGAAAACCTTCTGCTCGGCGCGTTCCGGCCCAAGGCGCGGGCGAAGATCAAATCCAATCTCGAATTCTGTTACGAGGCGTTTCCGCGGCTCGCCGAGCGGCGCAAGCAACTCGCGGGCTCGATGAGCGGCGGCGAGCAGCAGATGCTGGCACTTGGCCGCGCGCTGATGCTCGATCCAAAAATCCTTCTCGTTGACGAGCCGTCAGTGGGGCTCGCGCCGATCCTCGTCAGCCGCACCATCGACAAGATCAAGGAGTTGAAGGATCGCTATCAGCTCACGGTGCTGATGGCCGAGCAGAACTTCCCGCAGGCGCTCCGCATCGCCGACCGCGGTTACGTGATCGTGCATGGCAAGATCGCCTTCGAAGGCCGCTCGGCGGACGAGCTCAACAACAACGATTTGATCCGGAAATTCTATCTCGGCCTTTGAAGGCTGGCGTGAAACGCGATTGCGAAAAAGGAAAGCCCCGCGGGACAGTTGTCCGCGCGGGGCTTTCCGGCTTCTATCTGTAACTGGCTACTTTATCTTTTCGAACGGATAGATGACTTTGCCCGACGCATAGCCGGCGGGCGAGATGACCACCTGCGAAGCGGCATTCCTGAACTGTTCGATGTCGTTGCCCTTCACGGTCTGGAACTGCGTTTGCACAACGCGGGATTCCGCCCACTCGCCACCCTTGCCGAACTTCACGTAGCCGACAACGGTCTGGAACGTGTTGTTGCGGATGTAATCGGCAAGCTTTTGGTCGTCGAGGCTCTTGGTCGCGGTGATCGCCTGCTCCAGCACCTGGAACTGCGCGTAGGCCTGGGGCGCCATATAGTAGCCGAGCGCGTCGACGCCTTCCGCCGCCGCTCGCGCCTGATACTTGTTCATGAACTCCTCGTTGCCGGGGAACATCATCTTCGGCACCGGCAGCCAGAAGTCGTAATTGGTAAATCCGTTCAGCAACGGGCCGAGCTTCATCTTGATCGCGGTGTTTTGCAGGCCGACCATGGCACCGCCGACCATCTTCGGCTTGAAACCGATTTCGTTGATCGCGAGCACCATGCCGACGGAATCCGGCGGATAGGAGCAGATGATGAGGAGGTCTGGATTGGTCGCCTGGATTGCGCGTACGATCGTCGCGAAGTCGGTCGTGGACGGCGGATAGCGCTGGTCGTACACGATCTTGAGGCCGGCTTTCTGCGCATTTTCGCGTGCGCCATCCGAAGCATTGACGGCGAATTCCGCGTCGGCCGCGACGATCGCGACCGTCGTCGGTTTCGGATCCTGCTGCATGGCCGTATCGAAGAAGCCCTTGGTGAAGGAAGGCTTCGGATCGGGGCCCGAGGGGATCATCACGAAATAATTCGGATAGTTGAACTCGCTGTTCACGGCGAGCCCCAGTAATCCGATGAACAACTTGTTTCTCTGCATCACGACGGGCATCGCCGGCGCCAGCATGTTGGTGGCGTAGCCGCCCATGATGATGTCGACCTTATCGACATCGAGGAGCTTGGTATAAATGCCGGGCACCGTCGCCGGTTGGGTCTGATCGTCGTAGTAGATGAGCTTCACCGGACGGCCGAGCAATCCGCCCTTGGCGTTGATGTCCTCTTCCCAAATTTTCTCGGCGAGCAGGGCAGACTTGCCGTTCGGGCCGAGCCCGCCGGTCATCGCCATGCTGAAGCCGATCTTGATCGGCTCGCCGGATTGCGCGGCGGCGCTATTGGCCCACGCGAATGCCGCGCAGGCGACAAACAAAATCACAGCACACGTTGTGTGCTTGAGTCGTGCAAGCATTTGATCTCCTCCCCAATGATCTTATTTTTGAATATCTTAGGCGTAATCGGCGCGCGGACGCTAGACCTTTGTTGGCAAGCGTTTTGCTGCGCCGTGCTCAACGAGGTATTGCGTCGCCCCCTTCCACGATGATGGTTTCGACCTCGCCGGCGCCGCTCCGGCGGAAGGCCGCGGCCTCGTCGTATTCCTTCGAAGTAAAGCAGGCCACGGCTTGGTCGAAAGTTAGAAATTCGATGACGATGAAGCGATGAAACTTGTCGGGCCCTCCATGATTTGGAAGCGGCCGCCGCGGGCGAGCGCCTTGCCTCCAAATTGGGCGATGATTCCGGGTACGCGATCGGTGTATTTCTTGTATTCGACCGGATCGTTGATCTTCGAACGGGCAACCCAATAGGCGGGCATTGCTTGCTCCTGGACAGAATCTTCGGATGGGCCGAAACTCCCTCGACACCGCTTCAATCGCGGGCCAAAACCGCGAAGCGCACAACAACGGATTCACGAGGAGGATACCATGCCGCTTTCCTTCATGGAGCATTTCCTGATCCAGGCGGAAGACATCGAGGCGACCAAGGACTGGTACGTGAAGGTGCTGGGCTTCAAGGTCGGCCCGCATCCTGATTTCAAGTTTCCGGTCTATTGGCTCTATCTCGGCGACAACGACGTACTGCATCTCACCACCGGCGGCGGCAAGGTTTCCGACAACCGGATGAAATATCTCGGCCAGGAATCGCAGGTGACCAAGGGCTCGGGCGTCATCGACCACGTCGCCTTTCGCGCCAACGATCTCGACGGGGTGATCGCGCACCTGCAGAAGCACAAGATCGAGTTCAAGGAACGCCGCGTCGACGACCAGGGCCTCTACCAGCTGTTCCTGTTCGATCCGAACGGGGTGAAGGTCGAGCTCAATTTCGCCTCTTCCGAAGCCAAGGGCCGCAAGGCCGCGATCATGGCCTCGGAAATGACCGCGCCCAACTGATCTAGCGGAAAAATATTTCGCAAGTGGAGAGCGAACGATGCCCCATGTGACGGAGGCGAATCTCACCGATCTCGCAATAGAGCGGTGGAAGAACATTCCGGATCCGCGTCTCAGGCGGATCATGACTTCGCTGATCAAGCACCTGCACGGCTTCGTGCGCGAGGTCGAGATCACCGAGGCGGAATGGGCGACGGCGATCGACTGGCTCACGCGCACCGGCAAAATGTGCACCGAGAAGCGGCAAGAATTTATCCTCGCCTCCGACGTGCTCGGCGTCTCGATGCTGGTGGATTCGATCAACCACCGGCTCGCGACGGGTGCCACGCCCACGACGGTGACCGGCCCGTTCCACGTGCACGATTCCCCCGAACTCGAGCAGGGCGCCAACATGGCGGACGGCGCGCCGGGAATCCCGTGCTTCGTCTCGGGCTTCGTGCGTGGTCTTGACGGCAAGCCGATCAAGGGCGCCGTCCTCGACGTGTGGCAGACCGACGGCGATGGGTTGTACGAGGCGCAACGCGACACCGACGGCCCGTGGCTCCGTGCGATCTACCGCTCGGGCGCCGACGGCGCCTACGTCATTCGCACGGTGGCGCCGGTTGGCTATACGATTCCGATGGACGGGACCATCGGCGAATTGATGCAACGTACCAAGATCAGCCACATGCGCCCCGCCCATATTCATTTTCTTGTCGAGGCGCCGGGCTATCACCGCATCATCACCCACATCTTCCAGGCGGGCGATCAATACATCGACACCGATGTTGTCTTCGGGGTGAAGGAGCCCCTGATCGTCAATTTCGAGAAGAAGCCCTCAGGCCGCATGCCGAGCGGCGAGACGAGTAAGGCGCCGTTCTATGACGTGAAATACGACTTCACGCTGCAACCAGGCGCCTGACCGGAGCCCCGGAGTTTTGCGATGAAATTCTTTTCGTTCTGGCGCTCGCTTGCCTCGTTTCGCGTGCGGATCGCGCTCAATCTCAAGGGGATCGAGACCGAGGTGGTGCAGGTCAACATCCTCAGGGGCGAGCAGTGCACCGACGCCTTCCGCAGGGTCAATCCGCAAATGCTCATCCCCGCGCTCGAAGACGGCAAGGGGCCGACCCTGTTCCAGTCGCTCGCGATCCTGGAATATCTCGACGAGACCCACCCAAAGCCGCCGCTCTTGCCCAAGGAAGCGCGGGCCCGCGCCTGGGTGAGGGGGCTCGCCGGGATCGTCGCTTGCGACGCGCATCCACTGATCGTTCCGCGCATCCGCAATTTTCTCGAACAGGAATTTAAGTTAGATGAGCCGACGCGTATGAAATGGATCCGGCACTGGTTCGTCGAGGGCTACAAGGCGCTCGAATCGCATCTCGCGAACGACGGCGTGACGGGGCGCTATTGCTGCGGCGACGCGATCACGCTCGCCGATATCTGCCTCGTTAGCCATTCGGTCGGCGGCGAGTTTTTCGATCGCGGGCCCGCGCCCTATCCCAACGTCGCGCGCATTACTGAGGCGTGCCTGAAAGAGGACGCCTTCGCGCGGGCACACCCCTTGAAACAGCCCGGCGCGCCTGCAAGCATCTCGCATTAGCGTGACTCTATTTGGGGGCTGTAATGGCGACAAAAAAGAAAGCCAAAGGCAAAACCAAGTCAAAGCGCAAGAAAACCTCCGTCAGCAAGGCGGCGAAGGCGCCGCGCCGGAAAGCATCACCCAAGAAAGCGAGGCGCGCGAAGGCCGCGAGCAAGTCAAAGCAAGCCCTCCCGCCGGCACGGCCCGCTCCGCAAGGGAAGCGTATCGGGGTCGTCACTCACTATTTCGGCCACGTGTCGGTTGCGATCGTGCGGCTCGAGTCCGGTACGTTGCGCGTGGGCGATATGATCCACATTCAAGGGCACACGACCGATTTCAAACAGAAGGTCGAGTCCCTTCAGGTTGATCATCTGCCCGCGACCGAAGTGGGTCCGAAGGACGATTTCGGCCTCAAGGTGGCCGAGCACGTGCGCGAGCACGACGTCGTGTTCAAGATGAAGTCGTAGCGCTGGCCTAGCGTACGAGCCCATGCCCTATCTTTTTCGCGCGCTCTTGGGTTCGCGCGCGCGGAATTTTTCTTTCCAGCTTGTGCGGATTTCCGCGATCTCGCTTTCCATGCGCTCGAGAAAGCGCCGCGCCTCGCCGCCAAGCGGCCGGCGCGCGGGCGCGATCACCACGAATTCGGCGAATAGCGGCGGATCGACGATCGGGTTGACGACGAGATCGCCGCGGCCGACATCGTTGATGCAGATGATGCTCGGCAGCACCGCGACCCAGTCGGAGCGGGCGACGAATTCGAGCGTGCCGATCATCGCATCCATCTCGATCATGTCTTCGATCGGAATACCGTTGGTCTGGAAATAAGTTTCCAAGTTACGCCGGCGGATGTTGTGGGTGCCGGGCACGACGATTTTCAGCGGTACGCAATCCGCAAGCCGCACGGGTGCGAGCGCCTTGAGACCGCGCGCGCGGCCCGAAATCAGCATTTCACGGTCGCGCGCGAGTAGCCGCGACTTCAGGCCGACGCGGCCCTCGAAGGTCGGTACCACGGCGAAATCCAATTCCTCGGCTAGCACCATGTCGGTGAGGACGGCGCTGTAGCCCTCGACGATCTTGAGCTTCACGTCGGGGTAATCGCGCACGTAGCCCATGAGCGCAGGCGCGAGTGCTGCGCGCGTGAAGGTCGGCATCAGCCCGACGCGGAGATTGCCGGAAACACGGCCCGCGAGTGCCCGCATTTCCTCGCCCGCCGTCTGCAGCGTGCCGACCGCCTCGATGCAGCGCCGGTAGTAGCGGCTTCCCGCGGGCGTCGGCCGCACGCCTTTCGCCGAGCGCTCGAACAGCTTTACGCCGACGCTCCGCTCGACCGCGGCGATGTGCTGCGAGATGCCGGACTGGGTGGCATTTTCGCGCGTTGCTGCCCGCGTAAACGAGCCCTCTTCGCAGACGGCGATCACGGCGCGGACCTGGTGCAGGCTCAGTTTATCAGCCATTAGAAATTCTAATCCTGCAGCTCATAACATATTATTTCATTTAAAGGCGCTGCATAGCTAAATTTTTACGGAACCGGCAGGGGAGTGCCGGAGGAAGCAAACATTGGGGACCTCGATGCAGCTGGGCTTTTTCACCATGCCGGTCCATCCGCTCGAGAAGGATTGGCGGCAGTCGCTGCGCGAGGACCGCGAGGCGTTCATCCTCGCCGACGAACTCGGCTTCAGCGAGGGCTATGTCGGCGAGCACGCCACCGACCGCGCGGAAAACATCACGTCCTGCACGATGTTCCTCGCGACGCTCGCGCACGCGACCAAGCGGATCAAGCTCGGCACCGGCACCGTGAATTTGCCGAACACGCATCCGGCGGCGGTCGCCTCGCAAATCGCCATGCTCGATCACCTGCTCGATGGCCGCTTTATTTTCGGCATCAGCCCGGGCGGGCTTCTCTCCGACGCCGAGGTATTCGGCAATCTCGACGCCGACCGCAACGCGATGTTTCTCGAAGCGATCAATCAGGTGCTGGCGATCTGGGCCGGCGAGCCGCCCTACAATCTTGACGGCAAATATTGGAAAATTTCGGTCGAGCGCCAGTTCATCCCCGAACTCGGCCAGGGCTTTTTCGCCAAACCGTTGCAGAAGCCGCATCCGCCGATCGTGGTGACGGCGGTGGCGCCGTTCTCGAAGGGCGTCACCGAAGCGGCAGCCCGCGGCTGGGGTCCGATCTCGGCGAACTTCCTGATGCCGGCCTGGGTCAAAAGCCACTGGCCGAAATACGCCGAGGGCTGCGCCCGCGCCGGGCGCAAGGCCGACCCCGCCAACTGGCGCGTCGCGAAAAGCATCTTCGTTGCCGAGGATGACAAGACGGCGCGGGAATACGCCACCTCGGCGCAAAGCCCCTATCGCTATTATTACAATCAGCTCGCGACCAAGCTGATCAAGAGCGGCCGCATCGAATTGTTCAAAACTTCGCGCGAGCAGCCCGACGAATCGGTGACGATTGACGGCGTCTGCGAGGAGCTCGTGATCCACGGCTCGCCGCAGAAAGTGATCGATGAATTGCTCGCCTTCCATGACAAGGTCGGAGATTTCGGCACGCTGCTCTATGCCGGCAAGGATTGGCGCGACCGCAAGCTCGCGCGCCGCTCCATGATCCTGATGGCGGAAAAGGTGATGCCGGCGGTCAACGCCGTGATCGGCGCCGCTCCCAAACGCGCGGCGGCGCGCTGAACATGTCCGGTTTTTCGCAGCGGGCAAAACCACAAAAGTTCCGCGACAAGTTGAAGGCGCGCCAGTTTGTCATCACGGCTGAAATCACGCCGCCCGTTTCCTGCGCGCGCGAGGACCTTGTTGCTCTCGCGCGCCCCTTGGTGGGCTCCGCCGACGCCGTTAACGTGACCGACGGCGCCGGCGCGCAGCCCCACATTTCGGCGCTTGCCGCGGCCTCCATTCTCGCGGCGGAAGGGATCGAGCCGATCGTGCAGTTCGTCTGCCGCGACAAGAACCGGATCGCGCTGCAGAGCGACTTGATGGCGGCGGCGACGCTCAACCTGCGCAATCTTTTGATCCTGCGCGGCGACGATCCTTCGGCGGGCGATCAGCCCGACACCAAGCCCGTCTTCGATCTCGATCCGGTCGGCCTGATGAAAACAGCGCGCGGGCTCTCCGATCACGGCGAGCTTCCCGGCGGGCGCAAGGTCAAGGGCCGCGCCGATTTTTTCCTCGGCGCCGCCGATGCGCCGATCGACCCGCCCGCCGGCTGGAAGCCGCAAGGGCTGCTCGCGAAAATGAACGCGGGCGCGGAATTCGTGCAGACCCAGTTCTGCATGGATGCCGAAGTTTTGGCGCGCTATATGCGCAGACTCGCCGAGCACGGCATTCCCGAAAAAATGCATTTCCTGGTCGGCATCGCGGCGCTGAAATCGGCGCGCTCGGCCCACTGGATGCGCGAGCGGCTGTTTGGGACGATCATCTCCGAAGAGATCGTCAAGCGGATGGAGAGCGCGGCCGATCCGGCCGCGAAGGGCCGCCGCATCGCGATTGAGCTGATCGAGCAATATGCGAAAATCCCCGGCGTCGCCGGCGTCCACATCATGGGTCCGTCGAACGGCGAGACGATCCCCGAGATCATCGCGCAGGTGAGAGAGCTGCAGCGCGTCTAAGGCGATTGAATTCTCGCGCCGGGAATCTTCGACCGATTGTCAGGCTTCAATTTCATAATATGCTGCGCGGTGGAGGCGCTCGGGGGGAAATCATGAAAACGATCCAGGCATTGATTTTGGCGATCGGGACCTTTCTCGCGTGCAGTCTTTACGCCGTGGAATCGGCCGCCGCCGATTGGATCGCAGTCGCGGCTACCCACTGGAAAGACGGGGGAGGGACTGCGCATTCCGCCATCGGCTACTCAGGGATTCGGCATTCGGAAGCGGACGCGAGAGCGGCGGCGTTGGATGCTTGCAATTCCTCCGGCGGCGTCGGCTGCAACGTGCTCGGCGCTTGGGACTCCGGATGCATTTACGTCACCAGCGGCCGTTCAAGTGACAAGGCCGGCTACGGTGCCGGCCCGAGTGCCGCAGAGGCGCTCAGCAATTGCCAAGGAGAAGGACTTGTCTGCAAGCAGTCGGTCGGTGGCTGTATTGAATGATCGCGATACGCGGGCGTAAGCCCGCAGGCGTTAAATCCCGCGCTCGTAGATTTTGAGGTCAGGCGGGATGACGGCCCAGCTCGGGCGGTCGCGTGTGAAGATCGCGACGCTCGGATGGAAGAGCGAGGGGTCGTCGAGCGAGCCGGCATAAATCGTGAACATCGCGTCTTTGCCCACTTCGCCGCCGAAGACGACTGCCGCAGACGGGGCAGGAATTGCGCACCGCGTCGGCATTGCGCGCGGATTTGGAGATGAATTTTCGAGTCTCACCGCTGAAGCGGACAGCACTCGCCGGGAACCCCATGAAGGGGATGAACCCCGAGCCCGAGGCCTTGCGGCAATCGGCGCAGTAGCAGTGACCCATGAACTTCGGCTCGCCATCCGCTTGATAGCGTAGCGCGCCGCAGAGACAGCCGCCGGTGTAACGTTTATTTTCGCTCATCGCCTCGTATTGCGAAGATTGTCTGACTGCGTCAACCGGCCTTGCCGCGCGCATCGAAGGCGGTGCGGGCGGCGTGAATGCGGGGCATGTTTTTCGAGGCCCACTGTCCGAGATCGATGACCGGCCGTTGTAACGACCGTCCGAGCGCCGTGAGCTGATAGTCCACTCGCGGCGGGATGGTGGGCGTCACCTTGCGGCTCACCAGGCCGTCGCGCTCCAAACCCCGGAGCGTCAGCGTCAGCATTCGTTGCGACACGTCCGGGATTGCGCGGCGGATTTCGGAGAACCGGCGCGCGCCGTCGCTCAAGGACATCACGACCTGCACGCTCCACTTGTCGCCGACGCGGCCGAGGATTTCGCTCACCGTCTTGCACTCGGTATCACGGAGAGAACCAGCGCTCAAAAATGTGCCTCCTTGCGGCGTGTCGAGTAGGGCACCAATCTATCCTCAGTTCTTGTTTGTGACCATGCCTAATTCGAGGAGAAGAAGTCATGCTGAAGATAGGAATGATCGTCGGGAGCACCCGACCGAACCGGTTCGCCGATACGCCGGTGAAATGGCTGGTTGAAGGCGCGGCCGCGCGCACCGACCTCAAGCTCGAAGCGCTGGATCTCCGGGACTACAAGCTACCGTTCTTCAACGAGCCGGTGCCGCCGTCCTATTCGGGCGGTGTCTACACGGAGCCCCAAGCGGAAGCTTGGCGGAAACGCATCAGCGAGTTCGACGCCTACCTCGCCACGGTCGCCGAGTACAATCACGGTCCCACGGCGGTGCTGAAGAACGCCTTCGACAGCGCGCAACTCGAGTGGCAGCGGAAGCCCATCGCCTTTGTCGGTTACGGCGGCGTCGGCGGGGCCCGCGCGATCGAGCACCTGCGGGGCGTCGCCATCGAGTTGCAGATGGTGCCGATCACGCAAGGGGTGAACATCGGGATGGAGCCCTACCTCGGCATCGTCCAGAAGGGCGCCACCTTGAACGACTACGAATATCTGGTGCAAAGCCGGAAGGTCATGTTCGACCATCTCGCGTGGTGGGGCGTGGCGTTGAAAGCGGCGCGGCAGGCGGGTGCTCGGAGCGTCCTCGCTGCTTGATCGGCGGCTTGCTGGAGTATGATCTTTTCTTAATTGTCATGGCCGGGCTTGTCCNNTTGTCCCGGCCATCCACGTCTGATTTCTTGTCTCTTGGCAAAGACGTGGATGCCCGGCACAGGGCCACGCATGACGGAAAGCCTAGCGCGGCCAGCCCGAGAGCAGGCCGCGCAGCGCCGCGACGAAGGCGAGCGGCTGGTCGATCATGACGTGATGCTCGGCGTCGGGAATCTCGATCTTCGGGGTGCCTTCCGGCGCGACCGTCATCACGTATTCGAGCAATTTGCCCGACATCAGCTTCGAGCGGCTGCCCCACATCAACGCGACCGGGCACTTCATCGTGGCGAGTTCGAGCGCGAGGTTCGGCAGTTCGAATTGATGCCACATGAAGGGATCGAATTTCCAGGTCCAGCCCCTGCCGTTCTCGCCCGCGACGGGCTTGAGCGAGTGGCGGGCGATGTAATCGACGATGAAGGTATTTTCGCAACTCTGAATCGGCGCCAGCCGAAAACGCGCGAGCGCGGCGTTGAAGGTCGGATAGATGCGGTTCGGGCGCGGCTCGCGGATTGACTTCCGCCGCTCGCGCCGTGCTTTGCGCTCCTCCGGCGACCACAGCGGGGTGTCGACCACGACCGCCGCGCGCAAGTGGTCGCCATGCGCCATGCCACAAGCGATGGTCGGCACGCCGCCGAAGGAATGGCCGACGAAGACGGGCTTTTCTTTCGCTTCGAAGAGGCCCGTGTGGTTTGCCGCCGCGAGCGTCTCGGCGACGAAATTGTCGAGCGTGTAGTGCTCGCGCCAATCGGAGCCGCCCATGCCCGACCACGACATCGCCGCCACCCGGTAGTGACCGGCGAAGAAGGGGGCGATGAAACTCCACCAGTCAGCGTGGGCGCCGTTGCCGTGCATGAAGAGGATGCCCGACTTGCCGCGCTCGCCCCAGGCCAGCGTTTCGATTCTAGCGCCCGCGACCTCGACAAAGCTCCGCTCCGGCTTTTGTTCGATCGCGTGGCTGAACCAGCCGGGCGCGGGCGGTGCCTGCCCCGCGAACGAGCCGAGCGGGGCGTAGAGCCTCGGGTCTTTGGTTTCCTGGTCCAAGGGTTTTTTCTTAGCCCGCTTTTTGGGCGTTGGTGATTTCGATGCTGCCCTGGTCCATCGCGCTGTCGGGCACGATGTCGCCTTTGCGGTTAGAGATCGCCTCGATTTTTGCCGCGATCTGATCGGCGGCGTCCTTGCCGGTGCCGATGAAGGCGCCGGGCGTGAGCGTGATGTAAGCGCGCTCGAAAGAGCCCGCGCCCGCGCAGAGAATCGCACGCGTGGGTGCCGCTTCCGAGGCGAGATAAACCACCACGGGCGAGACCGCTCCGGGCTTGAGCCGGGCGAGCACTTCGGCGGCCATCAGCCCCTCGGTCATGCGGGTGGCGGCGGTGGGCGCGAGGCAATTGACGTGAATGTTGTGCTTGGCGCCTTCGAGCGAAAGCGTCTGCATCAGGCCGACGAGCGCCATCTTGGCGGCGCCGTAATTCGATTGGCCGAAATTTCCGTAAAGACCCGTGGACGACGTTGTCAGGACGATGCGGCCGTAATTCTGCGTGCGCATGATCTCCCACGCCGCCTTGGTGCAATGCACGGCACCCATGAGATGCACGTCGAGCACGGCGCGGAAATCGGCGATCTCCATCTTGGAGAATGTCTTGTCGCGCAGAATGCCGGCGTTGTTGACGAGAATATCGACGCGGCCCCATTTCTTCGTGGCCTCCGCGACCATCGCTTTGACCGCGGCGTAATCGGTGACGGAAGCGCCGTTCGCGATTCCTTCGCCGCCGAAAGCAACGATTTCCTCGACCACTTTTTCCGCCGCACTCGCGGAGCCGCCGCTACCGTCGCGACCGCCGCCAAGATCGTTGACGACGACCTTGGCGCCGCGCGCGGCCAAAGCCAGCGCGTGCTCGCGCCCAAGGCCGCCACCGGCGCCGGTGACGATCGCGACTTTTCCCGAGAGTTCGATGGCCATGCTGGAATCCGCCCCTTATAAGCGCGTTGCTTGCGCGCCTTTGTAGGGGAAGCGCGGGTTTCTGCAAGGCGGGCTTTCGGCGCGGTCTTGGCCTCGCATCTTACGGTGTGAGCCCCTATCTCTCGCTCGCAATAACCGACCGCCGTCGCAGTCTCAATTCCCATGACGCAATAGAAAAAGCCCGACTTTCGGCCGGGCTTTTCTCAATCGACTGGGCGAGAGACTAGCTGTTCGATTTCGCCGCGTCCTCAATCGTGTCCTTAATGCCGCCCACTATGTTTTGAACCTTCCCGGCTGCCTTCTCGGAGTTTCCCTCCGCCTGTAATTTCGTATCGCCCGTGAGCTTGCCGAGCGTTTCCTTAACTTTACCCTCGGCCTGATGGGCCGAGCCTTCAATGCGGTCTTTATCCATGACATTCACCTTTCGGTTTTGTGACTTCGGTTTGTGAATTCATTTTGGTCAAACGTTTCTTCGATGCGTCGCGTATGCCATTCCTTAGGGCACGTCGTGAAGCTAACTCGGTCAATTGCACGATGAGATCAGATTGATCTTGGTATCGAATTTTTATTTAGACGTGTATTCCCAAGAATCCTGCGACGATGATTACGACGACGACGACGCCGATGATGTAAAAAATGCTCATTGTGTCCTCGGATGAGGGCATGCGCGCCTTCACCATGAAGGCGCGGCGCTCCAAGGCGGAACGTGTAGGTTGAAGTTAAGTTCCAATTCACTAATCATCGACAATGATCAATATTATACAGACTCGCTGTTGCCACGAGCCGCTGATCGAAACGGGTCAACGCCTAATCGTCTGCAATTCTTCGGTGCCGCATTCTTTGCACGCGTAGGTGATTTGATCCCCATCCTCGACAAACATTGTCGGGCTGATTATTGCGATGCGCATTTCCTTGAAACAACGT
The DNA here is from genome assembly GCA_003135415.1 of Hyphomicrobiales bacterium. Lineage (GTDB taxonomy): Bacteria > Pseudomonadota > Alphaproteobacteria > Rhizobiales > Xanthobacteraceae > Palsa-892. Next base: position 59,272 of record PLBP01000030.1, read on the forward strand.
GGGCAGATTTGGTGGTTCATAACGGTGTATGTGGCGGTCCCAACGTCCTTCCGCTTGGAGTCCGTGAGTGACATGTTCGACGCCTTCCCTCTGAGAGCGCGGATACCCGCAATGGGTTCCGGTCGGGAGTTAGGTCTCAGGGCGTTAAGGCGACCCTCGATTGACAGAATCCTATTACGGCAATGAGCGCAGTTCTGAGCAATTTAGCTCACTCAATCCAAATCAGGAGCAGGAACCTATCTCGATAGGTGCCGTCACTCCAAAGTACATAAAGGAGTACTCTAAATGACACTGAGCAAAACGCTATTAGGCACAGTAATGGGCGCGAGCGTCCTGGCTTTGACCATGGCAAGCGCGTCTGCAGCCATTGTTTGTTCGGGCAATGTTTGTTGGCACGTTAAGGAGAAGCACGCATACCCGCCAGAATCCCGCGTGAGCGTTTACGAGGATAACTGGAAATGGGGTCCGAGCGACAAGTATGCATGGCGCGAGCACGAGGGCAGCGGATATTGGCACCAGGATAAGTGGATCACCTGGTAACCGCGACGCTGAACACGCATTACGGAAGTTAAGTCTTCTCGAATTGGCCGGGCTGTCGTTCCTTACGCCAGGAACTGCAGTTCAGCCTTTTCTTTTGTGTATTTGCCGGTGCGAATGTCAGAGCCGCCGAGTAATAGCGTTTCGTAGTCGCGGCCACCAATTTTGGCTGTTTTGCTCTTCCTGCCAAAAGCCGATATTACGAATGCCGCCTCGTGCTCCAAATTGACCACAAATAATTTGACTAAAAAACGAACGGTTAACCAGCGTATGTAGTTATATCGGGATGAGCAAACAGCATGAGTTGGTGAGCGTTCTCGTTGTCGAGGATGAATCACTTGTTAGATTGGTCGCCTTTGAAGCAATCGAGGCGGCCGGCTTCAAAGCGTATGCGGCGGCCAACGCTGACGACGCGATTGGTATTCTTGAACGGCAACGGAACATCCGTTTGGTGTTCACCGATATTAATATGCCGGGTTCGATGGATGGCATTAAGTTGGCCCATTGCGTTCGTGATCGATGGCCCCAAGTCCAATTCATCGTCACGTCGGGGCAATTGAAACCTGGCGAAGCCGAACTACCGCGCGGAAGCGTATTTGTCAGCAAGCCCTATTCGCCCGAACAGGTCGTCCGCAAGATTGAGAAAATGTCCGAGGCAAACGCTTAGACGCGCTCGCTTTGATGATTCTTTTGGTCGTATATAAAAATGACCCCGCTCGGGCAAAGTCGAGCGCGGTCTGCGTTAAAGGGGGCCGAGGGCTCGGGCTCTATCCCCAGAGATTTTAACTTCTCAATCGCTCTTGCGCTTTAAGCGTGCTTCCCCAAATATGGATTCATGGGCGAGCACTGTCTTGCCCGAGAGTTGCCCGATATGACCTCGAGCTTTATCCCGTCTGATGAAGACGTAGGGCGCCAAATCATCAGTGTTTTTTCAAGGTATAAAATTTCTCCAGGCGGAGAACTTCGACGCAATCACTTCTTCGAGGTGAGAGACGGTGATTTTCAGCGGGGAATAAACAAGGCAGTAGAAAACAATTGGATCAAGCTCAAACCGCACGACCGATATACATATGAACTTACCGAGGCGGGTTTTAAGGCATCTTGAGCGGGCTGGGTGCCGAAGTCTTGAGTCGATTCAACAAAAACAGCACTCGAATGCCCCTCGCGTTCGGGATACCCAAACGCTGCTTCTGACTGATGTTCGTGAACGAATGCGCGACCTGAATCGAACATGAAACTCAATCCGCAAGACCTTGAAAAAGTCACCGATCTCACGCTGGATCACTATAACGATCGTGCCGAAAGTTTCTGGGCAAGTACGTGCGATCACAACGTCAGCCAGAACATCACCTCGCTGTTACAATGCATCGAAGGTGAGCCGCCTTTTACGATACTTGATTTTGGCTGCGGGCCCGGTCGCGACCTCAAGCTTTTTGCCGAACTCGGTCACATCGCAGTAGGTTTGGAAGGCGCCGCGCATTTCGCTGTGATGGCGCGTGCCCATAGCGGCTGCGAAGTGTGGCAGCAAGATTTTCTAAAACTCGCCCTGCCGGATATTCATTTTGATGGCATATTCGCCAACGCCGCGTTGTTTCATGTACCAAGCCAGGAGCTGCCGCGTGTGTTGCTGGAACTACACGCAAGTCTGAAGCTGGGTGGTGTGCTGTTCAGTTCGAACCCGCATGGCCGTAATGAAGAAGGCTGGAATGGCGGGCGGTACGGCGTCTATCACGATCTTGATACTTGGCGCCGTCATATGTCGGCGGCGGGATTCGTTGAGCTTGATCATTATTATCGCCCCGCTGGACTGCCGCGCGAGAAACAGCCCTGGTTAGCAAGCGTCTGGCGCCGGCGAGGACAAGAGGGCGCTTCCGGCTGAGCTTTCGTTATCGAGATCAGGTATCCCCGGCTTAGCCCGAACAAACGAAAACAAAATTCGCGGCTGGCTCGCGGAGCACGCCCAGCTTCTCTTCCTGTCGTCTCAGCGAGCTAAGGCGCGCTTGCAGCAGAACTTCTGTTGGTGACGATTTGAGCGACGACCATAATCCACGGCAACAGTAGTTCCGGAATAAGATAGCCGAGCCACACGGCGGTGGGTTGCGGCAACCCAACCTGGCTGATTGACACCAGCCGTCCGGTCCCGGCCAGGAATACGCTGAGGGCGATCAGGAAAATGAGTGTTTTCTGCTGACGAATGCTTAGCGCTGCCCACAGGCCAATAAGCCCGGAGCCGAAATATACGCCGGCCATGAAGCGATGCACGTTGTCCAGCCGCGGCGCGGTTTCCGGCTCGCCCAAATACATTTGCAGCGCGCCGCCGAATAGGGCAATCGCCGCCACCAGAAACAGACAAACTTGAACGACTCGCTGACTGGCGAGAAGAGGAGTTTTCGCATCCATGCAAGGACCTTCCATGGTTCAACATTGGGATAAACGAATGTTGCCCGCGAGGTGGTAGGCCGCGCCGCCCGCAAGGCCGCAATTCGAGCCTATGGGGACAGTTGTGGGCCACGCTGCCGATGTCCGCAACGGGTCGAAAGTGGAAGTGACGGTCTAGTTTTCCGTGGCTGCTCCGAGACATATAGCGGACACTGATGGCAACTAACGAAAATCTATACAGTCGCGCGAATCGAGTGAAAAAATTTCAGAGTCAACCGAGAGCGTGAACGTGAACGACAAGGAATCGGGCGAGACGCGTTGGTGGTGGATCCGGCATGCGCCGGTGCCCGATTCTGTCCGCATCTATGGTCAATCGGACGTCGATTGCGACGTCTCGTCAGTGGAGGTGTTCGCGGCACTCGCGAACGAGCTGCCGCGGGACGCCGTGTGGCTCACGAGCAATCTTAACCGCACGCAAAAGACGGCGGCAGCGATTCTATCGGCCATGGGCGCGGCGGCGGAGCCGGTGGCGATTCCCGAATTTGCCGAGCAAAATTTGGGGGAATGGCAGGGACAGATGCGCGCCGATTTTTTCGCCAATTTCGACCGCTCGCGCTACCCGTTCTGGTTTGGGCCGGCTGCCGAGCGCGCGCCCGGCGGCGAGAGCTTTGCGGACGTGTGCACGCGCGTCGCATCCGCGATCGAGCGGCTCAACAAGGAATATGCCGGGCGAAACATCATTGCCGTGGCGCATGGCGGCAGCATCCGCGCGGCGCTCGGCCATTCGCTCGGGCTCGATCCGGACGCATCGCTCGCCTTCGTCGTCGATAATTGCTCGATCAGCCGCATGGATCGCATCGAGCGAAACGGCATCTGGCGCGTCGCGACCGTCAACCACCGGCCGTGGTTGGGTGCGGCGGTTTGGGAAGCGAAGGGCGGGGTAGTGGCCTAATTTCGTCCGGAACGATTGAAACCTTCCACAATGTCTGCGAAGAAATACTTTCCGTTGGATGTCTCAGAGTTTCAATTCCGATATAATAACTGCATGAATCCTGACATTTTCGGAAAGGCGATAAGCGGATGCTGACTAAGCGCAGTGTGCTCCTTGCGCTGACTTTTTGCCTAGCATTGCTTGGAGATTCTTGGGGTCAATCACAGCAACCTTCCCCAAAGAGAAATTGAGTCAACCACAACAGACCGAACCCAACGCAGCCCAACAACGACCTGCAATCGATCAGCGCGGCACCGATCAAATGCCGCTTACAGTAAAAATACTCCCCGCCCAAAAGACTGAGCCAGATACTACTGCAGAGCGCGAAGAGCACGAAGAAAAGGCGGCGCTCGATAGGCGACTCGTTTTGTTTAATGGCTTGCTCATTGTGGTAGGCTCCTTACAATTCCTCGCCATTTCGGTACAGGCAATTTTTCTTTGGCTCGCCTTCAAACAAAGTAGACGCCCTGCCGATATCGCTCGCGACGCTATGGTGGCGGGAGAGCGAGCCTTTGTTTTCGCTATTGATGTATTTCCTATGTGGGAGATCGATCCGGTAACTGGTAATCACAATTGGAGGTTCAGACCAATATGGAAAAACAGCGGCGACACCCCCACTGGAAACATGACGATGCACACCGAATGCGAGCTTCCCAGTTCTCAATTGCCTCCGGGCTTTGATTTCAATTACCCGACCACTCAAATAGGAACCGCCTTGATTCCGCCGGGTACCACGTGTGCTGGTAGCATTGCTCCTAGACTCCCTTCTCTCGCTATTACGCCGCAGGATATTTTGGACATGCAAGCCGGAAGAAAAATTCTTTACTTTTGGGGGTGGGCGAAATACCGGGATGTCTTCCCCAATACGCCCGATCACATCACCAGATTCTGTTGGATGATTGTATCTACCGGTACCCCTTTGACCTTTGTGTCGGGCCAAGTTTCGGGACAGCCAAACGCCTTGAACTTTGCCAGTATTCATCACACAGAGGGAAATTGTGCTGACGATGAATGCGCTTAAAAATTAAGAACCAGCCCGTCGAATCAAGGATCAAAACCAAAAAAATCGTCTGTCTATGGCTTGGCGGGCGCGGGTTTCACTTGCGCGGTGCGCGAAAATCCGGGCACGCGCGCAAGCAATGTTTTGACCGGATCGCTGATCCACGCCTTGGTCACAAAATCATTGTGCACGACCTCATCGCCGTTGCTGACGAAGGCGATGCTGCCTTCGGCGAGACGCAGCGGAAGCGTTTGCTGAAACTTCACCTTTTGATCGGAAAGTATTTTTTGCAGCGCGTCGTTTTCGTCGCGCGTCGATTTTGTATAGGCGCTGACGAAAAACGCCGGCGGCCTCGCCGTGAGCCAGGTCGCGACCTTGTCGCTCTCAGCGAACAACGCATCGAGCAAGATCATGCCGCGCACGCGATTCTGCGCGCCGCCGTCATAAACCGACCAGACGGCGGGGAGATACCCGCCGCTATAGGCGACCATTACCACCGGCGCCTGGGCGAAAACCGCGTGGGTGCTTTCGTGCCCATAGAGTTTGGCGAGACGCGCCGCCGCCTCATCAAGGAAGCGTGCGAAAAAGCCCGGCTCCCAAAACCGTCCGGCGCTGGAATCGAGCGCGTCGACGGCGAGCTGCGGCGCGACCAGGACCGCGTTCAAGCCCGACTCCGCGACCTGGCGCGGCACTTGCTGGCGGTCGCGCACGTCGCGCGCGAGCGTCGCGAGGTTGCCGTGGAAATAGAGAACGATCAGCACAGGCTTCTTCGGGTCGAAGCCCTTGGGGATCGACAACAGCACGCGGCGGTCGTTGTAGGTCTCTTCCCAATAGACGCCGCCGCGCGCCGAGGTATGCCCGCGCCGGTCGCCGTCGGCGGCATCGAGAAACGGAAGCCCCTTTTCTGGGATTTCGCCGCGATAGGGGAAGGCGGAGTTGTCGAATTCGATTAGAGCGATTTTCGCGTGCGGCAGCGGCTCGGCTGCGAGCGGCGAGAGGGCCGCGCCTTGCAAAAGCACGAAGGCGCCGGCTGAAAACCGAACCAGAGTCGATCGCAGCGTTGCCCGCATGATCATGCCGCCGCTTCGATCGGCCTTTGCGTTCCGAGCGGCAACAGCACGGCGAAGAAGGCCATCATCGCCAAGAGATAGGCGCAGCCGCTGACGATCAGAACGGTGGAGAGGCCATAAGACGTGGCGAGAATAGGAACCAGCGCGGCGCCAATTACCGAGAAGCAGCCATTGATGCCCCAGGCCCACAGGAACATGTGATCCTTGCCGAGGCGGGCGAGCGACGTCATCGCGGTCGGCATCGGAAAGCCCATGAGGAAGGCCGGCGGGAAAATCAGCGCGAAGCAGAAGACGAGGCGTAGCCAATAATTGAAAGTTCCGATGAAATCGAGCGCGCGGTCGAGGAAAAGACCGTAGCCGATTAGGAGCGCGCCGATGGCGAGGAAGATGATCGGCATGGTTTGGCGTGCGCGGTCGAGGAAGCGCTCGGAAACGAGGCTGCCGAGGCCGGAGAAGACGAGCATGCCGGTGATCAGCACCGATGCGGAGACGATGGGATTGCTCAGCGCCAGAATAAATTCGGCGATCAGGCCGACCTCGACCATGATGTAGCCGAGCCCGAGGCAGGCGAAATACACGATGGTGCGGAACTTGCCGGGATAGTGGCTGAAGATCGTGCGCCAGCCGAAAATCACCGGCAGCGCCACCAGCGAGGTCGCCGTGATGCAGGCGATCGCGAGCGTCGCCCACAATAAAATATATCCCCACTCGTCCTGAAAGAGTTCCAGCCGGTCGGTGATGCGGGGCAAATCGGCGGGCCGTACGTAGGCCGCGAAATAGGGCCGCGTATTGGTGAGGATGCGGGTATCGAAGACGTAGCTCCTGGCGATGTCGTCCCAGCCGCCGTGAACGAGGCGGTCCCAGGTCAATTGTCCCATCGTCGTCGCCGGCACGGTGGAGGCGGGCTGGTTCGGGTCGCTGCCCTCAGCGGGTGAATCGGGCGGCGGCTCGTCCTTGGGCTCGTCGCCGGGAGGAGCCGCGTCGAAGAAAATCTGGTTCTTGTAGCCATCGAGAACTTCCGCCGTCTTGGCGTTGTCGTAGACGAGGCCCGGCGAATAGATCTCGTCGAAGGACATCGCGCGCGTGTGCGCGCGCAACTTCTCGACTTCGTCGGCGGTGAAGCCGTTCCGCTTGTAGAGCACCGTCGCGGTGGACAGGTAGCTCGCGGCGACGAAGAAGCGGTTGGAGATATCACCGTCGAGGTCGTGCGCCGCGGCCGCCATGGTGGTGTAGAGCTTGAGCACCGATTTCGGCGGCTCTTCCTTGTTCCACAGCGTCACCGACAAGACGCCGCCGTCTTTCAGCGCGCGCATGTAGCTCCGCATGGCTTCCCGCGTGTAGGAGAATTTCTCGACGATGGCGAAGCCGCCGGGATTCGAAAGGCCCGCCGAGTCGGCGAGGCTGAGATCGATCACGTCGTAACGGTTTTGGGTGTAGGCAAGATAAAGACGCCCGTCGTAATCGATCACGCGCACTTTCGGGTTGTGCAAAATGTCGCCGGTGAAATCGCGGAGGTCCTTGTCCCCTTGAAAGGCCGCGAGCACCGCGGGATTGCCCTCGGCGACGGTGACGGTTTTCGAATTCTTGAGCGCGACCGAAGCCGAAAGGCCGCCGCCGAATTGAACCACGAAGGTGTCGGGCGCGTTCTTGATGAGATACGGATAATACATCGAGAGGTAGCGGAAATAATCGGTCTCATTGGGCGGAAGATCCCGGATGATGCCGCTCGGGCCGTCGCCGTCGATATACATGCCGAGATAAGCGTTCGGCGGCATCATCGGCAGGTTAAAGGCCGCGTTGTCGGAAAGCCCCGGCGCGAAGTGGAGGTAGGAGCTGGAGTAAACCTCCATATATCCGAACGGCGAGGCGCGCTCGTAGACGCGGGCACTGTCGGGAAATTTGCGGGCATAGGCGACGCCCTTGTAATCGGAGACCGCGAGCTTCCGAATGTCGAGGAGATCGGGCAGCGTGAAGTGCGCGGCGACCGCGAGGGCCGCGCAGGCGACCAGCCAAAAACTTCCGCGCCGGTGATCGACCGCCTCGAACCACAGCACCGTGCCGACGAACCACAGTAGAAGCGGAATGACGATCAGGTTGTCGGGATTGATCAGGAACATCGCGCCGAGAAACACCAGCCCGCCGATGCCGGAACCGGTGAGGTCGGCGAAGTAAACGCGGCCGAAGATTTTTTGCGCTTTCAAGAAAACAGTGCCGAGAAACACCGCGCCCGCGAGGAACGGCAGCATGTAGAGCAGGAAATTCTCCAACAGGCGCCATTTCTGCATCGGATCGGAAATCAGGAAGATGGCGTTGAACGGGATCTGCTGGGCGACGAGGTTCGCCGCCACCATCAAGGGCCCGAACAGGAACAGCGAAGCCGCGGCGACGCCGTGCCAATGGCGCTCGAACCAGCTTTTGGCGATGCACATCACGGCGCTGGTGAGTCCAAAGCCGAGCATGGCGAGGCTGACGACGAGCGAGCCGAAATGCGCCCAGCTCCCGACCGAGAATATCCGCATGATGCAGATTTGCAGTGCGATCACGGCGCCGGCGACGAGCCCGACTGAAAGATAAAGATAGGGCCGCGGCCGGATGTCGAGGCCTAGCCCGGGCGCGCCCGGCCGATCGAGGCTCATCGGCAACTGTCCGTGCGCGTCACTGGTTGTGCGTGCCCTTGATCACGTCGCCTTCGAGCTTGGTGAAGGCGACGAACGGGACGATCTTGCCGTTGTAAATATCGGAGCGCGCGATCGTCATCTGGCCGTTGGGGCCCTGTTCCTTCGTAACCTTGAGCACGCGTTGCGCGCCGGGCGGGCCGACCGGGATCACCATGACGCCGCCGGGTTTCAGCTGCTGCAGAAGCGGCGGCGGGATGTGGTCGATGCCGCAGGTGACGATGATCTTGTCGAAGGGGGCCGCTTCCTCCCAGCCGTAATAGCCGTCGGCGTTCTTGGAGGTGATCGACTTGAACTCGCTATAGCCGTGATCGATCAACGCGTCGTAAATCCCGCGCGTGCGGCTCGCCAGCGGGCGGATGATCTCGATCGTCCACACCTTATCGGTGAGATTGGAGAGATAGGCCGACTGATAGCCGGAGCCGGTGCCGATCTCGAGCACTTTCTCGCCGAGCTTGACGTCTATCGTCGAGGTCATGCGGCTCACGAGATGTGGGCCGGAGATGGTGACGCCGTAACCGATGTCGAGAAAATCGTGCTCATAGACGCGGCCGAGATTTTGCTTCAGCACGAACTCCTCGCGCGGCGTCATCAGGAAGGCGCGCGTGTTGCGCTTTTCCCATAAATCCTTGTTGCGGAGAAGCACTTCGTAGCGGCTCCAGCGCAGGCCGAGGAAATTGGGGTTCTCGCCGCGGTTCGATTGCATCCAGCCGATGAACGCTTCGCGGCTATTGGTCGGCGGAAAGATATCGAAACTGTAGGGCTTGGGGACGTTGGCCCCGGCGTTACGCGGGAGGAGGGTGCCCGCGACCGCGGCCGCCGAAGAAAAAAGAAAAGTGCGTCTGTGCAAGGCAATCCTCCCGTCCGCGATCCGTAGCCGGTCGTGGCTTGCGGGAATCGGCGGCGATACTAATCGAGCGTGAATGTGGGCGCCATCATGACGCAAAGCGTCGTCCCGAACCCTTTATCATAAATTCGGTCGCCGCCAGCGGTTGAAATGGGCGAGCGGATTTCCCGGGGCGAACAACCCTCCGCGCGAATTTCGCCATAGTCGAACTTTCATACTGGCGGCTTCGGGGTGCGACATCGCAGACTCCGTCAAGCTTTCCGCCACCCGGCCTGGCCTTGACGCTGAGAGACCATCAATGGTGATCTAATCGCCAGGCTGGGAAGAGGAAAACTCATGCACACGAAAGTATATAATTTGGCCCTCGTCACGGGCGCCTTCGCGCTTGCCGCCGCTTTCGCGCTATCGGCTAGCGCCGAAGGAATGAAGGGGCCGAAGACGCCGTATGATCTCGCCAAGGAGAGGTTAGGCTCTGCGGATCCGAGCCATCAGAAAGTTTACGGCGGGAAGGACGCCCCTCCGGGCGCGTTTCCGTTCCAGGTATCGTTGCTTCAGGCCGAGGCAAAAAAGGGCGATGAATTCAACTACCACTTTTGCGGCGGCTCGCTGATCGCGGACACCTGGGTGCTGACGGCGGGTCATTGCGTGACTTCCGAAGGCGAGATTCTCGATCCGACGCGCATCAACGTCTATGTCGGCTCAACCGATTTCAAGAACGGCGACCGGATTGCGGTCAAATCGGTTTACCGGCATCCGCAATACAACGCCGATTTCACCGACAACGACGTGGCACTTTTGAAGCTCGAACGCGCGCCGAAGAAAGAGGTCAAGGTCGGCAAGATCAACTTGATCGACGCCACCAAGGACTCAACGTTGGAGACGCCGGGCACGGATCTCACGATCGTCGGCTGGGGAACCACCGAGCAAGGCTCGCTTTCGAGGACCTTGCGCTACACCTCGGTCAAGATAGTGGATCGCACGGAGTGCAACAACAATATCCTGCAGAACCGGGCGACGAGCCTCGACGACAGCCTGTCGGGAATTGTCCGCAGCTTCCGGATTCCCGACGACAAGGTAAGTGCTATCCGCCAGTCGATCCTCGACAATGCCGGCCAGATCGTGAACGAGAACATGATTTGCGCGGGCGATCCCAAGCCGGATCCCGCCGCGCAATTCGTGCATGACACCTGCCAGGGCGACAGCGGCGGGCCGTTGGTCGCGAAGTCCACCGACAAGGCGACCCAGGTCGGGATCGTCAGCTGGGGCGAGGGCTGTGGCGTTCCCAAGTTGCACGGCGTCTATACCCGGCTCGGCAAGTTCATGGATTGGGTGAAGTCGACCGCGACGAACTGAGGTAATGGGCCTGGACGCATCACCTCACTTCCGGGCGCGGTGATCCAGGTCCCATTCCACCAAGGTGACGGTGGCGGCGTTCTTGTCGACGGACCTTCGTCCCTCGGCGCCGTCCGTCAATCCGTCATCGAAGCCGAGTTGATCGGATGCGCCTCTCGATGCGCCGGCGTCGGTATTATTCAGGTTCATGATGTCGTCGAAGTTGCGCGCCGCCACGTTCTGCCGTTGCGGCGTCGACAGGATCGCCAGCGTATAGCGGGCGAAATCGGAACCGCCGGGCTCCGCCAGACCATAATTGAAGCTGCAGGTTCTGATCGCGCGCGGCCCGAGCGAGGTGTCTTTTCCGCGTTGATCGCAAATGTCGTGGAAGTTCCAGTTGTGATCGATCAAGAAGAGATTCACGAAGCGCGATGAGGGTCCCTCATTGGTGATGTTGATCCGCACGCGCGTGCAGGGGCTGGCGACGAGCGCGCCTTCGACCGGCTTCATTTCCGATTGCGGGCCGGGCGCGCATTTCTTCTGTCCCTCGTCATAGCGCAATTGCATCAGGCCGAAATCCACCTTCAGGCGCGGCCGTTCCTCGATCCGCTCAGCATTCTTGGCGCCGAGCCGCCGCAACCGCTCGACCCGGTAGGCGCGGAGTAAAATCCGCGCGGTCTTGGATTTCACTTCGTCGAGCGGCTCGGTGCCGGCAAGTTCGATCGCGGCTCCGGTGTCGAGCTTCGAGGGATCGCTGCCGGCGGGCGCGACGCGGAATCCCTCGCCGGTGACCCACCAGACGAAGTCGGGCTTAGAATCGTCGAAGCGCACGCGTCCGCGCAGTTGCTTGCTTTCCGGGCCGGAGGTACGCAACGCATCGAACACTTCCGCTGCGCGCGCGCGCAGATTTTCCGGCGCCTGTTCCAGGAAGCGGGGCGGGGATACGTCGAAGGCGAAGTCGAGCGGGGATTCCAGCAGCCGCGCATAGCGCGCGCGCGTGACAATCTCCGAGCCTCCCATGCGGCAGGCGGGATTTCCGTCGACGACAGGGCAGGGATATTCGCGAAGCGGGGAAATCTTTGCTTCGGTCGCATTCGCCTCAGTCACGAGCGCGTAGCCGCTCGCCTCGGTGTCCTTGCCATTCGGGTTGTCGTAAAGCGCAAGGATCGCCCCTTTTTCGATGCCCTCGGCAACGCCGGCGTCGACCCCGGAATCGCGCCTGACCGGCCACTGCACGACCGCGCTCGGTGCCGTGTCATGGCCGAAGGCGGGACGATCGAGCAGGTCGCCTTCGCGGCCGGCCGTCTGGGTGATGCGGGAGCCCGGCTCTCCCATGACGCGGTTCACTGTCTCGATGATCTGGCCATAGGTCAGTTTCGGTTCGCGGGCCATCACCGTCACCATGGTGTGGGTAAACGCGGAGCGCCAGGTGGCGTCTTTCGCGGGCACCGATCCCGGCACCGGGATTTCCTTCGACGTCTCGTTAGAGCGCGAGGCCGAGAAAAATACGTAGCGTCCGCGCTGCTCGGTCGAGCGGCTGGCCGCGGCGGATTCTCCGCGGATGATGGTCTCTTTCTTGGCGGCGGGGGTCTTGTCCACGCGCACGCCGAGATCCGAGGGCTCGATCAATTTTTCATGGAACTGTCCGCTTCCCCTGAGGCCGGTGCCCGAATAGCAGCTATCGAGGATGAACCACAGGTCAACGCCCTTGTCGCGGATGCCGTCGGAGAATTCGCCGAGCTGGTAGTCGACGATCGCGTTCTTGATCTCCTTCGCGTTCAGTGCGAGCGGCGTGGGCTCGACGTCGTAGGGCAAGAAGACCTCGTTGTAACCGTCTTCTTTATCGTGACGCGGATCGCCTTGGTTGGGCTGGTAGGAGCCGTGGCCGGAAAAATAGACGATGGCGAAGTCGCCCCGCTTTGAGCGATCCGTGAGTGCGCGCAAGGCGTCCATGACAACCCGCCGTGTCGGGTTCTCTGCCGAAATGCCGTCGGCGATCAGGGTAATATTGCTTTTCTTGAGGCCGCGCTTGAGCAGCAAATCCTCGATTTCCTTCACGTCGTTCTTCGGCGCCAACAGATGCTTGCTCGGGTCGAGGTGCTCGTAGTTCGAGACGCCGACGATCAGCGCGCGGGTTTCGGCGGCAGCCCGCCCGGGCATGGCGATCGCGGTAAGCGCGAATAGGGCGACGAAATTGCCGATCTTCATAGAAGTGCCGTTTTCCTGAGCTTGACGGGAAGCGCGGGCGACATGGAAGATAAGCACAACTATGTGCAAATTGCGGTGTCGGGAGGGTAGAAATGAATTGCCAGCACTCGGATAGCGCCCGCTCGTCTACGATTTCAGCCTCTATTACCAAGTCGGTTTTCTGGTCTGGCGGTTTTCTGGCCGGTGCATTTCTATGGCTAGGGCCGGCACCGGCGCTGGCTATCCATCCCGCGCCCCTGAACGGCACCGCCAGTGATGACATCGTTCTCGCCGATGGGTGGAAGGACAAACCCCGGCCGCAGCCGGGCGTAAATGCGCTGGAAGGCGACGCCATCGTGGAGGCGCTCAAAGACCTCGACGAAAAGGAGAAGATCGGCGAAGTAGTGCTGATCTACTTTACCGGCCATGGTCCCGTACAGCCGGGCGTCGGGGAGGGAAAGAATGAATTACCTGCACGCTGATCGCGCTCCTCTTTCGCCGATTTCAATGCCAATCTTCGCGAAATCGGTTCGCGGTTGTCGCGGGCTTTTTCTCGCCGGTGCTTTTCTATGGCTTGGCTCTTCAGCGAGCCTTGCCGACAATCATGCGCTCCTGATCGGAGCCGCCGATTATCAGAATCCCAACATTAACAAGCTGAAGGGCCCGCCCAACGACGTCACCTTGATGTGGCGGCTGTTGACGAAGCGTGGCTTCGACCCCGGGAACGTCACCGTGCTTGCCGATGGGCTGAAGGATAAAGCCGGCGAGCCGCGCTTCCCGAAGGTCAACGGCGAGCCGAAGCGGGACGCCATCATGGCGGCCTTTGCCGCGCTCGCCGACAAGGCGAAGAGCGGCGATCTCGTGCTGATTTTTTACTCCGGCCACGGCACCGAGCAGCCGGTGAAGGACCTGAGCCAGGATCCGGAAAGCAATAACCTCGATCAGGTCATGTTGCCGACCGATGCCGGGGATTACGATTCCAAGACCAAGACCGTGCGGAACGGCATCGTCGACGACGAGATCGGTGCGGCCCTCGACCGCATCCGCGACAAGAACGCGGATGTCTGGGTCGTGATCGATGCCTGCCATGCGGGTTCGATGACGCGCGGCGTGATCGACGGCACGGCGGTGCGCGGTGTCGAACCGGCGCGGCTCGGAATTCCGCCGCCCCCGCCGCGCGTGGCGGCGGAGAAGCAGCAAGCGCCGAAATCCTGGCCGTTCCCGTCGAAATCGGCGCGCGGGTCGCTCGTCGGCTTCTTCGCGGTCGACTCTTCGCGCGAGGCGATCGAGCGCGCCTATGAGGAATTCGACACGCCGATGATCGGCGAGGGCGCGAACCGCCGCGCCGGCGTGTTCACCTATTTCCTGTGGCGGGCGCTCAGCGACGGCAATCACAAGGTGTCGCGCTATCAAGATCTCGCGCGCCTGATCAATTCTGAAATGCGCAAGTCCGAGAACCCGCCTTCCGCCATGCCCACCTTCGACGGCGACCTCAACCGGCCGTTCCTGACCGGAGGTGCCGTACCCTCGAATCCGGTGTGGCAGGTCGAGGTCGACGGCGACAAGGCGACAATTCCGGCGGGTTCCCTCCATGGTCTCGCGGCCAATACCGTGCTCAGGCTTTCGGCCGTGCCCGACGGGCCGGAATGGGCCAAGGCGACGGTCACCAAGGCGGAAGCGATTCGCTCGACGGCGGATATTGGGAAGCCCGTCCCGGGCGAACGGCCGGCCACCCTTTGGGCGAGCGTTCTGGTGCCTAGCGTGTCGTTTCAGCTCACCGTGGCGGAACCGCCGGCCGACGAACTCGCCGATCCGGCGGTGCGCAAGTTCATCGAGGATGTGAAGAAAGCCGCGGCCATGGGCGCGATCGAATGGGTTCCGGCGCAAACCACGACGCAGCCGCAACTGCGGCTCCGCGTATATGACGGCCGGGCATGGATACTGCCGGGCGACGGCGATTGGATTCGCAAAGACCTGCAGGAGAAAAATTCGAAGCTGAAGATTTATCCGCTAACCCCTTCGGTTGCGATTCAACCGGAGTCGGCCGGAAATAGTGCTGCGGAACTCGCGATAAAGCTTCATAGCAGGGCACGCGCCGCCAATCTGGTGCGGGTCGCGCAAAGCTGGAACGAGGCGCTGCAAGAACAAGGCGGGGTGCGAAATATTCTGGTGACGGCCGAGCGCTCGGGCGTCGTCGCGGAAAAACGCGATCCTTACAGGGATTGCACCAAGGAAAACTCCCCGCAGGACTATGGCGCCGCTTCGCCGCTTGACGAGAAAATTATTGGCTCCGCTTATCACTGCGATATGATCAAGGTGACGATCCAGAACACCGGCCAGCGTGCTCTCGACGTGAATGTTTCCTACATCGACGCGGGTGGGGGCATTCAACATCTTTTCAATAAGCCGGGAGACGACTGCACGTTCACCTTGCCCGCCGGGGAAGGCAAAGCGTTTCGATCCGCGATGGTCAGTACCTGGCAGGGCGGCAAGGGCGGCTCGCCCGATACGATCGGCCGCGAGCACATCGTGGTCACGGCCGTTGAACAGAAGGACAGAATCCAGTCCGAAATCTGCTTCGATCAGGCGGCGGTGAGGGGCGTGGGTGAAGGG
This sequence comes from Hyphomicrobiales bacterium, assembly GCA_003135415.1. Classification (GTDB taxonomy): domain Bacteria; phylum Pseudomonadota; class Alphaproteobacteria; order Rhizobiales; family Xanthobacteraceae; genus Palsa-892. Next base: position 74,903 of record PLBP01000030.1, read on the forward strand.
AAGGGCGGGCCGAGCAGCGGAACGGCGGGCTCGCTGTTGAAAGCGCTCAGAAACGCCGCGCTCGCGCCGGCGACGACGCGTGGTCTTGGCGGGGCCGTGATCGAGAAAGATTCGGACGACGCGCCGGAAGCAAGCGCTGCCGTGTTCAGCTTCGAGGTTACGCCGTCGCGCGTTCAATGAGGCATGAAGCAGATCGGCCCCGGCCCAATACGAAATGCTCGCGAACTGGAAGAGTAAAAATTAACGCTGCGTGGGCTAGCGCGGCGACGGCCCAGGAACCCCCCATTCCGGACCGCGAGCTTACCCAAGTCGGCTTTAGCCGACTTGGGTACTCATGCTGCCGATCTCGGGTAAACCCGAGATCGGTGCGCTGGTATACATGAGCGCGCCTCTGTTTGAGCACAGGCGGCCTTGCAAAAACCTTTCCGCATCGACGCCTCCCGGCTTCTTGACCCGGAACCTCGTTTCGCTAATGGTTCGGCCCACAAAGCCCAAGAACAACGGCAAATAAAGCCGCGTCATTACACTCGGACGAAAGGTCCGAAACAGGGAGGTTCTTATGAAATTCGGGTGGCATGCAAAGCTCGCGGGCGCGCTCGCGCTCGTGGCAATTCCGTTCGTGGTGCCGGTTTCAGGCGCCGACGACACCATCAAGATCGCCTATGTCGATCCGCTCTCGGGTGGGGGTGCCAGCATTGGCGAAGTCGGGCTCAAGACGTTTCAATTCCTCGCCGACGACCTCAATGCCAAGGGCGGAGCGCTCGGCCGGAAATTCGAAATCGTCGCCTATGACAACAAGCTGAACGCGCAGGAAACGCTCGTTCAGGTGCAGAAGGCGATCGATTCCGGCATCCGCATCATCACGCAGGGCAACGGCTCGGCCTTCGCCGCCGCGATCTCGGACTTCGTCACCAAGTACAACGAGCGCAATCTCGGCAAGGAAGTCATCTACTTCAACTATGCCGCGGTCGATCCGGTGTTGACCAATGACAAGTGCAGCTTCTGGCACTTCCGTTGGGACGCGAATTCCGACCAGAAGATGCAAGCGCTGACGAACTACATGAAGGACCGCAAGAACATCAAGAAAATCTACCTGATCAATCAGGACTATTCCTTCGGCCAGGCGGTGCGTTCGGCGGCGGTCGCGATGCTCAAGGACAAGCGCCCGGACGTCGAGATCGTCGGCGACGAAATGCACCCCTTGCTCAAGATCACCGACTTCGCGCCCTACATCGCCAAGATCAAGGCGTCGGGCGCAGACAGCGTGATCACCGGCAATTGGGGACAGGACTTCGCGCTTCTGGTAAAGGCCGCGGCTGACGCGGGCCTGCAGACCGACTGGTACACCTACTATGCCGGCGGCACCGGCGGTCCGACAGCGATCAAGCAGACGGGCCTCAATCACCGCGTCTTTGCGGTCGGCGAAGGCATTCCGAATCTCGGCTACGGTCCTGCCGACGAGTTTGAGAAAGCGATCCGCGCGAAGTATAATTTCAGCCTGTTCTATCCGCGCGCGGTCAACGAGATGCGCATGCTCCAGGCCGCGATCGAGAAGGCGAAATCGACCGAACCGACGAAGATCGGTGCCGCGCTCGAGGGCATGAAGTTCAATGTCTATGACGGCGGCGAAGGCATGATGCGGGCGGACGATCATCAATTCATCCAGCCCCTCTACATCTCTTCGTTCGGCGAGCGGAGCGCGAAGGAGCCCTTCGACGAGGAAAGCACCGGCTGGGGCTGGAAGCTCGCGGGTAAGATCGAAGCCGCCAATACCGTGCTTCCGACCACCTGCAAGATGAGCCGTCCGGCAAGCTGACGTCGACCGTATTGCCGCCCGGCCGCGCTAGCGCGGCCGGGCGGAATTTATCCAAGAACAATAATAAAAAAAGTTGCTCTTCGCGTCTTGGGGTGGGCCGCCTTGCTTGAACTCGTCCTCGTTTCGACCCTGAACGGCGTGCTCTACGGCATGCTGCTCTTTCTCATGGCGAGCGGGCTCACGCTCATCTTCAGCATGATGGGCGTTTTGAACTTCGCGCATGCGAGCTTCTATATGCTCGGCGCCTTCTTCGGATTTCAGATCAGCCAACTCGTCGGTTTCTGGCCGGGGTTGATCCTGGCGCCTATCCTCGCCGGTTTCATCGGGGCGCTGATCGAGCGCTATGGGCTCCGCAACGTCCATCGCCACGGGCACGTCGCCGAGCTTCTCTTTACCTTCGGACTTGCTTTCGTGATCGAGGAAATCGTGCAGATGATCTGGGGCAAGCTGCCGCGCGATTATCGCATTCCGCCCTCGCTCGATTTCAGCGCCTTCACGATTTTTTCAACCAATTACCCCGCCTACAAAATGTTCATGCTGCTGTTCGCGATCGGCATCTTCGTCGCGCTGCTGTTGGTGCTGACGCGCACGCGCGTCGGCCTCATCATCCAGGCTTCACTCACGCATCCGCACATGGTGGGGATGCTTGGCCATAACGTGCCGCGCATCTTCATGCTGGTGTTCGGCTTGGGCTGCGCGCTCGCGGCGGTCGCCGGCGTGATTGCGGGGCCTGCCCTCGTCACGCAATCGAACATGGCGGCGCTCCTCGGCCCGATCCTGTTCGTTGTCGTCGTCATCGGCGGCCTTGGATCGCTCTCGGGCGCCTTCATCGCCTCGCTTCTGATCGGTCTCCTGCAGACCTTCGCCGTGGCGGTTAATCTTTCGATCTCCGATATCTTCGGAGTCTTCGGCATCCACACCAATCCGCTGCCCTTCCTCTCGGATATCTGGCGGGTGACCGTGGCGCAGATCGCGCCGATCATGCCGTATCTCCTGCTCGTTCTGATCCTCGTGTTCCGTCCGACCGGGTTGATGGGAACCCGCGACACATGAGCGAGCGCGCGCAAACCGCGAGCGCGCAGCGCTCTTCGGGCGGCTTGCTCGCGACCGCGGCGCGCTACGGCATCTGGGTCGTGCTGGCGGCGCTGTTGTTGACGCTGCCGAGGATTTTCAGCTCGAGCTTCACCTTCACGATGCTGAGCTTGATGGGCATCTCCATCATCTTCGCGCTCTCCTACAACATGCTGCTCGGGCAGACCGGAATGCTGTCGTTCGGACACGCGGTCTATTACGGCCTCGGCGGGTTCCTCGTCGTGCACGCGATGAACACGGTCACGAAATACTCGCTCCCGATCCCGCTTCCGCTGATGCCGCTCGTGGGCGGTGTCGCCGGTCTTTTTTTCGGCGTTGTGTTCGGATCGGTCTCGACGCGGCGGGGCGGCACCGCCTTCGCGATGATCTCGCTCGGCCTCGGCGAGCTCGTGGCCTCGTCCGCGCTGATTCTTCGCTCCTTCTTCGGCGGCGAGGAGGGAATTACCACCAACCGCACCAAGCTCTTGCGCATCTTCGACTGGAACTTCGGGTCGCAAATTCAGATCTATTACCTGATTGCATTCTGGTGCCTTGTCTGCGTGATCGCGATGTACGCGCTCACCCGCACGCCGTTCGGGCGGATGTGCAACGCGGTGCGCGAAAATTTTGAGCGCGCCGAGTTCGTCGGCTACAATTCACAGCTCGTCCGCTTCTTCGCATTTTGCCTCTCGGGTTTCTTCGCCGGTATCGCCGGCGGATTGGCCGCGATCAATTTCGAAATCGTGAACTCAGGCTATGTCGGCGCCGAGCAGTCGGGCTCGGTGCTGCTCGCGGCCTATATCGGCGGTATCGGCTTCTTCGGCGGGCCGATCATCGGCGCGATCCTCGTCACCTGGTTGCAGGTCATGCTCAGCGACATCACCGAGGTATGGCAGCTTTATTTCGGCCTTCTCTTCGTCGGCATGGTCATGTTCGCGCCGTTCGGAATTTCGGGGCTGTTGATGATGCACGCGCCGCTGTGGCGCGCGCGCGTGCTGTGGCGCCTCGTGCCGGCTTATCTCCTCGCGCTCGCCGCTGGCCTCGTCATGCTCACGGGCGCGAGCCTCGTGATCGAGATGGCCTACCATCTTTCGACCAAAGCGGCGGACGGCCCGATGATGTCCTTCATGCGCGTGGCTTTCAGCGTACATTCCCTTTTGCCGTGGCTGATGGCGGCGGTGCTCTTGATCGGCGGTTATTTCTTCTTTCGCTCGAGCTGGCCCTATGTCGAGGGCGCCTGGCACGACGCGCTGATGAAGGCGCGCGAACGCGGGAGCGCCGTATGAGCGCGATCGAGCTTTCCGGGGTAACGAAGAATTTCGGCCCCACCGAGATCATTCGCGGCGTCGATCTTTCGGTTCGCGACGGCGAGCGGCACGCGATGATCGGCCCGAACGGCGCCGGCAAATCGACGCTGTTCAATTTGATCAGCGGCCGCTTGACGCCGACCGCAGGCGCAATTCGCCTCAAGGGCGAGGAAATCACGGGCCTCCGGCCCTACGAGATCAACCGGCGAGGGCTTTCGCGCAGCTTCCAGGTCACCAATATTTTCCCGCGGCTAAGCGTGTGGGAAAACGTGCGTTGCGCGGTGCTGTGGTCGATGGGTTACAAATACTCGTTCTGGCACAATGTCGATTCACTCGCCGACGTCGCCGAGCGCACCGAATCGATCCTGCGCCAGATCAATTTGCTCGAGCGGCGGCATTTTTCGGCCGGCGTCCTCACCTATGCCGAACAGCGCGCGTTGGAGATCGGGATTACGGTTGGCGGCGGCGCGGAGATCATTCTCCTCGACGAGCCGACCGCGGGCATGAGTGTCGCGGAAGCCGAGCACGCGGTGGCGCTGATCCGCAAGCTCTCCGAGGGGCGCACGCTTCTGATCATCGAACACGACATGAGCGTCGTCTTTAATCTCGCCGATCGCATTTCCGTGCTCGTCTACGGCAAGGTGATCGCCTCCGACGAGCCGGCGAAGATCAAGGCCAACCAGGCGGTGCAGGAAGCCTATCTCGGGGTGGCGGCGTGATGCTCGAAGTCGACGACCTGCACGCCTTTTACGGCAAGAGCCACATCTTGCAGGGCGTGAACCTGCGCGTCGGCGAGGGCGAGATCGTGAGCATTCTCGGCCGGAATGGCGTCGGCCGCTCGACGACGTTGAAAGCGATCATGGGCGACGTGCCGCCGCAGGGCTCGATCGCCTTCAAAGGAAAACCGATCGCGGGGATGAAGCCCTACGAGATCGCGCATAGCGGGCTCGGCTACGTGCCGGAAGACCGCCAGATTTTCCCCTCGCTCACGGTCGGGCAGAATCTATTGCTCGGGGTCAAAAGCGGAGGGCGAAACCGCCGCTGGGGCTTTAAGGAAACCTACGAGCTGTTTCCGGTCCTGCGCGAGCGGGCCCATACCGCCGCCGGCGTGCTCTCGGGCGGCGAGCATCAAATGCTCACGATCTGCCGCACGCTGATGGGGGATCCCGACCTCATCATGATCGACGAGCCGACCGAGGGGCTGGCGCCGCAAATGGTCGAGCGCATCGCCGTGCTGTTGCAGAGCATTGCGGAGCGCAAGATTTCGATCCTCTTGGTCGAGCAAAAGCTCACCATCGCGATGAAGATTTCCCACCGCCTCTACGTCATGGGCCATGGCCGCATGGTGTTCGAGGGCACCCCCGCCGATTTGCGCGCGAACGAAGCGGTGCGGCGCGAGTGGCTAGAAGTGTGATTCAAATTTCTATTGATTCATCGGCCCGGTAATATTGCCGATCGAGCGGACGAGATCGCAGGCCTGACCTTCCGGCAAAGCCTGAGGAAATACCAGGCCGATATAGATAAGTCCGTCTTTTGACGGCCATTGCTTCTGCAAAAGCGCGGCATTTGGCGCGGGATTTCCCTCGCAGGTCTCGACACGCGTTTGCCACTCGTTCGCTTGTTGCGGCGTGATGAACTTATATGTTTGCAGCGATTGCAGGATTCGTTGCAGGAAATAGGACTTGTCGGTAGCCAGCCCATCAGGGGCGATATAGCTCGCAAAGAATGCGGCCGGCGCTCCGTCCGCGGTGATGTAGCCTCGCAAGAGATCGGGGTTCCACTTTCCGGCTTCCGGTCCGAGCCAGGCCTTCCATGTTTTCGGCTTGCACGCGGCAACATTGATCTCGCGCGAACGCCCCGCCTCGAAATCCTTGAAGGTCGGCGTAAATTCCTTTTCCAGCGCGAGGCTGCCGTTGACATAAAACTCGGCACGATAATCGCCCGCAGGCAGGCATTGTGTGTGGCTGCTTCGGAGCAGGAATGATTCCGTCGCGGAGCGTAGGCCACTGCCGAGATCGTCAAGGTCGTCTGCGGATACCGCGCCGCCGATACCGGGCAACGCGCGCCAGATCGGCGGGTCGGATGCCCCGGGCGGTGGCGCATCGCGCACATACCAGACGACCGCGAGCCTATCCTGGCCGAGCACGAAATTGTCGAGTGTCGCGCGCCACCCGACGATTGCCGGGCTCACATTGATCGTGGCATCGCGTATAGCTGCCTCGCTCGGCGAGAGCGGCTTGTCGAAGGCGCCTTTGACGAGTTCTTCCTTAGCCTCGCGGATTTCCGTCTTCATCTGGCGGCAGCGCTCAGCCGAATAGAGGTTCGCGCAATTATGGTCGAGGACTTCGAAAGTTGTGAGGGCGGTCGTGATTAGTTCCCAATTTCCGGCCGCACCTTGGTCCAGGGCGAGCTTGAAGCGCGTGATCGCCTCTTGCGTTTTTCCCTCCGTTAAAAAAGCGAGCCCGAGATTAAGACGAGGCAACAGTTCGGCATCATCCAACGGCTCGGGTCGTGTCCCGGGCTGTTGGGGAAGGCTCCCGCGAATAAAATCCGCCGCATCGATCGCGCGCTGGTATTGCACGATACTGTTCTCCAGCGCCGCATTATCGCCGTAGGAGACCGCAAGATGCCACAAACTCGCGCCGTAGCTGTTCAGCGTGTTGGGTGAAACGAAATAGCCCAGGCTCTGCATGCTTTTGATGGCGTGGCGCTTAATTTCGACGATCTCACGAAGTTTTTCCTTCTGCTGGATGCTTAGGTACGCTTGACCACTTTGCGGCGAACGCGCAAGTGCATATGCGGAGCCGAGATTGGTATAGGCGAGAGCAAAACTCGGCCGCGCTTTGGTCGCGCATTCCAAGGCTTTCGCCGCCTCCTGATAATCGGGAGTATCGCGCGCTATGTCGAGAAGCGGTTTGCCTTTCGCGTAATGATAGGCGGCCACCTGAACGGATATTTCGTCGGCGGAAGATTCGCGAGCGGGCTCGTCCGGGATCTTGCATTCCGCCGGCAACGGTTGCGCTGGGCGATGGTTCTCCAATGATGCGAGCGCGATGAAGATCAAGCTGCAGGCGACGAACGATCCGCCGGCATAGACGAGGATTCTCCCGAGCCGCGACGTTCCGATACTGAGCGCTTGACCGAAGAAGTAGACCGCGATCGCGCAGAGTGTCAGGACTGAAAGATAAGATATGGCCTTGCCACCCCAAAAGAGCGAGAGCTCGCTATAGCCGTCCCATAGTGCGTAGGCACGAATTGGATTGTTGAGCGGATCGCCATGAACGACGTTGAAGTAGAATTGTTCCGGAAATTTGCGGTCGGCTTCCAGGCCGAACGATCCATCGAGCACCTTGGCGAGACGCTGGTCTTCGGCGGCCACGGCCTTACAGCGCAATTCTTTCTCCGCGCGCAATTCGCTCGGACCCGCATCCAGCTTGCCGTCCGCGGCAAGCGTTTCACGCTGGCGGCTCACCGCGCATCCGACTCGTTGCTCCAGCGCGCTGGCGAAGGCGTCGAACCAATGCAGCACTTCCGCGTTCGGGCGGCTGCTGCGCTTCGTCATCTCAACCTGCTGTTCGAAGCTCTTCAGCACGTCCCGGCTCATGTTGGTCGTTGCATCACTGTAGCAATAACCCGCCCAAGCGCTGAGGAGCACGGTGGCGGCGATCGCAATCACGACGAAGCGGGAGAAATTGTCGTGCGCGTGCCGGCTGACGAGATGAGTGCCGGCGAATCCGCGTGGCTCTGGCTCCGACAAATGCGTGGCTTCACCGCTGGTGCTGAGCCAGGCGGGCAGCCCTTTCCGCAAGCCGATAAGGCCCAAAGCGACGGTCAGGAACGTCGTCGCGAGAATGGCGATCTTGATCCACGGCTCGAGTGCCAGCGACATTAGATAAGCAATGGTCGCGAAGCTGATGATGATCGCGAGCAACGCTAAAATTAGCGTGCGTCGTTTTCGTTCAAAAAAAACGTCGGCGAGCGCGAAAAAGAAGAGGGCAAGAACGAAGAGGGCAACCGTAAGGGCGAGATGCGGTAGCTTCTCGTGGTTCTTCTCGATCTTTTCCATTGGTTGGCGCCAGATCGAAAAATTCGCAATGTTTTTGGCGGAAGCATTCGGATTCAGCCAAACAACCGGAAATCCGATTGATTGCAGCCATGGCGCGGCGCGCTTGGTCAGACTTTCCTCAATCGAGAGTTTGCCCTCGAAGGGATTGAGCAGGAAGTTGAAAAAAGGCTGCAAGGCGCGGGCGCGCATGAATTCCTCTTGCGCCTGCAACCCCAGCCATTGCGAGCGGCGCGCATCTTCCGTCCGAAGTACCTCGGCGAGCTCTGAATTTCGTTTGCCTTCGGCGGCGAGAGCCGCACGCCGCAATTCGAAGGTCGCTCGTTTCGCGCCCCGGTCGAGGAGACTCTGGCGGTATTCGAGTTCGAGCATCTGGCCCTGCGTTAGCCGCCGCTCCAGGACCGTCGTCTCGTATTCGGTTTTAGCGGTGAGATAGGCGACAAAGGCGCCGAGGATCGCGACCACTACCATCGTGAGCGCGAGGATCACGCGGCGGTCGCCGCCCGCATCCGCCGACCGATGGCTTTCTGGTTGCGACCCGCTCGTATCGTCGGAGACCATCGACCCCATTCCCGTGCTTGACGAATAGCACATGTCTTAACCATGCGCGCCAACTCGCACCATCCGTGCGCAGGCGAGAAAGGCGCGTCGCTACATTATAGAGTGCGTGGTGCCAGCCCACCCGTTCTGGATTTGTCAACATTAACGGATCCTTGCCGCGCCCGCGCAAATTTGCCGATCTTGCCGAAAGGAAAATCCATCGTGGCCATTTAGTGTCTAACAACGCCATTTCAGGTGAATGCGGCCACGATGTTCGGATTATTTTCAAATAGACGCCGGCAAGAAGAAGAATTGCCGCTGGAGATCTACGTCTCGCTCGTAGATTGGCTCTACGACGGCTCTTTTCCTTTGCTCTCGGGCGGCGCCGGAGCGGCAGTTGCGGTGCTGTTGACGGCGTGGAAGACGCAAAATCGGCTGCTCTGGCTTTGTGCCGCCTGCGTCGCGTTAGTGACCGTTCTGCGCGCGCTGGACATGTTCGCTTACCAACGGGGGCGATCGGCGCGCTCGCACGAAACGCCGGCGCAATTGCGCGCCATCACGCAGAAGTGGGAGTTGCGATATGCCGTGGGGGCGGCAATTCATCACCTACTGCTGGGTCTATGGTGTTTCATCGGCATTGCATTCACGTCGGATGCCGCGACGCACATGATTGCTGCCGCGATCACGATCGCTTACGCCGCAACCGGAGCCGGAAGAAACTGCGGCCGGCCGTATATCGTTGTGCTGCAGTTTTTGGCCGCGATCGGCCCTCTTTTCCTCGGATTATTGTGGACTGGCGATCCATATTACGTAGGCATGGGGGTGCTCAGTGTGCTGTTCTTTTCGAGTGTGATGCGCATTGCGTTCACTCTCTATGCGACCATTCTCAAGTCCCTCAACGCAACGCGCCATGTGAGCCAGCTTGCCTTGCGATTCGATACCGCGCTCAACAACATGCCACACGGGCTTTGCATGTTCGATTCGGAGGGGCATCTTGTGGTCGGCAACAACCGGCTTAGCGAGCTGCTCGGCCTTCCGCCCGATCTCGCGCATAAGGACATGACAGTCTGGGAGATGTTCTACGAGTGCGTGCGCTCGGAGCTGATTTCGGAGTACACGGCCGAGCGGGTCGCGGTACAGTTCGAGACCCACCAGACGGACCGCAACACCGGCAACATCATCATCGATACGCTGGATGGGCGCAATTTCTCGCTCACCTTCCAGCCGATGGAGAACGGCGGCTCGGTCGTGCTGATCGAGGACATCACCGAGCGCAAGACCGCCGAGGCGAAGATTAGCCACATGGCGCGCTACGACGCGCTCACGGGCCTGCCCAATCGAACTTATTTCCGCGACCAGCTCGACAAGGCGCTCGGGCCGACGCGACATTCGGGCAAGTCCTGCGCCGTCTTGTTCATCGATCTCGATCAGTTCAAGCAGGTCAACGATACGCTCGGCCATCCTTGCGGCGACCAGCTCCTGTGCGCGGTGGCGGATCGCCTCCGCAAAATCATCCGCGACACCGATTTGGTGGCGCGCTTTGGCGGCGACGAGTTCGTCGTCTTCCAGTCGCCGGTCAAGCACCCGAAGGAAGCGTCCTCGCTCGCGAAGAATATCGTCAAGTGGCTCGGCGAGCCCTACGAGATCGAGGGCCATCATGTGGTGATCGGCGCCAGCATCGGCATCGCGATCACGCCGCACGAGGCGATCAGCGCAGACCATCTGTTGAAGAACGCCGACATGGCGCTTTACCGCGCGAAGTCCGACGGGCGGGGCACCTGGCGATTCTTCGAGCCGGACATGGCGGCGCAGGCGCAGGCGCGGCGCAGCCTCGAGCTCGACTTGCGCACGGCGCTCAACAACAACGCCTTCAAAGTGTTCTATCAGCCGCTCGTCAACCTCAAGACGCGGCGCATTACCACCTGCGAAGCGCTACTGCGCTGGCCGCATCCAGAACGCGGCATGGTTCCGCCCGCCGAGTTCATTCCGATCGCGGAAGAAATGGGCCTCATTCACGACATTGGCCGCTGGGTGCTGAAACAGGCTTGCGTTGAAGCCCTCGAATGGCCGCAGAATGTGCGGGTCGCGGTGAATCTGTCGCCGATGCAGTTCCGGCGCGGGGATGTCGTCGGCGATGTGCGCGAGGCGCTAACCCTTTCCGGGCTTGAGCCGAATCGGCTCGAGGTCGAAATCACCGAGTCGGTGCTGTTGCAGGACACCCCACTCACGCGCTCTGCGCTGCATCAGCTGCGCGAGCTTGGCGTCCGCATTTCGCTCGACGATTTCGGCACCGGCTATTCGAGCTTGAGCTATCTCCACAGCTTCCCGCTGCAAAAGGTCAAGATCGACCGCTCGTTCCTCGAGGGTTTGGGCTCAAGCGACCGGCCGGTCACGCTTCTGCATGGTATCGCGCGCCTCTCGGCCGAACTGGGCATGTCCGTCGTGGTCGAGGGAATCGAAACCGAGGAGCAGCTTGCGCTCATCTCCACGGAGGAGGGGATCGAGGAAGCCCAGGGCTATCTGTTCAGCCCGCCGATTCCGGGCCGCCAGATCCGCAAGCTGTTGCGTGCGACCTCGGTCGAGATTCGTCAGGTCGCCTGATCGAAGGCGAATTGCCTAGACAGCAAACTTTCGCGGAAGTTGTATTTTCCCGTTTCTGCATGATGACGACATTATGAACCCATGCAGGGTGCCCATTTTTTCGCCGTGGGCTGTTAACCTTAAAGCACTTATAACTTTGCAGTTCCATTAGCAAAGCATTAACCTTGCTCAACCGGTTGGGGTCCTGTTGAGGAGGGCGGGTATGAGTGCGACGGCGCTGAAGCTGGCGCGGGGGTTTTCTGTCCCGGACCTTCTTGACCGGTTGGATTACCGGCGGGCCGAGACGGACGACGAACGAGAACAGATTTTCCGTCTCCGCTACGAGGCTTACCTGCGCGAGGGAGCGATCGGTCCCAACTTCACTAAGAAGCTCTACGACCGGTTCGACGACGCGGAAAATTCCTGGACCTTCGGTCTTCACGTTGACGGCAGAATCGTAAGCTCAATTCGCATTTGCATCTCTTCGCCCGAGCACCCGATGACGCCGGCGGTGGAAGCTTTTCCCGATTTGCTGGAGCCCGAGGTCGGGCGCGGCAAGATCATCATGGATTCGAACAGGTTCGTCGCCGATGCCAATGTCGCGCGAGCATTTCCCGAGCTGCCCTATATCTCCGTTCGCCTCGCTTATGTTGCGTCCGCCTATTTCGATGCCGATATCGGAACGGCGACCGCCCGGCGCGAACATCAGGCATTTTACCGGCGCGTTTTCGGGCTGAAGCCCGTGTGCGAGCCGCGAGATTACCCCACCGTGACGAAACCTTTGTCGCTCATGATGGTCGATTGCCGCTCCGTGCGCCAAAAGATTCTCATGCGGTATCCATACTTTCGGTCCACGTTCTTCGAAAGAAGGATGCTGTTCGAGCGCGCTCCGCGTGTGCCTCGGTCCACGGCAGAAATGTTACGGACGAAACTGCCTTCGGCCAACGTCAACGAGGCGGCGGAAGCCGACTCATCCGCCATCTACCTCGGCGGGCGTTGAAAGAGGCGGCGAGTCCGCCGCTTTTCCTTCAGCTACTTGTAAGCCTTCGCCTGGGCGGCGATTTCGTTCTCGTCGAACTTGTTGATGTCTTCGATCAGCTCGTTGGTGACGAGGTCGCTCGCCGGCAATTGCGCCTTGAGGACGCCGTTCTTGACCAGAAAGTCTACATAGGCGTCGTAGTTCGGGATCGAGTTCTCGCCCCATTTGGTCACGCCGCCGGAAGCAAGCCGCCAGTTCTTGATGCGGGCGTTCAGCGTCGCGAGGTCGTCCTTGAGCGCGGTCGCCTCATCCTTGCCGGTCGCCTTGGTCTGCGGATAGACCTCCCACAGAATGCGGATCGCGGCCTCGGGATTGGCGATCGCGAATACCGTTCCCTTGGCGTAGCCCTGGGCAAGCGCAATCGCATCGGCGCGCTTGTTCTGCAACGTCTCCTCGAGTGCGACGAAGCCGTTCGAGGGAAAATTCGCGATGCTCTTGTTGTCATCCTCGAGCGCACGCAGTTTGGCGCCGGCGTTTTCGGTGAGCGCGTATTGGGTGTCAAATTGCGACAGCGCATCGATTTGATTGCCGCGAATGAGCGCCGCGGTTTGCCCCGCTTCGCCCGCCACCACGATCGAGATGTCGCGATCCGGATCCATGCCGTTGATCGTGGCCATAGCGCGGGCGATGATGACGCCCGCGGACGCCATCGAGGTCACGCCGATACGCTTGCCCTTGAGATCGGTGAAGCGCTTCACGGGACTGTCGGCCGGAACCATGATGCCGTAAATGTTGCCTTGATAGGCGGTGTAATAATTTTTCGCCTTCACGCCTTGCGGGCGGATGATGGCAAGCGGCTCGACCGAAGGCAGCGAATAGTCGACATCCCTGGTCGCGACGCTTTTCACGCAATCGGTGGAGCCCGGAAGCGGAAAAAGCTCGACCTTGATGCCGCTCTTCTCGAACCATCCCATCTTGGTCGCGATCGCGAACGGGGCGGCGGCCGAACTCACGGTGCGCGCGCACCAGCCGACGCGGACCGTCGTCTGCGCGTGGGCGACTGCGCCGAGCGCGCACAGCGCGAGAATCGCGAACGCGTAGAACACCGGACGTTTCACTGCATACCTCCCTTGCCGGCGGCGGCATTGCCCGCGGCGTCGATCTTTTGCGATGGATCCCAGAATAGAACGCGCCGCCGCACCCCGCTGACGATGCCGTTCAGCAGCAATCCGAGCGCGGACAGGATCAGGAGCACCGAGAACTGCCCGGCCACGTCCATGGTGAAATTCATGCTCTGAATCAGCATGCCGAGTCCCGATTGCGCGCCGACGAATTCGCCGACGATGGCGCCGATCAGCGCGAAGATCATCGCGATCTCGAGCCCGGCGAAAATATAGGGCATGGCGTTCGGCAATTGCAGCATCCAGAAGATTTGCCAGCGGGAAGCCGCGAGCGAGCGCATCAGATTGATGCGGTCCTCCTCGGCCGACCGTAGCCCCACGATGGTGTTTACCATCAGGGGGAAGAAGGCGACGAGGGCGGCACTCACCACCTTCGAGGTAATGCCGAGGCCGCACCAGACGATGATGAGCGGCGCGAGCGCTACTTTCGGCATCGCCTGGAACATAACGATAAAGGGATAGAGAAAATACTCGATGCGCCGCGAAAGGGCGACGGCGATGCCGAGCGTGAAGGCGAGCACGGAGCCGAGCACGAAGCCCATCAGAGTCTCGGCGACCGTGACGCCGATATGGTCGAGATAGAGGCGGCTCGCGATGCCGCGATAGAGCGCGACAAAAATGCCGCTCGGCGCCGGAAGAAGAAAGGCCTGGACGCTGAATGCGCGCACGAGCCCTTCCCACACCAGCAAGGTTGCGACGATCAACAGGAGACGGAGGGAAAATCCGCGCACGCCCTTCATCATTCGAGGCCTCCTCCAGCGTTCAATACGCCGCGAATCCTGCGCACATAGCCGCCGAACTTTTCCGTGTTCATCACGTCGAGTGAGCGCGGCCGCGGCAAGTCGACTGAAAACAAGTCGCCGACCTTTCCCGGCCGCGGCGTCATCACCAACACACGGTCGCCGAGGAAGACGGCTTCTGCGGTAGAATGAGTGATGAAAACAACGGTTTTGCGGCGCTCCATCCAGATGCGCTGCAATTCGACGTTCATCGACTCGCGCGTCATCGCATCGAGCGCGCCGAAGGGCTCGTCCATCAGCAGGAGCGCGGGGTCGTGGATCAGCGCGCGCACGAGCGCCACGCGCTGCTGCATGCCGCCGGAAAGCTCCCACGGATAGCGCCGCTCGAAACCGTCGAGCCCGACGAGCTTGAGCAAATCGTAGGCGCGTTTGCTCATTTCCTCGCGGCCAAGCCGCTGGATGTCGGCAGGCAACAGCACGTTGCCGAGCACCGAGCGCCAGGGGAACAGAACGGGGGATTGGAACACGACGCCGATATCCCGGCGGGGGCCGTCGATCGGCGTGCCGTTCAGCAACGCCTCGCCTTTGCTCGCGGGAATGAGGCCGGCGAGAATTTTCAGGAGCGTCGATTTTCCGCAGCCCGAGGGCCCGACGATCGAGAGGAACTCGCGATCGGGAACGGCGAAGTCGATGTCGTCGAGCGCGAGGATCGCGTCCGCGCGGTTGCCGTAGCGCTTGTGGAGCTGCCTGACCGCGATGACCTCGCGGGCCGCCGCTGTCTCGGCGGCGGGTGCCACGATACGCAATCCTCCCTGAAGAATGATCCGCTCCCTCTGGCGCACTTTTTTGACGGTTCGGCGCAACTTCGCTGTGCGCGATGACGTTTCGGGCCGATTGGCAGTTAGGCTAGGGTGGAGGACTGAGCCGGTCAACAATGACGGTAATCGGCGGCGGCTCACGCCAAAGGGAAGGCCAAGGGGAGGGCAATGTCCAAGAAAATCAAAGTGTGGGGACGTTTCTCGTCCTCCAACGTGAAGAAGGTGATGTGGCTTGCCGAGGAGTTGAAGCTCGAGGTGGAGCGGATCGACGCCGGCCGCCAATACGGCGTGGTCGACACGCCGGCCTACAAGGCGCTCAATCCGAATTCGAGAGTGCCGACAATCGAGGACGGAGATTTCGTCTTGTGGGAATCGAATTCCATCATGCGCTATTTCTGCATGAAATACGGCGGCGAGGCGTTTTATCCCGTCGATCCCGCGACGCGCGCCGATATCGACCGCTGGCTCGACTGGTCGTTGTCGATCCTGGTTCCGGTCGAAAGCCCGCTCTTTCTCGGCACCATGCGCACGCCGCCGGAGAAGCAAGACAAGGCGACGATCGCCGCGGGCACGCAGAAGCTCGGGGAGATTTATGCCATTCTCGACCGGCGTCTCGAAGGCCGCGATTATCTCGTCAAGAACTTCTCGATCGCCGACCTCGGGCTCTCGATTTTCGCCGACCGGTGGCTGCGCAATCCGTTTCTCGCCGGCCGGCCCCTGTCGGCCCGGCTTTCGGCGTGGATCGCACGCATCAGCCCGCGGCCCGGCTTCCAGAAATTCGTCGGCGGACCGCTCGAATGAGACAGTTGCCAAATTGAGAATGAAACCGCGCTCGTTTTAGCATACGGGCGAAACATCCATCGAAAGGAAACGATATGAATATCGTGACGATTTGCGGGAGTCTCCGCAAAGCCTCCTATAACCACATGCTGGTGCGCGCGCTGCCGGCGCTGGCGCCAGCGGGGATGAAGTTCCAGGAGTCGCCGGCCTACGACCATTTTCCGCTCTATAACGCCGATCTCCACGCCGACGGGAAATTTCCGACGCTGGTAACGGCGTTCGCCGATGCGATCCGCGCCGCGGACGGCGTCATCTTCGTCTCGCCGGAATACAATTACACCATCCCCGGCGCGCTCAAGAACGCGGTGGACTGGGTGTCGCGGCTGAAGGACCAGCCGTTCAAGGAAAAGCCGGTCGCGATTCAATCGGCGACGCAGGGGCCACTCGGCGGCGGCCGCATGCAATATCACATGCGGACGATGCTCGTCTTTCTTGGCGCCTTCACCTTCAACACGCCGGAAATCTTCGTGGGCCTCGCGCAGAATAAATTCGACGACAAGGGCGAGTTGAAGGACGAGACGACGAAGGATTTCGTCAAGAAGCAGCTCGAGGGCTTCGCGAAATTCGTCGAGCGCGTCAAAGCGTGAGTGGTTCGCCCGCGAGCCAAGCCTTACCCCGCGCGTAAAGCGCCTCGACCGCAGGGCCCTTCGGGCCCGGCATGTCGCGCTTCACGTTGAAGCCGTTTTGCGTTTGCAAATAGGCGAGGTGGCGGTAGCCCTCGGGAAAGCGCACGAGCAGGTCGTGGTCGAGCGCGAGCTTTGCCGCGGGATCGACCGGGTCAATGCGGTCCTTCTCGTAGATCGGCTGGCGCAACACGATGGCCCAGCGGCCGGCGCGCTTCTCGACGAAGTCGTAAAAGCGCCCGGTGCAGACCACGTCGACGGCGATGTCGTGCACGGCGGCGCGCTGCATGATCTGCATCTTGGTCTGCGCGATTGCGCGGTTGCCGGCGATGTCGGAAGTGTGGCCGTCGAGAAAATGCAAAATGTTGACGCCGCGGGCGAAGCCCTCACGGCTCGCTTTGATGAACTCTTCGGCCGAGCCCTGAAACCAGGTCGCCATCATCCGGCCGTCCTCGTGCCAAACCGTGCGAAAGCGATCCCAGTCGCCAGAATCGCGCCATAGCACCCAGTTTTCCACCAGTTCACGGATCGCCTGTTTATCGGCTGTCATTTCACTCGCCGCTCTTGCGGCGGTAGTCGTCATCGAAGCGTTGGATATCGTCCTCGCCGAAATAGTCGCCGGTCTGCACCTCGATCAGCTCGAGCGGAATTTTGCCGCGATTTTCCAGCCGGTGTTTGCTGTGGCGCGGCACATAGACCGACTGGTTTTCCCTGAGCGTGCTCACTTTCTTGCCGATGGTGACGCGCGCGGTGCCGCGCACCACGACCCAATGTTCGGCGCGGTGGCGGTGCTTTTGCAGCGAAAGCCTTCCGCCCGGCTTCACCACGATGCGCTTCACCTGGAAGCGCTCGCCCTGGTCGAGGCTCTGGTAATTTCCCCACGGCCGGTGGACGCGGGCGTGAATATCCGCCTCGGGTCGGCCTTGCTTGCGCAATTCCTCCACGAGCTTGCGTAAGTCCTCGGCGCGGCCGCGATCCGCGATCAGCACCGCGTCGTGCTCGACGACGACCACGAGATCCTTGACGCCGAGAAGTGCTGCGAGCTTGCCCTCGCTCGCGACGTAGGAGCCCTGCGAGTCGAGGAGCACGACTTCGCCGCGCGTAGCGTTGCCGGAGGAATCGCGCGGCATCTCCATCCACACCGCGTGCCAGCCGCCGAGATCCGACCAGCCGTAGGAAGCGGGCACCACCGCGGCGTGGCGCGTCTTTTCCATCACGGCGTAATCGACCGATTTCCGCGCCGCCGCTGCGAAGGCTTTCTTGTTCAAAAGAATAAAGCCGATGTCTTCCGTCGCTTTCTTCACGGCCCGCCGGAC
This sequence comes from Hyphomicrobiales bacterium, assembly GCA_003135415.1. Taxonomy (GTDB): domain Bacteria; phylum Pseudomonadota; class Alphaproteobacteria; order Rhizobiales; family Xanthobacteraceae; genus Palsa-892. Next base: position 92,777 of record PLBP01000030.1, read on the forward strand.
GGCCTCGCAACTCTCGGGCTCGAACGCCGCGTATTCGGCGAGAAAAGTATCGACGCGAAACAGAAAGTTGCCGGAGTTCCAGAGATAGCCTTCGCCGATGTAGCGCTCGGCGGTTTTCGCATCGGGCTTCTCGACGAACTTTTCGACTTCGCGGGCTTCGTCCACGCCCTCGATCGGCTTGCCCGGCTTGATGTAGCCGTAACCCGTCGCAGGACCGTCGGGCACGCAGCCGAAGGCGACGATTTTTCCACGCTCAGCGGCGGTGCGCGCCGTGAGACAGGCGGCGACGAAGCTTTTGGGCTCGCGCACGATATGATCGGCGGCGAGCACCAGGGCGAGTGTCGCGGGGTTGCGGGCGGCTAAAATCTCACTCGCGGCGGCGATCGCAGGCGCCGAATCGCGGCGCGCGGGCTCGAGCAGGATTTCGGCATCGCGTCCGATTTCGTCCAATTGCTCGCGTACGAGGAAGCGATAATCGCGGTTGGTGACGATGACCGGCTTGCCGAAGATTTTGCGGTTCGCGACCCGCTTCACCGTTTCCTGCAAGGTTGAAAGCGGTCCCAACAACTTCAGGAACTGCTTGGGCCGGCTGTCGCGCGAGGCCGGCCACAGCCGCGTGCCGGCGCCGCCGCAAAGAATGACCGGATGAATGAGCTTCGCCATTGCCGTTGTCGCGGACGGCGGCCCTCAGGCGTTCGCCGCCCGCCGTTCGCTGAACTGCATTTGGTAGAGGTCATGATAGCGCCCGCGCCGCGCCACCAGCTCGTCGTGACGGCCCGTTTCGATGACGCGGCCGCCTTCCACGACCAGAATGCGATTGGCGGCGATCACCGTCTGCAGGCGATGGGCGATGACGAGGGTGGTGCGCGATATCCTGAGCGCATCGAGCGCGCGTTGGACTATGAGTTCGGATTCCGAATCGAGCGCCGACGTCGGCTCGTCGAGCAAAAGGATCGGCGCGTTCTTCAAGAAGGCACGGGCGATCGCGATGCGCGCGCGCTGTCCGCCCGAAAGCTGCATGCCGTGCTCGCCGACGGGCGTGTCGTAGCCGGGGCCGAAGCTGAGGATGAAATCGTGGGCGTGGGCGGCCTTGGCCGCCGCCACGATCTCGCTTTCGCGCGCCTCAGGACGGCCGAGCGCGATGTTGTCGCGGATGGTGCCGGAGAACAGGAAAACATCCTGGCTGACATAGGCGATTGCCTCGCGGAGCGAGCGGCGGGAGACTTTCGCGATATCCTGGCCGTCGATCAGGATCGCGCCCGCCTGCGGCTCGTAGAAGCGCTCGATCAGACCCATGATCGTGGATTTGCCCGCGCCCGACGGACCGACGAGAGCGGTGGTCTGCGCGGTTTCCGCCATGAAGGAGAAGCGGCGGAGCACCGGCTCGCCCGGCCGATAGGCGTATTCGACGTCGCGGAATTCGATCCTGCCGCTTTTCACCGCAAGTTGCGGCAAGCCTTCGGGTTCGCGCTCGGCTGGCGGGCTGTCGATGATCTCGAACAGTTTGCGGACATAGACGAGGTTCGCCGCCACGTCGATATTGACGCGGGCGAGGCGCTTTGCCGGCTCGTAGGCGAGCAGGAGCGCGGTGATGACCGAAAAGAATTCGCCGGGCAGCCGGCCGCCCTTGAGCACGCCGAAGCCCGCATACATCACCGCCGCCGCCACCGCGAAGCCGCCGAGCATCTCCATCAGCGGGCTCGAGCGCGCGCTCACGCGTACCCATTTGTTCATCGCCTGCTCGACTTCGCCGACATGCGCATTCATGCGCGCGCGCAGCATGTCCTCCATGTTGAAGGACTTGACCATGCGGATTCCGTGAATGGTCTCCTGCATGGTTTGAAGAATTTTTCCGGCGCCGACGAATTGGCGTTGCACAATCTTGCGGGTGCGGCGGATGAGCGAGCGGACGCCGACCACGGCGACCGGCAAGGCGACCAAACAAATAAAGGCGAGGAACGAGTCTTGGATGACCATCACGGTGACGAGGCCGATCAGCGACAGAAGATCGCGGCCGATCGTGGTGATGAGGATTTCGAGAATGGCGCGGGCGCCGGCGGCCCCCGAATTCAGCCGGTTGAGGAATTCCGCCGAGTGACGCTCGGCGAAAAAGGAAATTCCCTGCGCCAGCATATTGTCATAAAGGCGTTTCTGGTAACCCGCGATGATGCGGTTGCCGATGCGCCCGAGCGTGACCGCCTGGCCGTAGGCCGAAAAGCCCTTGATGGTGGCGAGCGCGATCAGTGTGCCGCCGAGTATCCAGATCGCGCCTTCCCGGCCCTCGACGAAAATCTTATTGACGACGTCCTTCATCAAATAGGCCGAGAGCGATGTCGAGCCCGCGACCAGAAACATGAACACGAAAGCAAGCGCGTAGCGCCACGCGTAGCGGCGGCCGTCGGTGAGCAACAGGCGCGGAATGATCGCTCGTGCGTCCTCGCCGAGGAGCCCGGACAGGCGGAATTTAATGCGCTCTAACAACATAGCGGGGTCGCTCGCGATGAAGCCGGTTTTTGTCGCAATGTCAATGGCCTAGGGGAAGGACCGAGGTCTGCTTGCGCGCTCATTTTCGATCGAGAATCGATTTCAATTCGGCACGAAAAGCCGCCGCCAGGTCCTCGCGCGCGAGCGCATAGGCGACGTTGGCGGAAAGAAAACCGATTTTCGAACCGCAATCGAAGGTGCGGCCCTCGAAATCGACGCCGTAGAAGGGTTGTTTCTTCGCGAGCCCCAGCATCGCGTCGGTGAGCTGGATTTCGCCGCCGGCGCCATGCTCCTGCTTCTCGAGAAACTCGAAAATTTCGGGTTGCAGGATGTAGCGGCCGGTGATGATGCGGTTGGAGGGCGCCTTGCCGCGCGGCGGCTTCTCGACCATGCCGGTGATCTCAAAAGACATCCCCTTGCGCGATCCCATGCCGACGACGCCGTACATGTGGGTGAGGTCCTCCGGCACTTCCTCGACCGCGATCAGATTCGCGTTTCCGCCCAGCGTTGCGTAAGCGTCGATCATCTGCGCGAGGCAGGATTTTTTCGCCTGCACCAAGACGTCGGGAAGAAGGAGCGCGAAGGGCTCGTTACCGACGATTTCGCGCGCGCACCACACCGCGTGACCAAGTCCGAGCGGCGATTGCTGGCGGATGAAGCTCATCGCGCCCGGGCCGGGAAGATCGCGCTCTAGCAGCGCAAGCTCCGTCGTCTTGCCGCGCTCGCGCAAAGTCGCTTCGAGTTCGAACTGGCGGTCGAAATGGTCCTCGATCACGCCCTTGTTGCGGCCGGTCACGAAAATGAAATGCTCGATGCCGGCCGCGCGCGCTTCGTCGACAACGTGCTGGATCAGCGGCCGGTCGACCACCGTCAGCATCTCCTTCGGCATCGCCTTGGTCGCGGGCAGGAATCGGGTGCCGAGGCCGGCAACCGGAAAAATGGCCTTGCGTATCTTTCGCATTGCGCTCTCTTGTTGCTTTCTCTTGCCTTGCGGTAGAGAAGATTCGACGCTTCTATGTCGCGTCCCGGACGGCTTGGCAAATCTGCAGGGTAGCGGAATCGATGAGCGGACCCATTCTCGTTTTCGGCGCGCGCGGTCAGGTCGGGCGCGAGGTCATGTCGCTGGCGTCAGCGCGCGGCCTGCCGGTGGTGGGGCTTTCGCGCGGTGAGGCCGACATCACCAATGAAACGACGGTGCGCGCGGCACTCGATGTGCATCGCCCCTCGGTGGTGGTGAACGGCGCCGCCTACACATCGATCGACCGGGGGGAGCGCGAGGCGGACCTCGCGAGCGTTGCCAATGTGACGGGGCCGGCGGTGGTCGCCACGGTGTGCGCGAGCACGAACGTGCCGCTCATCCATCTATCGTGCGATTATGTCTTCAACGGCGCCAAGAAAACCGCCTATGTCGAAAACGACCGCGTGGCGCCGATCAGCGTCTATGGCCGCACCAAGGCGGAGGGTGAGGCGAAAGTGCGCGAGCTGTTGCCACGCCACGTGATCATCCGCTCCTCGTGGATTTACGGCCCGCATGGTCAAAATTTTTTGCGTAACGTCTTGAAGCTCGCTTCCGAGCGCGACGAATTGCGCATGGTCGGCGACCAGTTCGGCTGCCCCACCGCCACCATCGACATCGCCGAGGCGGTGCTCGCGGTCGCCCGCAAGCTCGCTACAGAGTCGAAAGTCTCCGGTATTTTTCACTTCGCCGGCACCGGCGCCACCAGCCGCTTCGGTTTTGCCACCGAAATCGTGCAGCGCCAGGCGGTCTTTACCGGGCGCACGCCGAAGCTCACGGAAATCAAAATGGCCGAGTATCCCGTCGCCGCCAAGCGGCCGCTCAATTGCGAGCTCGACTCGTCGCGCTTTCGGACGGCGTTCGGCTACAGCGCCGCACCCTGGCAGCACCGGGTGGCCGAGATCGTCGCGGCGTTGCTCGCGCCGGCGATGGCGAAGAAGGTTGCGACCTAAACGCCGACAGCAGGCCGGCCGAGGCTGAAATAGCGAAATCCCTTCGCTGCCATTTCTTCCGGACGGTAGATATTGCGAAGATCCACCACCAGCGGCTGCTTCAGGTCGCGCTTCAGCCGGTCGAGATCGAGCGCGCGGTAGGCATCCCACTCGGTGAGGATCACGAGCACATCGGCGTCCTTCGCGGCTTCGTATGGATTCTTGCACATCTCGACGCCGTGCAAGAGTTTCTCTGCCTCATCCATCGCTTGTGGATCGTGGGCGCGGAGCTTGGCGCCGGCTGCTTGCAGCGCCGGAATGATGACGAGGCTCGCCGCTTCGCGGATGTCATCGGTATTGGGCTTGAAGGCAAGGCCGAGAATCGCGACCGTCTTGCCGGAGACCGAGCCGCCGCAGGCGGCGACGATCTTTTCCGCCATCGCGCGCTTGCGCGCATCGTTCACCGCCACCACGGTCTCGACGATTTTCGCGGGCGCCCCCGCCTCCTGCGCGGTCCGCATCAGCGCGATCGTGTCCTTGGGAAAGCACGAGCCGCCGAAGCCCGGCCCGGCATGGAGGAATTTCGAGCCGATGCGGTTGTCGAAGCCGATGCCGCGGGCGACCTCCTGCACGTCGGCGCCTACCTTCTCGCAGAGATCCGCCATTTCGTTGATGAAGGTGATCTTGGTCGCGAGGAACGCGTTCGCCGCGTATTTGATCAGCTCCGCCGTGCGGCGCTCGGTGAACAGCATTGGAGCGGCGTTGAGATATAGCGGGCGATAGACTTCGGTCATTACTTCCCACGCGCGCCGGTCGCTGGTGCCGATGACGATGCGGTCCGGCCGCTTGAAATCGCTGATGGCGGCGCCCTCGCGCAGGAATTCCGGATTGGAAACGACGGCGAATTCCGCCTTCGGCTTCGCTTCGCGGATGATGCGCTCGACCTCGTCGCCGGTGCCGACCGGCACGGTGGACTTGGTGATGACCACGGTGAAGCCGTCGAGGGAGCCTGCGATCTGGCGGGCGGCGTCGAACACGTAAGACAGATCGGCATGGCCGTCGCCGCGGCGCGACGGCGTGCCGACCGCGATGAACACCGCGTCGGCGCCTTTGACCGCGCCAGCAAGATCGTTGGTGAATTTCAGCCGCCCGGCGCGCGCATTGGCGGCGACCAGGTCGTTGA
>PLBP01000029.1 GCA_003135415.1 Hyphomicrobiales bacterium
ACCGGCGAAATTCATTTCGTCGACTCCGGCTATAACGTCATTGCTATGCCGCATCCCGATATCCTCAAGGTGCAGGAGGACGCCGAGACGAAGAACCCACCCAAGGCGGCGGAGTGAGAGCATGATCCCGAAAAAGCCTGCCCCCGGACTTGATCCGGGAGCAGGCTTTTTCGGATAAGATCATGCTCCAGCAAAAGAGCATGATCGCTCAGATTTCGGCTTCGGATTCCAGTTTTTTCTTGTTCTCGATGCAATAATAGCTCGACACGCGGCTCAACAGTTTTTGCCGTATCCACTCGTTCAGCGTTCGGCTCACGTTTTCGCGCGCGACCCCGGCCATGGCTGCGACGTCGCTCTGCGAGATTTTCTGCCGGATCAAGATGCGCTTATCCCCGACATCTTGCCCGAACGCTTCCGCCAGATACAGGAGCGCAAGCGCGACGCGGCCCTTGATAGAAAGAAAGCTCGCGGCGGCGACGATGCTATTGGTGTCGCGGAGCCTCTGCGCGAGAAGCGTCAGGATATGCCGGTTGGTTTCGGGATGCTCGCGCACGAATTCTTCATAGACGGCGCGGCTAATGAAATTGAGTTCGGATTCGCGGATCGAGGAAACCGACGCCGAGCGCGGCTGCCCGTCGATGATCGCGAGCTCCCCGATCAGGGCGCCGGGGCCGAGAATGGCGAGGATGCGCTCGCCGCCCGCGGGCGAAGCGACGCTCACCTTCAGGAGTCCCTTGCCGACATGATAGCAGCCATCGCCGGGGTCGCCCGCCAGAAACAACACCTGTTCGGGCGCGAGCTTCACCGGCCGCGACCTCGCGAACAGACCCTTCGTGAGTTCTTCCGGGAGATGCGAGAAGAGGTGGGCGGCTGAAAGCTTTGAATGCGCCATGGTTGCGCCGAAGTGTTTGATGCAGCGAGCGTAACCCAACGCCCGTTGAACGGCGAGCAATGAAAAGGGGCGGCGAGAAGGCCGCCCCGTTCACCGGTTCAATGAGAAATATGCTTTAGCCGGCGGCGCCCGCTTGGCGATCGTCGGGCCGCTCGGTCTTCTGTTTCGCCTCGAGGTCTTCGCCGGTGGTCTGATCGACGACCTTCATCGACAGCCGGACCTTGCCGCGGTCGTCGAAGCCCATCAGCTTCACCTTGACCTTGTCGCCTTCCTTGACGACGTCGGTGGTCTTGTTGACGCGACCTGGCGCGAGCTGACTGATGTGAACGAGGCCGTCCTTGGCGCCGTAGAAATTCACGAAAGCGCCGAAATCGACCGTCTTCACCACCGTGCCGTCGTAGATCACGCCGACCTCGGGGTCCGAGGCGATCGACTTGATCCACTTCATCGCGGCAGCGATCGATTCCGCCTTGGCGGACGCGATCTTGATCGTGCCGTCGTCCTCGACGTTGATCTTGGCGCCGGTCTTTTCCACGATTTCGCGGATCACCTTGCCGCCGGTGCCGATCACTTCGCGGATCTTGTCGACCGGAATCTGGATCACTTCGATGCGCGGTGCATGCTCGCCGAGCTGTGGACGCGCATTGGTGATCGCTTTCGCCATTTCGGCCAGGATGTGAATACGGCCATCCTTCGCCTGCGAAAGCGCCACCTTCATGATTTCTTCGGTGATGCCCGCGATCTTGATGTCCATCTGCAGCGCGGTCACGCCCTTCTCCGTGCCCGCGACCTTGAAGTCCATGTCGCCGAGATGATCCTCGTCGCCGAGGATGTCGGAGAGCACGGCGTATTTCTTGTCCTCTAAGATCAGGCCCATGGCGATGCCCGCGACCGGGCGGCGGAGCGGAACGCCCGCATCCATCAGCGCGAGCGAGGTGCCGCACACCGTTGCCATCGAGGAGGAGCCGTTCGACTCCAGAATCTCCGAGACGACCCGGATGGTGTAGGGAAACTCGGTGGGCGGCGGCAGCATCGGATGTACTGAGCGCCACGCCAGCTTGCCGTGGCCGATTTCGCGCCGGCCCGGTGCGCCGACCCGGCCGGTTTCGCCGACCGAGAAGGGCGGGAAGTTGTAGTGGAGGAGAAACGTCTCTTTATACGTTCCCTGCAACGCGTCGATATATTGCTCGTCTTCGCCGGTGCCGAGCGTCGCGACCACGAGCGCCTGCGTCTCGCCGCGCGTGAACACGGCCGAGCCGTGCGTGCGCGGCAATACGCCGACTTCGGCGACGATCGGCCGTACGGTCTTGCCGTCGCGGCCGTCGATGCGCTGGCCGGTGTCGAGGATCGAGTTGCGGACGATCTTAGCCTCCAGCTTCTTGAACACGCCGCCCACCGTCTGCGGTGTCGGGGCATCCTTTTCCTTAGCGTCGGGCTCGAACGCGGCCTTGACCTTGGCCTTGGCCGCCTCCACCGCCTTGTGCCGCTCTTGCTTGGCGCGGATCGAATAGGCGGCGCGCAGATCCGCCTCCGCGAGCGAGCGCACCTTCTTCTCGATCGCCGAGGTGTCCGGCGCGTTGATGTCGCGCGGCTCCTTGGCGGCTTTTTCGGCCAGCCGGATGATCATGTCGATCACCGGCTGGAAGTGGCGGTGGCCGAACATGACGGCCCCTAACATCACTTCTTCCTGCAATTCCTTCGCTTCCGATTCGACCATCAACACGGCTTTGTTGGTTCCGGCGACGACGAGATCGAGCTGGCTTTCGGTCATCTCCTCGAGCGTCGGATTCAGCACGTATTCGTTGTTGATGAAGGCGACGCGCGCGCCGCCGACCGGACCCATGAAGGGCGCGCCGGATAACGTGAGGGCGGCGGAAACCGCCACCATCGCGACGATATCCGGGTCGTTTTCGAGATCGTGCGAAAGCACGGTGGTGATGATCTGGGTGTCGCAGCGCCAGCCCTCGGCGAACAGCGGCCGGATCGGCCGGTCGATCAGGCGCGAGGTCAGCGTTTCCTTTTCGGTCGGACGCCCTTCGCGCTTGAAATAGCCGCCGGGGATGCGGCCCGCGGCGAAGAATTTTTCCTGGTAGTTGACGGTGAGGGGTAGAAAATCGATTCCGATTTTCGGCTCCTTGGCCGCGACGACGGTCGCGATCACGGTGGTATCGCCGTAGGTGGCCAGCACCGCGCCGTCAGCCTGGCGCGCGAGCCTTCCGGTTTCCAGAACTAGGCGACGTCCGCCCCAGTCGATTTCCTCACGATGAATGTCGAACATTGGTAATTTCCATGGCTTGCGAAGAACGAAAGCCATGGGCAAGACGGCAAGATGCTCGCCCACGCGCTCGCGAAGCGCGCTGGGAATGGAGCATCCGGCGATCCTGCCATGGCTTTGATTCTTTCTCTGGTTATGCGGCGGCATCCCGCCGCGATCGGGCCGCGCGAAGCCGAATTGCCCGCGCGGAATTGATTAACGGCGAATGTTGAGGCGGTCGATCAGCTTTTGATAACGCGCTTCGTCCTGCGACTTGAGATAGTCGAGGAGACTGCGTCGCTGCGAAACCATCTTCAACAAACCACGCCGCGAGTGATTGTCCTTGACGTGGGCCTTGAAATGGTCGGTCAGGCCATTGATCCGTTCCGACAGGAGCGCGACCTGGACTTCCGGCGAACCGGTATCGTCTTTCTTGGTCGCGTACTCTTTAACGAGCGCTTGCTTGCGCTCCGCGCTGAGCGACATCGGGTCATCCTTTTCTGTTCGAAGTTCCGATTGCGGCCGGGCCGGGATGTCGTCCAGCGCGGTCGCGATTTCAGCCGCGCGCGGCCAAGGCCGAATGCGGATGCGCGCGGAATATAACGGAATTACGCGCTCGCACCAGCGGAATATGCGGCTCGATTTTTGTGCAATTTCAACGCGTTAAATTGAAAATACGGCGCGGCTTGAGCGCGCCCTGCTCGATTTCGGCGAGCGCCACCAACGAGCCCTGGGTCGAAACCGACACCATTCCCGCAAGCAAAGGCGCATCGCGGCCGCGCAAGAGGACCGATTGGCCGAGCGCGAGCCGGTCGGCATCGACGCGGCTGACCTGTAGTGCGGGCACCGCCGCGAGCCCCGATTCGACCGGAAGAAGCGTGGCAGTGAGATCGCCGTCCCGCCGCACGAGTTCGGCGAAGTGAACCGCCTCTCGCTCGCCGAACGAGCCCACCCGCGTACGCCGAAGCGCGCACACATGGCCGAGGCAGCCGAGCGCGCGGCCCATGTCGCGCGCGAGCGCCCGCACATAGGTGCCCTTGCCGCATTCGGTTTCGAATACCGAATGATCGGCATCCAGGATTTCGGTCAGCGTCAGGCGGTGGACTTCCACCGGCCGTGCGGCGAGCGAGACGTCTTCGCCCTCGCGGGCAAGATTATAGGCGCGCTCGCCCTCGATCTTGAGCGCGGAATAGCGCGGCGGCGTTTGCTCGATCTTTCCGGTGAAGTGCGGCAGCACCGCACGCACGGCTTCGGGCGAAGGTCGCGCCGCCGCCTCGGAAACAGGACGGCCTTCGGAGTCATCGGTGTCGGTCTCGACACCCCAGCGCACTTTGAAGCGGTAGGCCTTTTGCCCGTCCATCACGTAGGACACCGTTTTTGTCGCCTCCCCAAAAGCGATCGGCAGAACGCCGGATGCGAGCGGATCGAGCGTGCCGGCGTGGCCGACTTTTTTCGCCCGGAAAAGCCGCTTGAGTGCCGCCACCGCCGCGGTCGACGTCTGCCCGACATCCTTGTCGAGGATCAGCCAGCCGTGGAGGTCGCGTTTTTCCGCGCGCGGCGCGTTCATTCCGGTTTCTCGGTTTTTGCCTTGAGATCGCGCGCCACTTCAGGCGAGCGCAGCAGGCGATCGATCCGGTCCGCCTCGTCGAAGGTCTCGTCGATCAGGAAGCGCAATTCGGGCATGAATTTCATGTCGACTCGCTTCGCGAGCGCGCCGCGGAGCCAACGCTTATTTTTTTCGAGTGCGGCCAGCACCGCTTCTCGATCGCGCCCGCCGAGCGGCATCACATAGACGGTCGCGAGCCGCAAATCCGGGCTCATGCGGACTTCCGGGAAAGTGATCACATGCGAGGTGAGCACGGGATCATGCAGCCCTTCTTGCGAGAAAACCTCGACCACGGCGTGACGCACGACCTCGCCGATGCGCAACATGCGCTGGCTCGGGGCCGAGGTTTTGGCAGGGTGATGTTTTTTCATGTCCAAACGTCTCCCCGGGATGGAACCGAGCGATAGACGTCAATACCGATCGATGGTTTTCAGAGCGAGCGCTGTATGCTCTCGACGCGATAGCACTCGATCACGTCGCCGGCGCGCATATCCTCGTATTTCTCGAACGACATGCCGCATTCCTGTCCGGCGGTGACTTCCCGCGCGTCGTCCTTGAAGCGCTTCAGCGTCGAGAGCTTGCCTTCGTGGATTACGACATTGTCGCGGATCAAGCGCACATTGGCGCCGCGCTCGACCTTGCCGTCGGTAACCCGGCAGCCGGCGATCTTGCCCACTTTTGAAACGTCGAAAATCTCGAGGATTTCGGCGTTGCCGAGCATGGTCTCGCGCAGGGTCGGCGACAACAGGCCGGACATCGCCTTTTTCACGTCGTCGACGAGATCGTAGATGATGTTGTAGTAGCGGATTTCGACGCCGACGCGCTCGGCGAGCGAGCGCGCTTCCTTATGGGCGCGGACGTTAAAGCCGATGACCGCCGCACCCGTGGAGGCGGCGAGCGTCACGTCCGATTCGGTAATGCCGCCGACGCCGGCGAGCAGGATGCGGGCGCCGACTTCGTCGGTTCCGAGTTTTTCGAGCGAGCCGACGATGGCCTCGACCGATCCCTGCACGTCGCCCTTCACGAGCAGCGGGAATTCCTTGCGCCCGGCGGTCTTGAGCTGGCTCATCATCTGTTCGAGCGAGCCGCGCGTAGTACCTCGCGCCGGCTGCTCGCGCCGTTGACGCGTGCGATAGTCGGTGACTTCGCGCGCGCGCGCCTCGCTATCCACGACCGCGAGCCGATCGCCCGCTTCCGGCGTGCCGGCGAAGCCGAGCACCTCGACCGGCATCGACGGGCCCGCTTCCGAAACGTTCTTTCCCTGATCGTCAACCAGCGCCCGCACGCGTCCCCATTCGCCGCCGGCGACCACGATGTCGCCCACGCGCAAGGTCCCGCGCTGCACCAGAACGGTCGCGACCGGGCCGCGGCCGCGGTCGAGTTTCGCCTCGATCACCGTGCCTTCCGCCGCGCGGTCGGGGTTGGCCTTGAGATCGAGCAATTCGGTTTGCAGCCCGATCGTTTCCAACAGCTTGCCGAGGTTGGTTTTCTTGGTGGCCGAAACCTCGACGTCGAGCGTCTCGCCGCCCATCGATTCGACCTGCACTTCGTGCTGCAGAAGTTCGGTGCGCACGCGCTCGGCCTTGGCGTCGGATTTGTCGATCTTGTTGATGGCGACGATGATCGGGACCTTCGCCGCGCGCGCGTGCTGGATCGCTTCCACCGTTTGCGGCTTGACGCCGTCATCGGCGGCGACCACCAGCACCACGAGGTCGGTGACCTTGGCGCCGCGCGCGCGCATCGCGGTGAAGGCGGCGTGCCCTGGCGTATCGATGAAGGTGATTCTCGCGCCCGAGGGAGCCGTGACCTGATAGGCGCCGATGTGTTGGGTGATGCCGCCCGCTTCGCCCGAGACGACATTGGTCTCGCGGATCGCGTCTAGAAGCGAAGTCTTGCCGTGATCGACGTGACCCATGACGGTGACGACCGGCGGCCGCGGTTTCATATGCCCCGCATCGTCGGGCGTGTCGAACAGGCCCTCGATGACGTCGGCTTCCGCGACGCGCTTGACCGTGTGGCCCAATTCTTCGGCGATCAATTGCGCGGTGTCGGCATCGATCGAGTCGTTGATCGTCGCCATCTGGCCCTGTTTCATCAGCAGCCGGATGACATCGACGGCGCGCTCGGCCATGCGGTTGGCGAGCTCCTGGATGGAGATCAATTCCGGGATCACCACTTCGCGCGAAATTTTTTCCTTCGGCTCGTCGGAAGGCCGATGGCCGGAGATGCGCTGGGTGCGGCGGCGGAAGGCCGCGATCGAGCGCTGGCGCTCGTCGCTTTCGGTGAAGGCGGTGACGACCGTCAAGCGGCCGCGGCGTTTGTCGTCGACGGTGCCTCGCACCGGTCGGGGCGCGGTTGCGACCTTGCCGCCGGCACGCCGCGCCGTGCGCGGGCCTTCGTCTTCATCCTCGATGACGGTCGTGCGCGTGACAACGCCGCCGCTGACCTCGCCGAAACGCTTGCGCGCTTCCTGTTCGGCCTTGCGCTTTTTATCGTCTTCCGACGCACGGCGGGTTTCTTCATCGCGCTTGCGATTTTCGGCCGCCTCGCGGTCGGCACGATCGACCGCTTCGCGCTCGGAGCGGCGGAGCGCCTCTTCGGTGGCGCTTTTTCGCTCGTCCGCCTCGCGCAAGCGCTCGCGATCGAGCGCGTGGCCGCGGGCGTCTTTTTCTTCCTTGGTGAGGGTCCGAAGCACAATGCCGGAGGGCTTCGGGGTTGCCGGAAGTTCCGGTGCGGCACCGGGTTTCGGCGCGGCTGCAGCGGGTTTCGGGCTTGCGGCGGTGGAAGTCGGGCGCGCAGCCGTCCGCTTTGCCTCGGGGGTTGCAGCCTTCTTCTCGCCGGCGGGACCAATGGTGCGGCGCTTTACGGTCTCCACCACCACCGATTTCTGGCGGCCGTGACTGAAGCTTTGGCGCACGACACCCTGCTCGACGTTACGCTTGACCGAAAGCGTTTTCGGCGACGGCGCGCGCAGTGTTTTTTCTGTATCCTTGGTATCAGCCATATCGACCTGTTCAGTGCCTTTTTTCCGCTGGCCGCTTGTTATCGCGGCCGATGTTCGTGCCCTTGCCGGCGGGCTCTTCTTCTCGCCAGCGCTGGTATCTCAATGAGTGCGCTAGAAAAACTCGGCTCGCCGGATGGCCGAACAGGGCTGCATGTATCACATTTGGTCGTCCCAGCGCCAAGTCCAATTGTTCCCCGGTAAAGAGCCGAATTATCGCGGTTTTCTCCTCGTTTACGGCCGCCAGCATGCCATCGAGTTTCTGAATTCCGCCGGCCCCGGCATCGCTCGCATGAACGAGAATCTCGACGGTGCCCTTGTTGAGCGCGCCTTTCACTCGTTCGAAACCGGTGATGACCTGTCCCGCCTTGTTCGCCATCGATATGGCGTCGAGCGCGGCCCGTTGCAACAGCCGCTCGACGAGCGCCGGGAGCTCGGCGCCGGCGGCGCCTTTGCCGCGAAAGGCGCGCGCGAATAACTTTCGCTCGATCGCGATCAGAAGCGCCTCGCGGCTCGCGGTGAGCCAGGCGCCCCGTCCCGGCAGTTTGCGGGCGATGTCCGGCACGACGCTTCCGTCGGGCGCCACCACATAGCGGATCATTTCGCCGGTGGGTTTCGCCTCGCCGCTCGCGATGCAAAATCGCGCGCGGTCTTCATTCGCCTCGGCCAGTCCGCGATCGGTTTCGTCTTCCACAGGATGCGCTTGCACGGGTCATCTCCGTCAGGCCTGGGGCGCGGCTTCGGCTTCGGCCTCAGTGGCCTGCGGCTCCTCGGCGGGCTGAAGCGCCGTCTCGTCGACCCAGCCGGCCTTGACGCGGGCCTGCATGATCATCGACTCGGCTTCTTCCTTTTCGATCGCGAAGCCCTCGAGCGCACCCGCATGGCGGGTGACCTCGCCCTCCTTACGCTCGGACCAGCCGATCAGATCGTCGGTGGCGCAGCCCGCGAGATCCTCGACCGTCTTGATGCCGTTCTCGCCAAAGGCGACCAGCATGCTGGACGTGACACCCGGCACTTCGCGGAGCGTCTCATCGACACCGAGTTCTTTCCGCTTGGCATCGAGTTCCGCCTCGATGCGGGCGAGATAATCCCGGGCGCGGGTCTGCAGCTCGGCGGCGGTCGTGGCGTCGAAGCCCTCGATTTCCGCCAGTTCTTCCGTCGGCACGAAGGCAAGCTCCTCGACCGAAGCGAAGCCCTCGGACGTGAGCAATTGCGCCGCCATCTCGTCGATGTCGAGCGCCTCCATGAAGACCTTGTTGCGCTCGGCGAATTCCTTCTGGCGCCGCTCGCTCTCTTCGGCTTCGGTCAGGATGTCGATGTCCCAGCCGGTGAGCTGCGAGGCGAGCCGCACGTTTTGGCCGCGGCGTCCGATCGCGAGCGAGAGCTGCGCGTCGGGCACGACCACTTCGATCCGCTCGCGCGTCTCGTCGATCACGACCTTGACGACTTCGGCGGGCGCGAGCGCGTTGACGACGAAGGTCGCGACATCGGGCGACCACGGAATGATGTCGATCTTCTCTCCCTGCAATTCGTTCACCACCGCTTGCACGCGGGAGCCCCGCATGCCGACGCAGGCGCCGACNNACCGCGATCTTGGCGCGCGAGCCGGGATCCCGGGCCACGGCTTTGATTTCGACGATGCCGTCGTAAATCTCCGGCACTTCCTGCGCGAACAGCTTGGCCATGAATTGCGGATGGGTGCGGGAGAGGAAAATTTGCGGGCCGCGCGGCTCGCGGCGCACGTCGTAGACATAAGCGCGGACGCGATCGCCGTTGCGAAAGACCTCGCGCGGCAGCAATTCGTCGCGCCGTACGATTGCCTCGCCGCGGCCGAGATCGGCGACGACGTTGCCGTATTCGACGCGCTTCACCACGCCGTTCACGACCTCGCCGATGCGGTCCTTGTAATCCTGGTACTGCCGGTCGCGCTCGGCGTCGCGCACCTTTTGCACGATCACCTGTTTCGCCGACTGCGCCGCGATGCGCCCGTATTCGAGCGGCGGCAAGGTCTCGGCGATATAGTCGCCGACCTGCGCCGCGGGATTGCGCCGCCGCGCATCTTCGATGCCGATTTGAATGGCTTCGTTCTCGATCGTCTCGACGACGAGGAGAAGGCGCGACAGGCGAAGCTCGCCGGTCTTCGGATTGATCTCGGCGCGGACCTCGGTCTCGCTGCCGTAGCGCGAGCGCGCGGCCTTTTGAATCGCGTCTTCCATCGCGGTGATCACGATTTGCTTGTCGATCGACTTTTCCCGCGCAACCGCTTCCGCGATCTGCAGCAGTTCGAGCCGGTTTGCGCTGACAGCCATTTTGCTTCTCCTGAAAACTTAAGCTTGCGTCCGGCTCTGCAGAGCCGGGCTATGTTCGTGTTCGTGGGGTTGCGAGGGCGGGGAGGAATGTTCGCTTTTCTTCCCGCGCTTGAGCGATTCAGTGACAAGGGCCTCGGTGAGGACGAGCTTGGCTTCGGCCATATCGGGTATCGGGAGACTGACGACTTGCTCCTTCGCATCGCGCATGCGGATCAGGGCTTTGTCGCCCTCGACCCCGGCGATCTCGCCGCGAAAGCGTTTGCGGCCATCGATCATCATGGTCATTTCGATCTTCGCCTCGTGTCCGAGATGGCGCTCGAAGTCGGAACGGCGCGCGAGCGGACGGTCGATGCCGGGCGAGGACAATTCCAGCCGATAGCCGCCGCGGATCGGGTCATCGACGTCAAGTGCGGGCGAGAGCGCGCGGCTCGCCGCCTCGCAATCCTCGACCGTGAAGGTGCCGTCGGGCCGCTCCGCCATGATTTGCACCGTGCAGCCATCGCGGCCCGAGACATGAACGCGCACGAGCCGATAGCCGAAGCCCGAAAGCACGGGCTCGGCAATCGCCGCGATCCGCGCGGGCAAGCCGGTTTCGACAACGAGCCGCGGCTCATCCGCGGCGGCCTCTTTATGCAGGTTCGTTTCGTCCATCGTTTCTCGCTCATCCGGGCTCGGCCAAATAAAAAAGAGCGGGTCCCGGTCGGGGCCCACTCTCATCATTCGGTCCTTAGACCGTGCTGAGATGTTTGTTATGGCGGGGAATATAGCCCCGCTCGGTCGATAAGCAAGGGCTGAGTACGCCTCAAATCCGCAAAAACGTCAGGTAGCAGGGCGGCCGGCCCTCTTTTCGCGCTTTTTCTTCATAGCGCGTGCCGGGAAATTCAGACCATGGTTTACGCCAGTCATCGGCGCGCTCGGCGGTCCAGCGAAACAGCGGTGAGCGGATAACCCGCAACAGCGCCCATTCGGCGTAATCGGCCCAGTCGGTGGCGAAGCGCAATTCGCCGCCGCTTCTCAAGACGCGGCCGAGCCGGCCGATGCGGTCGTCCGAGATAAAGCGGCGCTTCCAGTGCCGCCGCTTCGGCCAGGGATCGGGATAAAGAATATCGACGCGCGCGAGCGCACCCTCCGGCAGCCAATCGATCAGCGCGAGCGCATCGCCATGGTGCAGGCGAATGTTGTTCAGCCCCTCGGCTTCGATCGCCGCGAGCGCCTTGGCCATGCCGTTGACATAGGCTTCGCAGCCGAGAAATCCGCTTCCCGGCTTTGCGCGCGCTTCATGCAGAAAATGCTCGCCGCCGCCGAAGCCGATCTCGAGCCGGACCGCGTCCACCGGTGCTTTGAATAAGGCGCCAATATCGCGCGGCGCCGGTTGGCCGAGGTCGATGGCGAGCCCGGGCAGCAGGCTTTCGATCAGGCAGGCGTGGGCCGCCCGCAACGGATGACCCTTGCGGCGTCCGAAGAAAGCGCCGCGCGGCTTGCGGATGGGGGTCTCTGCGTTCATGCGCGGAACATCGCTCCCGCGCGTCATTTTTACTTCAGCGCCGAGCGGATTTGCGGCGCGAGGTCGGTTCGCTCCCAGGAGAAGCCGCCGTCCTTTTCCGGCGCGCGGCCGAAATGGCCGTAGGCCGAGGTGCGCGCATAGATCGGCTTGTTGAGGCCGAGATGCTCGCGAATGCCGCGCGGCGAGAGGTTCATAATCTCGCCGAGCGTTTTCTCCAATTTCGCTTCTTCCACTTTGCCGGTGCCGTGGAGATCGACATAGATCGACAGCGGTTGCGAAACGCCGATCGCGTAGGACAACTGGATCGTGCAGCGCGACGCGAGATCGGCCGCGACGACGTTCTTCGCGAGATAGCGCGCGGCATAGGCGGCCGAGCGGTCCACCTTGGTCGGGTCCTTGCCCGAGAACGCACCGCCGCCATGGGGCGCGGCACCGCCATAGGTGTCGACGATGATCTTGCGCCCGGTCAGGCCGCAATCGCCGTCGGGTCCGCCGATCACGAACTTGCCGGTCGGATTGACGTGCCAGACCGTGTGCTTGCCGATCCAGCCATCGGGCAGCGCCTTCTTCACATAGGGCTCCACGATCGATTGAATGTCGTGCGACGAAAGATTGGCGTCGAGATGCTGGGTCGAGACCACGATTTGGGTCGCTTCCACCGGCTTGCCGTTGTCGTAGCGGATCGTGACCTGGCTTTTGGCGTCGGGGCCGAGCGCCTTGGTCTCGCCGGCGTGACGCGCTTCCGCCATCAGTTTCAAAATGCGATGCGCATAATGAATCGGCGCCGGCATCAGTTCCGGCGTCTCGGAGCAGGCGTAACCAAACATAATGCCTTGATCGCCCGCGCCCTCGTCCTTGTTGCCGCCGGCGTCGACGCCCTGGGCGATGTCCGCCGACTGCGCGTGCAACAGAACTTCGACCTCCGCCTTTTCCCAATGAAAGCCTTCCTGCTCGTAGCCGATTTCCTTGATCGCGGCGCGCGCCCGCTCGATCAGCATATCCTGGGTGATGGCACCGGGGCCCCGCGTCTCGCCCGCGATCACGACACGGTTGGTGGTGGCGAGCGTCTCGCAGGCGACGCGCAGCTGCGCCGGGTCCCAGCCATGCTGCGGCGCCAGCCGAAAAAAGGTGTCGACCACCTCGTCGGAAATGCGGTCGCAGACCTTGTCGGGATGGCCTTCGGAGACAGATTCGCTCGTGAACAGGTAATTTTTGCGGGACACGGTGCGCTAACCCCCTGAAAAACTTGGCCGTCGGGCAACCGCCCTCCGGGGCGCCGTCTTCTCGCAGGGGTGGGCGCCCGCGGTCAAGATCGCCGCAATATGAAGAATAGAAGTGTTTAAGAGCGGCTCAGCGCGAGGAGGTTTCCTCCGCCACCATGGCCTCGACGAGATCGACGATGCGCCGGCGCACCTTCGCATCCTTCACTTTCATGAAAGCCTTGGTGAGCGCGAGCCCATCGGAGGTGGCGAGAAAGTCGGAGACATAAGCGGGCGAAGCCTGTTCGGAAATGGGGCCCCCGGCCATTTCCGGCACCGGCGCGCCTTCGAAGAAAAAAGAAACCGGGACGGAAAGCACGGTCGCGATCTGCTGCAAACGGCTCGCGCCGATGCGGTTGGTGCCTTTTTCGTATTTTTGAATTTGCTGGAACGTGATGCCGAGCTTTTCGCCGAGCTTCTCTTGCGACATCCCGACCATCATGCGGCGCATGCGCACGCGGCTCCCGACATGTTTGTCGATCGGGTTCGGGGCCTTCTTGGTCATCATCTTCTCCAGCATCGCGCTAGAATTACTACGAATGCGGAGAAGACAAAAGCAATTGTTTCGCTTGCGCCGTAAAATTCCGGCGTGGCATAGACTTTGGTTGCGTTAACGCGATGCAATACGGAATTTTCTTCGCCGGGCGAGGAGCGCAATCGCTGCGAACAACGCCGCGATCATCAAGGCGCCCGCATCGCGATAGCGCGCGTAAAACGGCGGTTCGATCGGAAGCGGCAAGGGCGCGTCGAGCACGCCTTCTTGACCGAGCGGCAGCATGTTCACGATGCGGCCGAGCGGATCGATGACGGCGGAGATGCCGTTGTTCGTTGCGCGAACGAGCGGCAATCCTTCTTCAATCGTTCTAAGCCGGGCTTGCAGGAAGTGTTGATAGGGACCCGGCGTCAGACCAAACCAGGCGTCGTTCGAGACATTCAGCATCCACGAAGGTCGCGGCCCTTCCGGAATTACATCGCCGGGAAAAATCGCTTCGTAGCAAACGAGCGGTGCCGCCGGCGGCAAGCCCGGAATCGATAAGGTACGCAGCCGCGGTCCCGCGGAAAAACCGCCGCGCACGCGCGTCAGCTGCTCCAAGCCGATGCTCTCGAGAAGGTTCTGAAACGGCAGATATTCGCCGAACGGAACGAGGTGCACCTTGTCGTAGGTGGCACTAATCGCGCCGTCGCTGCCGACCACCCGGATGCTGTTATAGACGCGCGCCTCGTTCGACCCCGGCCGCGCCTCCTCGAGGCGCGCGGCGCCGGTGATCAGCACGGCGCCGCCGTGAAGAAGATCGGCGATGCGGGCGAGTGCGTCGGCCTCCTGTTCGAGAAAAAAGGGAAAAGCCGATTCCGGCCAAAACAAATGCGTGACGTCGCGAATGCCCTGCCGGCCGGGCGCGCTCGCGCGGTCGCTGATCGAGATGTAGCGGTCCATGACCGCGTGCTTCGCCGCAGTCTGGAATTTCTGGTCCTGCGGAAGGTTGGGCTGCATGATGCGAAGCCGCACATTCGCGACGAAGCCGGTTTCGATCGTCGCGAGCCTGTGCAGCCCGTAGGCGGCGAGGACTGCCAGCACGAGTGCCGCGATCGCCGGCGGCAACCAGGGCCGTTTCGTCGCCTCAAATTTATCGCTGAGCACGGCGGGGCTCGCGAACACCGCCAAGGCGATCAAGGTCAAGCCCCACAAGCCGATGAGGCACGCCGTTTGCGCGAAGGCGGCCACGGCCGCGAGCGCATAGCCGAAGCTGTTCCACGGGAAACCGGTCAGAACATGGCCGCGCAGCCATTCCATGCTTCCAAGACCAAGCGCGAAGGCAAAAATGCGGCTTGGTCCCGGCGTCCACAGAAAGCGCGCGATGACCGCGCCGAAGCCGGTGAAAAAAGCGAGATAGGCCGGCAGGCCCATGACCGCGACCGGCAGGAGCCAGGCGAACCGGTCGGCCTCGACCAGGAACGCCATGCCGATCCAGTAGAGCCCGGCGAGGAAAAATCCGAAACCGAACCACCAGCCGCTGGCGAACGCGCTGACCAAGCCGGATCGGCCCGACCCCGTTCCGTCGAGCAGCCAGACGAAAACCGGAAACGTAATCGCGAGGATCGGCCACAGATTATAGGGCGCCATGGCGAGCGACGACAGCGCGCCGGCGACGGCTGCGATCAGCCGCCGCTGCCAGCCGGAAGAAAGCACCACGCGATAGGCAAGCGCCGCGAGCGTCATGACCAGGCACGCGTCGCGAGCGTCAAGGAACAGGCCAGCGCCGCGAGCGTCATGAAAAGTTTCATCCAGCTTAGGAGGGCGTTTTTTCGGCGGACGCGGGTTGCGTTTCGGCGCTCTCCGGTGCTGCGGACGCGGCTTTTCCGCTTGCCTCATCGCCCGGTCGGCGGCGGCGCGCCTCGCGCTCGGGTGGGCGATGATAGATGCGGAGCCGCTTCACGCGTCTGGGATCGGCGTCGAGGATTTCGATCTCGAAATGGTCGGGCCCTTGCAGGATTTCTCCGCGCACCGGAACGCGGCCCGCCAAGGTGACGAGAAAGCCGCCGAGCGTATCTACGTCTTCCGTCACCTCGCCGATTTCAAAGCCGGACCCGATGATTTCTCTCGCTTCTTCGAAGCTCGCGCGCGCATCGGCGATGTAGCTGCCGTCGTCCTGCCGCTCGATACGCGGCGCCTCGTCGTCGTGCTCGTCCTCGATATCGCCGACGATCTGTTCTACGATGTCCTCGATCGAAACGAGGCCGTCGGTGCCGCCATATTCGTCGATGACGAGCGCGAGATGAACGCGCGTGGCCTGCATCTTCACCAGAAGATCGACCGCCGGCATCGAGCGCGGCACGAACAGGATGCGCCGTACGATGCGGGACTGCGACAAGGGCTCGGAGAGATCGACGGCCTTGGGGTCGAGATCGGCCGGCAGCGCGATTTTGCGACGCGCTCTCTCTTCCGGCGTCACGATCGCGCGCTCGGTCAGATACGCCACGACATCGCGGATGTGCACCATGCCGGTCGGATCGTCGAGCGTGTCGTCAAAAACGACGAGGCGCGAATGGCCGGCGCTGGCGAACACCTTGAGCAATTCTCCGAGTTGAATGTTTTGCTGGACCGCGATGATATCGGCGCGCGGCACCATCACGTCGCCGATGCGGCGCTCGCGGAGCTCCAGAATATTCTGCAGCATCGCGCGCTCGGTGGGAGAGAATTCCGTCTTGGCGCCCGCGGGCTCGGACAGCTCCTCCTCGAGATCGCTCCTGAGCGAGCCCGAGCCGCGGAGCCTGATCAGCGCGCGGAAACGATCGAGCCAGCTTTCGGAAGGCTTTTCCGGAGCGGACGGCTTGGCGGCGGCGGCTTCCTCGGCCGCGAGCGGATGGAGAGGGCCGGAGGGATCGGTCGCGCTCATACCATCGCTCCCGCGTTTTCATGCCACGCGTACGGATCGGCAACGTCGAGCGTCGCGAGAATGGCGCGCTCGCGCGCTTCCATCGTGTCCGCATCCGCATCGTCGATGTGGTCGAAGCCGAGAAGATGAAGTGTCGCGTGAACCGCGAGATGCATCAGATGATGCAGTGCGGGCTTGCCTTCGCTCTCCGCCTCGCGCGTGAGTGTCTCATAGGCGAGTACGATATCGCCGATCGGCTTCGGCCCATTGCCCGAATGTTTCGGCGCGGGAAAGGCGAGAACATTCGTCGCTTTGTCCGTTGCGCGAAAGCTTTTGTTGAGCGCCTGGATGCCGGAATCGTCGGTCAGCATGACTCCGATTTCGCCTTCTTCCACGCACTCCTCGCGGAGCGCCGCCTCGACCGCGCGCCGCACCGCAGCTTCCGCGCCCGGGAGCTTTTCCCACGCCTTGGATTGCGTCGCGATCTCGATCGTCACGCTCACGGCTTTTCCTTTTTGTTGCGCTTGGTGTGCGCGGCACCGTCATAAGCATCCACGATTCGGGAAACGAGTTCGTGGCGCACGACGTCGGCGGTGGAAAAAGCGACGTGTGCCACGTTCTTCAGCGATGACAGAAGGCCCACGGCCTCGTTCAATCCCGAAATCTGGGCCGGCGGCAAATCGATTTGCGAAGGATCGCCGGTCACGATCATGCGCGCGTTCTCGCCGAGGCGGGTGAGAAACATCTTCATCTGCATCGAGGTGGTGTTTTGCGCTTCATCGAGGATCACCGCGGCGTTGGCGAGCGTGCGGCCGCGCATGAAGGCGATCGGCGCGATTTCGATTTCGCCCGCCTGCAGCGCGCGCTCGAAAATGCCGCGATCCATGAGATCGAAAAACGCATCGTAAATCGGCCGCAAATAAGGATCGACTTTCTCGCGCATGTCGCCCGGCAGAAAGCCGAGCCGCTCGCCCGCCTCGACGGCGGGGCGCGACAGCACGATGCGGTCGACCTCGCGCCGCTCGAACAAGTGAACGGCGTAGGCGACGGCGAGCCAGGTCTTGCCGGTGCCGGCCGGGCCGGTGCCGAAGACAAGCGTGTTCGATTTCAGCGCGTGCAGATATTCGTCTTGACCCGCGGTGCGCGCGCGCACGAGGCGCTTGCGCAGCCGAAGCTCGGTGAAATTAGCCTGCGCGCCGGTGGGGCTCGCTTCTTGGCGAGCGGCTTGGCGCAACACCTGGCGGATCGCGCCTTCGACATCGCCGCTCGAAATCTCGCGGCCGCGCTTCAACTCGGCATACAGGAGATCGAGAATATGCCGCGCCCGTTCGCTCGCTCCACGCTCGCCTTCGATGGTGACGTGATTGCCGCGCTGGTCAACGGATACGCCGAGGCGGCGCTCGATCAAAGCGAGGTTTTCGCTATGGCGGCCGAACAAGCTCAAGGCGAGCTTGTTGTCGTCGAATTCGAGCGCAATATGCACCTCGCGGTTCTTGCTCCAGGGCTCCGCGCGGTTGGGTCCGGGATCGCGCAATCAGGCTCCTTCCGCCGCGGCGAACGCGGGCGGCATCATTGCATAAGCGGGCACGGGATCGATCGGTTCCCCAAACAGGCTGTTGGTGCTCAGCGCAGTGATCTCGACGCGCCCCACCGTCCCGATTCGGTGCGCGGACGCCATGACCTGCACCGGCTGAAGATAGGGCGAGCGGCCGGCGATCTGGCCGGGAAGGCGCCCCGGTCTTTCGAACAAAACGTCGAGCTTGCGGCCGACCAGCGCCGCGCTGAATGCCTGCCGCTGTCGCTCGATCGCGATCTGCAGCCGCGCCAATCGCTCGGTCTTCACGGCTTCGGCAATCTGGCCGTCCATCTCGGCCGCCGGCGTTCCCGGGCGCGCGCTGTAGGTGAATGAGTAAGCCTGGGCGAATTTTACTTGTTCGATCAGATCGATCGTCGCCGCGAAATCGTCCTCGGTCTCGCCGGGAAATCCCACGATGAAGTCCGACGAGATCGCGATGTCGGGACGCGCCGCGCGCACGCGCGCGACGATATCGAGATATTCGCTCCGGCCATGTCGCCGGTTCATCGCGGCGAGAATGCGGTCGGAGCCCGATTGAATCGGCAAATGGAGAAAAGGCATCAGCTTCGGGATGTCGCGATGCGACGCGATCAAATCATCGCTCATATCGCGCGGGTGGCTCGTCATGTAGCGGACGCGCGCGATCTCGCGCTTTGCAGCGACGTGCTCGATCAGCCGCGCGAGGCTCCACGGCCGTCCGTCGGGTCCGTGCCCATGATAGGCATTCACGTTCTGGCCGATCAGCGTCACTTCGACGACGCCGGCGGCCGTGAGATGCTCGATCTCTTCGGAAATCTTCGCGACCGGGCGCGACGATTCGATACCCCGCGTATAGGGTACGACGCAGAAGGTGCAGAACTTGTCACAACCTTCCTGCACGCTGACGAAGGCGGAGATTCCGCGCGCGCGCGTCGCGGCAAAACTCGGCGGCGCTAGATGATCGAACTTATCCTCGATCGGAAAATTGGTTTCGACTACCGCGGAGGCCAAGTGCGCGCGTGCGACCAGATCGGGCAGGCGATGAATGCTTTGCGGTCCGATCACGATGTTGACGAAGGGCGCGCGGCGAATGATCTCGTTCCCCTCGGCTTGCGCGACGCAGCCCGCGACCGCGATCAGCATCCGGCGGCCTTCTTTCTCCGCCGCCGATTTTAGCTCCTTGATGCGGCCGAGTTCCGAGAAGATCTTTTCCGAGGCCCGCTCGCGGATGTGGCAGGTGTTCAGCACAATGAGGTCGGCGCCGTCGGGCCGATCGGTCTCGCGATAATCGCCCGCGAGTGAATCCGCCATACGATGCGAATCGTAGACGTTCATCTGGCAGCCGAACGACTTGATATAAAGCTTGCGGGGTTCGCTCATCGCGTCGTTGTGCCGGGGCTCTCTACGCGCTGGGGTTTCAGCGGCTGGCCCGTCGGCGTTCCGCTACAGATGAACTTTTACCGGGTTTCGGTCGCGAGGGAAACTGGCTCGGTGGGCCCGTCCAAAGGCTTGGAAACGTGTGCGATTTCGCTCCGGCCCGCGAGCGCCGCGGAATTCATGCGCCGCACCGCCTCCTCCAGCGAGAGCGCCAATGCCTTGCGGTCGGCGCTCGCCTCCACCGCCATGGGAGCCCCGAACGTCACCACCACGTCGATCGCGCCGGTGCGAATGACGCGGGCGAGATGCGGGAGGAGCGAGATATCGCCGTACCAGGCCGCGATCGCGCGGTGCTGGCGGCCCATCGGGATGCCGTGCAGCCGGGTATAGGAGACCGAAACCGGCTGCAGAAATCCGCGCCCGGCCTCGCCGAGCGCCTGATCCATGGCGCCGAGGAGCGCGGTGCGAAACGGCATCACGCGATTGCCGTCCCCCGACGTGCCCTCGCCGAACAGCACCACCGGATCGCCATCGGAGAGCCTCGCCGCGATCTCGCGATTGACCTCGACGGTCGCATGCCGCTTCGAGCGATCGACGAAGACGGAGCGCTGCAGCTTCGCGAGCAACCCGAACAAGGGCCAGCCGGCGACTTCGCTCTTGGCGATGAATTTCAAGGGCGTGATAGAGCTCAGCGCCAGTATGTCGATCCACGAGGAATGGTTGGAGACGAACAACAGCGGCCGCTCGGCCGCAGGCTTACCGCGCACGCTCACATGAATGCCGAGAACGAACAGAATGAGGCGGTGATAAAGGCACGGAATCCAGCGTCGCAATGGCAGGCCGAGCTTGATCGAGATCCATTGCAGCGGAACGCCGATGATGGTCGCGATCAGGACGGCGATCAGAGCGAAAAACGAGCCGATCATGAAATTTCAGGATTTCTCTTCGTCGAGGGGAAGCGCGTAGAGTTCGAGCCGGTGGTCGACGAGCTTATAGCCGAGCCGCCGCGCGATTTCCTCCTGCAGTTGCTCGATTTCCTCCGAGCGGAACTCGGTCACCTTGCCGTTTCGCATGTCGATGAGATGGTCGTGGTGCTGGCCCGGAACCTTCTCGTAGCGCGCCCGCCCCTCGCGGAAGTCGTGGCGCTCGATGATGCCGGCGTCCTCGAACAGCCGCACCGTGCGATAGACGGTGGAAATCGAAATCTTGTCGTCGATCTTGACCGCCCGCTTGTAGAGCTCCTCGACGTCGGGGTGGTCGCGCGAGGCGCCGAGTACCCGCGCGATCACGCGGCGCTGCTCGGTCATGCGCATGCCGCTCGCCGTGCATGCCTCTTCGATCGAGGCCGGCTTTTGTGCGCTCGCGCGTTTCATCGCTTCGTCCACTTGGAGACGAAAGAGTTTAGGAAGCTGGTAAGGCCGCGTCCATCCATGACTACACGAGATCCCGCCGCAAGGTGAGTGCCGAGCCCAAGCCTTGCGCGCGCGCATAATAGCCCTCGCGGCGGCCGACCGGGCGAAATCCCGCGCGCTCGTAGAGCTTGAGCGCCGGGCGATTGCCGTCGTCCACTTCGAGAAAAACGCGCGCGATCCCGAGTGCTGCGAGACGTCCGAGATGGCGCGCGAGCAACGCGCGCGCGATTCCTTGTCCGCGTGCGGCCGGAGCGACCGCGACGGTGAGGATTTCCGCTTCATCCGCGGCGCGGCGCGAGAGCATGAATCCGGCCGGCATTTTGCTGCTTCCCGCGCGCGCGACGTGGGCGACCACGGCCTTGTCCGCTAACAGCCGCTCGAATTCGCTTTCGCTCCAGCCATGCGCGAAGGCGCGCCCGTGAAGCGCCGCGAGCGCCGCCGCGTCGCCGGGCCGCGCGTCGAGAATTGCTGGCGGCGCCCGGCGAAAAAACCTGTCGAGCCATGCTTTCATTGCCGGGCGATGGAGGTATCGCGCGGCGTCGCGTCCGGCTGCCGCAAATAAAGCGGGCGTGCTTTCGCGCGCTCCGGGTCGGCGGCAGCACCCACGCGCGCGACCCAGATGACGTCGGGCGCGCGGCGGTCATCGACGAGGAGGGGTGCCGGCGCATTTGGCGGCCAGTGCGCGGCGAGCATCGCGGCGGCGGTGCCGACGAGCCGTACCGGCCCGAGCGCGATGGCGCGGATGGCTTCCCGCAGGCTCATCGCGCGCGGCGCGATCAACGATCGCCCGCCCGCGCCGACCATTTGCAGATAGAGATTGCCGTGCTTGGCGTCGATCGCGGCGACGACCGGCACCGCCTCGTTTTCGGCGATCAGCGGCGCGGTGAATGCGGCAAGCGTGGTGACGCCGACCACGGCTTTGGAGGCGGCGAGCGCGAAGCCGCGCGCGGCCGAAAGCCCGACCCGGAGCCCCGTGAAGCTGCCGGGGCCGACGGTGACCGCGATCCGGTCGATGCTGTCGAACTTCACGCCCGCGGCCTTCATCGTTTGGTCGACCAGCGGCACCAGCAATTCCGCGTGGCCGCGGCCGATCTCGCGCGATTCAAGGGAAAGCGGGCGGTCGCGTTGGGTATCGAAGACGGTGACGGAACAGGCGTCGAGCGCCGTGTCGATCGCGAGCAGCCGCATGGCGGTCCTTATGACGATCCGAGGACCGCCGGCGTCAGACCGGCCGCACCTCGGTCACGTCCGGCACGAAGTGACGCAAGAGATTTTCGATTCCGTTCTTCAGCGTCGCCGTCGATGACGGACAGCCGGCGCAGGCGCCGCGCATATTAAGGAAGACGACGCCGTCACGATAGCCCTTGAAGGTGATGTCGCCGCCATCGGAGGCGACGGCCGGGCGCACGCGCGTCTCGATCAACTCCTTGATCGTCGCGACCATCGGCGCATCCTTCTCATCGAAGAATTCACCGTCGCCGCCGCTCGTGGTGCTGATGTCTGCGCCGGCGCGCACGATCGGCTCGCCGGAGAGAAAGTGCTCCATCACCGCGCCGAGGATCGCGGGCTTGAGATGGTTCCAATCGCCGTCCGACTTGGTGACGGCGATGAAGTCCTGCCCGAAGAAAACGCCGGCGACATTGGGGATCGCGAACAGCTTGGCTGCGAGCGGCGACTGCGCGGCGCTTTCGGCGTCGCGCATGTCCATCGTGCCCGCCTCTAGCACCGTGCGCCCCGGCAGGAATTTCATCGACGCCGGATTGGGTGTCGCTTCGGTCTGAATGAACATGGCACGTCTCCCGGGCCGCTTTCTGGCCCCAGCTCGAATTCGGGCTATATGTTATGTAATGCCTCCGCGCCGCTTTCGAAAGGCTTACGCCAGCGCGTCCAATTCCTCGTCCGAAAGGCTTCCGGGCACGATGGTGATCGGGATCGGGAAGGAGGCGGAGCCCGTGGCCACGATTGAACTGACCAAGGGGCCGGGGCCCTCCTTGCCGGTGCCAGCCGCGAGCACGAGGACCGCGATATCCTCGTCCTCGTCGATCGCTTTCAGTACCTCGTCGGCCTTGTTGCCCTCGCGCACGATGCGCTCCGGGTCGATGCCGGCGATGTTGTGGGCGCGGAGCGCGAAATGGTCGAGCAGTTTCGCGGCCTCCTCATGTGCCTCGGCGCGCATCAAATCGCCGACGCCGAGCCACTGCTGGTTGACCTCGCCGACGGGAATCACCGTGACCATGGTGAGCTTGGCGTTGGTGCGCGCGGCGCGGCGGCTGCCGTAATAAACGGCGCGGTCGCATTCCGGCGTGTCGTCAATGACGACGAGGAACTTGCGCTGATGGCCGGGCTCGTGACTTTTGCGTGTTCGGCTCATGCCTCAATCCCGGTGGCGGATGCTGGCATGCGCGGGCGGCCGGACACAAGCACCCCTCGTCAATCCCGCACGAAACCGACAATATCCTTGACGTGTTTCATGGTCTCGGCGGCGAGTTTTCGCGCCCGCGAGGCGCCGTCGACGAGAATCGAATCGATGTGTTTCGGGTCCTGCACCAGCCGCTTCATCTCGGCGCCGATCGGTCCGAGCTTTTCGACCGCGAGTTCAGTCAGCGCGTCCTTGAAGCGCGCGAACTGCGCGCCGCCATACTCCGCGAGCACGGCCGTCTTCGGTCTGTCGGCAAGTGCCGCGAAGATGCCGACCAAATTG
The DNA here is from genome assembly GCA_003135415.1 of Hyphomicrobiales bacterium. Taxonomy (GTDB): domain Bacteria; phylum Pseudomonadota; class Alphaproteobacteria; order Rhizobiales; family Xanthobacteraceae; genus Palsa-892. The sequence goes on from PLBP01000029.1 coordinate 23,245, forward strand.
TCGGCCTCGGGCCGCCTGGCAAGCGCTTCCTCGTCGGACGGCAACGGTTCGGGATCGGTACGGGCCTTTCTGACCTTCTGCGCGATCTCGTCGGCGCCATCGGTGAGGTTGATGCGCGAATAGTCGGAGGCGTCCGACTTCGACATTTTCTTGGTGCCGTCGCGCAAGCTCATCACGCGCGTGGCGGGGCCGGAAATCAGCGGTTCGGTGAGCGGGAAGAACACTTGGCCCAGGCCGAGCTTGGCGATTTGCGCCGCGAAATCATTGTTGAATTTCTGCGCGATGTCGCGCGCAAGCTCCAGATGCTGCTTCTGGTCGTCGCCGACCGGAACGTGGGTGGCGCGATAGACCAGAATGTCGGCCGCCATCAGCGCCGGGTAGGCGTAAAGCCCGACCGAGGCGTTCTCGCGGTCCTTGCCTGCCTTCTCCTTGAACTGCGTCATGCGGTTGAGCCAGCCCATGCGGGCGACGCAACTGAAAATCCACGCCAGCTCCGCATGCTCCGCGACCTGGCTCTGGTTGAAGACGATGTGCCGCTTCGGATCGATGCCGCAGGCGATGAAAGCGGCCGTCACCTCGCGGATGTTCTTCGTCAGTTCATCGGGCTCCTGCCACACCGTGATCGCGTGCAGATCGACGACGCAATAAATGCAGTCGTACTTCGTCTGCAGGTCGACGAAGCGCTTGATCGCGCCGAGATAATTGCCGAGGTGCAGATTGCCGGTCGGCTGCACGCCGGAAAACACGCGTTCTTTGATGGCGGCCATGCTCAATTCACCCGGATTGCGGCGCCGGGTCATGCCATGGCGGGGAGGCGCGGAGCAAGGGGAGGGAAGCGGCCAGCCATCGCTATTGCTCCGATCCGCATGCTTTGCTACCGCCCGCGCGTCCGTCCGGAGGGGTGAATGAGCGAGCGCTACGACGTCATCGGCATCGGCAATGCGATCGTCGACGTGCTTGCGCGCGCCGAGGACGATTTCCTGGTCAAGCACGGCATGGCCAAGGGCGGGATGGCGTTGATCGACGAGACGCGGGCCGAGGCGATTTATGCCGCCATGGGTCCGGCGATCGAGATTTCCGGCGGCTCGGCGGCGAACACCATCGTCGGCGTCGCTTCCTTCGGCGGCCGGGCCGCCTTCGTCGGCACGGTGAAGGACGACACGCTCGGCGGCGTCTTCATGCATGACATTCGCGCCGCCAATGTGAGCTTTTCGACGCCGCCGTTCCAGAACGGCCCCTCGACCGCGCGCTCCTACATTCTTGTCACGCCCGACGGCGAGCGCACGATGAACACTTATCTCGGCGCGGCGCAGCTCTTGTCGGCCACCGAGGTTACGGAAGCGGAGATCGCGGCCGCGAAGGTGACGTATCTCGAAGGCTATTTGTGGGATCCGCAGAACGCCAAGGATGCCTTCGTCAAGGCGGCGAGGATCGCGCATCGGGCGAAGCGCACCGTTGCGCTCACGCTCTCCGACGCCTTTTGCGTTGATCGCTACCGCGACGAGTTCCGCGCGCTGGTCGAGAACGGCACCGTCGATCTTCTGTTCGCGAACGAATCCGAATTGAAGAGCCTGTATCAGACCGCCGATTTTGACAGCGCCGTCGCGGCGCTGCGCAAAGACGCGAGGCTCGCGGTGGTGACGCGGAGCGAAAAAGGAGCGTTGGTGGTGACACCGGAAAAAATCGAGGCGGTCGACGCGTTTCCGGTCGAAGAGGTCGTCGATACTACCGGCGCCGGAGATTTATTCGCGGCGGGATTTCTCCATGGCTTCGCGCGCTCCCTCCCGCACGCGACATCGGCGCGGCTCGGTGCGCTCGCCGCCGCCGAAGTGATTTCCCACCTCGGCGCGCGCCCGGAACGAAAGCTCGTGGAACTCGCGCGCGAGAAAAAGCTACTTCCTTAGGACGTGGGACTCATAAACGGGTGCCCAATGTCACGTGGGCACGCCGATAAACGTTCGTTATCGGAGTAAAGCCGACATAAGGCCTTGGCGAACGGCCGGCTGGTTGCAAAATCGCCTTCATTCCCGCTGACTGATCCTCGCCGATTCGATATCCTGCCGTTCGGCCCTGGCTGCGGGAATCAATGCAGTTCGAGGGCGCTCGAGGGAGGGGCTCGATTGTTTCTAGCCCGCCAGTTTGCTGCCGCCGCGACAGCATCGTTGCTGATCGCAGGCGCATTTTTCGTCTTCCTTTTCGGAGCCGTGGGCGTACGGGCCCAAGGTCCATCCGGCATCTGCGCGGACGCGGCCGAGCTCGCGGTCTTGCCCTCGCCGATCGCGCCGTGGAAAGGCGCATCTTTGCGCGTCGTCTTCGCCGCGGAAAAGCCGCTCGAGGGCGAGCTTTCGCTGATCGCGCCCGATGGAAGCATCGCGGCCAAATCGCGCGAGCGGCGCGGCGGGCCGCCGTATTTCTGGCTCATAGAGGTCGCCTCGCCAGCCGCGGGGACGTGGCGCGCGACGCTCGCGCGCGATCACGCGCCGGCCGAATGCAGCACGATCACGCGCGAAATCACTGTCCGCTCCGACGAGCCGCCGCCGCCGCGCGCGACGCCGGGGAGCGTCTGGCCCTTGCGCAATACATGGAATCGCGCGACGGAAAATTTATATTCTGCATGGATCGAGAAGCTTTTCGACGCACCGCTCGACGCGGCTCCGTCGTGGCCGGCGCTGCATGAAGTGCTGCGCGATCGATCGCGCAATTTCCTGTTCAACCATTTGGGTCTCCGCGAAGACTCGATGGGGATGATCCTTCGCCCCGATTGCGCCGACCTTCCGTATTTTTTGCGCGCGTATTTCGCGTTCAAGATGGGGCTGCCGTTCGGATACTCGAAGTGCTCGCGCGGCGGAGGCGGCGAGCCGCCAAAGTGCCCCCAGTGGTTCAACATTCAGAATCCCGAGGTAGCGCGTCCCATCCAGCCCGAACAAAGAATCGCGTCCCCCACTCCAGTCGCGCCTCCAGCTAGCGGACTTGCGGCGAAGCCGCTGGGGCTCGCGGCGTCGTTTGGCCAATATTCGCGGACCGTCGCCGACGCCGTTCATTCCGGAAACGGGCGAACGCGGGCAACCGACGACCATACCGATTATTATCCCGTGCCCCTCTCTCAGGAGGAGCTGCGCCCGGGGGTCGTGTACGCCGATCCATACGGGCACATATTGGTACTCGCGAAGCGCCTGCCGCAGTCGGAGGGCGCCGCGGGTGTCTTGCTCGCGGTCGACGCGCAGCCAGACGGGACGGTCGCGCGAAAGCGTTTTTGGCGCGGCAATTTCTTGTTCGCGCAGGATCCGGCGCTTGGGAGCCCGGGGTTCAAGCGCTTCCGGCCGATCGTGGGCGAGAAGAATGGTGTCTTGCGGCGGCTTTCCAACGACGAAATCGCAAAATATCCGGAGTACGGCGATTTCTCGCTCGATCAGTCGAAGCTCGGGATCGAAGCCTTCTACGATCGTATGGACGACGTGATGTCGCCGGCGCCGCTTGAGCCTTTGCCCGCGATGAAGGAGGCGATCACTTCGCTCGAAGAGCAAGTGAAGACGCGCGTGACGTCGGTCGAGAACGGGCGAAAATTCCTGAATAGCGGGCGCGGCGACGCCGACATGCCCGACGGTGCGGCGATCTTCGAGACCATCGGCGCGTGGGAAGATTTCGCGACCCCGTCGCGCGATTTGCGCTTGTTGATCGCGATGGATGTGGTGCGCGGGTTTCCGGATCGCGTCGCGCGCCGGCCCGAGCGCTACGCGATGCCGAATGAGAAGAGCATCGCGGATGTGAAGGCCGAATTGAAGAGCGTGCTCGCCTCCGAGCTTTCGGCGCGCAAGTTTTCGTATACGCGGAGCGATGGCTCTTCGTGGACGCTCGCGCTCAAAGACGTGGTCGACCGCGCGGTGGCTCTCGAGATGGCGTACAATTTGAACGACTGCGTCGAGCTGCGATGGGGCGCGCCGGACAAGAGCGACGAGGCCTCGACGTGCAAGCGGCATGCGCCGCAGGCGCAGCGCGCGAAGATGACAGGGTACCGCCCGTGGTTCCACGAGCGGCGCCGGCCGCCACGCGCTTAGCGTTTAAAAGCAGCCTACGAAGTTTCCGCGCTTATCCCTGATCACCCAGCCGCATTCTATTCGCTTGAGCGCGGCCTTCGCGTCTTCATTACCGAGCGCCGCGGCTCGCTCGAAATAGCCCTTCGCCGCACTTCGATCTTGTGGTCCGCCGCGCCCGTCGCGCGTAAATTCGCCTATCTGCTCCAACGCCCCCGGATGATCTTGCGCCGCGGCTTTTTCAAACAAGGCGCGCCGGCAACATCGTCTTGCGGCGCGCCGATGCCACCCGCCATCATCACGCCGAGCTGATACTGCGCCTCCGCTGAATTCGCCTCCGCTGCTTTCGACAGCAAAGCTCGCGTCTTGACCGGGTCCGATGGAGCGCCGCCGCCAAGGGCCGCGAGATTGGTGATGCCGCGCGGGTTGCCCGCATTGGCTGCGCGCTCGAAGAGCTTCCGCGCCTGGACTTCGTCCTTGGCGACACCCGAGCCGGTCTGAAGGTGCAAACCGAGCTCGACCATGGCCGCCGCGCTCCCCTTGTCGGCCGCCTTGCGGTAGGCGCCGATGGCTTCGGCCAATTGTTGATTAACGGCGTAGGCGCGGCCGAGCTGATAAAGCGCGCGGCGCGATCCAGCCGACGCGATCTTGCAGAATTTGATCGCGGTCGCGATATCGGCCTAGGCGATTTCGCTGACACCCCTGACGCTCGCCGGCTTGTCGGGATCGGCGGGTTCAGCGGCCACCCGGTCGCACAGCACGAGATCGGCGGGTTCAGCGGCCACCCGGTCGCACAGCACGAGATCGGCGGATTGGGCGCGAGCGAGCGAAGGAAGCCAGGCCACGGCCAGCGCCGACAGCCCGATGCTGAAAGTGTAAGCGATCGAAACCGCGCCAACTCGCTTCGTCATGATTCAGGGCGACAACGTTTGTTGTGACGAGGTGAGCTTAAAGCTGCGGACTGAGGCCAGCAAGGAAAGAAACGGGCATGGTGGCTGGGCGGTCAGTCCGTACCGATCATATTCTCCAAGCGCCTTATGCGTGTTTCCATAATCATTATTTTCTGGCAGAAACGATAACCGATGCACCAAACAGAAGATATTCTACTTTAATATCCGCGAACTTGTTGGCTCGAAGCGCGCGCGTCAATTCATCGACCCACTGCGTTTTGGCAAGCAAAAGTGGAAGATCGCGGAAGGCAATATCCCACTCGGGATATTTCCATTTTCCATAGGCCTGCAAAAACTTGAAGTGCATCTTCCAAAGCGCCACGAACAGCGAATTGGTTGGACGCGTTAGCTCATGCATGACGAGCACCCCGCCCCCACGCAGCATTTTTTTCGCATGCGCCACCAGAAGATCAAGGTCGACATATTTGGCGAGATAAGCGGACGCGATGCAATCAAATTCTCCGTCCAAAATCACTTCTTCCGCTCTTCCATGAATAAATTCGACGTTGGTCAATTGGAGATCCCGGGCCTTTTTTCTGGCAATGTTCAGATATTCCTCTTGGAGTTCGACGCCGACAATGCGGCACTTGGGAAAAAGCCGCGCGATTTTGAAAGTCAGAATGCCAGTGCCGCTGGCCTGCTCGATGATCAGGTTCGATGTTTTCGGTATTTTATGGAGGACCTTGCGTTTCCACCAACCATCAAGCCCCAAGGTGGAGAAGCTGGCGATTTGGTCATAGGTGGCGCCATTTCCCGAAAAAAATTGCTCCGCTAATTCTTCAGGACGTTTGGTCATGGAGCGCTTTTGTTTTGTTCCACACGACAGCGAAAGCGATGGCGTGTTTATAAGCGCGCGCCCTTGATCGCTCAGCCCGAAATATTGAACGCCGCGATCGCCGCCATGTTGACGAGATCGGAATCCTTCGCCGACAGCGACACGATCTGCACCGACTTATCGAGCCCGACGAGCAGCGGTCCGATCACGGTCGCGCCGCCAAGCTCTTGCAGCATTTTGGTCGAGATCGAAGCCGAGTGGAACGCCGGCATGATCAAGACGTTCGCCACATTCGTCAGCCGGTTGAACGGATAGGCGGCGCCAAGTTCGCGGTTGAGCGCTACGTCCGCCGCCATGTCGCCGTCGACCTCGAAGTCGACGCGCCGCTCGTGCAGGATTCGCACGGCTTCGCGCACGCGATCGGAGCGCTCGCCCGGCGGTTGGCCGAAGGTGGAAAAGGCGAGCATGCCGACGCGCGGCTCGAAGCCGAGCCTGCGCGCGACGCCCGCCGCCTCGATCGCGGTCTCGACGAGGTCGTTCGCATTCGGCATTTCGGTCACCGCCGTGTCGGCGACGAGCACCGTGCGCCCGCGCGCGAGCACCAACGAGACGCCGATCACGCGATGCCCCGGCTTCTGGTCGATCACGCGCCGCACGTCATCGAGCACCACCGAATAGTTGCGGGTGACGCCGGAGATCATCGCGTCGGCGTCGCCCAGCGCCACCATGCAGGCGGCGAAATAATTGCGGTCGGTGTTCACCAGCCGCTGGCAGTCGCGGAACAGGAATCCCTTGCGCTGCAATCGCTCGTAGAGGTAGTTGGCGTAATCGATGTTGCGCTTGGAAAGCCGCGCGTTGTGGATTTCGATTCCGTCGTGCAGGTCGACGCCGGCATAGGTCGCCGATGCGCGCACGCGGTCCTCGCGGCCGACCAGAATGGGCGTGCCGAGTCCTTGCTGCGCGTAGCTTGCCGCCGCGCGAATGACTTGCTCCTCCTCACCCTCGGCGAACACCACGCGCCGGGGCTGCCGGCGCAGCCGCTCGAACACGCGCGACAAAACCCCCGCGACCGGATCGAGCCGCGTGCGCAACAGCTGCACATAGGCGGCCATGTCGACGATGGGCTTCCGCGCAACGCCCGTGTCCATCGCCGCCTTCGCCACCGCCGGCGGCACCGCGGAAATCAGCCGCGGGTCGAACGGCACCGGGATGATGTAATCGGGCCCGTATTTCGGCCGCGCGCCGTAAGCGGCCGCGACCTCGTCCGGCACGTCCTCGCGTGCGAGATTGGCGAGCGCCTTCGCCGCCGCGATTTTCATTTCCATGTTGATGGTGGTGGCGCGGACGTCCAGCGCACCGCGGAAAATATACGGAAAGCCCAGGACGTTGTTGATCTGGTTCGGATAGTCGGAGCGCCCCGTGGCCATGATGGCGTCGTCGCGGATGGCGGCGACTTCCTCGACGGTGATTTCGGGATCGGGATTGGCCATGGCGAAGATGATCGGCTTTGCCGCCATCGACTTGATCATCACCGGCGTGAAGGCGCCCTTGGCGGAGAGTCCGAACAAAACGTCGGCGCCCTTGACCGCGTCGGCGAGCGTGCGCGCCGAGGTCGCGACCGCGTGGCCCGACTTCCACTGGTTCATGCCTTCCTTGCGGCCCTGATAGACGACGCCCTTGGTGTCGCACAGAATCACGTTGTTGTTGGCAAGCCCGATCGCCTTCAAGAGTTCGACGCAGGCGATTCCGCTCGCGCCGGCGCCGTTCACCACGAGCTTGGTTGTGCGGATGTCGCGGCCGGTGAGATCGAGCGCGTTGATCACGCCGGCGGCGGCGATGATCGCGGTGCCGTGCTGGTCGTCGTGAAAGACCGGAATGTCGAGAAGCTCGCGCAAGCGCTGCTCGATGATGAAGCACTCCGGCGCCTTGATGTCCTCGAGATTGATGCCGCCGAAGGTGGGGCCGAGATGCCGTACCGCATTGATGAATTCATCCGGGTCCTCGGTGCCGACTTCGAGATCGAAGGCGTCGATGTCGGCGAAGCGTTTGAACAGGACGGCCTTCCCTTCCATCACCGGCTTCGAGGCGAGCGCGCCGAGATTGCCGAGGCCGAGGATGGCGGTGCCGTTGGTAATGACGCCGACGAGGTTGCCCTTGGCGGTGTAATCGAAGGCGCGGCCGGGATCTTCGGCGATCGCGAGCACCGGGATCGCGACGCCCGGCGAATAGGCGAGCGAGAGGTCCCGCTGCGTCGCCATCGGCTTGGTGGCGATAACCTCGAGCTTGCCGGGCCGCCCTTGCGAGTGAAACTGCAGTGCCTCCTGATCGGTGAAGGTGGGCCGCGAGCGGCGTGGGGGGGCGTCGGCTTTCATGGGGTTCCTGTACTCGGGCTACGCGAGGGAGCCGCGAAACTAGACCGCCGCTCTAGCGGCCTCAAGTCGCGTTGTCGCGATGAAAGCATGAGCGGCATCTGCTAGCGTGCGGCCATGCATGGGGAAAAAAAGACACTCGAGGCGCCAGTGGGCGAAGCGGGCGCCGACGCCGCGGCCCGCGTCACCCCCATGATGGAGCAATATATCGAGATCAAGACCGCCAATCCCGATTGTCTCCTGTTCTACCGGATGGGCGACTTCTACGAGCTTTTCTTCGACGACGCGGAAATCGCCTCGCGTGCGCTCGGCATTGTGCTGACCAAGCGCGGCAAGCATCTGGGCGCCGATATTCCGATGTGCGGCGTGCCGATCGAGCGCGCCGACGAGTATCTCCACCGGCTGATCGCCGCCGGTCACCGCGTCGCGGTGTGCGAACAGCTCGAAGACCCCGCCGAGGCGAGACGCCGGGGCAACAAATCCGTGGTCAAGCGCGACGTGGTGCGGCTGGTGACCCCCGGCACGCTGACCGAGGACGTGCTTCTCGATGCGAGGCGCAACAATTATTTGATGGCGGTCGTGCGTGGACGGCCCGCGAACGAAGCCGAGTTTGGCTACGGTCTCGCCTGGCTCGACATCTCCACCGGCGAGTTTCGCGTCGCCGAAACCGATGGCGCACGGCTCTCGGCGGACATCGCCCGCATCGAGCCCGGCGAAATCGTCGTCGCCGAGGCGCTCCATGACGATCCGGCGTTGCGTGAGTTTTGGCGCTCGCTTCCGGCGGTGACGCCGGTCGATCGCGGCGTATTCGACGGCGCCACCGCCGAGCGCAGGCTCTCGTCTTTCTTTGGCGTCGCGACGATCGAATCGTTCGGCGCGCTTTCGCGCCTGGAGCTTGCCGCCGCTGCCGCCGCGATCACCTATATCGAGCGTACGCAAATCGGGCGGAAGCCTAATCTCGCGCCGCCCGTCCGCGAGGCGGCAAGCTCGGTCCTTTTGATCGATGCTGCGACGCGGGCCAATCTCGAACTCGTCCGCACGCTAGCCGGCGAAAAAGACGGGAGCCTCTTGTCGATCATCGATCGCACCCGCACCTCGGCCGGTGCGCGGCTCTTGGCGCGGAGGCTCGCGAGTCCGCTCGTCGATGCGGGCGCGATCAACGTGCGCCTCGATGCGGTTTCTTTTCTCGCTGGCGACACCGCCCATCGAGATCAATTGCGGCGCTTGCTTGCCGAAGTATCCGATCTTTCCCGCTCGCTCGCCCGCCTCGCGCTCATGCGCGGGGGCCCGCGCGATCTCGCCGCTGTGCGTGACACGATTGCCGCGGCGGGCAAGCTCGCTGAGATTTTCGCCAAGACGAAGCCGCCAACGGAACTTTTCGAAGCGATAGCAGTCTTCGTCTTGGTCAAGCCCGCTCTGCGGATGGAACTCGAAAGTGCGCTTTCCGACGAGCTGCCGCTTGCGAAAAGCGCCGGCGGCTTCGTGCGCGCGGGCTACGATCAAAATTTGGATGAAGCGAGCGAATTACGCGACGAATCGCGCCGGGTGATCGCGAGCCTGCAGACGCGCTATGCCACGGAGACCGGCATCCGCGCGCTCAAGATCAAGCACAACAACGTGCTCGGCTATTTCGTCGAGGTGGCGGGGCCGCAGGGCGAAAAGCTGATGGCGCCGCCGCTCCGTGACACCTTCATTCACCGCCAGACGCTCGCGGGCGTCATGCGTTTTTCCTCGACGGAACTCGGCGATCTCGAAAGCCGCATCGCGAGTGCGGCGAACCGGGCGCTCGCGCTCGAGCTCGCGCTCTTCGACCGCCTCGCGGGCCAAGTCCTCGCACAGACAAAAGAACTGGAGGCGCTGGCCGATGCGCTTGCCCGCATCGATGTGGCGGCGGCGCTTGCCGAACTCGCGGTGAATGAAAACTGGAGCCGTCCCGTCGCCGACGATTCGCTTGCGTTTGCGATCGAAGGCGGCCGTCATCCGGTGGTGGAAGCGGCCCTTCGCCATGACGGCGGCCCGTTCGTCGCCAACGATTGCGATCTCTCCGGCGCGGGGAAAGGTGCCGGTAAAATCTGGCTCGTCACCGGTCCCAACATGGCGGGGAAATCCACCTTCCTCCGCCAAAACGCGCTGATCGCGATTCTCGCGCAGATGGGCTCGTTCGTGCCGGCGAAGGCGGCTCATATCGGCGTGATCGACCGGCTGTTTTCGCGCGTCGGCGCCGCCGACGATCTCGCGCGCGGCCGCTCNNTCGTGATCCTCGACGAGATCGGCCGCGGCACCGCCACCTTCGACGGACTTTCGATCGCCTGGGCGTGCCTCGAGCATCTGCACGAGATCAATCGCGCGCGTGCTCTCTTTGCCACCCATTTCCACGAATTGACCGCGCTTGCGGCGCGGCTCGATCGCCTCGTCAACGCCACCGTGCGCGTGAAGGAATGGGAGGGCGATGTCGTCTTTTTGCACGAGGTGGCACCCGGCGTCGCCGAGAATTCCTACGGCATCCAGGTGGCGAAGCTCGCGGGCCTGCCGTCCGCGGTGATCGAGCGTGCCCGCGCGGTACTCGCGCAGCTGGAAGCCTCGGACCGCAAAGTCGTCGCGCGCGGCTTCGACGATCTGCCGCTCTTTTCCACGACCCGCGGTGCCGCGGCCGAAAAAGACCCGCTCGCCCAGGCGCTCGACGCGGTTGATCCCGATACGCTGGCACCACGCGAGGCGTTGGAGGCGCTTTATAAGTTGAAGGCGATCCGCGCCGACAAAAAGAAAAGTTGAGCGTCAGCGCTTCTTGACGATTTTCGCTTCGGCCGCGACGCCCTTTTTAATCGTCTGCAACACAACGCAATAGCGCTCGGTCGTCGCCAACAGCTTGTCGAGATTCTCGGGCGAGGCATCGGTATCGAGGTTGAAGGTGAGGCGGATCGAGCGGAAGCCCACGGGCGCTTCCTTATCGACGCCGAGCGTGCCGCGAAAATCGAGATCGCCTTCGGCTTCCACGCCGCCGGACTTGATGTCGATACCAAAAGCGGTTGCGACCGCGCGCAAGGTGACGCCGGCGCAGGCAACGAGCGCCTCCAGCAGCATGTCGCCAGAACAGAGTTCATGCCCCGAGCCGCCGGTCGCCGGATGTAGGCCTGCGACCGCGATAGCGCGGCCGGTCTCGACCTTGCAAGAAATTCCCTCGTCGAGCGAGCCCCGCGCCTTCAGCGTGATCACGGCGGCGTTGGGCTCTTTCTTGTAGCGCTCTTTCAAAGGCGCTTGCAGTTCACGCAGCGAAGTCGCGTCCATATCGTGTCTCCTTAAAGCGGGAAGGGGATATGTCAGATCGCGGCGGCGGGCGCCAGCTCTTCGCCTTCGCGCTGGCCGCGGAGGCTCAAATCGAGCGCGCGGAGGATTTTTCGCTTCGCAGACTCTACCGCGGAACCGTAGCGGTCGCGCGGCCGTGTGATACCCAATTCGAATTCCGCGATGAAGCGTCCCGGCCGCGGCCGCATCACGAGCACGCGGTCGGCGAGAAACGCCGCCTCTTCGACGTCGTGGGTGACGAGGACGAGGGTGGGACGAAACGCTTCCCATAGATCAAGCAAATGTTCTTGCAGGCTCGCGCGCGTGAAGGCGTCGAGGGAGGAGAACGGCTCGTCGAGGAGGAGGACCTTCGGCCGTGGCGCGAGCGCGCGCGCAATCGCCACGCGCTGCGCCTGACCGCCGGACAATTCGCGCGGCCAGCGCTCGGCGTAATCGGCCAGTCCCACGCGCTCGAGCACTTCGCGCACAAGCCGCGCGCGTTCCTCGCGCGGACGGTCGGAAAGCCCGAAGCCGATATTTTGCGCGACCGTGAGCCAGGGCAAAAGCCGTGGCTCCTGGAACACGAGGCCGACCTCCGGATGCGGCGCCTCGATCGTCTCCCCGTCGAGCCGGATACGGCCGCGGCTGGTGCGGTCGAGGCCGGCGGCAAGGCGCAACAGCGTGCTCTTGCCGCAGCCGGAGCCCCCGACCACGGCGACGATCTCGCCTTCTTTCACGCCGAGATTGGCGCGCGCGAGCGCTTCGGTGCCGTTGGGATAGGTTTTGTCGACCGATTCGATGGACAGCATTTTTAACCGCGCGGCGCGAAGGCGTCTTGCCAGGTGAGCAAGGGTGCCGAGGCGACGACAAGTAAACCGTCGGTGATTTTGCCGAGCACCGCGAAGACGAAGATCGCGGCAAGGATTTGCTCGGGCTTGCCGAGCTGCTGGCCGTCGACCAGGAGATAGCCGAGCCCTTCGGAGGCGCCCATGAATTCGGCGGCGACCACGAACATCCAGCCCAACCCCAATCCTGCGCGCAGGCTCACGACATAGGCGGGCAGGATCGCCGGCAGCAAGATCCGCCGCACCAGCGCCGGCGTCGACAGGCGGAAGATGCGCCCGACTTCCACTGTTTTGCGGTCGACCGAAAGAATCGCGCCGAGCATGCCAAGATAAACCGGAAAGAAGCAGCCGACGGCGATCAAGATGATTTTCGACTGCTCGTAAATCCCGAACCAAAGAATAAAGAGCGGCACCCAGGCGATTGACGGCACCGCCCGCAAGCCCTGCAAAGCCGGATCGACGAGGTCGCGCGCGAGCTTCGAAGCGCCCGCGAGCGCTCCGATCAGCGTTGCCGTGACGACGCCGAGCGCGAATCCGGCGGCGACGCGGGCGGTTGTGACAGAGATATGGAGCAAGAGTTCGCCACTCAAAGCCAGCTGATAGAGTGTCGCGAATATCCGGCTCGGCGGCGGCATCAGGCGGCCTTGTACGAGTCCGAAACGGACCGCCGCCTCCCAGGCGAGCGCGAAGACGACCGGCAGCACGAAACCAAGCAAAAAGCGCAAGCGCCGCTGCGGCAGGCGTTTCTCCGCCCCGGCGATGCGCGCTTTCTCTTCCGCGATGTTGGTCTCGATCGCGGTCATGACCACCGTGGACGAGTTACTCAATTGGTGAGCGCTGCATTAAACCGCGTATCGATCAATTCGTCGACCGTCTTGCGCACGTCGACATTGGCGGCGACGACGCCTGCCTGCTGCAACGCGAGCCCGGCGGCGAGGATCGAATCCGCCTGCGGCTTGCCGATCCGACTGTGGGTGAGTTTGGTGCGCTCACCGAGCTGCTTCTCCGCCACCTTCTCCGGAATCTTGGCGGCCTCGGCGAGGAGCTTCACGAGTTCCTTCGGATTCGCCAGCGCCCAAAGCCGCCCTTGCTCATAGACTTTCAGGACACGCGCGACGATATCGGGATGCTCGTTGGCGAACTCTTCGCGCACGTTCAAAATGCCCCAGGTGTTTGCCTCGGGCTTGCGGAAGAACAAAACGGCGCCGTCATCGAGCTCGGCCGCCGCCATCATCGGATCGAGGCCGGCCCAGGCGTCGACGTCGCCGCGAATGAGTGCGGAGCGGCCGTCGGCGTGCTGCAACAGCACGAACTTCACGTCCTTGTCGGAGAGCCCCGCATCGACGAGTGCGCGCACGAGGAAGATGTGCGGATCGGTGCCGCGCGTGACCGCGACGGATTTTCCTTTCAGATCCGCGACCTTCGCGATGCCGGTGTCCTTGCGCGTTACCAGCGCCGTCCACTCGGGGCGCGAATAGACATAGATCGACTTGATCGGATTGCCGTTGATGCGGGCGACGAGCGCCGCTGATCCCGCGGTCGAGCCGAAATCGATCGAGCTCGCATTGAGGAATTCGAGCGCCTTGTTGGATCCCAGCGATTGCACCCAGCGCACCTTGGTGCCGTCCTTCTCGAATTCTTTTTCCAAGAGGCCTTGGCTCCGAACGACGATCGACACCGGATTGTAGGTGGCCCAATCGATGCGGAGTTCGTCGAGCGGAGCCGCGCGGGCGGATTGGATGCCGGCGGCGGCCGCGAGAACGGTAAGGGCGAAGACGAACGATCGTGTGAAAAAGCGGGTCATGAATTTGCTCCAGGCGGAATACGGACGGCGGCCATCGCCTTCGTCCTTCATTGTTCAAACACCAGTAAAGTCTTGTCAATATCTTTATATAACATCGATTATGTGTTATATAAGGCAGCGCTCGGGATTTTTTCGTCTTTGGTTGCACTATCTAAGTTCGGAATCGGCTATGTCCGGCGCAGGCAGGTAACGTTTTTCATGTCGCAAGTTCTCAGCCGGCCACGCCCCGCCGAGCCCGCCGCGTTGGACCTCGTCAATGCCGAGGTTCTCGGCGCCGAGATTGAAGCGCTCGCAGAAGAGTATCGCGGGCGCGAAGCGGATTTGCGCGTCGAACTCGCGCAACGCCTGAAGCGCGTGTTGCAAGAAGGGCGTCAACGCGCCGAACAACTTTTGCTCGTCGAAGGCTCGGGCCGCGCCTGCGCCGAACGCCTATCGCGCCTGATGGATACGATTGTCGAGATCGCGTTCAAATTCGCAGGCAGCGCGCTCTACCGCTCCGGCGATCCTTCCTCGAGCGAGCGCATGGCGGTCGTGGCGGTCGGCGGTTACGGACGCGGCATGCTGGCGCCCGGCTCCGACATCGATCTCCTGTTTCTTCTTCCCTACAAGCAGACCGCCTGGGGCGAAAGCGTCGCCGAGGCGGTGCTCTACGCGCTGTGGGATCTCGGCCTCAAGGTCGGACATTCGACGCGCTCGGTTGATGAGTGCATCCGCCAGGCGCGCGCCGACATGACAATCCGCACGACGCTTCTCGAGACGCGGCTCTTGGCGGGCGACCGATCGCTGTTCGACGAACTGAACCAGCGCTTCGACCACGATATCGTGCAGGGAACGGCGGCGGAGTTCGTCGCGGCCAAACTCGCCGAGCGCGATGAGCGTCATCGGCGCGGCGGCCAATCGCGCTATCTCGTCGAGCCGAACGTGAAGGACGGCAAGGGGGGTCTCCGCGACCTGCACACGCTGTTCTGGATTTCGAAATACGTCTATCGCGTGCGCGACCTCGAGGAGCTGGCGGAGAAAGGCGTGTTTTCCCCCGCCGAGCTTTCGCTGTTTCGCCGCTGCGGCGATTTTTTATGGGCGGTGCGGTGCAACCTGCATTTTCTGACCGGACGCGCGGAGGAGCGCCTCTCCTTCGACGTGCAATACGAGATGGCGCTCCGGCTCGGCTACACCAAACATCCGGGACTGCGCGAGGTCGAGCGCTTCATGAAGCACTACTTCCTCGTCGCCAAGGACGTCGGCGATTTGACCGCCATCGTCTGCGCGGCACTCGAAGAGATTCACGCCAAGGTCGCGCCCAGGCTCACCCGGGTGCTAGCGCGCTGGACGAAGAGAAGCCGCCGGCCGGTGAAGAATTTCCCCGCCTTCGTGATCGACAATGAGCGGCTGAGCGTCGCCAACGACAAGGTGTTCGAGCGCGATCCGGTCAATTTCATTCGTCTGTTCCACATTGCCGACCGCCACGACCTCGAATTTCATCCCACGGCACTCCGGCTCGCGCGCCGCTCGCTTAAGCTCATCGACGCGGAGCTGCGCGAGAATAAAGAGGCGAACCAGCTGTTTCGTGAGATTCTCAGCTCGAAAAACGCGCCCGAGATCGTGCTGCGGCGCATGAACGAAACCGGCGTGCTCGGAAAATTCGTGCCGGAGTTCGGCCGCGTCGTCGCGATGATGCAATTCAATCTCTATCATCACTACACCGTCGACGAGCACCTGATCCGCTGCATCGGCGTGCTGTCGGAGATAGAAGCCGGCACCAACCGCGAATATGGACTCGCCAACGAATTGATGCCGAGCATCAAGAACCGCGACCTGCTTTATATCAGCCTGTTCCTTCACGACATCGCCAAGGGCCGTCTCGAGGATCATTCGATCGCGGGTGCTAAAATCGCGCGCCGTTTCTGCCCGCGCCTCGGGCTGAGCGCGGCGGAAACGGACACCGTGTCGTGGCTCATCGAGCAGCACCTCGTGATGTCCATGATCGCCCAGTCGCGCGATTTATCGGACCGCAAGACCATCGAGGATTTCGCCGCGGTGGTGCAGAATCTGGAGCGGCTGAAAATGCTCCTCATTCTGACGACCGCCGACATTCGCGCGGTGGGGCCGGGCGTGTGGAACGGCTGGAAGGCGCAACTTCTGCGCACGCTTTATTACGAGACCGAGCCCGTCATCACCGGCGGCTTCTCGGAAGTGAACCGCACGAAGCGCGTCGAGTTCGCTCAAGCGGAGTTTCGCGGCGCGATGAAGGGCTGGGCTGCGGAAAAGCTCGACCACTACGTTGCCCGCCATTATCCGCCCTATTGGCTGAAGGTCGACCTCGAGCGCAAGATCGAGCACGCGCGCTTCTTGACGGAAGCCGAAGAGGCCGGGCGGCAGCTCGCGACTTCGGTCAGGATCGACGCCCCGCGCGGCGTCACCGAGCTCACGATTCTCGCTCCCGATCATCCCCGTCTTCTTTCCATCATCGCCGGCGCCTGCGCGGTGGCGGGCGGCAACATCGTCGATGCACAGATCTTCACCACCACCGACGGGCTCGCGCTCGACACGATTTCGATTTCGCGCGAGTTCGACCGCGACGAGGACGAGCAGCGCCGTGCCGCCCGCATCGCGGAGGGGATCGAGCGCACGCTGCGCGGCGAAACGCATCTACCGGAAGTAGTGGCGCGGCCTGTCTCCAAGGGGCGCTATCGCACCTTCACCATCGAGCCGGAAATCAACGTCAACAACGTCTGGTCGGACCGCCACACGGTGATCGAGGTCTCGGGCCTCGACCGGCCGGCCCTCCTCTACGATCTCACCAACACGATTTCGCGGCTCAATCTCAACATCGCCTCGGCGCATGTCGCGACCTTCGGCGAGCGCGCGGTCGACGTGTTCTATGTGACGGATTTGACCGGCGCCAAGGTCGTCTCGACGCAGCGCATCGGTGCGATCCAGCGGGCGCTAAAAAGCATCTTCGAGGCCGGGGACGACGAAGAAAAGCCCGCTAACGGGCGCGCGCCGCGCGCACGGGCTCGCGCTTAACCGCGCCTTAAATCGCCGCATTTAGACCTTCTTAACCGCGCGGGGGCGTGGGGCGGAGGATCGGCCGGCCATGTTCTGGACGAGACGGAAACACGAGCGCCGCGAGCCCGTGCTGGCGGCGGGCTCCTTGTTCGACCTCAAGCTCGACCCGCGCGACCGCGCCGGCGGCCCGCTGCAAACCGCCCGCCCAAATTCCGCGCCGGGCGGCACCAAGCCGCCATCCTCGAAGAAGCGAAAGCCACGCCGCAAGAAGCCGCGCCCGCTTACGCTCCGCCGGCTGTTTTATTGGTGTGTCGTGCTCGGCATCTGGGCCGCGGTCGCGCTCGGCGTCGTCATTGCCTTGCACATGATGAAACTGCCGCCGATTCAATCGCTCGTGGTGCCGAAGCGGCCACCGACGATCACAATCCTCGGCCTCGACGGAAAAACCGTCGCGACGCGCGGCGACATGGGTGGCGCCGCTATACCGCTCAAAGCCTTGCCGCCTTATCTTCCGCAGGCCTTCGTCGCGATCGAGGACCGCCGCTTCTATCACCATTTTGGCCTCGACCCGATCGGGCTCGCGCGCGCGATCGCGGTCAACATCGCCGCGCGCGGCGTGCGCGAGGGCGGCTCGACGCTCACCCAGCAACTCGCGAAGAATCTCTTTCTCACCCAGGAGCGCACCATCTCGCGCAAGATCGACGAGGTCATCATCGCGCTCGCGCTCGAGAAGCAATATTCCAAGAACGACATTCTCGAGCTCTATCTCAACCGGGTTTATTTCGGCTCCGGCGCTTATGGCGTGGAAGCGGCGGCGCAGCGCTATTTCGGGAAGTCGGCCCGCGTCGTGACGCTGGCCGAAGCCGCGATGCTCGCCGGTCTCGTGCGCGCACCGTCACGGCTCGCGCCCACGCGCAATCCAGAGCTCGCGCGCGCACGATCCGAAATCGTCTTGAACGCGATGATCGAGAGCGGCTTCGTTTCCGGAGCGATGGCGAAAACCGCGCGCACCCGCCCCGCCCTGATCGTCAAGAACGACGGGCCGGGCTCCGCCGGCTATGTCGGCGATTGGGTGATGGATGCGCTGAATGATTACGTCGGCCGCTTCGAGAACGACGTCGTCGTCCAAACCACGATCGATCCGGCATTGCAGAGCGCGGCCGAGAAGGCGCTCGCCGAAGAGCTCACCAAGCAAGGCGATCACTACGGCGCCTCGCAAGGGGCGCTCGTGGCGATGGATCCCGACGGCGCCGTGCGCGCGCTTGTGGGCGGCCGCTCCTATGCCGAAAGCCAGTTCAACCGCGCCGTCGCCGGCCACCGCCAGCCGGGCTCGGCCTTCAAGCCGTTCGTGTATCTGACCGCGCTCGAGCGCGGGCTCACGCCCGACACCGTCCGCGACGACGCGCCGATCACCGTCCGCGGCTGGAAGCCGGAAAACTATTCGCGCGAATATTACGGCCCGGTGACGCTCGCGACCGCGCTCGCCAATTCCCTCAACACGGTTTCCGTGCGGCTGACCCTCGAAGTCGGCGCGCAGAATGTCGCCACCACAGCCCGCCGCCTCGGGATCGCGTCGAAACTCGAGCCCAATGCCTCGCTCGCGCTCGGCACTTCGGAGGTGACGCCGCTCGAACTCGTCGCCGCCTACGCGCCCTTCGCCAATGGCGGCATCGGCGTGATCCCACACGTGATCGAGCGCGTACGCGAGCAGGGTGGAAAAATTCTCTATGCCCGCACCGTCTCCGGTACCTCGCGCGTGGTCGCCCCCGAGCATGTCGCCATGATGAACAAGATGTTGGCGGAAACGCTCGCGACCGGCACCGCACGCCGCGCCTCGATTCCGGGTTGGCCCGCGGCCGGCAAGACCGGCACGAGCCAGGATTACCGCGACGCCTGGTTCGTCGGCTACACCGGCCGCATGATCGCAGGCGTCTGGCTCGGCAATGACGACGGAACGCCGACCAAGAAGGCGACCGGTTCCGGTCTTCCGGTCGACATCTGGAACCGCTTCATGCGCACCGCTCACCAGAACCTGCCGGTGATCGAGTTGCCGAGCTATCAGGAGAACGCGTTCGGGCGGGCGCTGCCGCCGGGAATGATCGAAGCGCCGACGACCAGCGCGCCTGAACCGCAGAGCGGCTTTACGATCGATCGCTGGCTCATCGACAAGATTTTCGGCCGCCGCTAACCCTCATTCGATGCCGTAGCGATAGAGCGAGGGGCCGTGCGCACGCAGCCACGCCTCAGCGCGGCGCCACTCGGGAAAAATCCGCTCAACCGCCTGCCAAAAACGCTTCGAGTGATTGAGCTCGACGCGGTGCGCGACCTCGTGGGCGGCGAGATAGTCGAGCACGAAGGGCGGCGCCAGCACCAGCCGCCAGGAAAACGACAACGATCCGCTTTGCGAGCACGAACCCCAGCGGCTCGCGGTATCGCGGAGCGATACCGCACGGACGGAAACGCCGAGCGCCTCGGCGTAACGCCGGCTCGCGGCGAGGAGATCGCGCCGGGCTTCCCGCTTGAGGAAATCGCGCGCACGACGGCCGATATGCGCGGCGCCACCGGCGACGCATAAAAGCGGCGTTCCATCCTCGCCCGCTTCCGTCCAGGCGGTTCCGCGCGCGCCAGGCCGATGTACGATCCGATGCGGCACGCCGCGGAGCGGTATGGTTTCGTCCGGCGCGAAGGGCGCGGGCCGCGGCATTCGTTTCAGCCGCGCCGCGATCCATTCCACGTTTTTCTCGGCGAATTGCTTCGCTTGCCGGAGGCTGCCCCGCGGCGGCATCGTTAGCACCACGTCGCGCCGGGCTTCCCGCACGCGCAACGTATAGCGCCGCGCCGCGGGATGGCGGCGGACCTCGATTGCGTAATGTCCGCCGCTGCCGCCGATGAGCAAACGCTCGCGGGCGGGCGGGGACGGCTCTTTGCGAAAAAAACGAAACGTCAGCGGCATCGAGCGAAGCTCTCGCGAATCGGAATTGCCTTAGGCAATGCCAATCGCGGGCTTCATGCAAGCTTGCTGCGGGGCTGGTCTTGTGTCGGCTTCACGCGCTTGATGAATTCGGTCACGGCGGCCTTGGCGGAGCCGGGTGCGCGATTGTGCGTCAGCATGAAATCGGAAATGCGCGGCGCGATCTCGGCGTGGAAGCGCGAGCCGTTGAACACGCCGTAATGACCGACGTTCAATTGCAGGTAATGCGCTTTCTTCTCGGCCGGAAGATTCACGCACAACCGGTGCGCGGCCTCGGTCTGGCCGACGCCGGAAATGTCGTCATTCTCGCCCTCGATGGTGAGGAGCGCCACGCGCCGGATGGCGGCGGGATCCACCGGCTTGCCGCGGTGGGTCATGGTGCCGTTCGGTAAATCGTGGCGGATGAACACGCTTTCGACCGTCTGCAGATAATATTCGGCGGCGAGATCCATCACCGCGAGATACTCGTCGTAGAATTCCTTGTGCTTCGTCACCGAGTCGCCATCGCCCTTCACCAGATTCGTGAACAGCTGCTGGTGGGCATCCAAGTGGCGGTCGAGGTTCATGCTGACGAAGCCCCAGAGCTGCAAGAAGCCGGGATAGACCTCGCGCATGAATCCGGGCTGCGGAAACGGCACGCGCGCGATCACATGGGTGCGGAACCACTCGATGCCATGCTGTTCGGCGAGCTTGTTCACGCCGGTCGGATTGAGACGGGTGTCGATCGGGCCGCCCATTAGCGTCATCGAGTGCGGAACGTAGGGATCGTTCTCGGCCTCCATGCGCGCGACCGCGGCAAGTACCGGAACGGCAGGCTGGCAGACCGCGATCACGTGGCAGTCACCGCCGAGCCAATGCAAGATGCTGATCAAATAGTCGATGTAATCGTCGAGGTCGAAGCGGCCGTCCGAGGCCGGCACCATGCGGGCATCCGCCCAGTCGGTGATGTAGACGTCGTGATTGGGCAGGAACGCCTCGACCGTGCCGCGCAGGAGCGTGGCGTAATGGCCCGACATCGGCGCCACGATCAAAACGCGCGGCTGCGGCCGCCGCGGCGCGTGCTCGAACTGGCGCTCGAAGTGAAGAAGCTTGCAAAACGGCCGCTCCCACACGCTCGAAACACGGACCGGCACGCGCTCGCCGCCGACGAGGGTCGAGGCGATCTTCCATTCCGGCTTGCCGTAGCGCCGCGTCGCGCGCTCGAACACTTCCGCGGCAGCGGCGACCGATTTACCGAAGGTCGTTTGCGCGAACGGATTGAACGGATTCTTGAAGTAGAGCTTGGCGGCGTCCGCCATCGCGCGGGACGGCGTGAGCCCGGCGTGGCCCCACTCATACATCCAGTAGAGCGGCGCCGAGAGTACGGGCGCGCCACCGGGCAATTCGGGAATTTTTCCGAAGACGCCGATCGCCATGGTGATTCCCAGCCGAAGCCCCCGCTGCGGTGCAGCATGAATGTCGTCAATTCGTCATAACGTCAATGGCGTGCGGGTTGCACTTGAGGGGTTGCACTTGAGGGTTGCACTTCGGGAATGGAAGAACCCCTTTATTCGCCGGTCTGAATCAAGGCTCCCGCCTGCTTCGCCTTGCCGAGCAACACGACGAAAGACGCAGCCCCAGCCGCGAGCCAGAGCAGATTGAGGCCGAGCGCCCACAGCATCAGGTCGGCGCGAAAGACGTGATCGATGACGAGCGCGCGCATGCCTTCGAACACCGCGGTCGGCGGCAACGCCCATGCAATGGGCTGCACCCAGAGGGGCAGCGTCGTGACCGGATAATAGACGCAAGTGAGCGGCAGCAGGATGAACATCATGCTCCAGGTGAGCCCCTCGGCGCCGAGGCCGTTTCGCATCACCAGGCCCGAGCAGAGCATGCCGACGGCCCAGGCGGTGAAGAAAAGATTGGCGAAGAAAACCACGAGCGCGAGCCCGAGGTCCCACAGATTAAAGCCGAAAAAGAAAATGGCGAGAATCGTCACCGGCACGAAGCCGACGGCGAGACGAATGACGCTCATCACCATCAAAGCGATCACGAACTCGACCGGCCGGAGCGGCGAAATCATCAAATTGGGAAGATTGCGCGACCACATCTCTTCCATGAACGACATCGAGAAGCCGATCTGGCCGCGGAACAACAGATCCCACAACAGGAACGCCGCGAGAAAGGTGCTCGCCGCCGCCATCACGGCGCCGGTCTGGCGCGCGACGCCGAGCTGCAGAAATCCCCACATGAACATCTGCACCGCCGGCCAGTAGATCAGCTCGATCAGCCGCGGCCAGGACGAGCGCAGCAAATACCAATAGCGCAGAATCATCGCGCCGACGCGGCGCGGGGAAAAGGCGAGAGCCTCGGCGCTCACGACGCGGTCTCCGCGGAGAGCGCCGGCCGCGCCCGTCCGCGCGCGACATCGAGGAACACTTCTTCCAGGTTTTGCCGGCCATAACGCGCGATCAGGCGTTCCGGCGCGTCGTCGTCCACGATCTTGCCGCGCTTCATCATGATGACGCGATCGCAGAGCCGCTCGACTTCGAACATGTTGTGGGAGGCGAGTAGGATCGTCGCGTTTTTTCCCGCGCGGTAGCGCTCGAGATGCCCGCGGATCCAATCGGCGGTGTCGGGATCGAGCGAAGCCATCGGCTCGTCGAGCACCAGAAGATCGGGCTCGTTGACCAAGGCCTTGGCGAGTGCGACGCGGGTTTTTTGTCCCGCGGAAAGTTTGCCCGCTTGCCGGTCGAGAAATTCGCCGAGGTCGAGATCGGCGGAAAGCTTGGCGATGCGCGCGGCAATGTCGGCGACGCCATAAAGCATGCCAAACACGGTGAGGTTCTGCCGCACGGTGAGCCGATGCGGGAGATCCACATAGGGGCTTTCGAAATTGATGCGGCCGAGCACGCGATAGGAGTCCCGCGCCATGTCGGCGCCGAATACCCGCACGCTTCCCGCGCTCGGCGCCACCAGGCCGATGATCATGCCGATGGTGGTGGTCTTGCCGGCGCCATTGCCGCCGAGAAGGCCGGTGATGGTTCCACGCGCGATAGCAAACGAAATGCCGTCGACGGCGACCGTGTCGCTATAGCGCTTGGCGAGCCCATCGGCCTCGATGGCGTTTGATTTTGTCGCAACATCCATGATGGGCCCCGGAGTGTCACGGGCGAGCAAGTTTCACAACTCGGGACATAAGCTTAGAGTAGGGCGATGCCAGTCGACGCCGATCTTTTCGTCCGTCCCATCGGGCCGTTGCGATACGGGCTCCGGCTCGACACCATGATTCGCCTGCGCTGGCTCGTGGTTTTGGGCCAGTCGATCACGCTGATCGCCGTACATTGGGGGCTCGGCTTCGATTTTCCGATCTGGCGGGCACTCGTGCTCGTCGCTCTCATCGCGGCGACCAATTTATGGCTTCGGTTTCGCTATCCGCGCCCGCATCGCCTGAACGAGCCGGCGTCGGGCATGCTCCTCGCCCTCGATACCTTGCAATTAAGCGCGCTTTTGTACCTCACCGGCGGCGTCGATAATCCGTTCTTCGCTTTTTATCTGGCGCCGCTCCTGATTTCGGCGACCGCGCTCTCGCCGCGCACGACGATCCTGATCGGCGCGCTCGTGACCGCCATGGTGACGGTGCTGAGCCTCGCCTCGCTTCCGCTTCCCTGGTATCTAGACAATACGATCGTCTTTCCGCTTCTTTACCGCGCGAGCGAATGGATCGCGATGTTCGTGCAGGTCGCCTTCATCGGCCTCTACACCTGGAAGATCGCCGACGAGAACCGCCAGGTCGCCGACGCGCTTGCCGCCACCGAGCTCGTGCTCGAGCGAGAGCAGCATCTCTCGGCGCTCGATGGGCTTGCCGCCGCCGCCGCGCACGAACTTGGGACGCCGCTGGCGACCATCGCGCTGGTCGGCCGCGAGATCGAGCGCTCGATGCCGGCAGGCGCGGCCTACGCCGACGACATCCGCCTGTTGCGCCAGCAAACCGAGCGTTGCCGCGCGATCCTCGCGCGCATCACTTCGCTCGGTTCCGGCGACGCGCCGTTCGACCGCATGCCGCTCTCGCAGCTGATCGACGAGGTGGTAGGGCCCCACCGGCCATTCGGGACGGAGATCGCGGTCCTGTTGCCGGAAGAACGCGGCGCCGAGCCCGAGATCGCGCGCAATCCCGGCATTCTCTATGGCCTCGGGAATTTGATCGAGAACGCGGTCGATTTCGCCGCCAAGAAAGTGACGGTTTCGGCCGATTGGAACGCCGAAAAGATCGAGATTCTGATCGTGGATGACGGGCCCGGTTTTGCCGACGACGTGATCGATCGCATCGGCGAGCCCTATGTTTCGATCCGCAAACGCAAGGCCGATGGCCTCGGGGGCCTTGGCCTCGGCATTTTTATCGCCAAGACCTTGCTCGAGCGGACGGGCGCGGCACTCACCATTCGCAATCGCCCCTATCCCGAAACGGGCGCGACCGTGCTCGTGCACTGGCCGCGCGAAAAGTTCAAATTCGAGGCGCCGCCGGAAGACGAAATACGCTCCGCCGTGCTGAATACGGAGGCGAACGCCTCTATTGCGACCGACGAGGCGGCGGAATAGGTTTCATCCGGGCGATGGTTAGAGAGCAAGGTGCCGCATGTCCGATATCGCCATGGTTGCAAGCGAAGTCGACGCCAGCCTCCTGATCGTCGACGACGACAAGGCGTTTCTCGAGCGCCTCGCGCGCGCGATGGAAGGGCGCGGGTTCGAGGTCAAGACCGCGGATTCGGTCGCGGCCGGCCTCGCCGCCGTGCAAGAATCGCCGCCCGCCTTCGCGGTCGTCGACATGCGTCTCGGCGACGGAAGTGGCATCGAAGTGATTTCGGCGCTGAAAGATTCCCGCCCCGAGGCGCGCAGTATCATTCTGACCGGCTACGGCAACATCGCGACGGCGGTGAACGCGGTGAAGCTTGGCGCCGTCGACTATCTTTCCAAGCCCGCCGACGCCGACGAGGTCTGCGCCGCGCTCAAGGCCGGCGCCGGCCAGATGCCGGAGCTGCCGGAAAATCCGATGTCGGCGGATCGCGTTCGCTGGGAGCATATCCAGCGCGTCTACGAGCTGTGCGGACGCAACGTGTCGGAGACGGCGCGCCGGCTCAGCATGCACCGGCGCACGCTGCAGCGGATTTTGGCCAAGCGCGCGCCGCGCTGAGTTCCTGGCGGCTCCCGATGCTCGACTTTGAGGCCGAATACAATAATCGCGCCCGCGTGCCCGAGCATCCGGCGATTTTCGCCCGCTGGACGCGCGATGCGGGCCATCTTCGCGCGAGCCATGCGAGCGCCGAACTTCGCCTCTCCTATGGCCGGAGCGCGCGCGAGCACGTCGATCTCTTCTGGCCGTCGGCGAAGCACGACGCGCCGATCGTTCTCTTTATTCACGGAGGCTATTGGCGCTCGCTCGCGCCCGCGATGTTCAGCCATGTCGCGGCGGGCGCGAACCCGCACGGATTGGCGGTCGCGCTCGCGGGCTATGATCTCTGCCCGGACGTGACGATCGCGCAAATCATCGAGGAGGTTCGCGCCGCCGCGATTTTTCTCTGGCGGCGCCATGGCCGGAAGCTCGTCGCTTGCGGCTGGTCCGCCGGCGGCCATCTCGCGGCGTGTCTTCTTGCCACCGACTGGAACAAGCGCGCGCCCGATCTTCCCGCCGATCTCGTGCCGGCGGCGTTCTTGCTCTCGGGCCTGTTTGATCTCACGCCGCTCGTCAATGTGAGCATGAACGCGGATCTGCGGTTGGATGCGGCGGAGGCGCGGCGCGTGTCGCCCTTATTCTGGGAAATCCCGGCAGGCGGGCGAGTGTTCGAGGCCTGGGCGGGCGGCAAGGAGAGTCGCGAGTTCCTGCGCCAGAGCCGCGCCATCGTGGACGCGTGGGGGAAGAAGGGTGTCGCGGCGCGCTTTTTCGAGGTCGAAGGCGCCGATCATTTCACCATCGTCGATCCGCTTTCCGATCCGAAAAGCGCGACGACCGAGCGCCTCGTTGAACTCGCGCGCTCCATCGGTTAAGTCAGGGGCGGGCACCCGTAGCTCAGCTGGATAGAGCGCTGCCCTCCGAAGGCAGAGGTCAGAGGTTCGAATCCTCTCGGGTGCGCCAATTTTTCAATTGCTTCAAATCTCATATTGATCTCTTGGCTCGATTCGAACTCACTTTCGCAATCGTCGAAGCAACGCCGGCGCAAGCGACAGAATGGTTAGAAGGATATAAATAATAATGGCGTTGAGCGCGATGGCAAAAAGGAGCCATGCGCTCGGAAGATAATCGATCCAGGGCCATGCCAGCAGAACAGCGGCAAGCCCGGAGAAGGTTCTGCGGTCCAACATCGGATAAATCGATGCACACGCAAAGGCCAGTAGATAGAAACCGGCTCCGATGGTCGCGATTTTTGAACGCACGGGGCTATTTCTTCTTGAACTTGCTCTTGTCTTCTTCGAGCTTGCTCTTCGAGCCCTCGCTCAGCCAATCGGTCAAGGCGAGCAACAGGCCGGAGACCACGAAGACGAGGTGAATGCCGACGAGCTACGCGAGGCTCCGGTCGTCGAGATGCTTGTCGAGATTCATGTAGGCCTTGAGTACTTGGATCGCCGAGATCGCCACGATCGAGGTGAGCAATTTTTGCTTCAGCCCGGAATAATCGATCTTGGTGATCCATTCCGGCCAGTCGGGATAGCCATCGGGGTCGATGCGCGAGACGAAATTCTCGTAGCCCGAGAAAATGACGATCAGCACCAGATTGCCGGTGAGCGAAAGATCGATCAGCGCGAGTGTGCCGAGGATGACGTCGGTTTCGCTCGCGCTCAGGATCGTCGCGGCGAAATGCGCGAGCTCGCGCAAGAAGGTGATCAGCAGGATGAAAAGGCTGACGATCAGCCCCAGATAAAACGGGGCCATGAGCCAGCGGCTCTGGAAAACGCTGCGCTCGATCGCGCGCTCGATGAGGCCGGGCTCTCTCGCCATGGTGTAATCGAACCACGGCGAACAAAGCCCGGCAACCTCTATATTGGCTGATCAACCAGCACCGACGCCGGTTCCGATCTGACAGACGACGCCGGTCCCCCCGAGCCCGCAATAGCCGTGCGGTTTCTTCGCGAGATATTGCTGATGATAATCCTCGGCGAAGTAGAATTCCGGCGCGTCGAGAATTTCGGTCGTGATCGCGCCGTAACCTTTCTTCTTCAGCGCGGCTTCGTAATCCTTTTTCGAAGCCTCGGCGGCGGCGCGTTGCGCCGCGTTATAGACATAGATGCCGGAGCGATATTGCGAGCCGACGTCGTTACCCTGCCGCATGCCTTGCGTCGGGTCGTGGGTTTCCCAAAACGCCTTCAACAGTTCCTGATAGGTCACTTGCTTCGGATCATAGACCACGAGCACCGCCTCGGTGTGGCCGGTGCGGCCGGAGCAGACTTCCTCATAGGTCGGGTTCGGCGTTTGCCCGGCGATGTAGCCGACGGCGGTCACCCACACGCCGGGGATCTGCCAGAACTTTTTCTCCGCGCCCCAGAAGCAGCCGAAGGCAAATGTCGCCTTGGCCGTTCCCTCCAGGTAGGGACCTTTCAGCGGATGGCCGCTGACGAAATGCTTGTCGGCGGTGGGAATGGCCGTGGCGCGGCCAGGAAGTGCGGCGCCGGGCGCGGGCATGTCGCGGTTTTTCTTCAGCATGAACATCGAGACTGTCTCCCCTCGGTTCGTTCTCTCCGCCCACATATAAGGTGCGGCCGGTTTTGTTACATCGCCGAAAGCAATCAAATCCGCGCCATCGGGGCGGGACTACCGATCACGCCGGCGCGAAGCCGTACTCTAGTCGCGCGAAGAATAGCCGATCGGCCGCTCGCGCTTGCGGCCGAGGAAAACGAGGATGGCGCCGAACGCCGCCAAGACGATCCAAATCGGCGTCAGCAAAACGCTCAGGATTACCGGGTTCCACAGCCAGCCCGGCAGATAAGCCTCGACCCAGCTGCGCGTGGAATCAAGGCTAGCCGGATTCAGCGCGTACCAGCCTTCCCCGAATGCCGTGAGCATGACCCGTCCGGCCGCGATCGAGCGGTTGCCGTCGATCACAAGCGACACGAAGGCGCCCGCGAGCAGCCACAGACCGGTGAAGCGCGCTAAAAACCGTACCATCCTAGAATTCCCGTCCGGCCGAGAATTAGCCCGCGCGCCGATAAGGCGCAACCTTTTGGGCTTGCGGCCGGGCGGCCGATTTTCGAGGGCGACTTCGCTTGTCTCGGCGGCATGCGGCAGTATAGTTCGCGCGCGTTTCCCGCGGAGGGATGGCCGAGTGGCTTAAGGCGCTCGCTTGGAAAGCGTGTGTACGGGAAACCGTACCGTGGGTTCGAATCCCACTCCCTCCGCCAAGCTACCGTTCGCGTTTGTTCGCATACGTTCGGAAAGCCAAACGTAATCAGCACTTTCCAACTCTTTGTGACTTTACACATTCGGCCCCGACCGCCACAATCCGCGTGAGACTCGTGGGTAAACTTGTGGGTACGGATGATGGCGCAGATCGTTGGCAGACTCACCGCATTGAAAGTTTCGCGACTCGTCGAGTCTGGTTTCTATCCGGACGGCGGCGGTCTCTATCTGCAAGTTACGGGTCCCCACGCGAAGTCTTGGATCTATCGCTACACGTTCCGTGGCAGGACGCGCGAAATGGGAATTGGCTCGCTTAACGCCGTAAGCCTTTTAGAGGCTCGCAAAAAAGCTGCCGATTGTCGGCGGTTGCGCAGCGACGGCATCGATCCAATCGACGTGAAGAAGACGGAACGAACCCGTGCCGCGCTCGAGGCAGCTAAATCTCTCACGTTCAAGGGTGCAGCTGCTGCCTATATCGAGGCGCACAGCGCGGGCTGGAGAAACGCAAAACACGCCGCGCAATGGAAAAGCACACTCGCGATGTATGCGGAGCCCGTCCTAGGCGGTGTCTCCGTGCAGTCGATTGACACTGCGCTGGTGATGAAAGTTCTGGAACCGATCTGGTCGGAAATACCCGAGACCGCGACCCGCTTGCGTGGCCGCATCGCGTCGGTGCTCGATTGGGCGACGGCACGAGGCTTCCGCGTCGGTGAGAACCCGGCACGTTGGCAAGGTCATTTAGCGAATCTCCTTGCGGCACGATCCAGGGTACGAGCCGTCGAGCACCATGCCGCCCTACCCTTCGATCAGCTGTTCGATTTCATAAAGGCCTTAAGGACACAAGAAGGTATCGCTGCTCGTGCTCTTGAGTTCACGATCCTCACGGCCGCACGGACCGGAGAGACAATCGGGGCGACGTGGAACGAAATCGATGTGGGCAACAAAACCTGGACGGTTCCATCGAAGCGCATGAAAGCCGCTAAGGAACATCGTGTGCCCCTGTCCGGACGCGCTCTAGAGATTGCCGAAGAAATGAAGAAGTTTGGAAACGCGGCCGAGGACTTCGTGTTTCGCGGCGGTAAGCAACGCAAACCGCTTTCCAATATGGCGATGACGGAAACGTTACGTCGCATGGATCGCGGCGGAATCACAGTGCACGGTTTCCGCTCAACTTTCCGCGACTGGGCATCGGAGTGCACGGACTTTCCGGGAGAAGTCGTCGAGATGGCTCTCGCCCATGCAGTCAGCAACAAAGTTGAGGCCGCTTACCGGCGGGGCGATCTTTTCGAAAAGCGGCGTCCACTGATGGCTGAATGGGCACGATATGCCGCAACACCTAGACCGGCGCTCAACACCGTTGTGTCGTTGCGGAAGCGCACTGGTCTGGGGGACTAGGGGTCGCGGGTTCGAATCCCGCCGCTCCGACCATTAGCTTCCTGAAATGAATTAGCTTTTTTCAATATTGGTTCGAGTTCAAAATTAGCCGAAGGGAACATAAGGGAGCCAAAGTCCCACAAATGGAGCCCTAAGTCCCACAAAAAGTCCCACAACAGTTCGTCACTTGTTCCGGCTTCGAAAATCTAGCCCGATGAATCAATTCCCGAAATAATCAGTGTAACGACTCGAAATGACTCGGGAATTTCTCAGCGGATCCAATTACCTGAATGTCGATGGATGAAGCCCTAGAATTACAACTCTCGCTGCCCGACAAGATGCTCAAGATTGTCGCGAGTGGAGAGAAGAAAGACACCTTAAGTGCGAATGCCACTAAAGAAAATTCCAAGCCTTTTTATTCCGTTCGCTCTAGCGGCGGCCGGATTGTACTGGATATTTCACGTATCAGTCGAAAGTCTGGTGAACGACTGGGTTATTGAACACTTGGCGGCAGCCCTCGGAATAGAAAAGGCACGCATGGTCGCTGCCGTAACCCCGTATTTATTCCCCGGCGCTATCGCTGCGCTAGGACTCTACGCTGCATATAGCATCGGCGTGAAAGAACGTCTTCGCGAGCCAGTTATTGATATTGATTGCAGAAAGACCTTCCAGAAAGTTATTCAAGACAAGAAGTGGATTAGGGCCAATACTGAAACTGATCCGGAAAAGCTAACGCATCTCCGCTCGGACTACCTAAAGGTACGATTGAGTAATCAGATTCATGATTTTCTGGCTCAATCAAAAATGACTGCACACGGCGAATTGAGCCTAACCTACGGCACTGGGCCGAGCAGCATAATCCCCGCAGACAAATGGCAGGACGTAGTAATTTCGTTTGGCGAGCCGTCAAATGGTCTTAGATCGATGGCTGTGCGGCGAGACGGTGGGGGGTTAGCTTACGTGGATATAATGTTTTCTTCCGCACAGGTGGCAAAATTATTTCATGTCAGCGCGGAAACCCTGAAGGCATGAAAATTGATCCGATTCCGGCGCATCAATGCCTTCGAGGCGAATTTTGACGCCGTTCAAAACTGTAGTGTCGCCATCTACTACGCGTGGGATGCCGGTCAGTTCTTCGGCATGTCCAGAAGCAAATGTAAAACATGCGCTTAACGCCACGAAGAGATATACTGGAAGCGATCTACTGCTCATTGCCAATTGAATAACCCTAGAACCTCCAAATATGAAGCCTAGTCCTACCAAATTTGCCTTGTTGATCTTTGCAGTTTTTCTTACTGCGTCAAATAGTGCCTTGGCCACGGAAGAAATGACTTTTAGACTTGCAGAGCCAGATACTGCCGACGGTGCGACGCCTGGCTGGATTGTTGCCGACGGAACGATCACTAAAGATTCCGCTGATCAATTCCGCACGTTTCTCCGAACAAAGAAAATCAGCGTTGGCGCCCGGACTGAGGTTTTCCTCAATTCTCGCGGCGGAAACCTTTTCGGGGGATTATCTCTTGGCGAAGTCATCAGAGAGTATGGACTCGGAACAAAGGTCGCTCGCTCGATTCCCGATCCTCCGCACGGTGGCGAATACGTTACCGAGTCCGAAGGCACCGGCCTATGCCTATCTGCGTGTGCCTTTACATTCCTCGGAGGTAAATCGAGAATCGCGGCTGATCGAACTATAGGAGTACATCAACATTACGATCCTGCAGCCCTCCAAGAACCGCAAAAACAATTCACAGCTGCTGATCTTTCTAGTGAGCAGATTATCTCGGGAATCCTCGCCGACTATGTCGTTAGAATGGGAGTTGATGCGAGGTTTCTTACGAGAGCGTCCAGTGCTAGCCCTACTGAAATTTACCTATTTACGTCAGATGAAATGTATCAGTTCGCAATAACCTGGAAAGATTCCGAGTACATGCCTTGGGCGTTAGAGGCATATCGTGATGGATTAATTGCTGTATCAAAAACAAGAAACGAACAAGAAGTTGCTACTCTGTTCTGCCGAAAGGGGAAGTCACTAAGTCTATTGTTGAGCATCCCCTATTTTGGATCGGCGAATGATGATCTGAGTCCCATAATCAATGGTGCTACCGTCGATGTTTTTGGTACTGAAATTCCATCCAGTAACATAAGTGCAAAAATTGAAAAGAATCACTTGGTTTTTGAATTTCGGCTGCCATCCGAATTTAAGATCAAAAATGATGCTACATATGGAATGGGAGCAGTGGGCTCATTTCGACAACTGTATTATCATGACTTTCCAGCAAGAAACTTCCTAACGTACTTACGGCTTGTATCCCGAAACTGCTTTTGATTTCTGATTGCTCGTGTGACTTAATCTGCGGCTTGACGATTTAGCACCTCTCCCCTGATACTGCCCGCTACATCACGACGAGGGCTGGCACCTCACCAACCTGCCGATCCGGGCAAGGTGGTATCCGCAATAGCGGGATGTGGCCGAACAAAAACGGCAAACGTAGCGGATCGTCGCCAGCCCTCCCCGTGATCGATTGAAGGAGAGGGACAGATGTTCGGCATCGCCAAGGCCCGAGAAGAGATCGAGCAGCGGAATAGAATACGAGCGGAGGTGCAGCTGCCGCCGCTCTCATTGGCTGTTGAACTTCGGAGACTCTACAACTCCGAGCGCAAACTCTACTCCGCCGAACACGAAGCGGAGTTTGAAGCGTTTTTCAATGCGTCGCCGCTGCGGAAGCGGATCGAAGCAAGGCTCCTGGCCCGGCACCGCCGTCTGCGCCAAGACCCCGAATGGAGGCCGACAGGAATGCTTTCAGGAGGAGGATGGCCGTTCTACGCTTGCACCAGGAAGCTGATGCGCCGTGCGTGGCGGAATCGTCGTCGTTTAGGCCAGCGAGTGTTGGCTCCCCCAGCCATGCCCTTAAAATAGCCTTCGACCCGGGCCATTCGGTGGGGATAGATGTCCTTAGCAATTTCTGCGTTGAAGCTGATGGAAATGCCGAGCACCGAATGCTTGAACATCGTCTGTTGATCGTTCCTGATAAAAAGTATCGATCACTATGAAATATATTCTGTCTGCGGCGTTTGCGGCAGCGGTTATCTTTGCGACTGTGGTGAGCGGTGTTTTTGTGTTGCCGACGGTGTCGGTGGCGCAAGGCGTTGATGAGGCAGCCAAACTTAACACACAAGCTGTAAAACTATATTCGCAGGGTCTTTATGCCGACGCTGAACCACTATTCAAACAGTCGCTGGCGTATTCCCTTTTTGCCAACACCGGCTCAATTAGCAACGGGCGACTCAAACACTCGCCGCCAAATAGCCTGTAGATGAGGGAAAAATGTGCCCCCGAGGAGCTGACCCACTATCTTTTTCCGGCTTTGCCCAGGCTACGAGACGATGCAACGGCTTCGTAGAGTTAGCAGTCTTGATCTGTCTTTCCTTATCCGGCGGCTCCGAGGCGATAAGTGCCGATATCAGCGCCGGAAGAGACAGCAACGGAAACAACATAATCATCCTACGTGGCGCCATCGAAACGGGTGACGCAGTGAAAATCGAAAAACTGAAGAAAGAACGCATATTTTATGCAATCGATCTAAACAGCCCTGGCGGAAACTACATTGAGGCACTTCGGATAGTGGATGTTATGTATCCGCCCATCGCGACATTTATTGATAAGGGCGCTGAGTGTTATTCAGCGTGCGCCATAATTTTTATGGCCGGGAAGGCAGGTGGAGGATCTGGGGGAACATATGCAAACAGACGGCTGCACTACTTTGGAAAATTAGGTTTTCATGCGCCGTATTTGAGCAATGTCACAGGACAGTTTTCGGGTGAGGCGGTTCAAGAAGCATACGGGGCTGCCGTAATGTCCATGCGTGAACTGATGAAAAGACAAATAATTCCTCAGAGTCTGCTCACTGAAATGCTTGCAAAAGAGCCCGACGACGCATTCTTCGTCGATACCGTCGATAAGGCCGGTCGCTGGGACATACAGGTAGTTGGCTTTCGTGAAAGACCGATAACGAAAAAGATGTTTTGCACCGCCTGCGAAAGCCACATGTCATGGAAATACGATGCGAGCTCACACGCTTCGCGATGTGGCGTGACGGGAACTACCAATGATGATGGAGATGGCTTCCATATGAGACAAAGCGGTTCTGATTATCTTATTCGAATATTATTTCGCTTACCTCGTGATGTAAGTACTGAGTGCAAAATTAGGGTCAGCCCTGGATCAGTTTCATTTAACGACATGCCCTTTGTGGCAGCCGCTTTTGGTCCCCCAGGACGAGATCTTGAGAGCGGCGATATCGACCGGTTTTTGATCTATCCATTCCACTATTTTGATGGCTCTACCCTACTGCGTGACATGGATCGTTAAGAGCAACTGCCAGAGCGTGTTCAATGGAAAAGGCCACAGGGGCAGGAGAAGCACTGCAACAGGCAATGCTGGCAATTATCGAGAATACTGGTTCGGGATCATCGGAAGCCCGTGGGCTCGCACAGCCAGAAGCTCAAGGAGATGCAGCATTTCATCCGCGTCTGTGGGCACCGTTTGTTGTTGTCGGTGAACCTGCAAAGCAACAATGAGGCCCATTCCGCGACTGCGTTCTTCTGGGGCAATCGACCCCCTGTACAGAAAACCCTCTCTTTCTTGCTAGGCGAAACTCCACATAAACGAGCGTTTTGGAATACCCACTTGGGTGTACCTCAATCATTTGATTCCGGTATATGCGAGGATTCTCCCCGTCTTCGCTCGCTCTCATTCAAAAATACGGTATTCGAACGTCACCGTCTCTGACGCCGCTTTTGTGTGTGAGCGTCATCCCTGGTCGATGTCTGCTGTTCCCCCAATAGCGTCCATTTTGCTGCAATGCCTGAACGGTCGCTAAGTGCCAGAA
Source organism: Hyphomicrobiales bacterium (assembly GCA_003135415.1). Classification (GTDB taxonomy): domain Bacteria; phylum Pseudomonadota; class Alphaproteobacteria; order Rhizobiales; family Xanthobacteraceae; genus Palsa-892. The sequence goes on from PLBP01000029.1 coordinate 57,906, forward strand.
GCGGACATCGCGCGCCACGTTAACGCGCTGGTGCGCTTTGTGCATGGTCAGTGAAGCGCTGGCAGGAGTCCCAACGCTAAAGTAGCATTCTGTTCTAACTCATTCGCGAGCGGGGAGATGGAACTTCGTTCAAGCCACAAACTAGCAATGGTGGCGCTCGCGACAGTGATCGCCGCGACTGGCGTGGTAAAATCGTCAGCAGTAGCGCAGAGCAATGAGCCCGTAGTTGTTCTAGACAGTTGGTGGAGCGTCGCCTACGCGAAAAATATTTGTTCGAGGACAAATGCTTGTTCTGTGGATCCAGCTGTCGAGGCGATGAACTTTGAGGATAGGCTAGCTACGCAGCTTGCCGCCAATCGACAATGTAGCGGCGTTTTTATTGCGAAATATAGGGGCAGAAATTTTGATTACGATAAAACAATCATGGATACCCTCCAAAAAGAGGCCGCATTGGACTCTAATAATTGATTATATTCCCGGGCAAGTAACGCAGTTATGGTGGTTACGCCTTGAGGGCGGCCCACACACACAGGGCGAGGGCGATCCAAAGGAAATTGCAGGGAATGTCTGCTCGATGGTGACTGAACGGGGCGCAAAGATTTTGAAATAATCCGATGTTCACCGAGGGCGTCATGTCCGCTTTGGGTCATTCGCTACCGATGCATTCCGCACCAGTGCCAAACAATGTCCGCTATGCCTCCGANNTCCGAATTGACGCGAAGTGCCATAAGCGGACATTGATCGGCGGCTCTGGAACGTCTGCTTAATGCCATCAAAAGTAGACATTCCTAACTAGGGAAAGAACTCGGCAAATGTCCTCTACGATTTGTGATATCGTTCTGATCTCGGTGAGAAGTCCCGGATAATCAATCCGGCGATACGATTGCACCTAAGGGGAGGGAATCATGAAACTGCTAAAATACGGAATGCTTCCAGCCGTTGTGCTGGGCCTTGCCGTCGGATCGGCCGGCTCTGCCGCGGCACAGAAGAAATACGATCCGGGCGCAAGTAATACCGAGATCAAAATCGGGAATATCAATCCCTACAGCGGCCCGGCTTCCGCTTACGGCACGATCGGCAAGTCGATCGATGCCTATTTCAAGAAGGTCAATGCCGAAGGCGGAGTCAACGGCCGTAAGATCAACTTCATTTCCTACGACGACGCTACAATCCGGCGAAAGCGGTCGAGCAGGCGCGCAAGCTCGTCGAAGACGACGAAGTGCTCCTGATCTTCCAGAGTCTCGGCACGGCATCGAACTCGGCAATCCAGAAATACATGAACGCGAAGCAGGTGCCGCAACTCTTCGTCGCCACCGGCGCGACCAAGTGGGGCGATCCAAAGAACTTCCCCTGGACAATGGGCTGGCAGCCTAGCTACCAGAGCGAAGGCCAGATCTACGCCCAGTACATCCTGAAAAACCATCCGAACGGCAAGATTGGCATCCTCTTCCAGAATGACGACTACGGTAAGGACTACGTCAAGGGATTGAAGGACGGCCTCGGTGACAAGGCCAAGACCATGATCATCGCCGAGCAACCCTATGAAGTGACCGACCCGACAATCGCCAGTCAGATGATCAATCTGAAATCCTCCGGCGCCGACATCTTCTTCAACGTCACGACGCCGAAATTCGCCGCCCAGGCCATCCAGAAAGCGGCGGAAATCGGATGGAAGCCGGTTCACATCCTCAATCAGGTCTCGGCCTCCGTCGGTTCGGTCCTGAAGCCCGCGGGATTCGAGAACTCCCAGGGCATTCTTAGCACCGCCTATCTGAAGGATGCGACCGATCCACAGTGGAAGAACGATCCGGGTCTGAAGGACTTCTTTGTCTTCATGGATAAATACTTCCCGGAGGGCGACAAGACCAATCTCTTCACCGCCTACGGTGACAGCGTCGCGCAAACGATGGTCCAAGTGTTGAAGCAGTGCGGCGACAATCTCACGCGCGAGAACGTGATGAAACAGGCGGCGAGCCTGAAGAATTTCGAGCTCGGTCTCTTGCTGCCGGGTATAAAGATCGATACCAGCCCGACGGACTTTCATCCGATCAAGCAGAATCAGATGATCAAGTTCGGCGGCGAGCGTTGGGAATATTTCGGTCCGATCATGACCGGCGCCACCGGCAGCTGATCGAGGCTTCCGATTGCCGACTTGAAGTCCTCCCCGGAGCGATCCGGGGAGTGATCCGCCCCCACTGAAGTGG
>PLBP01000039.1:0-6835 GCA_003135415.1 Hyphomicrobiales bacterium
GAGCACCGGTCTCCAAAACCGGGGGTTGGGGGTTCGAGTCCCTCCACTCCTGCCAATCGGCAGGCGGAGGGAAATGCGAAACCCGGACCGTTGGCGTGAAGTGAAGCGGCCATCGTAGGCGGCAAGTTCGGACAAGAAAGACGCGGCGACGTTCCGTCGTTCGGTTCGTTTCCGGGAAGACACTGTTTCGGAAGAATTTAGTTTCGGAAAGATTTGGCGATGATCAACCCATTCGAATTCATGCAGCAGGTTCGCGCCGAGGGCTCGAAAGTAACGTGGCCCTCGCGGCGCGAGACGTTGATCACGACCGCGATGGTATTCGTGTTCGCGATCATCGCTTCGCTCTTCTTCCTGCTCGCCGACACCGTGATCCGCCACTCGATGAGCACGCTCCTGAGTTTTCTGCGCTAAAGGGAATTCGTTTTGGCAAAGCGCTGGTACATCGTTCACGCCTACTCGAATTTCGAGAAGAAGGTGGCGGAGTCGATCCGCGAACAGGCGCAAGCCCGCGGTCTTGCCGATTTGTTCGATGAGATTCTCGTTCCTACCGAAAAGGTCATGGAGGTTCGCAAGGGAAAGAAGGTCGAGGCCGAGCGGAAGTTCTTCCCGGGCTACGTGCTCGTGAAGTGCGAGCTTACCGACGACGCCTATCACCTGATCAAGAACACACCGAAGGTGACGGGCTTTCTCGGCGCCGACAAGAAGCCGATGCCGATTCCCGACTCCGAGGCCGAGCGCATCCTCAATCAGGTTGAGGAGGGCGTCGTGCGCAAACCCTCGATCATCTTCGAGGTGGGCGAGCAAGTGCGGGTATCGGACGGACCCTTCGCTTCGTTCAGCGGGACGGTGGAGGAAGTTGATGAAGACCGCTCGCGGCTCAAGGTTGCCGTGAGCATTTTCGGCCGGGCCACCCCGGTCGAACTCGAGTTCAGCCAGGTCGAGAAGGGCTGAACATTCTTGTGGGAGGCGAGGGGCCTTGAGCCGGGCGCCTGGACCGGACCACGAATCCCGAGCCGGTGAAGCCGGTTCGCTTGGGAGTGAAAGATGGCGAAGAAAGTAGCCGGTTTTTTGAAGTTGCAGGTGCCCGCGGCGGCCGCCAATCCGGCGCCGCCGATCGGACCCGCGCTCGGTCAGCGCGGCCTCAACATCATGCAATTTTGCAAGGACTTCAACGCGCAAACGCAAAAGATGGAGAAGGGGATGCCAATTCCCGTCACCATCACCATATACCAGGACAAATCCTTCACCTTCGAACTCAGGACGCCGCCGGTTTCCTATTTTCTGAAGAAGGCGGCGAAGCTGCAGACGGCGTCGAAGACCCCCGGCCGCGAGCCGATCGGTCAGGTGTCGAAGGCGCAGGTCAAGGAAATCGCGCAGCAGAAGATGAAGGATTTGAACTGCGACACGATCGAAGCCGCGATGAGCATGATCGAGGGTTCCGCCCGCTCCATGGGCATTCAGGTGACGGAGTAGGGCGATGCAGAATAAATCCGGCAAACGCATTCGCACGGCGCGCGAATCCATCGAGGCGATGAAGCTTTACCCCATCGACGAGGCGGTGAAGCTCGTGAAGGAGCGCGCCAAGGCGAAGTTCGACGAGACGATCGAGGTGGCGATGAATTTGGGCGTCGATCCGCGCCAGACCGACCAGAACGTGCGCGGTGTCGTCAACCTGCCGAACGGCTCGGGCCGCTCGGCGCGGGTCGCGGTGTTTGCGAAGGGCGCCAAGGCCGACGAAGCGAGGAAGGCGGGCGCCGACGTGGTCGGCGCCGAAGACCTCGCGGAGAAGGTCAACGCGGGGCAGATCGATTTCGATCGCTGCATCGCGACGCCCGACATGATGCCGCTCGTAGGCCGCCTCGGCAAAGTGCTGGGTCCCCGCGGGCTGATGCCGAACCCGAAGGTGGGTACCGTGACCAACGATCTCCCCGCCGCGATCAAGGCGCAAAAGGGAGGCGCGGTCGAGTTTCGCGTCGAGAAGGCCGGCATCGTTCAGGCCGGTATCGGCAAGGCCTCGTTCACCGCCGAGCAGCTCGCGCAGAATATCCGCGCGCTCGCCGACGCGGTGGCGAAGTCGAAGCCTTCAGGCGTCAAAGGCACCTTCATCAAGAAGGTGGCGATTTCCTCGACGATGGGCCCCGGCGTCCGCGTCGAGCCCTCGAGCCTCTTCGGAGGCTAAAAAGAATTCCGCGCGGGAGTTCGCTTCCGCGCGGGGGAGACCGGAGGAACTTCGGTTCCCTCGGTCGTCCTGTCCGAGATTGCGGGCGCGCCGCGCGAGCGGCGCTTAATCCGAAAGGGCCTGCATGAGACGGGGAAAACCGGTTTCGGGCGAAAGCTCTTAGTCGGTTCGAACCAGCACCGGCCGGCCGCTCCTCCTCGGAGGAAGGCCCAAGGGGACAGGGCTTTGGAACGTCGACCCGTTCCGCTGCCCCGCGAAGGCAGAAGACGGGCCGGCAAGGTGCAACCGGCGTTTCCGGATCTTCCGGAAGCGCCAACTGGAGAGAGAAAGTGGACCGAGCGGAGAAGCAGGAGATGGTCACGTCGCTGAACGGCGTTTTCAAAAACGCCGCCGCGGTCGTGGTCGCTCACTATTCTGGCCTCACCGTCGCTCAGATGTCGGTATTGCGCCGGCAAATGAAGAAGGGCGGGGCCGGGGTAAAAGTCGCGAAGAACCGCCTGGCGAAAAAAGCTCTCGAAGGCACGGACGTCGCCCATGTCGCATCCCTTCTCAAGGGACCGACCGTGATCGCCTATTCAAGCGATCCGATAACGGCGCTCAAGGTCGCGGTCGATTTCGCCAAGGGGAATGAGAAATTTATCATTCTCGGCGGCGCGATGGGCAAGACCTCGCTCGACCTCAGTGGCGTGAAGGCGCTTGCTGCCCTCCCGTCGCTCGATGAGTTGCGCGCGAAACTTGCCGGCCTCTTGCAGGCCCCGGCGATCAAGATCGCGCAGATCATCGCAGCACCGGCTTCTCAGCTTGCGCGCGTGGTCGGGGCCTACAGCCGAAAGAGTGAAGCCGCCTGAGGCGATTCCGCAATCGATCAATGGTTCGAACCGAGAGGAAAATAAAATGGCTGATTTGGCGAAGATCGTAGACGAACTTTCGAAACTCACCGTGCTGGAAGCGGCCGAGCTTTCGAAGCTTCTGGAAGAGAAGTGGGGCGTATCGGCGGCGGCCGCGGTTGCGGTCGCAGCGACGCCTGGCGGCGGTGCCGCGCCGGTCGAGGAGAAGACCGAGTTCACGGTCGTTCTCACCGCGGTTGGCGACAAGAAGATCGAAGTGATCAAGGAAGTGCGTGCTTTGACCGGACTTGGCCTGAAAGAGGCGAAGGATCTCGTCGAGGGCGCACCGAAGACCGTCAAGGAGGGCGTTTCGAAAGACGACGCCGCCAAGATGAAAGCGACCCTCGAAAAAGTGGGCGCGAAGGTGGAATTGAAATAAGCGCGCTTATTTCAATTCCATCCCCGGACAAGCGAGGCGAAGCCGAGCGCGATCCGGGGATCTGAGGCTTAAGGCGTGGATGCCCGGGTCAAGCCCGGGCATGACGAAGAGTAGAAAATGCCGGGTGGCGCCACCGCGCCATCCGGCCAATTCGCCCGAACGGGCGAAACGAGATTCTAGGACGCGCTTGAAGCGTCCGAAACGGAGCGAGAACGAGATGGCGCAAACATTCACAGGCCGCAAGCGCGTTCGCAAATTCTTCGGCAAGATCAAGGAAGTCGCCGAGATGCCGAACCTGATCGAGGTTCAGAAGGCATCCTACGATCAGTTCCTGCAGATCCACGTGCCGAGCGGCGGACGTCCCGACGAGGGTTTGCAGACCGTGTTCAAGTCGGTGTTTCCGATTTCCGATTTCGCCGGAAACTCGATGCTCGAATTCGTGAAATACGAGTTCGAGGCGCCGAAATACGACGTCGACGAGTGCCGCCAGCGCGGCATGACGTTCGCGGCACCCCTTAAAGTGACGCTGCGGCTGATCGTGTTCGATGTCGACCCCGAGACGCAGGCAAAGTCGGTCAAGGACATCAAGGAGCAAGACGTCTACATGGGCGACATCCCGCTCATGACGATGAACGGCACCTTCATCGTGAACGGCACCGAGCGCGTGATCGTGTCGCAAATGCACCGCTCGCCCGGCGTCTTCTTCGACCACGACAAGGGCAAAACCCACTCCTCGGGCAAGCTCCTGTTCGCGGCGCGCATCATTCCTTATCGCGGCTCGTGGCTGGACATCGAGTTCGACGCCAAGGACATCGTGCATGCGCGCATCGACCGCCGCCGCAAGATTCCCGTCACTTCGCTTCTGCAAGCGCTCCGCATGAACGGCGAGGAAATCCTCAGCACGTTCTATCAGCGCATCGTCTACAAGCGGGTGAAGAGCGGCGGCTGGCGCGTTCCTTACGATCCGCGCCGCATGCGCGGCTTCAAGGCGGTGACCGATCTACGCAACGCCGATACCGACGAGGTCGTGATCGAGGCCGGCAAGAAACTCACCGTACGTCAGGCACGCGTGCTGTCCGAGAAGGGCCTGAAAGCGTTGAAGGTCGCGGACGAAGATCTTCCCGGCCAGTACATCGCCGAGGACATCGTCAATGCCAAGTCCGGCGAAATCTATGCCGAGGCGGGCCAGGAGATCGACAAGAAGATCATCGATGCGCTGACCGAGGCCGGCTACAACGAAATTCCGGTGCTCGACATCGATCACATCCACACCGGCGCCTACATCCGCAACACGCTCGCCGTCGACAAGAACCTTCGGCGCGAGGACGCGCTGTTCGACATCTACCGCGTGATGCGCCCGGGCGAGCCGCCAACGGTCGACACCGCGGAAGCGATGTTCAATTCGCTCTTCTTCGATTCCGAGCGCTACGATCTATCGGCGGTCGGCCGCGTGAAAATGAACATGCGGCTCGATCTCGACGCGCCCGACACCATGCGCGTCCTGCGCAAGGAAGACATCATCGCGGTGATCCGTGCGCTCGTCGAATTGCGCGACGGCCGCGGCGAAATCGACGACATCGACCATCTCGGCAACCGGCGTGTGCGCTCGGTCGGCGAATTGATGGAGAACCAGTACCGCATCGGCTTGCTCCGCATGGAGCGCGCCATCAAGGAGCGCATGAGCTCGGTCGATATCGACACGGTCATGCCGCAGGACCTGATCAACGCGAAACCCGCGGCGGCGGCGGTGCGTGAGTTCTTCGGCTCCTCGCAACTCTCGCAGTTCATGGACCAGACCAATCCCTTGTCCGAAATCACGCACAAGCGACGCCTGTCGGCGCTTGGGCCCGGCGGATTGACCCGCGAGCGGGCGGGCTTCGAGGTGCGCGACGTGCATCCGACGCATTACGGCCGCATCTGCCCGATCGAGACGCCGGAAGGCCCGAATATCGGACTGATCAATTCGCTCGCGACCTTCGCGCGCATCAACAAGTACGGCTTCATCGAGACGCCCTATCGCAAGGTGAAGGACGGGCGCGTCACCGAAGAGGTCACCTATCTCTCTGCGATGGAAGAGGGGAAATATTACGTCGCGCAGGCGAACGCGGTCATCGACCAGAAGGGCAAATTCACCGAGGACTTGATTGTTTGCCGGCACGCCGGTGACGTCTTGATCATCACGCCCGACCGCGTCGACTACATGGACGTCTCGCCCAAGCAGCTCGTGTCGGTCGCCGCCGCGCTCATTCCGTTCCTCGAGCACGACGACGCCAACCGCGCGCTGATGGGCTCGAATATGCAGCGCCAAGCCGTGCCGCTCGTGCAGGCGGAAGCGCCGCTCGTCGGTACCGGCATGGAAGACGTGGTTGCGCGCGATTCCGGCGCGGTTATCGCCGCGCGCCGCACCGGCGTCGTCGACCAGATCGACGGCACCCGTATCGTCATTCGCGCGACCGAGGAAAACGATCCCTCGAAGTCTGGCGTCGACATCTACCGGCTGATGAAGTTCCAGCGTTCAAACCAAAATACCTGCATCAACCAGCGGCCGCTCGTGCGCGTGGGGGATCAGGTGAAGAAGGGCGATATCATCGCCGACGGCCCCTCGACCGAACTCGGTGAGTTGGCGCTCGGCCGCAACGTACTCGTCGCCTTCATGCCGTGGCACGGCTACAACTTCGAGGATTCGATCCTGTTGTCGGAGCGGATCGTGAAGGACGACGTCTTCACCTCGATCCACATCGAGGAATTCGAGGTGATGGCGCGCGACACCAAGCTCGGTCCCGAGGAAATCACGCGCGACATTCCGAACGTCTCGGAAGAAGCGCTGAAGAATCTCGACGAAGCGGGCATCGTCTATATCGGCGCGGAGGTTCACGCCGGCGATATCCTGTGCGGCAAGATCACGCCGAAGGGCGAGAGCCCGATGACGCCGGAAGAGAAGTTGCTCCGCGCGATCTTCGGCGAGAAGGCCGCGGACGTGCGCGATACCTCGCTCCGCGTGCCGCCCGGCGTGCAGGGCACCGTCGTCGAAGTGCGCGTGTTCAACCGCCACGGCGTTGACAAGGACGAACGTGCGCTCGCGATCGAGCGCGAAGAAATCGAGCGTCTAGCGAAGGACCGCGACGACGAGCAGGCGATCCTTGACCGCAACGTCTTTGGCCGCTTGGCCGAGATGCTGGAAGGCCGCCAAGGTATGGCGGGTCCGAAGGGCTTCAAGAAGGACCACAAGATCACACGCGTGGTACTCGACGAGTATCCGCGCTCGCAGTGGTGGCAGTTCGCCTCGCCCAACGAGAAGCTGATGGGCGAGATCGAACAGCTCCGCAAGCAATACGACGAATCGAAGAAGCGGCTCGAGCAGCGCTTCCTCGACAAGGTCGAGAAGCTGCA
>PLBP01000039.1:6848-15337 GCA_003135415.1 Hyphomicrobiales bacterium
GGCGTGCCGAGCCGCATGAACGTGGGGCAGATCCTCGAGACGCATCTCGGCTGGGCCTGCCACGGCCTCGGCCAGATGGTCGGGAAGGCGGTCGATGCCTATATGGCGAAAAAGGACGTGAGGCCGCTCAAGGACATACTCAAAAACGTGTACGGCAAGGACGAGACCGTCGCATCGCTCAGCGACTCTGGCCTCGTCGAGCTTGGCCAGAACCTGAAGCGCGGCGTGCCGATCGCAACGCCCGTCTTCGACGGCGCCAAGGAGGCCGACATCGAGCACATGCTCGACATGGCCGGTCTCGACCGGACCGGACAGGTCACGCTCTACGACGGCCGCTCGGGCGATACGTTCGATCGCAAAGTGACGGTTGGCTACATCTACATCATGAAGCTGCATCATTTGGTGGACGACAAGATCCACGCGCGCTCTATCGGTCCGTATTCGCTCGTGACCCAGCAACCGCTCGGCGGCAAGGCGCAGTTNNCGGCGGCCAGCGTTTCGGCGAAATGGAGGTGTGGGCGCTCGAGGCCTATGGCTCGGCCTATACCTTGCAGGAAATGCTCACGGTGAAGTCGGACGACGTCGCCGGTCGCACCAAGGTTTACGAGGCGATCGTGCGCGGCGACGACACCTTCGAAGCGGGCATTCCGGAGTCGTTCAACGTGTTGGTGAAGGAAATGCGTTCGCTCGGCCTCAATGTCGAGCTCGTGAGCACGAAAAAGGCGGCGCAATCAAGTTCGGAGGATAGCGTCGCAGCCGAATGAGGTCAGCGTGGGAAGCGACCGCCGCCCCCACGCGCGAAATTCGATCGAAATCTTCCGGCAGGGGCGCGAAGCGCGGAACGCGCCCTTGATCCGGAAAGCAGGAGAAGATGATGAATCAGGAACTGACGAATATTTTCGGGCCCCAGCAGCCGGCGCAGGTCTTCGACCACATCCGGATCTCGATCGCTTCGCCTGAGAAGATTCTCTCGTGGTCCTACGGCGAGATCAAGAAGCCGGAGACGATCAACTACCGCACCTTCAAACCGGAGCGGGACGGTCTCTTCTGCGCGCGCATCTTCGGCCCGATCAAGGATTACGAGTGCTTGTGCGGCAAGTACAAGCGCATGAAGTACAAAGGCATCATCTGCGAGAAGTGCGGCGTCGAGGTGACGCTTTCGCGCGTTCGGCGCGAGCGCATGGGCCACATCGAGCTTGCGGCACCGGTCGCGCACATCTGGTTCCTGAAGTCGCTTCCTTCGCGCATCGGGCTGTTGCTCGATATGACGCTGAAAGATCTCGAGCGCATTCTGTATTTCGAATACTACGTCGTGACCGAGCCGGGTCTGACGCCGCTGAAGCTGCGCCAGCTGCTCTCCGAAGAAGAATATGTGAAGGTGCAGGAAGAGCTCGGCGAGGACAGCTTCACCGCCAAGATCGGCGCCGAGGCGATCCGCGAGCTGATGAAGAGCGTCGACCTCAAGAAGATGCGCGATGAGTTGCGCATCGAGGTCAATACGACCGAATCGGACCTCAAGAAGAAAAAAGCGGGCAAGCGCCTGAAGCTGATCGAGGCTTTCCTCGGCTCGGGCAACAAGCCCGACTGGATGATCATGACGGTGATCCCGGTGATCCCGCCGGATCTGCGGCCGCTGGTGCCGCTCGACGGCGGGCGCTTCGCCACGTCCGATCTCAACGATCTCTATCGCCGCGTGATCAACCGCAACAACCGTTTGAAGCGGCTGATCGAGCTCAAGGCGCCGGACATCATCATCCGCAACGAAAAGCGCATGCTGCAGGAGGCGGTCGACGCTCTGTTCGACAACGGCCGCCGCGGCCGCGTCATCACGGGCGCGAACAAGCGCCCGCTGAAGTCGCTCGCCGACATGCTCAAGGGCAAGCAGGGCCGCTTCCGCCAGAACCTGCTCGGCAAGCGCGTCGACTATTCCGGCCGCTCGGTGATCGTGGTCGGTCCCGAGCTCAAGCTGCACCAGTGCGGCCTGCCGAAGAAGATGGCGCTCGAGCTGTTCAAGCCTTTCATCTATTCGCGGCTCGACGCCAAGGGGCTGTCGACGACCGTTAAACAGGCGAAGAAGCTCGTCGAGAAGGAGAAGCCCGAGGTTTGGGACATTCTCGACGAGGTGATCCGCGAACATCCGGTGCTGTTGAACCGCGCGCCGACGCTGCATCGTCTCGGCGTGCAGGCGTTCGAGCCGATCTTGATCGAAGGCAAGGCAATCCAGTTGCATCCGCTCGTTTGCGCCGCCTTCAACGCCGACTTNNATGGCCGTGCACGTGCCGCTGTCACTGGAGGCGCAACTCGAAGCGCGCGTCCTGATGATGAGCACGAACAATATTCTGCATCCGGCGAACGGATCGCCGATCATCGTACCCTCGCAAGACATCGTGCTCGGACTCTATTACCTCTCGCTTGTGCGCGAGAAAGAGCCGGGCGACGGCATGGCGTTCGGCAATATCGGTGAGGTCGAGCACGCGCTCGCAAGCGGCGCGGTGACGCTGCACGCCAAGGTCAAAGGCCGCTTCGTCACGGTCGACGAAAAGGGCAAGAAGGTGTCGAAGATTTACGACACCTCGCCCGGCCGTCTCATACTCGGCGAAATTCTGCCGAGGGACCATCGGATTTCCTTCGATCTCATCAATCGCTCGATGACGAAGAAGGAAATCTCGAACATGATCGACACGGTCTATCGCCACTGCGGGCAGAAGGAGACGGTGATCTTCTGCGACCGCATCATGGCACTCGGCTTCAACCACGCCTTCAAGGCCGGCATTTCCTTCGGCAAGGACGACATGGTGGTGCCGACCAAGAAGTGGACGCTGGTCGAGGAGACCCGGGGTCTGGTCAAGGAATTCGAGCAACAATACAACGACGGCCTCATCACCCAGGGCGAAAAATACAACAAGGTGGTCGACGCCTGGTCGAAGTGCACCGACAAGATCGCGGAAGAGATGATGCTCGAAATCTCCGCGGTCAAGAAGGATACCTCGGGCCGCGAGACCGCGATGAACTCGATCTACATGATGTCGCACTCGGGCGCCCGCGGCTCGCCGGCGCAGATGAAGCAACTCGCCGGCATGCGCGGACCGATGGCGAAGCCCTCGGGCGAGATCATCGAAAGCCCGATCATCTCGAACTTCAAGGAAGGGCTCACCGTGCTCGAGTACTTCAACTCGACCCACGGCGCCCGCAAAGGCCTTGCCGACACCGCGCTCAAGACCGCGAATTCGGGCTATCTCACGCGCCGTCTGGTCGATGTCGCGCAGGATTGCATCGTCACCGAGGAGGATTGCGGGACGAAGGAAGGCATCCGCATGCGCGCGATCGTCGACGCGGGCCATGTCGTTGCCTCGCTCGCAAGCCGCATTCTCGGCCGCACTGGAGTTGAGGACATTGTTGATCCGACGAGCGGCAAGACAATCGTCAAGCGCGGTATTCTCTTGGAAGAGCCGCAGGTTGAGGCGGTCGCCGCGGCCAACGTGCAAGAAGTGCGCATTCGCTCGGCGTTGACGTGTGAAACGATAAACGGCATCTGCCGCAAGTGCTACGGGCGCGATCTTGCCCGCGGCACGCCGGTCAATCTCGGCGAGGCGGTCGGCGTCATCGCGGCGCAATCGATCGGCGAGCCGGGCACCCAGCTCACCATGCGTACCTTCCATATCGGCGGTGCGGCGCAAATCGCCGAGCAGTCCTTCATCGAGTCGAGCTTCGAGGGAATGATCAAGATCAGGAACCGCGAAGTGGTGAAAAACTCGAACGGCGAAAACATCGTGATGATTCGCAATCTAGCCGTCCTGATCCTCGATCAAGACGGCACGGAGCGCGCCTCGCATCGTATTCCGTTCGGCGCACGCCTGAAGGTGGACGACGGCGACAAGGTAGGCCGCGGCCAACGCATGGCGGAGTGGGACCCCTACACGCGGCCGATCCTGACCGAGGCCAACGGCACCGTCGCGTTCGAAGATCTGGTCGAAGGCCAGACCATGAGCGAGACGGTCGACGAGTCCACCGGCATCACCAAGCGTACGGTCATCGACTGGCGGACGACCGCCGGCAAGTCGGCGCAGGACCTGCGTCCGTCGATCGTCATTCGTGGAGCGGAAGGCACGCTCGCCAAGCTCGCGAAGCTGCGGAAGACCTCGAGCGAAGTGCGCTACACCCTTCCGGTCGATGCCATCCTTTCGGTCGAGCCCGGCGCCAAGGTGAGGGCGGGCGACGTTCTCGCGCGTATGTCCAGCGCAGGCGCGAAGACCCGCGACATCACCGGCGGCTTGCCGCGTGTCGCGGAGCTGTTCGAGGCACGCCGGCCGAAGGAGTCGGCGGTGATCGCCGAGATCAGCGGCACCATCCAGTTCGGCAAGGACTACAAGAATAAGTATCGCCTCTCGGTCGTGCCGAATGATCCCAAGCAGGAGCCGGTCGAGTATCTGATCCCGAAGAACCGGCACGTTTACGTGCAGGAAGGCGACGTCGTCGAAAAAGGCGACTCGATCGTCGAAGGCAATCCCGCGCCACACGACATCCTGGCGATCAAGGGCGTCGAGGAACTCGCCGCCTATCTCGTCAACGAAATCCAGGAGGTCTACCGGCTGCAGGGCGTCGCCATCAACGACAAGCACATCGAGGTGATCGTCCGGCAAATGCTGCAGAAGGTCGAGATCGACGAGCCGGGCGACACGGAACTGATCCAGGGCGAGCAGATCGACAAGATCGAGTTCGACGAGATCAACGTCAAGATGAAGGAAGCCGGCAAAAAGCAGGCGACCGCGCACTCGGTGCTGCTCGGCATCACCAAGGCGTCGTTGCAGACGCGCTCGTTCATCTCCGCGGCCTCGTTCCAGGAGACGACGCGCGTGCTCACCGAAGCCGCGGTGCAGGGCAAGATCGACACGCTAGATGGCCTGAAGGAAAACGTGATCGTCGGCCGCCTGATCCCAGCGGGCACGGGTGCGATGATGTCGCGGCTGCGCGCGGTTGCGACGCATCGTGACGAGTTGATCCTGAAGGAGCGCCAGAAGGAGGAGGCCGCCAAGGCGGCAGCCATCCCCGAAGCGCTGATCGAAGGACCGGCGGCGGCGGAATAAGCCTTCCACCGATACGAAAAGAGAGGGGCCGCGCTGCGGCCCTTCTTCATTTTGAGCGTCTTCCGGATTAAACCCGGCGGAACGCCGCCGAGACGGCCGAAAGCCTCGCTTTTCGGGCTTTCGGGGTTGACGGAGTGCGATCGGGGAGTCTAAAACCCGCTCGCTATTGGGCAGGCGGTCGGTGCCGCCGTTCGATTGCGTCTAGCGATCGACCAAGGGCACCGAGACGCTGCCTCTGACAGCCAGTTGTCAGTTGTGCGTAAGGACCGTGACGCTTTTCAGTGTCGTGGTCGTTTGTCACGGGAACAAGCGCCCTTCCGCGGGATCGCGGGACGGCGCGCTTGGCGTTTGCGTTTTTCAATCGCCCGAACCGGGCGGAGAACGAGGAAGATTAGAGGCCGATGCCGACGATCAACCAGCTGATCCGTAAGCCGCGGGTCGCACCGCGATACCGGAACAAGGTTCCGGCGCTGAAAGCCTCGCCGCAAAAACGCGGCGTGTGCACGCGCGTCTATACGACGACGCCGAAGAAGCCGAACTCGGCGCTGCGCAAAGTCGCCAAGGTTCGCCTTACTAACGGCTTCGAGGTGATCGGATATATCCCGGGCGAAGGCCACAACCTGCAGGAACATTCCGTCGTGATGATCCGCGGCGGCCGCGTGAAGGACCTTCCGGGTGTGCGCTACCACATTCTGCGCGGCGTCCTCGATACGCAGGGCGTCAAGAACCGCAAGCAGCGCCGCTCGCTCTACGGCGCCAAGCGGCCGAAGTGACGGGGAGCTAGCCGATGTCCCGCCGTCACCGCGCCGAGCGCCGCGAGATCATTCCCGATCCGAAATTCGGGAACCTCAAGGTTAGCCGTTTCATGAATTCCGTCATGCGCCAGGGCAAGAAGTCGGTCGCCGAGTCGATCGTCTATGGCGCGCTCGAGACGATCGAGCAGAAGATCAAGCAGAATCCCGTCGCGGTTTTCGAGCAGGCGCTCGATAACGTAATGCCGTCGGTCGAAGTGCGCTCGCGCCGTGTCGGTGGCGCCACCTATCAGGTGCCGGTCGAAGTGCGGCCGGAGCGCCGGCAGACGCTAGCGATCCGCTGGATCATCGATGCCGCGCACGAGCGCAACGAAAAAACGATGGTCGACAAGCTCTCCGGCGAGCTGCTCGACGCATCGAACAACCGGGGAAACGCCGTCAAGAAGCGCGAGGACACTCACCGCATGGCAGAGGCGAATCGCGCCTTCTCCCATTATCGCTGGTGAGCAGGCCGCCTGGAGAATTCGTTATGCCCCGCATGCACAAAATCGAGGACTACCGTAATTTCGGCATCATGGCGCACATCGATGCCGGCAAGACGACGACGACCGAGCGGATCCTCTATTACACCGGCAAGAGCCACAAGATCGGTGAAGTCCATGAGGGCGCTGCCACCATGGACTGGATGNNGAGCGCGGCATCACGATCACTTCGGCCGCGACCACCGCGTATTGGAAAGAAAAGCGCCTCAACATCATCGACACGCCGGGCCACGTCGACTTCACCATCGAGGTCGAGCGCTCGCTTCGCGTGCTCGACGGCGCGGTGTGCGTTCTCGATTCCAACCAGGGCGTCGAGCCGCAGACCGAGACGGTGTGGCGCCAGGGCGACAAGTACAAGGTCCCGCGCATCGTATTCGCCAACAAGATGGACAAGGTCGGCGCGGATTTCTTCCGCTGCCTCGCCGACATCGTCGATCGCCTGGGCGCGAAGCCGGTTGCGATTCAGCTGCCGATCGGCGCCGAAAACAATTTCCGCGGCCTCATCGACCTCGTGCGCATGAAGGGCGTGGTGTGGGACGACGAGTCGCTTGGCGCGAAATATCAGGACATCGACATTCCGGCCGAGCTTCTCGACCAGGCGAAAGAATATCGCGAGAAGATGGTCGAGGCCGCGGTCGAGCTCGATGACGCGGCAACGACCGCCTATCTCGAAGGCAAGCAGCCCGACGAGGCGACGCTCAAGCGCTTGATCCGCAAGGCCGTGATCACCGGCGCCTTCTATCCGGTGCTGTGCGGCTCCGCCTTCAAGAACAAGGGCGTGCAGCCCTTGCTCGACGCCGTCGTCGATTACCTGCCGTCGCCGCTCGACGTGCCGCCGATGATGGGCATCGACGACAAGGGTAACGAGATCGTGCGCAAGCCCGAC
The DNA here is from genome assembly GCA_003135415.1 of Hyphomicrobiales bacterium. Taxonomy (GTDB): domain Bacteria; phylum Pseudomonadota; class Alphaproteobacteria; order Rhizobiales; family Xanthobacteraceae; genus Palsa-892. Next base: position 14,113 of record PLBP01000039.1, read on the forward strand.
GACAAGGAGCCGATGTCGCTGCTTGCCTTCAAGATCATGGACGATCCGTTCGTCGGCACCATCACCTTCTGCCGCATCTATTCCGGCACGCTAACCAGCGGCATGGGCGTCACCAATACGACGCGCGATCGCAAAGAACGCGTCGGCCGCATGCTCTTGATGCACGCGAACAACCGCGAGGACATCAAGGAAGCGTTTGCCGGCGACATCGTCGCACTCGCGGGCCTGAAAGAGGTTCGCACCGGCGACACGCTCAGCGATCCGCAGAAGACCGTCATTCTCGAAAAGATGGAATTTCCGGACCCCGTCATCGAGATTGCGATCGAGCCGAAATCGAAGGCCGATCAGGAAAAACTCGGCGTCGCGTTGGCGAAGCTCGTGGCCGAGGATCCCTCGTTCCGCGTCCATACCGATCCCGAATCCGGGCAGACCATCATCCGGGGCATGGGCGAATTGCATCTCGACATCAAGGTCGACATTCTCAGGCGCACCTACAAGGTCGATGCCAATATCGGCGCGCCGCAGGTCGCTTATCGCGAGAAGATCACGCAGCGCGTCGAGCACGATTACCAGCACAAGAAGCAGACCGGCGGCTCGGGTCAGTACGCGAAAGTGACGCTCGTTGTCGAGCCGCTTCCGCCCGGCGGCGGTTTCGAATTCGATGACGATATCGTCGGCGGCTCGGTGCCGAAGGAATACATCCCCGGCGTCGAGAAGGGCGTTGAATCCGTGCTCGGCACGGGCGTGATCGCGGGCTTCCCGATCGTCGACCTCAAGGTCACGCTGACCGACGGCGATTATCACGACGTTGATTCCTCGGCGCTCGCCTTCGAAATCGCCTCGCGCATGTGCCTGCGTGAGGCGCTGCGGATGGCGAAGCCCGTGCTGCTCGAGCCGATCATGAAGGTCGAGGTGGTGACTCCGGAGGACTACACCGGCTCCGTCATCGGCGACCTCAATTCGCGCCGCGGCCAGATTCAGGGCCAGGACAAGCGCGGCAACGCCAATGTGGTCAACGCGATGGTGCCGCTCGCCAATATGTTTTCCTACGTCAACAACCTGCGCTCCATGAGCCAGGGCCGCGCCACCTTCACCATGCAATTCGATCACTACGAACCCGTACCCAACAACCTCGCGCAGGAGATTCAGGCGAAATACGCCTGAGCCTTTTCGCTTTCACAGAATCGCAATCGACGGAGACTGCCATGGCCAAGGAGAAATTCGA
>PLBP01000025.1 GCA_003135415.1 Hyphomicrobiales bacterium
GCCACCGGCAAGATTCAGCGCTTTAAGTTGCGCGACGAGGACACCGGTAAGGCGGCGTGACCCGGGAAAGGCGGACATGCAGTTTAGTTCTTGTTCGATCCCACGGTGCATGATATTTGATGCATAATACTACATAGCCCCCGGGGGCCGAGGATGGCGATGAAAGCGATCGATTTCGATACCGACCCCGCCCGCTACCGGCATTGGCGGATCGAGATCGACGGTGACGTCGCGAACCTGGTGATGGACGTGGACCCCGCGGGCGGGCTTTCTCCCGATTACGAATTGAAGCTCAACACCTACGATCTCGCCGTCGACATCGAATTGAACGACGCGGTGCAGCGGCTCCGTTTCGAACATCCGGAAGTGCGGGCGGTGGTGATCAAGTCCGGCAAGGACAACGTGTTCTGCGCCGGCGCCAACATCCGCATGCTCGGCAAGGCGACGCACGGCCACAAGGTCAACTTCTGCAAATTCACCAACGAAACGCGGCTCGCCATCGAAGATGCCTGTGAGAATTCCAAGCAATCCTATCTCGCCGCCGTGACCGGCGCCTGCGCCGGCGGCGGCTATGAGCTCGCACTCGCCGCCGATCACATCATGCTGGTGGACGACCGCCGCTCGGCGGTATCGCTGCCGGAGACCGCGCTGTTGGCGGTGCTGCCCGGCACCGGCGGCCTCACGCGCGTCACTGACAAGCGCAAGGTCCGGCGCGATCTCGCCGATGTGTTCTGCTCGGTCGAGGAAGGCGTGCGCGGCAAGAAGGCGGTCGACTGGCGGCTCGTCGACGAGACGGTGGCAAAAACGAAATGGGACGAGGCGGTGAAGACGCGCGCTGCGGAAATCGCCGCGCGCTCGGACCGCCCGAAGGGCGCCAAGGGGATTGCGCTCACACCGCTCGCGCGCAAAATTTCCGGCGATCTCGTCGCCTACCCGAACGTCAAGGTCGAAATCGACCGCGCGCGCGGGCTTGCGACCGTTTGTGTGCGCGGCCCTGCGAGCGCCGTGCCGGCCTCGGTTGAGGCCGCGCATCAGCTCGGCGACCAATTGTGGCCGCTCGCGGCGGCGCGCGAATTGGAAAACGCGATCCTACACTTGCGCTTCAACGAGCCGAAGATCGGCTTGATCGTTTTTCGCACCGAAGGCGAGGCCAAGGCCGTGCTCGACTTTGACGCCTTCCTCGCCAAGCACCAGGACGACTGGCTGATGCGCGAGATCCGCCACTACATCAAGCGCGTCTTGAAGCGGATCGACGTCACGGCGAAGAGCTTCATCGCGCTGGTGGAGCCCGGCACCTGTTTCGCGGGCACGCTCGCCGAGCTTTTGTTCGCCTCCGACCGCTCCTTGATGCTGATCGGCCAGCGCGACGGTGACAACCGGCCGCCGGCGGCGATCGTGCTCGGCGAAGCGAATTTCGGCCTCTACCCGATGGGCAACGGTCTCACGCGTTTGCAGACGCGCTTTCTCGGTGAACCTTCGAGCATCGATCGCGCCAAGGGAAAAGTCGGCTCCTCGATCGAGGGCGCGGAAGCGATCGAGCTCGGCCTTGTCACCTTCGCCTATGAAGCCTTCGATTGGGACGATGCGAGCCGCATCATGTTCGAGGAACGCGTCTCCTACTCGCCTGACGCGCTCACCGGCATGGAGGCGAATCTGCGCTTCGCCGGGCCCGAGACGATGGAGACGAAAATTTTCGGCCGCCTCACCGCCTGGCAGAACTGGATCTTCCAGCGCCCGAACTCGGTCGGCGATCAGGGCGCGCTCAAACTCTACGGCTCGGGCATTTCGCCGAGCTTCGACCGCGAAAGGATCTGACCATGAACATCGTGAACGTGGATTATGATGGGCTGATCCCCAACAATGTCGGCCTGAATTCGGATACGCGGGTGAAAGCCGCGCTGGAGAAATGGCACCTCGGCTATATCAATTGGTGGCACGACATGGGGCCGGAAGGATTTCAGCAATCGCTGGTCTATCTCCGCACGGCCGTGAGCGTCGATCCGAAAGGCTGGGCGAAATTCGATTACGTGAAGATGCCAGACTACAAGTGGGGCATCCTGCTCGCGCCGGAGGTGCCGGATCGCAAGATTCCATTCGGCGCTCATCGCGGCGAAAAGGTTTGGCAGGAAGTGCCGGGCGAATACCGCGCGATGCTCCGCCGCCTGATCGTGATCCAGGGCGACACCGAGCCCGCCTCGGTCGAGCAGCAGCGCTTTCTCGGCAAGACCGCGCCTTCGCTCTACGACCTGCGCAACCTCTTCCAGGTAAATGTCGAGGAAGGCCGGCATTTGTGGGCGATGGTGTATCTCCTGCAAAAATATTTCGGCGCCGAAGGCCGCGAGGAAGCGGAAGAATTATTGCAGCGCCGCTCCGGCGACGCCGATACCCCGCGGATGCTCGGCGCCTTCAACGAGGAAACGCCGGACTGGCTCTCCTTCTTTATGTTCACCTTCTTCACCGACCGCGACGGCAAGATGCAACTAGAGGCGCTGGCGCAATCGGGCTTCGATCCATTGTCCCGCACCACGCGCTTCATGCTCACCGAGGAAGCGCACCACATGTTCGTGGGCGAGACCGGCGTCGGCCGCGTCATCGAGCGCACCTGCGACGAGATGAAGAAAGCGGGGATCGCGGATCCCGGCAACACCGAAGCCATGCGCAAGCTCGGCGTGATTGACCTGCCCACGATCCAGCGCAAGCTCAATTTGCACTTCTCGCTCACGCTCGATCTCTTCGGCAATGAAATTTCGACCAATGCGGCGAACGCCTTCCACGCCGGCATCAAGGGCCGCTTCCGCGAGGACAAGCTCGAGGACGATCATCGCTTGGAGAACGGCACCTATCCGGTGCTGCGGCTCGTCGGCGGAAAGATCGTGAAGGAAGAATCCCCCGCGCTTTCCGCGCTCAATATGCGACTCCGCGACGATTACGTCGCCGAGTGCGCCGCCGGTATCGGCCGCTGGAACAAGATCATCGAGAAATACGGCATCCCGTTCGAGCTGAAATTGCCGCACGTCGCCTTCCACCGCCAGATCGGGGAGTTCTCCAAGATCAAGGCCGATATCGACGGCAACGTTCTGGCCGAGGCCGATTGGAAAAAGAAGAAGGACGACTTTCTCCCGTCAAACACCGACCGCGCCTATATCGAAAGCTTGATGAAGCCGGAATCCCGGCCCGGCCAGTTCGCGAGCTGGATCGCCGCGCCCAAGACCGGCATCGATAACAAGCCGGGCGACTTCGAATATGTGAAAATCGCGGAGTGAAGGTTGCTGCTGTCATGGCCGGGCTTGTCCCGGCCATCCCGATGAGGAAGGCATTGCTTCCTAAGCGGGATGCCCGGCACAAGGTGTACCCTTGGGCCGGCCAAGAGGCCGGACCCGAGGGCCGGGCATGACATAAAAAATGGAACCCCATGACCGCGGCCGTCAAACAGCACCTGATCGACCCGGCGGTGTGCATCCGCTGCAACACCTGCGAGGCGACCTGCCCGGTCGGCGCGGTCACGCATGACGCCAACAATTACGTGGTCGACGCATCAAAATGCCAGTTCTGCATGGACTGCGTGTCGCCCTGCCCCACCGGCTCGATCAATCATTTCGTAGAGGTCGCCAAGCCCTATTCGCTCGCCGATCAGTATTCCTGGACGGAGCTGCCGCCCGAGGACGCATCAACGGAAGCGGCGGCCGGCGTCGAGGCGTTCGACGAGGACGCGGCGGCGCTGCTCGCGGATGCGCATAAGGGCTCGGGCGGGAAAGTCAGGCGGCCGCCTTCGGCGAGCGATCCGCGTATCAACCTCTTCAGCCGCCGCAATCCGGCGGAGGCCACCGTGACCGGCAATTTGCGCCTGACGCCCGAGGGCGCGAGCTCCGACATCCGCCACATCATTCTCGATTTCGGCAATACGTCGTTTCCGGTGCTGGAAGGCCAGAGCATCGGCATCGTCATTCCAGGCGAGGGCGCGAACGGGCGGCCGCATGCGCTGCGGCTATTCTCGATCGCGAGCCCGCGCGACGGCGAGCGGCCGAACACCAATAATCTGTCGCTCACGGTGAAACGCGTCGCCGAAAAGAAGCCGGACGGCACGGAACTGCGCGGCGTCGCCTCGAATTACGTTTGCGACCTCAAGCAGGGCGAGAAGGTGAAGGTCGTCGGCCCCTTCGGCTCGACCTTTCTCATGCCCGACGATCCCGAGGCCGACATCATCATGATCTGCACCGGCACGGGCTCGGCGCCGTTCCGCGGCTTCACCGAGCGTCGCCGCCGCTCGACGCCGAACGCTAAGGGCAAGCTTCATCTCTTCTTCGGCGCGCGCTCGCCGCAGGAACTCCCCTATTTCGGGCCGTTGCAGAAGGTGCCGAAGACGCTGCTCGACCAGGAGTTGGTATTCTCGCGGCTCGCCAATAAGCCCAAGGAATACGTGCAGGACCGCATGCGCAAGCGCTCCGCCGACCTCGGTCCGCTGCTCAAGCGCGCCACCACGCATATTTATGTGTGTGGGCTCCGCGGCATGGAAGCGGGCGTGGAAGCCTCGTTCGACGAAATCTGCCAGGCGTACGGGCTCGATTGGCCGCAGTTGCGCGCGGCCATGCGCGAGAGTGGCCACTATCACGTCGAGACCTATTGAAGCACCCCATCGAAGTGGCACATGGCGCGGCGGTTCGATAAACTGCCGCCGACATGAAAGAAAACGAACCCGCAAAGGGCGTGTGGCCGCCGGCCGCGACGCCGTTTCATCCCGACCTTTCCATCGATTTCGAGCGCTATATCGCGCATTGCCATGCGCTGCTCGCCGACGGCGCGCACGGGCTCGCGGTGCTCGGCACCACGAGCGAAGCCAATTCGCTCGACCTCGGCGAGCGCGAAGTGGTGCTGGAGCGGCTGGTGGCGGCGGGGATCGGCGCGGAAAAATTGCTGCCCGGTACCGGCGCGTCCTCGATCGGCGACGCGGTACGCCTGACCCGCCATGCGGCGTCGCTCGGCGCGCGTGGCGTCTTGTTGCTGCCGCCGTTCTACTACAAGGGTGTTTCGGATGATGGCTTGTTTGCCTTCGTCTCCGAATTGATCGGCCGCGTCGGAAAATCGAACCTGAAAATTTATCTGTACAATTTTCCGCAAATGAGCGGCATCTCCTGGTCGCCGGCATTGGTCGGCCATCTCATCAAGTCGTTTCCGAAAACGGTGGTCGGCTTGAAGGATTCATCCGGCGACGTCGCCTACATGAACCGGCTCTTAGAATCCTATCCCGGCTTCAACGTGTTTCCCTCGAGCGAAGCGCTTCTCCTCGCGGCGATGAAAAAGGGCGCCGCCGGCTGCATTTCGGCCACCGCCAACACGCAAGCCGGCGCCATCCGCGCGCTCTATGACGGCTGGCAGGGTGCCGAGGCCGAGGCCCTTTCGCGCGCGGCCTCCGCCGTGCGTCTCTTGATGCAGAAATTTCCGCTGATCGCGGGCGTCAAGGCGGTGATCGCCGAGCGCACCAAAACACCGGATTGGGCGCGCGTGCGGCCGCCGCTCGATCCGCTCTCGCCCGCGCAACGCAAGGAACTCGTGGCGGAGCTTTCCAGGCTCGAGGCCGGGGCCCCGGCATGAAGCGGGGACTCCGCTCGCGTCTCGCCCAATATGGCGACGACGAATTCTCGCTTTTCCTCCGCCGCGGCTTCCTGAAAGCGGCCGGCCACGACGACGAGGCGCTCACGCGCCCGATCGTCGGCATTCTGTCCACCGCCTCCGATTTCAATCCGTGCCACGGCACGGCGCCGAAGCTCGCGGAAGCCGTCCGCCAGGGCGTGCTGTCGGCGGGCGGGCTTGCGTTCGTCTTCCCGACGATTTCGCTGCAGGAATCCTTCGCATTTCCAACTTCGATGCTGTGGCGGAATTTAATGGCGATGGACGTCGAAGCGATGCTCACTTCGCTGCCGATGGATTCGGTCGTCCTGATCGGCGGTTGCGACAAGACCATTCCGGCGGAATTGATGGGCGCGCTCAGCGCGGACATGCCGTCGATCGTCCTCCCCGTCGGGCCGATGCTCGCGGGGCGCTTCGAGGGCGGCCGCCTCGGCGCCTGCACCGATTGCCGCAGGCTATGGGCCGAATTTCGCGGCGGCCGGCTTTCGGAAACGGACCTCAATCGCGCGCACGAACAACTGATGCCGACCTCGGGCACCTGCATGGTGATGGGAACCGCGACTACAATGGCGACCATCGCCGAGACGCTAGGCTTCACGCTCGCCGGTGCCGCCACCGCGCCGGCGGTTTCCGCCGAGCGGATGCGGATCGCGACCGCGACTGGCCGCCGCGCCGCTGAGATGGCGAAGACTGGCACGCCGCGGCCGAGCGAACTCTTGACCAAGACATCGCTCCGCAACGCTTCCGTTATTCTGCAAGCGATCAGTGGGTCGACTAACGCGCTCGTGCATTTGGCCGCGATCGCTGGCCGCGCGGGGCTCGATTTCGATCTTGCCGCGTTCGACCGGATCGGGCGCGAGACGCCAGTGCTGGTGAATCTGAAACCCGCCGGCGCCTATTTCGCCGAGGATTTTCACGCCGCCGGCGGCGTGCCGGCGCTGTGGCGGCGGCTCAAGGATAGACTCGATCTCGCGACAAAAACGGTTTCGAATGAAACGCTCGGCGGCATCGTCGCGCGCTGGCCCGCCTATGTGGACGATGAAGTCATCCGCCCGCTCAACCGGCCGGTGGTGGCGTCCGAAGCGATCGCGATTCTCTCCGGCAACCTCGCGCCCGGGGGAGCCGCGATCAAGCTTTCGGCGGCGACCAAAGAACTCACCACGCATGAAGGCCCGGCGCTCGTATTCGATTCGCTCGAAGATCTCGCCCGCCGCATCGACGATTCCACGCTCCCAGTGACGCCGGATCATTGCCTAGTCTTGCGTAACGTCGGCCCGATCGGCGCGCCGGGCATGCCGGAAGCGGGCGCCCTGCCAATTCCGAAGAAGCTCGCCGAAAAGGGCGTCAAGGACATGGTGCGGATTTCCGACGCGCGCATGAGCGGAACCGCCTTCGGCACCGTGGTGCTGCACGTGACGCCAGAGGCGGCCGCCGGCGGACCGCTCGCGCTCGTCAAGGACGGCGACCGCATCCGGCTCGATGCGAAAGCGCGCCGCCTCGATCTTTTGGTCGATGACGCGGAACTCGCGGCGCGGCGCAAGCTATGGTCGCCGCCGAAAAAGCCCGTGCGCGGCTACGAGCGGCTCTATGTCGACCATGTCTCGCAGGCGAATCTGGGCTGCGATTTCGATTTCCTCGTGAAACATCCGGCGCTTTGAAATGCTGACGCGAAACAAGCCGCCTGGAAAATGGAAGCCGCGAGTCGAGGACGAGCGGCTCCTGCGCGGCGAAGGCCGCTATATCGACGACGTCGATTTTCCCGCGCTGACCTTCGCAGCCTTCGTGCGCTCGCCCTATGCGCATGCGCGCATCAAGTCGATCGGCGTCGAGGAAGCGCTGCGCGCGCCGGGCGTGCTCGCGGTGCTCACCGCCGCCGACATGAAAGCAGCCGGCACCGGTAACATCGCAATGCACATTCCGATGGCCGGCCGTGGCGGCGCAAAGCTCGTCGTTCCACCGCGGCCGCCGCTCGCCGATGAGCGAGCGATGCATGTCGGCCAGCCGGTCGCCGTTGTCGTCGCCGGCAACGCTAATGCGGCACAAGAGGCGGCCGAACTCGTCGCCGTCGACTATGAAGAACTCGACTCGGTCGTTGATCTCCGCGATGCGGTGGTCGCGGGCGCGCCGCAGCTTTGGCCGGAGGCGCCGAACAATATCGCGCTCGATTGGCTTGGTCTCGTCACCGATGAGGCGAATGTCGCGGAGGTCGAGCGGATTATTTCAAGCGCGCATCGCGTCGCCCGCGTTTCGTATTCGAACCAGCGCATCGTTGTCGCCTCGATGGAGACGCGCGGCGGCACCGCGCGCTTCGATCCCCAAAGCGGCGTCTATACGCTCCGCACCTGCTCGCAGGGCGTCGGCGCGATCCGCGACGGGCTTGCTACCCTGATGAAAATCGAGCGCGATAAAATTCGCGTGCTGACCGAGGATGTCGGCGGCGCCTTCGGCTTGAAGACCGCGGTCTATCCCGAGCTGCCGGTGCTTATGGTTGCCGCGAAAAAAATCGACCGGCCGGTGCATTGGATGTCGGACCGCTCGGAATCGTTCGTGAGCGACAATCACGCGCGCGATACCTACAGCGACGCGGAGTTGGCACTCGATGCGAACGGAAAGTTTCTCGCGCTCCGCATCCGGCATCTTGCCGCCATGGGCGCTTTCGTCGCCTTTCACGGAGCGCATATCGCGACCAACAATTTCGTCCGCTGCCTGCCGGGCATGTACGACATTGCGAAAATCGACGCGGCGGTAAAATGCGTCTTCACCAACACGGTGCAGACCGGCCCCTATCGCGGCGCCGGCCGGCCGGAGGCGAATTATCTCCTCGAGCGGCTCGTCGACGAAGCGGCGCGGGTAGCGAAGATCGATCCGGCCGAGATCAGGCGGCGGAATTTCATCCCGCCCTCCGCGATGCCCTACAAGACGCCGGTCGGCACCGTCTATGACAGCGGCGAGTTCGAAACCCTTCTCGACAAGGGATTGCAGGCGAGCGCCTATGCCGGATTCGGGCAGCGGCGCGCGGACGCCAAGGCAAATGGGCTTTATCGAGGTATCGGCATTTCCTGTTTCCTCGAACACGCTGGCGCCATACCGACCGAGGGCGCGGCGCTGATCTTCCGCAAGGATAAGACGCTATCGCTTGCGCTCGGCGTGCAGTCGACGGGCCAAGGACACGCCACGGTGTTCGCGCGGCTCTTGGCCGAGCGCCTCGGCATTTCGGCGTACGAAGTGAAGGTCGAGCAGGGCGACAGCGCATTGGAGATCCAGGGTGCCGCCGCGGTCGGCTCGCGCTCGGCGATGACGGTCAGTCACGCGCTGGTCGCGGTGTCGGAAAAAATGCTCGCGAAAGCGCGTGCGGTCGCGGCCAAGCTGTTCGAAGCATCCGAGGCGGACATCATCTATCGCGACGGCGCCTTCGAGGTTCCCGGCACCAACCGCCGGCTGCCGCTGTTCGACCTTGCCGCCCGCGCCGCCGAGATGGCCGCGCGCGGCGAAATCGCCGAGAGCCTCGATACCAAAGGCACGGCGGAAACGCCGCTGACATTCCCCAATGGCTGCCACATCGCCGAGGTCGAGATCGATCCCGACACCGGGATCACCAGGATCGTCAATTATACCTGCGTCGACGATTGCGGAAACGTGCTCGACCACACGATCGTCGAGGGCCAAATGGTGGGCGCGATCGCGCAGGGCGTCGGCCAAGCGTTGATCGAGCAGATCGTCTACGACAAGAGCGGCGGCCAGCTCGTTACCGGCTCGTTCATGGATTACGGCATGCTGCGCGCCGACGACATGCCGCCGGTCAACAGCGCGCTCCATCCGGTGCCGGCGACAACCAACCCGTTGGGTGTGAAGGGCGTGGGCGAGGCCGGCACCACCGCCTCGCTCGCCGCGATCATGAACGCGATCGCCGACGCGATTCCGAACGGCGCGGGGGCGAAGCTCGATATGCCGGCGACGCCGGATAAAGTTTGGCGGGCATGCCGGGAGCGGTAAACCACCGCTCAACGCCGACATCAACTCAGATTATTAGCAATCATAACGACGGCAGTTACGCGGGGGCGGGGACGGCGGTGTGAACTGATTTCCGAGCGTATTGAGGAAGGTCAAGCGCTGGATCAATTCCTGAAACTCGTTGATGAGCACGGGATCGATATATTGCACCGCAGTCTGAATCGTATCCGCGGACTGGAAAATCTCGAACTTGCCGTTGCTGTAAATGATGATCGTCCAGCCAGGATTGAGGGTTATGTTCTGTCCGGTCGCTAAAATGTACCAAAACGTCTGGCCTTCGATCTGTGTGCCGGAAACAAAGCCTGATCCGACTACAAGCGTATACACAGTGCCGCGCACGCCGATGGTCGCGACCGGCGTATTGACCTGGTAGCTCGTCGGATCCTGCGAGCCGGAGACGAAGCGGAAGACGCCGCGGCCGGCCTGAAACACGACTTTGCCCTTGCCGCGATTGGGGTCGAAGACGAAGCGGTCGAGCACCACTTCCGATTTCGGCCCGACCGCAAGATTGGTTTCGTCGATGAACTGCAGCTGGGCCGCACTCGCATCGCCGGTGCGGATGCGCTCGTTGGCGAAAATGCCGCTGCCGTTCGACAAGGGTTGCGAATTACCGAAGACTTGGTTCTGCACGGCGGCGGCGACGCCGATCTTGCCCTGCTGCGCGAGCGCTAGCCCCGCCGATAAGAAGGCAAGGGCCGAAATGAAGAAACCCGCGATTTTCGCCCGACCTGACATGCGCATGAATGGCGCCCCCTGACGGCTCAGAGACTAGCCGAAGGGGATAGTGCCCTCCAACCCTCTCGGACAGTGTGACCGGCATCACAGACTGCAGGATTTTCCCGTGCGTGGTAAGCGGGCAACAGAATAGGGCTACAAATGGCTGGATTCGCTGGGGTTCCCGATTTCCGTTCCGCTCCGCCGCCTTGTCGCTGCCCATGCCCGCATGGCATTCTACGGCGTTTCTTGGGCGTGCCAATTCGCGAGCAAAATCAACTCTATTTGCCCGGCTATGGATCGGGCGAAGGTTGGGGGCGATGAGACTAAGGCTATTCGCCTTGGCAATATTCTTTCTGCTCGCGGCACCCATGGTGGCCGCAGCGGACGATCTTGCGCAGCTCAACGTGCAGATCGTGAACGACCCGACCAATATCGAACTCAACCTCCGCTATGCCCGGCTCGCGGAAGAGCGCGGTCAACCGCGCAAGGCGCTCGCCGCCTACGAGCGCGTTCTCGCCTACGATCCCAACAACGCCGAGGCGAAAAAAGGGCTGGAGCGCGTTCGCGCCGGCATTCTTCCGGCCGTCACCGAAATCTTCACCGAGTTCGGCGCCGGCTGGGACTCGAACCCGCATCTGGTGCCGACCGGACGAAGAAGCGACGCGGATTTGTTCGGCCGCGTTTCGATCCGCGACGAGCGGACGCTATGGGATACGCGCTGGCGCACCACCGGCCTTTTCATCGGAAACATTTACAAGGATAGCGGCGACCTCGATTACGGCTACGGCTCGCTGGCCTTGGGCCCCGTCTATGCCATCAGTCCGACCTTCACGATGCATCCGGCTATCGGGGGAGCGGCTTCCTATTTCGATCATCATCTATTCTATAGCGAAGCCTTCGCCAGCGTCATTTTCGAAGGCTATCAAAACGGTTGGGTGCAGACCTACCGTTTTCGCGGCGGCTACCGCGACTTCGACAGTTTCTTCCCCGCGAGCGATGGCTTCTTCGCCGACGCAACCGCGAAATTCGCCAAGCCCGAAGTGTTCACCGCCGGCGACCTCGTAGTCTTTTCGCCTTGGGTGCGCTGGAGCGGCGTCGGCGGCTCGTTCCTCACCAATACGCCGACGGTCGGCGTCTCGAACGACGTGCAGCTCGGCCGCTACGGCGAAGGCGGCGCGCGGCTCGAATATTATCTTACGCTCGTAGATTGGCTCATCGCCGGCGCGAACTTCTCCTACGGCGAGCGCGCTTACGCCAAATCGCCGCTTTCGACCGGCGCCTTCCTCAAGCGCCGCGACGATATCTATGGGCCCGGCGCTTCGCTGATCTTCCGCAATCTCGGAACGCTGCCCGGGGATGTCCGGCTCGATTACCGCTACGAGCGCGACAGTTCCAACGATCCGATGAGCAGCTACAACGACCACATCGTGACGCTGACCTACGCCCGCCGCTGGTAAAACGCGGCTAGCGTGTCAACAGCGCCACGATCGCGACATAGGTCGCGCCGTGCAGGAATTGATCGACGCCGAGCGCCCACCAAAACTGCGCATTGTCAGGCGTCCATTGCATTCGCTTGACGACCTGCTCTTTCGTCCAATCGATGTGATAGTGGACGATGAACTCGCCGACCATGATGGCGGCGGCGAGCGCCATCGATGGCGCGATCCATAAGAACACCGGCGTGGTGCCGAATGCGTGCAGACCGGCGTGCAGGATGCCGCCGGGATGGCCGTAAATTCCCTTGTTTTGATACTGGTACGAAGTCTGCAAAAAGAAATCGAATACCAGATGCTTGAAAAGCAGGATCAAGACGCCGACGAGCGCGATTTGCACCGGATCAGTCATGGCGCTTCCGATTATTCAGATCCTGAAGAGCGGTGTCTGTGATGGCCATCACTTTTCCAATGCGGTGAAGGCACCGTCCCAATCGGCGGCCGCCGGTCGCGCGCGGAAATCCGCGATGCGGGCGGCAAAAATAGAATAGTAGGTATCGAGCGCGGTAATGCCAAGCGCGCGGCATTCGCCGATCGCGGCCTCGGCGACATCCCATTCCTGCCCTCGATAGGCCGCAAGAAACCGCTCGTGCTTTAATTTCAGCCGGGCGTGCAGATTATGGTCGCCCTCGAGCGTATCGAGCAGGGTATAGATGCGCGCCGGCCGCACGCGGCCTTTCACCCGCACGAGATCGAGCTCGAGCGCGGGAAACGGGCCGGAATCGCCGATGGTCCGCTCGCCGGCGATCGCCGTCACGCCGTACGCTTTCGATAATCCCTCGAAGCGCGACGCGATGTTCACCTCGTCGCCGATCGCGGAATAATCGAAGCGCTGGGTGGAACCGAGATTGCCGACGCAGCAACTGCCCGTGTTGATTCCGATTCCGATTTTGACGGTCTCGAATTCGCGGCCCGCCAGCACCGCGCGCTCCTGCCAGTCGCGATTGAGCGCTTCCATGCGCGCGGCCATGTCGAGGGCGGCGTTGCAGGCGAGCCGCGCATGATCAGGTTCGTCGAGCGGCGCGTTCCAGAACGCCATGATCGAATCGCCGATGTACTTGTCGATCGTGCCGCGGTGGGCGAGAATGATCTCGGAAAGCGGCGTGAGCAATCCGTTGATGAAGGTCGTTAGCTCGTGCGCGCTCATGCGCTCGGAGATCGAGGTGAAATTTCGCACGTCGCAGAACAACAGCGTGATCTCGCGCACCTCGCCGCCGAGCTCTAACTTGTCGGGGTCGGCGAGCAATTCGCTGACCACGTCCGGGGAAACATAGCGGCCGAAAGCGCCTTGAATTTCGCTCCGCTGCAATTCGACCCGCCGATAGATGTGAAACGTGGCAGCGGCCACCAGCAAAGCGATCCCGAGCGCGGGATAAAGCGGGTCGAACAACAGATCCGCATATTGGTAAGCGAGCCAGCCGGCGAGCAACAATCCGAGGACGGCAATGAGACCGATGGCGCTCGACATGCGGGCCGAGACCCTTGGAAGAATCGCGGCGAGCAGGAGGCCAAGCCCCACGATCGCCAATTCCTCCATCGCCAGCGCATAATCGGGCCGCGTCAGCGTGCGCCCGCTCGTGACGTGCTCGATCATTTGGGCGATGATCTCGACGCCGGGGATCACCGGGTCGATCGGGGTAGCGCGAAGGTCGAGCAGTCCCGGCGCACTCGTGCCGATCAGAATGATGCGGCCGGAAATTTCCCTCTCGCTCGCCTCGCCCGAAAGCACCTTCGCCGCCGAAATAAAGCTCTCGGGCGTTGTGGCGCGAAACTTCATCCAAATCGCGCCCTGGGCGTCGGTCGGCACTTCGAGATTGCCGATGCGGACGTGATTGAGTCCGGAGCTTTTCCCGAAGGCGGTCTCGCCGCTCGCATTCGATGCCTTGAGCACGAAGGTCGAGGCGCCTTGTGCGATCCGCAACGCTTCCGCGGCGAGCGATGGAATGAAGCTGTCGCCGAGCCGGTAGACGAGTGCGACGCGGCGAACCACCTGGTCGCGGTCCGGTGTCCAGTTAAGCGCGCCGATTCCCTTCGCGGCGCTGGCGAGGATTTCGATATTACCGGTGGCGCCAGAGAACGGAAACATGAACGGGCGCGGATCGTCGCCGGCGACGGCAAAACCCGCCTTGGGCTTGATCGAAGAAGCATTGCCCGCGGCGGTGAGGGTCGTCCCCAGCACGCTCGGCGTTTCTTTCAGCGTCTCCGCGAAGGTCTCGTCATTGGTCCGCGTCTTGCCGAGGAGGGGGGCGACCAGCGCCGCCTGCTCGGGCGGCATGCGTTTCAGCACCTCCTCGAGCGAGGTGCGGTCGGCCTCGGGAAACATAATGTCGAAGGCGACGGCGACGGCGCCCTTCTCGGCGAGCTTTTGCACGAGTTCGGCGAGCACCGTTCGCGGCCACGGCCATTGGCCGAGCAGGGCGATCGAACGCTCGTCGACATCGACGATGCGGACGGGCACGGTTTCGTCGAAGGCCTGCGGCGAAAAGCGCTGATAGCTGTCGAAGGCGATCAGCCGGAGCGCCTGCACGAAGAACGGATCGAGCGCGCGCACGGCCACGACCGCCGCGATCACGCTCGAAACCAAGAGGATGTAGAAACCGCCCGAGCGAACCTTCATCGCCTTCGCCTAAAACAACGGGAAAGGTTATACATCGAATTGAAGCGCCTTTGTTCGGGGAGGACTCGATGAATATCGGACCGTTGCATATCGGGTTAGCCGAGGCATTCGCGGCGATGGGCGCCGTGTTTGCCGCCGCCACCTATGCGATGCAAACCATGGTTCCCTTGCGCATTGCCGGCATCATCAGCAACATCTTCTTTATTCTGTTCGGCTATTTCAGCAAATCCTACCCCACGCTCTTTCTTTATCTTCTTCTCTTGCCGCTCAACGCAATACGGCTGCGGCAAATGATGCAGCTCGTGAAAAACGTCAAACTCGCTTCCGCAGGCGACTTGTCGATGGAATGGCTGAAACCTTTCATGACCAGGCGGCAATATTTCGCCGGCGATATCCTCTTTAATAAGGGCGATGCGGCCGACGAAATGTTCTACACGGTGTCGGGGAAGTTTCTCCTGCCCGAACTTGGAATCAATGTCGGACCAGGCCAGCTCGTGGGCGAACTGGGCCTGCTTGCACCCGAGAACAAACGCACCGCGACGCTTGAATGCCTGGAGGGCGGCGATGTACTCACCCTCAACTACGACAAGGTGCGCGAGCTCTATTTCCAGAACCCGCAATTCGGCTTTTACTTCCTCAAGCTTACGAGCGAGCGGCTGTTGCAAAACATCGCCCGGCTGGAGACGCGGCTCGAAGGCAAGCAAGCCCTCGCCGCGGCCGCCGGCCATTGAGAGCGAGCGCTTGAAGCCAGCGCTGCAAATCGGTCTCGCGGGTCTCGGCGCCGTCGGGCGCGAAGTCGCGCGCAGGCTGGCGGCGGGGATTCCCGGTCTGCGCCTCGCGGCGGTCGCCGTACGCGACCCCGGAAAGGCACACAGCACGCTTGCGGGCTTCAAGGATGTGAAGATTGTCTCGGTGGAGGCGCTCGCCGAGCACTGCGACGTCATCGTCGAGGGTCTGCCGCCGAAAGAATTTCGCACCGTGGCCGTTCCCGCGATCGAGCGCGGGCGGATTTTCGTTCCGCTCAGCGTCGGCCAGTTGCTGGAAAACGGGGATCTCATCGAGCGAGCGCGAGAGACGGGCGCCCGCATCCTGGTGCCGACCGGCGCGCTCATTGGGCTCGATGCCGTGCGCGCCGCGGCCGAAGGTACGATCCGCTCGGTCACCATGGTGACGAAAAAGCCGCCCGAAGGGTTGGAGGGCGCGCCTTATCTCGTCGAGCGGAACATTTCGCTCACCGGCCTGAAGGCGCCGCTCAAAGTATTCGACGGCTCGGCGCGCGAGGGCGCGCGCGGATTCCCCGCCAACGTCAATGTCGCCGCCGCCTTGAGTTTGGCCGGCATCGGGCCCGACAAGACGCGGCTCGAGATCTGGGCGGACCCCGGTATCGGACGCAACAGCCATCGCATCGAGGTCGACGCCGAGGTCGCCCGCTTCTCGATGACGATCGAGAACGTGCCTTCGGAAAATCCGCGCACCGGGCGGATCGTGGCACTCAGCGTGGTGGCGCTGTTGCGGGGGCTGGTTTCGGAATTAAGGGTGGGGACCTAATCCCGTTCGAGGCGGCGCGAGACTCAACCCGTCCCGCCTCGCGGGACTGACCCGCGGGAAGCGGCGGGTGACGCGGCGGGCGGAATGGAATAAGGTCCCGCCCGAAATCCAAACAAAAACACCGGCGAGGAGCGCGATGTACACCGAACTCGGACTATTCATCGGCGGCAAGTGGACGAACGGCGCGAACCGCAAAAGCGAACCCGTGATCAACCCCGCGAACGAGAAGCCGCTCGCAGACCTGCCGCACGCCTCGAAGGGCGATCTCGACGAGGCGGTCGAAGCCGCGAAGAAGGGCTTCGAAGTGTGGCGGAAAACCTCGGCTTGGGACCGCGGCCGCGTCATGCGCAAGGCCGCCGACCTCATGCGCGAGCGCGTTGACGCCATCGGCAAAATCCTCACCCAGGAACAGGGTAAGACGCTTGCGGAGGCGAAGGGCGAAGTGCTCGCCGCCGCCGACGTGATCGAATGGATGGGCGAAGAAGGAAAACGCGCTTACGGCCGCATTATCCCCTCGCGGCTCCCCGGCACGCGGCAGATGGTGATGCAGGAGCCGGTCGGCATCTGCGCCGCCTTCACGCCGTGGAATTTCCCGGCGATTACGCCCGCGCGCAAGATCGCGGGCGCGCTCGGCGCCGGCTGCTCGCTGATCCTGAAAGCCTCGGAAGAAACGCCGGGCACGGCGGTCGAGATGGCGCGCGCCTTCGCCGACGCGGGGCTCCCGGCGGGCGTGCTTAATCTCGTGTTCGGAATTCCCGGCGAGATTTCCGAGCACCTGATTGCAAAGCCCGAGATTCGCAAGATTTCCTTCACCGGCTCGATCCCGGTCGGCAAGCATCTCGTCAAGCTCGCCGCCGACACGATGAAGCGCGTCACCATGGAGCTCGGCGGCCATTCGCCGGTGATCGTGTTCGACGACGTCGACCCCGAAAAGACTGCGGACGCGGCCGCCGCCGGAAAATACCGCAATGCCGGCCAGGTTTGCGTTTCGCCGACGCGTTTCTATGTGCAGGAAAATTCCTACAATAAATTCGCCGCCCGCTTCACCGAGAAGGCGAAGGGATTGAAGCTCGGCGACGGCCTCGACAAGGATACGCGCATGGGTCCGCTCGCCAACGCCCGCCGGCTCGACGCGATGAACGCCATCGTCGCCGATTGCCAGAGCCGCGGCGGCAAGCTCGCCACCGGCGGCAAGCGCCACGGCAACCAGGGCTACTTCTTCGAGCCGACGGTGGTGACGGACTTGCCCGACGATTCCAAAATCATGACCCAGGAGCCGTTCGGGCCGGTGGCGCCGATCATTCCGTTCAAGACCTTTGACGAGGTGGTGGCGCGCGCCAATTCCCTCCCCTTCGGGCTCGCGGCCTACGCCTTCACCAACAACGCCAAGCAAGCGGCCGCGATCGGCGACGCGCTCGAGGCCGGCATGGTGGGCGTCAACACCTATGCCATCTCGATGGCGGAGACGCCGTTCGGCGGCATCAAAGAAAGTGGCTATGGCCACGAAGGCTCGATCGAGGGCCTCGAGGCCTACATGACGAAAAAATACATCGCCCAGGCGTGAAGCCCGGCTTCGGGCGAGCCTTATCCTTCTTTATGAGCTGGCGGCCTTCGGGCCGCCAGCTTGCTTTTGGGCGGGTGAAATCACGCGCCGTCCACAGCTTTTCCCCAGCCCGGCCGCCGCGCAGGGTTCGGGACGCTCGAGTGTTCAAATAGCTGGGAAAATCAACCTGATACCGGCCGCTCCTTCCCCGGCGGCCGCAACGGATGAACGGGTTTTTCGTGTTAGATTTCCGGGTCGCCGCGCTTTCTCCACAGGCCTATTCTCGCGCGCAAGCACCAGCCGCGGGAAGCTTCATTCCAAGCGGTCATCGCCGGAACCAACAATATGGACGAGGCGAGCGATGAAGAGCTCATGCTGCGCATCGCGAAGGGCGACCAGCGGGCGTTTCGCACGCTCGCGCCGCGCTACGCCGTGCGCGCCATTTCGCTCGCCCGCGGGATCGTGGGCAACGAGGCGGACGCCGAGGAAATCGTGCAGGAAGCTTTGCTCCGCGTTTGGGTCAATGCGCCGCGCTGGCGCCCGCAAGCGGCTTTTCGCACCTGGTTCTACCGCATCGTTTTCAATCTCTCGCTCAACCGGCGGCGGCGCGCGCCGTTTCTGCCGCTCGAGGCGGCCGGCGACCCGCCCGATCCCGCCGCCGATGCAAGCGAGCGGATCGAGCGCAACGAAAGCGACCAAATGGTCGCAGCCGCGATCACGGCGTTGCCCGGGCGCCAGCGCGCCGTGATCATGCTCACTTACGACGAGGAGTTGACCAATGCCGAAGCCGCGATGGTTCTGGGAACTTCAGTGGCCGGCGTCGAATCCTTGCTCGTGCGGGCCAAGCGTACGCTGCGGGAAAAGCTCGGCCCGCTCCTCGACAAAAGCTGACATAACAAAAGCTGACATGGAGACCGACCTATGAATCGCTTCGACGAATTCATCGTCTGGCATCTGAAGGCGAGCCGCGGCACCGACGAACGATCGGCGGCGCGCGTGGTTTCGGCGCTCGCTTTGAGGCCGCTGCCGCGGCAGCGCCATTCCTGGTTCCGGAGTTGGCCGAGCGCGCTTTTGAACAATGATTTTGCTCCGGCCTGGCCGCGGCTCGCGGCACTCGCCTGCGTGGCGCTGGTCGGCTGCACCATCGGCTTCTTCGGTCCGAGCACACGCGCCTTCCAGCGCTCGGGCTGGATCGTCGCCATTGCGCAGAATTCGGACGACGTAAGCGGGCTCGTGTTCGAGCCTGAGCCGCTGACGGGAGCGAAGCCATGATTTCCGCCCTATCCATCGCGACGGCCGAGGATCGGACTTCCCGCCGGATCGTGCTGTGGTCGCTCGGCTTGAACTTGTTTTTCATCGGGCTGGTGGCGGCGCTCCTCGTGCGCCTCTACGTCGCGCCCCCGGCTCCAGCGCCGTTCGACCGCAGCGCCAACGGGCGCATCGAACGGATTGCGGCGACCCTGCCCGCCGCCGATGCGGAGGTAATCCGTGCCGAATATCGCGCCAAAGCGGCGCCGGTCGACACCGCGCGCGAGGAGTTCGAGCGCTCCGTCGATGCAATCCGCGAGACCTTCCGCGCGGCGCCCTACGATATCGAGGCGACCCACGCAGCCATGGCCGAGGCCCGCGCCAAGCGTCAAAGGTTCGATCTCTTGCTGCACGACATCATCGCATCGGCGGCAAGCAAGATGTCCCCTGCCGGACGGCAAAAGCTCGCCGATTGGTCGCCGACGGGCCGCAACACGGGTACAACGAACCGTTAGGGCGGACAGGAATCGCATAAGATCGGCCATGAGCGGCGGCAAAGAAAACGCGTCCTTGCGACACGAGGCTATGCGCCGGCCGCACGGGCGGCTGGCAATCCTTGCCGCGGGGTTTCTATCGCTCGTCGCCTGCGTGCCCAATGCCGACCGGGTCGATGCCGCGCTCGACGTTCCCGAAGGTTATCGCGCGGCACCGCGCGGCGCCGCGGACGCGGCATTGCCTCCGCTCGACTGGTGGCGCGGTTTTAAATCGAGCGAGCTCACGGCGCTGATCGAGGAGGCGCAGACCGTCAATCTCGACATCGCCGCCGCGGCTGCGCGCATTTCGCAAGCCGACGCACAGGCGCGGGTCGCGGGCGCGGCACTGCTTCCGCTCGTCGATGCGAATGGAAGCGGCACGCATTCCCGCTCCTCGGCTGCCACGGGCGGGGGTGGCGCAGGCGGCTTTCGCCGCGAAGGCAATCTCTATCAGGCCTCGCTCACCGCGAGTTACGAGATCGATTTCTGGGGCAAGAACCGCGCGCTCTTGGAGGCGACGCGAGACACCGCGGTCGCAAAGCGCTTCGATCGCGAGGTCGTGGCACTCAGTACCGTCGCAAGCGTCGCCAACGCCTACTTCCTGGTGCTCGCGGCGCAAGACCGGCTACAGCTCGCGCGTGACAACGTAAAAAGCGCCACGCGCATTCTCAACCTGATTAAGCAACGGCTCGAGTTCGGCACCACTTCCGGCCTCGAAGTCGCGCAGCAGGAGAGCCTCGTCGGACAGCAGCTCGCGCTGATTCCGCCGCTCACGCAATTATTGCGTCAGAATATCGTGACACTTGCGCTGTTGATCGCGCGGCCGCCCGAGCGCGTCAACGTCCGCGGCGGCTCGATGCAACGGCTGGCGATCCCACGCGTGACGCCGGGCCTGCCGTCGGATCTCATCACGCAGCGTCCGGACATTCGCGAGGCCGAAGCGAACCTCGCTGTCGCCAAGGCCAACGTTTATGCCGCGCGCGCCGCGTTCCTGCCAAGCATCCTGTTGACCGGCCAGGACGGCTTTTCGAGCACGATCTTGCGGAGCCTGTTCCGGCCGGAAGCCGTCTTGTTCTCCGCTGCCGCAAGCCTTACCCAACCGATCTTCGATGGTGGAATGCTGCTCGGCCAGCTCGAGCTGAAAAAGGGTTTGCAGGAGGAATTGCTGCAAGCCTACCGCAAGGCGGTGATTTCCGGCTTCGCCGACGTCGACAGCGCGCTGATAGCCGTCGAGCAGACGGCGTTGACCGAGCGCGCCGATCGCGCGGTGGTGACGAGCGCGCGCAAGGCCTTCGATATTGCCGAGACGCGGCTCCGCGAAGGCACGGTCGATCTCGTCACCGTCTTGCAAACGCAACAGACCTTGTTCCAGGCGCAGGACGCGCTTGCCCAGGCGCGGCTTCAGCGCCTACAGGCGATCGTCAGCCTTTATCAAGCGCTCGGCGGCGGCTGGCCGCCTCCAGAAGCGCAACTCTATGCGACCGCCGATCCGGCGAACCCGTGGGGCAATATCAGGCCATGAAAATTTCGATTCTCAAGGATCGCCGCAACATCCTGATCGGGCTCGCCGGCGTTCTCGTCCTCGCGGTCATCGGCGCTATCGTTGCCCAGTCGCTCTTGGGCGCGGGTAGTAGCCAGCCTGGCGGCCGCAATCGCGCCGGCGACGACGGTCCGGTGCCGGTGCTGGTGGCAGCGGCAACCATCGCCGACGTGCCCGTCTATATCGACGGCGTCGGAACGACGAAGGCGCTGAACACCGTAACGGTGGTCTCGCAGGTCGACGGCAAGTTGATCAAGGTCGGGTTTAAGGAAGGGCAGGATGTCGAGCGCGGCTTCGTGCTGGCGGAGATCGACCCCGCGACCTATCAGGCGCAATACGACCAGGTGGTGGCGAAGAAAGCGCAAGACGAAGCGCAGCTCGCCAATGCGCGGATTGACCTCGAGCGCTATACGCGCCTCGTTGCAACGAATTCGGTGACGCGCCAGCAGCTCGACACGCAGAAGGCGCTCGTCGACCAGCTGGTGGCGCAAATCAATCAAGACCAGGCTTCGATCGACAATGCGGCCGCAACGCTCAGCTACACCAAGATTATCGCGCCGATCTCGGGGCGCACCGGCATCCGCCAGGTCGACGAGGGCAACATCGTGCGCGCGTCCAGCGCAACGGCGCTCGTCACCCTCACGCAGGTGAAGCCGATCTCGATGTTCTTCAGCCTGCCGCAGCAAAATCTCGCACAGATCAACAAGGCCTTCTCGGCGGGGCCGCTCGCGGTCGAGGCGCTGGGCTCCGACAACACTACCGTCACCGACAAGGGAACCTTGCAGGTCATCGATAACCAAGTGGACCAGACGACGGGAACGGTGAAGCTGAAGGCCGAGTTTCCCAATCCGGATTTGCAGCTCTGGCCCGGTCAATTCGTCAATATCCGGCTCCTGGTCGATACGTTACGCGGCGCGATCGTCGTTCCGACCGCTTCGGTGCAGCGCGGGCCGAACGGCACCTTCGTTTTCCTCGTGCAAACCGGCGACACCGTCGCCGTGCGCGCCGTGACCACCACGCAACAAGACGACAAACAAACCGTCATTTCCTCGGGGCTTCAGGCCGGCGACCAGGTGGTGACGACGGGTTTTACGCGGCTCGCCGACGGCAGCAAGATCGTGATTTCGAAGCGCGAAGACGCGGGCAATCCCGCGCCCGCGCAACCGACGGACAAGCCCGCGGACAAGGGAAAGCGCGGCAAGCGAAGCGAGGCAGCACCAGGATCGCCGCAATGAACGTCTCCGCCCCCTTCATCCACCGCCCCATCGCCACGTCGTTGCTGGGTGTCGCGGTGATGCTCGGGGGGGTGCTCGGCTATTTGTGGCTGCCGGTCTCGGCGCTGCCGCAAGTCGACTTTCCGACCATTCAGGTGACGACACAGCTTCCGGGTGCGAGCCCCGACACCATCGCTTCGCTCGTCACAGCACCCCTCGAGCGCCAGTTCGGCCAGATCCCGGCGCTGACCACCATGACCTCCTCGAGCTCCTACGGGATCAGCCAGATCACGCTGCAATTCGACCTCAACCGCGACATCGATGGTGCCGCGCAAGATGTGCAGGCCGCGATCAACGCCGCGGGATCGACGCTGCCGCGCAATCTGCCCTACCCGCCGACCTATTCGAAGGTGAATCCGGCGGACACGGCGGTCATCACGCTTGTGTTGACGTCGGACACGATTTCCTTGCGCGCGATCAGCGACCTCGCCGACACCTTGCTCGCGCAACGCCTGAGCGAGGTGAGCGGCGTCGGGCATGTGTCGGTTGAAGGCGGCGTTCGCCCCGCCATCCGAATCCAGGCGGATCTGGCGCGGCTTGCCTCCTACAGTCTCGGCCTAGAGGATTTGCGCGCGGCCATCGTCGGCGCCAACGTCGCCGGGCCCAAGGGCTCGCTCGATGGCACGCACCAGTCCTACACCATCGCCACCAACGACCAGATCACGGTCGCATCCGCCTACAAATCCGTCGTCGTCGCCTACAGGAACGGCGCGCCGGTGATGCTCGACGACGTCGCCGACATCATCGAAGGGCTCGAGAACAACAAGGTGTCCGGCTCCTATCACGGCCAGCCCGCCATCATCATCGACATCCAACGCCAGCCCGGCGCCAACGTTATCGAGACGGTGCAGCGCGTCCGCGCCGAGCTGCCGCGGCTGCAGCGCTCAATCCCGACCGGCGTCAAGCTCACGGTGGTGAGCGACCGCACCGATACCATTCGCGCTTCGGTCCACGACGTCCAGTTCACCCTCGTGCTCAGCGTGGCACTCGTCGTCCTCGTGGTGCTGGTTTTCCTCCGCACGGTCCGCGCGACGATCATCGCGGGCGTGGCCCTTCCCTTGTCGCTGATCGCGACCTTCGGCGTGATGTGGTTTTGCGGATTCAGCCTCGACAATTTGTCGCTGATGGCGCTCACGATCGGTACCGGCTTCGTCGTCGACGACGCGATCGTGATGATCGAGAACATCGTGCGCCACATGGAGGAAGGCGAAAGCCCGTTCGAGGCGGCGTTGCACGGCGCGCGCGAGATCGGCTTCACGGTGATTTCGCTCACCGTTTCGCTGATCGCGGTCTTTATTCCGCTCCTGTTCATGACCGGGCTCGTCGGACGCATGTTCCGCGAGTTCGCGCTGACGCTCACGATCGCGGTCGTCACCTCGGCGGTCGTTTCGTTGACGCTGACGCCGATGATGTGCAGCCGGCTTTTGCGCCATAGCGAAGGCAAGCAAAACCCGCTCGGGACGCGAATCAACGAATGGCTCGACTGGACCGTGGAAGGCTACCGCCAGAGTCTTGAGTGGGTGCTCGCGCGCCAGCGGGCGACGCTGATCACGACGGCGCTCACGCTCGCGGCCACGATCCTCCTCTACATCGTCGTGCCGAAAGGCTTCTTGCCGCTGCAGGATACGAGCCTGATCACCGCAGTGTCGGAAGCGGGCGTGGAAGTTTCATTCACCGAGATGCAGCGATTGCAAGCGCTTGCCGGTGAGGCGATCCGCAAAGATCCGGACGTGACCGGCGTCATTTCGGTGGCCGGCGTGAGCACCGTCAATCCGACGCCGAATGCGGGCCGCTTCACGATCACACTGAAGCCGCGCAACGATCGAAGCGCGGGCGTGGTGGAAATCATCGGGCGGCTGAAAGCGCTGGTGGCGCCGATCCCCGGCCTCATCGTTTATTTCCAGCCAGTGCAGGACATCCAGATCGGCACGCGCGCGAGCCGGGCGCAGTATCAATACACGCTCACCGGAACCGACGCCGCCGAAGTGACCGAATGGTCCGACAAGCTCACGCAACGGCTACGCAAGGAATCGGTCTTGCGCGAAGTCGCTTCCGAAGCACAGGAAGGGGGCTTGCGCGCGCTCATCGACGTCGATCGTGAACTCGCGGGCCGTCTCGGGATCTCGATGCAGGTCGTGAGCGATACGCTCTACGACGCGTTCGGCCAGCGGCAAATTTCGACGATTTACGGCCAAGCGAACCAATATCGCGTGATCCTGGAAGCGATGCCGCAATACCAGACCGATCCGGGCTCGCTCGCGAAGCTCTACGTCCCCGCGGTCCCCATCCAGAATTCGTCGGTCACGACCGCGCAAAATTCACTGACCGGATTTACGCAATCGAGTACGCAGACGGCGGCGACGCCCACCACGCAGGTGCCGATCGGCGCGTTCGCGACGCTGACGCGCACCATTGCGCCGCTCGCGATCATGCACGAGGGACAGTTTCCGGCGGCAACGCTCAGCTTCAACCTCGCCCCGGGTGCCGCGCTCTCCGACGCCGTAGCCGCGATCTCCACCGCGCAACTTGATATCGGCATGCCGGCGTCGGTGACAGGCAGCTATTCCGGCGACGCGGCGGAGTTCTCGAAATCGCTCGCTGGCGAGCCTTGGCTGATCCTCGCCGCGGTCGTGACCATCTACATTATTCTCGGCGTGCTCTATGAGAGCTTTATTCATCCGTTCACGATTCTCACGACGCTGCCCTCGGCCGGCGTCGGCGCGTTGCTCGCGATCATGATCTGCGGACAGGATCTTTCGATCGTGGCGCTGATCGGCATCGTGCTCCTGATGGGCATCGTGAAGAAAAACGCGATCATGATGATCGACTTCGCGCTCCAGGCCGAACGCGTCGAGGGCCTGTCGCCGCGCGATTCAATTATTAAGGCCTCACAGCTTCGGTTCCGGCCGATCATGATGACGACGCTCGCGGCGCTTTTCGGCGCGCTGCCGCTCGCGCTCGGCGGCGGCACCGGATCGGAACTGCGTTTTCCGCTTGGCATCACCATCGTTGGCGGTCTTTTGCTCAGCCAATTGCTGACGCTCTACACCACGCCGGTCATTTATCTCGAGATGGAGCGGTTGAAGGCGCGGCTCGGCAAGATGTCGTTCTTCACGCCGCCGGGCAGCGGGCCGAAGCGCAAGGGACCGCCTTCCCCTGCGCCGCGGGCGGCCGAGTAGACCATGAATTTCTCCTACCCCTTCATCAGGCGGCCGATCGGCACCACGCTCTTGGCGATCGGGCTCTTTCTCGTCGGCCTTGTTGCCTACTCGTTTTTGCCGGTGGCGAGCCTGCCGACGGTCGATTTTCCGACCATCCGCGTCTCGGCGAGCAGGCCCGGCGCCGATCCCGCCACCATGGCCGCGACGGTGGCGGCACCGCTCGAGCGCAGGCTCGGCGAAATCGCCGGCGTCACCGAAATCACCTCGGTCAGTTCGCTCGGCAACACCAACATTACGGTGCAATTCGACCTCGGCCGCGGCATTGATCGCGCGGCGCGCGACGTGCAAGCGGCGCTCAATGCGGCGCTGAGCGATCTCCCTGGCGACCTGCCGTCGCTGCCGACATTTCGAAAATTCAATCCCGCCGCTTCGCCGATCATTATTCTCGCGCTCACCTCGGACACGATGACGCCGAGCGCGCTTTACGACACCGCCGACACCGTGATTGCGCAGCGGCTTTTGCAGGTCAACGGCGTAGCCGACGTGACCGTCAGCGGTGCCGAGCAACCCGCTATTCGCGTGCGCGTCAATCCGATCGCGCTCGCCTCGATGGGACTCAATATGGACGACGTGCGTACCGCGATCGTCAATGCGAACACCGCCGGACCTGTGGGCGCTTTCGACGGCGTGCGACTCGCGCGTACGATCGCGATCAACGACCAGATGCGGAATGCTCGCGAATACGATCCGATCGTCGTCAAGGCCGCGGATGGAACGGTCGTCCGCCTCTCGGCGGTCGCTTCGATCCGGCAGGGCGTGCGCAATACGCTCTCGGCCGCCTGGTTCAACAAGCAGCCTTCGGTCCTCCTGATCATCACCAAACAGGCGGATGCGAATGTGATCGAGACCGTGGATCGGATCAAAACTCTGCTTCCGGAACTCAGGCGCTGGATTCCCGCCGGCGTCAAGATTTCGACGCTCACCGACCGCACGCTGACGATTCGGGCGAGCGTTTCCGACATGCAACTCACGCTGCTCGCGACGGCCGTGCTCGTGATGATGGTGGTGTTCGCCTTCCTGCGGCGGATCACGCCGACGCTCGCCGCCGGCATCACGGTGCCGCTCTCGCTCGCCGGAACCTGTGCCGCGATGTGGCTCGCCGGATTTTCGATCGACAATCTGTCGCTGATGGCGCTCGCGGTTTCGGTCGGCTTCGTCGTCGACGACGCGATCGTGATGATCGAAAACATGTTCCGTAATCTTGAAAAGGGGCACTCGCCGTTGCGCTCGGCGGTCGAAGGCGCGCGACAGATCGGCTTTACGGTCGTCTCGATCAGCGTTTCGCTGATCGCCGCGTTCATCCCGCTCCTGTTCATGGGCGGAATCGTCGGCCGCCTATTTCGCGAATTCTCGGTCACCCTCGCCTTCGCCGTCGCAATCTCGACGATCGTCTCGATTTCGGTGACGCCGATGATCTGCGCCTACTTCGTCAAGGAGCCGCCGAGCAAGGACGCCACCCAGTTCGACCGCGCCATGGAGAGCGTGCTCTCTCACATGATCGCATTTTATGCGTGGACGCTCTCGGCCGTGCTGCGCTTTCGCCTGCTGACGATCCTCGTCATGATCGCGACCGTCGCCCTCACGGTGTTCCTCTACGTCAAAGTACCGAAGGGTTTTTTTCCACAGGACGATACCGGCCTCGTCTTCGGCAGTACCGAGGCATCGACCGATGTTTCCTTCGCGGCGATGCGCGATTTGCAGCAACGCGCCGTCGAAATCGTGCTTGCGGACCCGGCGGTGGACGGCGTCGGTTCTTCCGTTGGAGCCTCGGGCTTCAATCCCTCGGTCAACCAGGGCCGGATGTTCATCAGCCTCAAATCGCTTTCGGATCGCGGCGGCACCACGACGGCGCAGGTGGTCAATCGCTTACGGGTAAAGCTCGCGAAACTTGCGGGACTGCGTGTGTTCATGGTGCCGGCCGCCGACGTCCGCGTCGGCGGCCGCAGCGGAAAATCGCAATATCAATTCACCCTGTGGGGAACGGATCTGGACGAACTGCAACAATGGGTGCCGCGCGTTGTCGAGCGAGCGCGCGCCATACCGGGTCTCGTCGACGTCACCACCGACCGCGAGCAGGGCGGATTGCAGGCGAATGTCGTGATCGACCGGGTCACCGCGGCGACGCTCGGCGTCAATATTTCGGACATCGACAATGCGTTGAACAATGCATTCGCCCAGCGGCAAATTTCCACGATCTTCACGCAACGCAACCAGTATCGAGTGATCCTCGAGATCGATCCCGCCTTCCAGCGCGATCCGTCCGACTTGTCGCGCATTTACGTGAAAGGCGCGGGCAATACGCAGGTTCCGCTCTCCAGCGTCGCGCGTTTCGAGCGATCGACCGCGCCGCTCGTGATCAATCATCAAGGCCAGTTTCCGTCGATCACCATCACCTACAATCTGAAACCGGATGCAAATATCGAGCAGGCAACGAACGACCTTCGACAGACGGTCGCGGAGATGCATCTGCCCGACTCGATCCGTTCCAATTTTGCCGGCGACGTGCAGGCCTTCGCGCAATCGGCGGGCGCGCAACCGCTCCTCGTTCTCGCCGCGCTGATCGCGGTCTATATCGTGCTCGGCGTGCTCTATGAGAGCCTCGCGCATCCTCTGACGATCATCTCGACGCTGCCCTCCGCCGGGCTCGGAGCATTGTTGGCGCTTCTCGTCACCGGGAGCGAGCTCACCGTGATCGCCTTCATCGGGATCATTTTGCTGATCGGCATCGTGAAGAAAAACGGCATCATGCTCGTGGACTTCGCGCTCGAGGGCGAGCGGCAGCGCGGGCTTTCGCCCGAGAAGGCGATCTTCGAGGCATGCATGGAACGCTTCCGGCCGATCCTGATGACGACGATGGCCTCGCTCCTGGGCGCCGTGCCCTTTATCATCGCCTCGGGCCCGGGATCGGAATTGCGCCGGCCGCTCGGCATCACGATCATCGGCGGGCTCTTGGTTTCGCAAATACTGACGCTCTACACGACGCCCGTAATTTACCTCATGCTCGACAAGCTCCACCGCCGGCTCGGCGGCGCCGGTCAAGTTTTTCGGAGGCCCCTCAAGCCGAGCCCGGCGGGCTGAAGGCTCAGGCCTTTCCCCACACTTCGTCGGCGAGTTCGACGATCATCCGCAGCTTCGCCCATTGTTCTTCCTCGGCGAGGACGTTGCCTTCCTCGGTCGAGGCGAAGCCGCATTGCGGCGAGAGGCTAAACTGATCGAGGCCGGCGTATTTCGTCGCCTCTTCGATCCGCCGCTTGATGTCGTCCTTTTTCTCGAGCGTCCCCGACTTCGACGTGACGAGGCCGAGCACGACGATTTTCTTGCCCTTGGGCAGAAAGCGCAGCGGCTCGAAACCGCCGGCGCGCTCCGTATCGTATTCGAGGAAGTAGCCGTCGTAATCGACGCCACCCAGCAGAATTTCAGCGACCGGCTCGTAGCCGCCTTCGGAAATCCAGGTCGAGCGGAAATTGCCGCGGCAGACATGCGTCGTGATCGTCATGTCGCTGGGGCGCTCCGCGATCGCATAATTGATCGTGCGGGCATAGATGCCCGGGAGCTTCTCAACATCCTCGCCGCGCCCCCGCGCTTTTTTTCGCTGATCTTCCGAACACAGATAAGCCCAAACCGTGTCGTCGAGCTGCAGATAGCGGCAGCCGGCGTCGTAAAAGGCGTGCACCGCCTTGCGATAGGCCTTGGCAAGATCGTCGAAGAAGAGATCGAGATCGGGATAGGCTTCCTTGCTGATGGCCGCGCGGCCGCCGCGATAGTGCAAGACCGATGGCGAGGGAATCGTCATCTTTGGCACCGCGCGCGTATGCGCCTTCAGGAACTTGAAATGCGCCAGTATCGGATGATCGGCGAGAAAATCGACCTTGCCGGTCACCCGCACGTTCTCGGCTTTGGTCTGGACGCCGCTGAACTGAATGCCCTCGCGGGTATCGTAGAGCTCGACGCCGTCGAGCATCTTTAGGAAATCAAAATGCCACCAGGCGCGGCGGAACTCGCCGTCGGTCGCGAGCTGCAAGCCCACTTCTTCCTGCCGCTTGACGATTTTTTCGATCTCGCGGTCCTCGACCGCTTTCAGCGCTTCGGCGCTGATTTCTTCCTTTTCATGCTTGGTGCGCGCCTCTTTCAGCGGCGCGGTGCGGAGCAGGCTGCCGACCATGTCGGCGCGGAACGGCGGTTTCGTTCTTCTCATAAGCCGATCCTCTCGAATTTTACCCCTCGCCGTCAAATAAAAAACCCTCCCCGACAATCGCCGGGGAGGGCTAATCGCGAAGGCGAAAGAAAGTTTAGGTGGCGCTCGCCACGCCGCCGGTGATGACCGGGCCGAACAACTTCCAGCTGTCCGTTCCGAATTGCATCATCTGCATCTGATCGAAGGGATAGAAATCGGTGGCGCTGGTGTTGAGCTTGACGCCCGGCAGCGCCATTTCGAGCTGCACGTCCTTCAAGCTTGCGGCCTGCTTCATGATATTCTCGCGCGTGAGATTATCACCGGCCTGCTTCAGCACTTGCACCATCGTTTGCGCAACGGAATATCCGTACACCAGGCTTCCGTCGGCCTTGTTCGCGTCCGGCATGTATTTATCCATGAAGGCGATCCAGTTCTTCAGACCGGCGTCATCCTTCCAGGTCGGATCGCTCGCGTCCTTGAGGTAAGCGGTCGACAAGATATCCTTGCAGTTCTCGAGGCCCGCCGGCTTCAACACGCCGCCGACCGAGGCCGACACGTTCGTGATGATATGCGTGGGCTTCCAGCCGAGTTCGGCGACCTTCTTGATGGTCTGTGCGCCGAATTTCGGGGTGGTGATCGTCACCAAGGTATCGACGCCCGCACCCTTCAGGTTGATGACCTGGGAGTCAATCGTCGGATCGGTGACCTCGTAGGGCTGCTCGGAAACGATCAGCGACTTCGCCTTGTCGCCGAGGCCGTCCTTCAGGCCCTTGAGATAATCCTTACCGAAATCGTCGTTCTGGTAGAGGATTCCGATCTTGGCGTTCGGCTTGTTCTTGAGGATGTAGGCGGCATAAATCCGCGCCTCGCTCTGATACGGGGGCTGCCAGCCCATCGTCCAGGGGAAGTTCTTCGGATCGCCCCACTTCGTCGCGCCGGTGGCGACGAAAAGTTGCGGCACCTGCTTGGCGTTCATATATTTCTGAATCGCCGAGTTGGAAGGCGTGCCGAGCGAATTGAGGATGAAGAGCACCTCATCGCTTTCCACGAGCTTGCGGGCCTGTTCGACCGCCTTCGCCGGGTTGTAGCCGTCGTCGTAGGAAATGAAGTTTATTTTGCGGCCGTTGATGCCGCCTTGTTCGGCATTGATCTTCTTGAAGTAGGCGTCGATCGCCTTGCCGATCACGCCGTAAGCGGACGCAGGCCCGCTATAGGGCATGATGTTGCCGATCTTGATTTCGGTATCGGTCGCGCCCACGTCGTATTTCTTCTGCGCGGACGCGGGACTCGCGGCCAACGCCATTCCCAGCACGATTGCCGGGATTAGATAGTGTGTTTTCATCTCAACCTCCCTCGGAAAGCAGCCGCTTAACGCTTCGCTCGCGCGAAGCGCATCGCGGCCATTCGAACCAATCCGGCCAAGCCGAATGGCATTAGGTAAATCAGGAGCACAAGCATCACCCCGTATACGGCGCCGGCAAGGCCCTTCGATACTTGCTCGGCGATATTGGGCACGAATAAGACGAACCATGCCCCGAACAAGGCACCCCCGATCGATCCCACGCCGCCGACAACAAGGCCGACGAAAAGTGCGATCGAAAGGCCGAACGTGAAACTGTCGGGCGCGACGAATTGAACCGCGATGCCGCCGAGCGCGCCGGCAATTCCGGTATAAAGGGCACTGACGCCGAATGTGAGCGATTTATACAGCGAAAGATTGACGCCCATGGTTCGCGCGGCGACGGGGTTGTCGCGAATGGCTTTGATGGCGCGCCCGGTGCGGCTACTGACCAAATTGTAAGCGCAGAAAAATAGCAGCGCCGCGACCGCGAATACGAAGAAATAGAGCCATTGATCGGGGTTGAGCGGCAAGCCGAACGGCGCATTGGGCTTGATCAGGACGATCCCCTGCACGCCTCCCGTCCAATGCTCGAGCGGAGACAGCTTGAGAATTTGCGGCATCGAGATCGCGAGCGCGAAGGTGGCAAGTGCTAGATAAACTCCTTCAAGCCGCAAAGCAGGCAAGCCAAATAGAAAGCCCGCCACGAAACAAACAATGCCGGCGACCGGCAGCGTCCAGTAATAGGAGACGTCGTACTGGTCCATGAGGATCGCCGCGGTGTAGGCGCCGAGCGCAAAGAAGGCGGAGTGGCCGAGCGAGAACTGGCCGTTGAAGCCAGTCAAAAGATTGAGACCGAGGATCGCGATGGCGTAGACCATCGCGAGCGTGAGCTGAAAGATGAAAAAGTTCTTCAGCAAAAACGGCAGGGGCAACGCGATCGCCGCGACAATCAGAAAACCGAGCCAACGCCAATAGGCCGGCGCTTCGTAAGCCCTGCGTTTGCTGACGGGTGCAGCGGTATTCATCGCATCAGACCCTATGCACGACGGTTCGCCCGAAAAGCCCGCTCGGCTTCACGGTCAGGACAAGAACGATCAGCGCGAGCGCGATCGTCAGCTTCAACTCGCGGCCGATCACCGGGATGAAGGTTCCGGCGAGATTTTCGATGACGCCGACCATAAGCCCGCCAACAACGGCACCCGCGGGGCTGGTTAGGCCGCCGACGACCGCACCCGCGAACCCGTACAAGAGGATACTCGACATCATATTCGGTTCCAGGAACACCACCGGCGCGATCAGCATTCCGGCGACGGCACCGATCGAGGCCGCCATCCCCCAGCCGAGCGCCAACATCCAGCCGACGCGGATGCCGACGAGGCGGGCGGATTCGGGATTGGCCGCGGCCGCGCGCATGGAGAGGCCGATGCGGGTGTAGCGGAAGAAAAGGAAAAGAAAGAGGAGCATCACGACCGTGGCGCCGATCATGCCGGCGTCGTGCGCGCTGAGTAGGCCTTCACCGAGGATGGACTTGGTCCCGAACGGCGTCGGAAAATTCTTCACCTGATAATCCCAGATAAAGCCGGCCGCGCTGTTCAAAATCGCGAACAGGGCGATGAACATCGCGACGTGGCTGAGGATCGGCGCGTTATGCAGCGGCCTCATGATCACGCGCTCGATCATGTAACCGCCGGCGAAGGAGATCGCGAGCGTGAGAAAGAACGCCGCCCAATAGGGAAATCCCCACTCGATCAACTGCCAGGCGATGAAGGTTGAGAACATCGCCATCTCGCCTTGCGCGAAGTTCAGGTGGTCGATCGCCTGGTAGATCATGACGATGGCGAGCGCCATGCAGGCGTAAATACCGCCTGTAGCGAGGCCCGCGAGCACCTGATGCAGAAAGAGTTCCATGGCTCCTCTAGTAACCGAGATAGGCGCGGCGGATATTCTCGTCTTCGCGAAGCTCGCGCGCCGCGCCGGCCATGACGACGCGGCCCGTCTCCAAGAGATAGGCCTGGTCGGCGAGATCGAGGGCAAGTGCCGCGTTTTGCTCGACGAGAAAAATGCTCACTTTTTCGCGCTGGTTCATTTGTTTGAGGATCGAGAAGACCTCCTGCACGATGAGCGGCGCGAGGCCGAAGGAAGGCTCGTCGAGCAACAGCAGCTTCGGCCGCAGCATCATCGCGCGGCCGATCGCGAGCATTTGCTGCTCGCCGCCGGACAGCGTGCCGGCCTGCTGCCGGTAGCGCTCGCGCAGGCGCGGGAAATAGCCGAACACGCGCTCGACGTCGGTGGCGATTTCCACCTTGTTGCCGCGCGTGATGGCGCCAAGCTGGAGATTTTCCTCGACGGTGAGGCGCACAAACGTGCCGCGGCCCTCCGGCACGTGCGCGATTCCAAGCCGCACGATATCCTCGGTCGCCTTGTCCGCGATCTCGTGGCCGCGAAAGCGGATCTCGCCGGTCGTGCGCACCATGCCGCAGACCGAGCGCAAAATCGTGGTCTTGCCGGCGCCGTTGGCGCCGAGCAGCGTCGTGATGCCGCCCTCGGCGATCGCGAGGTCGAGCCCGTGTAGCACCTGGGTCGGGCCGTAATAGGCGCAGATATTTTTCGCCTGCAACAGCATCGTGCTCATCACTTTGTCGTCCCGAGATAGGCGCGGATGACCTCGGGATCCTTTTGCACTTGCGCGGGCGAGCCCTCGGCGATCTTGCGGCCGAAATCGAGCACGACGACGCGATCGCAGATCGACATCACCAGATTCATGTGATGCTCGACGAGAAGCACGGTGAGCTTGCGCTCATCGCGAACCCGGCGAATGAGGTGGGAAAGCTCGCCCACTTCCTCGTGGTTGAGGCCACTCGCGGGCTCGTCGAGCAAGAGAAGGCTCGGACGCGCCGCGAGTGCGCGGGCGAATTCGACCCGCTTCTGGATGCCGAACGGCAGATCCGCGACGCCACGCGTGGCGTAATTCTTCAAATCGAAATAATCGATCAACTCTTCCGCGTTCCGCGCAAGCTCATCTTCCTGCCGCCGGACATGCGGTAGGCGAAGCGCGTCGCTCAGAAAGTCGCTGCGGCTCTTGCGATGGCCGCCGACCCGGACATTGTCGAAGACGGACATGCGTGGAAACAAAGCGAGATTCTGGAACGTGCGCGCAATCCCGATGTCGCAGATCTTGTGCGCGGGCTGGCCTAGAATGCTTTGGCCGTTGAATAGGATATCGCCCTTGGCGGGGATGTAGAGGCGGCTCAAGCAATTGAACAGGGTGGTCTTGCCAGCGCCGTTCGGGCCGATCAATCCGAGCAGCATTCCCTCCGGCAGATCGAACGAAATGTCGTCGAGCGCGATAATGCCGCCGAAATGCACGCCGACATTCTTGACGGCGAGCAAAGGGCCGCCGCTACGCGGCTGCGTAGCGGATTGTTTCGCGTCCACGCGATCCGACACCATCGAGTCCATGACCCCGGCTCGATCAGAAACGAATTGCGCTCGATTGCCGAAAGTTTGCGCTCCCGGACATACTTCCCGTCCCCTTTAGATTATACCCGGCGGCTCTAACGGCCACTTAGGGCAGCTTCCACATTTCGCGCCATATTCACAAGGCGCGGACCGATATCGTTTTCGAGCCGGTCGCGCGTCAATTGAAACGCGGGCGCGCCACAATTAAAAGCGAAAGCCCCCGAGCCGTCGGCCGGAACCAGCGGTACGCCCACGGCCCGCACGTCCGGCTGCCAGTCGCCGACCGACATCGTAAATCCCTGGGTCGAGAAATCCTTGATCGCCTGTTCGATTCCCGTGCGCACCTTCGGCCAGCGCTCGCCTTCGCGGCGCGCCATGTGATCCATCAGCCAGATGCGCTCTTTTTCCGGCGTCGCGGCCAAAAGCGCACGGCCCATCGCCGTGGTGGCGATCGGAATGCGGGCGCCAAGATCGAGGCGAAGCATCATCGAAGCAGCACTTCGGCAATGCTCGATATAGATCAGGTTCAGGCGGTCGCGGCTGCCAAGCGCGACCGAAGCGCCGGTGTAGTTCGCGAGCTCCTGCATATAGGGCCGCGCGACCTCGCGGATGCGCATATTGGCGAGCGCCGAGTAGCCGATCGAAAGTGCCGCCGGCGCCAATTGATATTTCGAAAGCCGCTCGTGATGGGTGAGATAGCCGAGCTTGGTGAGCGTGTAGGTGAGCCGCGAGACGGTCGCCTTCGGAAGGCCCGCGCGCGTCGCGATCTCCTGATTGCCGAGTAGGCCCTCGGTCGCGGTGAAGGCACGGAGCACGTCGAGACCGCGCGCCAAGGCGACTACGAATTTGCGGTCATGCCCGGACGCCGCCGCTGCGCCCAGCCCGCGACGAGCTTCCGTGCTCCATGTTTCGTAAGCGGTCACCGAAGCCATCCAACGCCGGAATGACAGGCATGAATTGACAGCGATCGAAGCAATTCCTAGCGTCTTGGTCAATCTTGCAGAACAATATTCCGCAATGCGGAATACGAAATTCGAGCTTCTAGCAGCCATTTAGCTTTCAACGGCGGCTTGCTTGCCACGAACAAGCAGGCGCAGATTTCGGAATAAAGGCGCCGAGCAAAATCGGCCGGAGGGGAAGGAACGCCACCGTGTCAGGTCCAGTCAGTATGCAGCACGACGGCGCGGTCGCCGTCATCGTGGTCGACAATCCGCCTGTGAACGCGCTCAAGCATGAAGTGCGCGCGGGCATGCTGGAAAATTTCACCAAGGCCGCCGAGGACAAGAGCGTCGAGGCGATCGTGCTCACGGGCGCGGGCCGCACGTTCATGGCTGGCGCCGACATCACCGAATTCGGCAAGCCGATGAAGCCGCCCGGCCTGAGCGAAGTGATTGCGGCTATCGAAAAAATCCAGAAGCCGACGATCGCCGCCGTGCACGGCACGCCGCTCGGCGGCGGGCTGGAGGTGACGCTTGCCTGTCATTTCCGCGTGGCAGCACCCGGCACGCGGCTCGGGCTTCCCGAAATCAAGCTCGGCATCATTCCGGGCGCCGGCGGTACGCAGCTTTTGCCCCGCCTCGTCGGCGTCGAAAAGAGCCTCGCGATGATTTTAAGCGGCGATCCGATTCCGGCGAAGGACGCGCTTGCCGTCGGCCTCGTCGACGAAATCATCGAGGGCGATCTCGTCAAGGGCGCCGTCGCCTTCGCGAAAAAAGTGATCGCCGAAAAGCGGCCGCTCAAACACGTGCGCGATCTCGACGAGAAAATCGCGCCGTTCCGCTCGCACCCCGACAAATTCAACGAGGCGGCGGCGAACGTGGCGAAGAAATCGCGCGGGTTAGAGGCCCCGCTCGCGGCAATCGAAGCGGTGCGGGCGGCCGTGACGATGCCGGTCGACGACGGATTGAAGCGCGAGCGCGAGCTGTTCGTGAAGCTCGTCGGCGGCGAGCAGTCGAAGGCGCAACGCTATATTTTCTTCGCCGAACGCGAGGCGGCAAAAATCCCGGACATGCCCGCGGGCCTGAGGCCGCGCGAGGTGACGCGCGCCGCCGTGATCGGCGCCGGCACCATGGGCGGCGGCATTTCCATGAGCTTCGCCAATGCCGGCATTCCGGTGACGGTGATCGAGACCAACGAAGAGGCGCTCAAGCGCGGCTTCGACACCATCCAGAAGAATTATCAGATCAGCGTGCAACGCGGCGCGCTCAAGCAAGAAGAAGCCGACAAGCGCTTCTCGCTGTTGAAAGGTGCAACCTCGATGGAGGCGGCGAAGGACGCCGACATCGTGATCGAGGCTGTATTCGAGGAAATGGAAATCAAGAAACAAGTGTTCGGCGCGCTCGACAAGCTCGCGAAGCCACGCGCGGTGCTCGCGACCAACACGTCTTATCTCAACGTCGACCAGATCGCGCAGATCACCAAGCGGCCGAAGGAAGTGCTCGGCACGCACTTTTTCAGTCCCGCCAATGTGATGAAGCTCCTGGAAATCGTGCGCGGCAAGGAAACCGCCCCCGACGTGCTCGCCACCGCGATGGCAGTCGGCCGCAAGATCGGCAAGGTGCCGGTCGTCGTCGGCGTCTGCCACGGCTTCGTCGGCAATCGCATGCTGTCGCCGCGGCAAAACCAGGCGGAGCGGCTACTCTTAGAGGGCGCGTTGCCGCGCGACGTGGACGCGGCGGCGGTCGAATTCGGCTTCCCGATGGGGCCGTTCGCGATGAGCGATCTTGCCGGCATTGACGTCGGCTGGCGCATCCGCAAGGCGCTCGGCACCCGGAACGAAATCGCCGATCAGCTCGCCGACATGGGGCGCTACGGCCAGAAGACCGGACGCGGCTTCTACATCTACGAAAAAGGCTCGCGCTCGCCGATCAACGATCCCGAGGTCGAGGAAATCATTGGTGCCGCGTCGAAGCGGCTCGGGATTCCCCGCCGCCAGATCGACAAGAAGGAGATCGTCGAGCGGCTGATCTTCCCGATGATCAACGAAGGCGCGAAGATCCTCGACGAGGGCATCGCCTACCGCGCGAGCGACATCGACGTGATCTGGGTCTATGGCTATGGCTGGCCAATCTGGCGCGGCGGGCCGATGTACTATGCCGATCATGTGGGCCTCGCTTATGTACGCGACCAGCTCGCGCATTACGCCAAGGTCTCGGGCAATAAGTCGCTCGATCCCTCGCCGCTATTGACGCGGCTCGCCGCCGAAAATGGAAGTTTCGCGTCGTTCGGCGCGAAAAAATCAGCCGCTTGAAAGGAGCTTGCCATGCATGATGCCGTCATCGTTTCCACCGCCCGCACGCCAATCGGCCGGGCCTATCGCGGTGCCTTCAACATGACTCACGGCGCCGAACTCGGCGGCCATGTGATCAAGCACGCGGTGGCCCGCGCCAAGATCGATCCGGGCGAAGTCGAGGACGTGATCATGGGCTGCGGACTGCCCGAGCGGGCGACCGGCGGCAACATCGCGCGCCAGGCGGCGATCCGGGCGGGTCTCCCGGTCACGACCGGCGGCATGACGGTCAACCGCTTTTGCTCCTCCGGGCTGCAGACGATCGCGCTCGCGGCGCAGCGTATCATGTCGGGCGAGGCGCAAGTGCTTGTTGCGGGCGGGCTCGAGTCGATCAGCCTCGTGCAGGACGGCCGCGTTCCGCCCGTCCCCGACAAATGGATCGTCGAGCATAAGCCCGCGATCTATATGAGCATGATCGAGACCGCCGACATCGTCGCCGAGCGCTACCAGGTGACGCGTGAATCACAGGATCAGTTCGCGCTGGTGAGCCAGAAGCGGACGGCCGCGAGCCAGGCGGCCGGCCGTTTTGACGCTGAGATCGTGCCGCTCAAGACCACGAAGAAAAATGTCAACAAGGACACCAAGGAAGAAACCTTCGAAGAGGTCGAGCTGAAGAAAGACGAGGGCAACCGCGGCGACACCACGATCGAGGGCCTGCGCGCGCTGAAGCCGGTGCGCGAGGGCGCCTTCATCACCGCCGGCAATGCAAGCCAGCTTTCCGACGGCGCTTCGGCCTGCGTCGTGATGGAGGCGAAGCTCGCCGAGAAGAAGGGGCTGACCCCGCTCGGCACCTTCCGCGGCTTCGCGGTGATGGGCTGCGAGCCGGACGAGATGGGCATCGGCCCCGTCTTCGCCGTACCGAAGCTCCTGAAGAATCAAGGACTCAAGATCAGCGACATCGATATTTGGGAATTGAACGAGGCGTTCGCGAGCCAGGCGCTGTATTGCCGCGACCGGCTCGGCATTCCGCAAGATCGTCTCAATGTCGACGGCGGCGCGATCTCGATCGGCCATCCCTACGGCATGAGCGGCGCGCGCATGACCGGCCATATTCTGATCGAGGGCGCGCGCCGCAAGGCCAAGCGCGGCATCGTCACTATGTGCATCGGCGGCGGCATGGGCGCTGCCGGCCTGTTCGAAATCCACTGAGGCAATATCATGGACCTTCGCTTCAACGACGAGGAAACCGCCTTCCGCGACGAGGTGCGCTCGTTCTTCAAGAAGAGTCTGCCGGAAAACATCCGCCGCAAGATGGTGGAGGGAAAAAAGATCGGGAAAGAGGACATCGTCACCTGGCAGCGCATCCTCAATAAAAAAGGCTGGGCGGTTTCGCATTGGGCGACGGAGTGGGGCGGCACCGGCTGGAGTCCGGTGAAGCAATACATTTTTCTCGACGAAATGCAGCAGGCGCCGGCGCCTTCGCCGCTGCAATTCGGCGTCTACATGGTCGGCCCCGTCATCATCGCCTTCGGCAACGAAGCGCAGAAAAAGAAGTTTCTGCCGCGGATCGCCAATATCGACGATTGGTGGTGTCAGGGATTTTCCGAACCGGGCTCGGGCTCGGATCTCGCTTCGCTGAAGACCACCGCCAAGCGCGCCGGCGACCATTACGTCGTTAACGGCCAAAAGACCTGGACTACGCTCGCGCAATACGCCGATTGGATTTTCTGCCTCGTGCGCACCAATCCGGACTCGAAAAAGCAGGAGGGTATTTCGTTTCTGCTGATCGACATGAAGACGCCGGGCATCACCGTGCGGCCGATCCAGACCATCGACGGCAGCCGCGAGGTGAACGAGGTCTTCTTCGACGACGTCAAGGTGCCGCTGGAAAACCTCGTCGGTGAGGAGAACAAGGGCTGGGATTACGCCAAGTTCCTGCTCGGCAACGAGCGCTTTGGCATTGCGCGCGTCGGCCTTTCCAAGGAGCGCATCCGCCGCTTGAAAGAACTCGCCTCGATCGAGCGCGTCGGCGACAAGCCGATGATCGATGACGAGCGTTTCCGCACCAAGATCGCCGCGGTCGAGGTCGAGCTTAAGGCGCTCGAGATGACGCAGCTCCGCGTCGTCGCCGCCGCGAAAAACGGCAACAGCAACAAACCCGATCCCGCCTCGTCAATTCTCAAGATCAAGGGCTCGGAAATCCAGCAGACGATCAGCGAATTGCTGTTCGAGGTCGTCGGGCCCTACGGCCTGCCCTATCAGCCGGAGCAGATCGAAGACGATCGCGTCAACGAGCCGCCGATCGGGCCGGACTACGCCGCCCCGCTCGCGCCGACCTTCTTCAATTGGCGCAAAATTTCGATCTATGGCGGCTCGAACGAAATTCAGAAAAACATCATCGCGAAGGCGATCTTGGGTCTTTAAGAGCTTGGGGCTTTAAGCAAATGGACTTCGAGTTGAGTGAGGAGCAGCGCCTGCTGCAAGAGAGCGTTGGGCGGCTCTTGTCGGACCGCTACGGCTTTGAGCAACGCACCGCTTATATGAAGGAACCGGGCGGCTTTAGCCGTGCGCTGTGGAAGCAATATGCCGACCTCGGCATCTTGGCGCTGCCCTTCGCGGAGGAAGACGGCGGCATCGGCGGCGGCCCGGTCGACATCATGATCGTGATGGAAGCGATGGGGCGCGCGCTCGTACTCGAGCCTTATCTCGCGACCGTGGTGCTCGCGGGCGGCGTGTTGCGCCACGCGGGAAGCAAAGTGCTGCGCGCGGGCCTCATTCCGAAAATCGCCGACGGAAGCCTCGTTCTCGCGCTCG
Organism: Hyphomicrobiales bacterium; assembly: GCA_003135415.1. Classification (GTDB taxonomy): domain Bacteria; phylum Pseudomonadota; class Alphaproteobacteria; order Rhizobiales; family Xanthobacteraceae; genus Palsa-892. The sequence continues at coordinate 40,389 of PLBP01000025.1, forward strand.
CGCATTCCGAGCGGCAGTCGCGCTACGATCTTGCCGATGTGGCGACGAGCGCGAAGAAGGACGGCGCCGGCTATGTGCTCGACGGCGCCAAGGGCATCGTCTTGCACGGCGACAGCGCCGACAAACTTATCGTTTCAGCGCGCGTTTCCGGCAAGCAGCGCGAGCGCGACGGCATCGGACTCTTTCTCGTCGATGCCAAGGCGAAGGGCGTTTCGATCCGCGGCTATCAAACCATCGATGGCCTTCGCGCCGCCGAGGTCACGCTCGCCGGCGTGAAAATCGGAGCCGAAGACGTGATCGGCGATCCGGGAAAGGCTTCGCCGGTGATTGAGCGCGTCGTTGACGAGGCGATGGCGGCGCTCTCCGCCGAAGCCGTCGGCGCGATGACCGTGATGCACGAAGTCACCACCGATTATCTCAAGACCCGCAAGCAGTTCGGCGTGCCGATCGGCAATTTCCAGGTACTGCAACACGCCGCCGTCGACATGCTGATGGCGACGGAACAGGCGCGCTCGATGGCGATGCTTGCCGCCATGATGGCGGCGGAGCCGAACGCGGTGGAGCGCCACAAGTCGGTCGCCGCCGCCAAGGTGCAGATCGGCCGCTCCGGCCGCTTCGTCGGCAAGACCGCGACGCAGCTCCACGGCGGCATCGGCATGACGATGGAGTACAAGGTCGGCCATTATTTCAAGCGCGCGATGGCGATCGACGTCTCGTTCGGCGACGCCGATCATCACCTCGCCACGCTCGCCAAGATGGGCGGATTGCTCGCGGCTTAATCAGGGTCTGAGCGGCGTCGCGACCGGGCCGGGCTCCCGGAGCTTCGCGGCAAGATTGGCGAACTCGCAGACGAGCGGGCGCGTGTCGCGCGGATCGACGATCTCCTCGACCAGAAACGTCTCGGCGGTGCGAAACGGCGAGCGAAAGCGATTCAAGCGCTCCTCGATCTCGACGCGTAATTTTTCCGGCTCTTTCGAGGCTTCGAGATCGGAGCGATAAGCCGCTTCGATGCCGCCCTCGATCGGCAGCGAGCCCCAATCGCCCGAGGGCCACGCGAAACGATAATGCAGCCGCGCGTGGTTGGTGTGGCCGGCGCCGGCGACGCCGAAAATCTTGCGGACCAAAACCGAGCACCACGGCACGCGCGCCTGATAGATCGCTGCGAGCGTGCGGGCGCCGTGACGAATGGTGCCGGCTTTTTCGGCCTCGAGACCGATGACGAAGCCCGGCACATCGACGAAGTTCACCACCGGCAAATGAAACGTGTTGGCGAGATCGACGAAGCGCGTGACCTTTTGCGAGGCCTCCGCTGTCCAACCCCCGCCGTAGAAGAACGGATCGCTCGCGAGCACCGCCACCGGCCAGCCGTCGAGACGTGCCAAGCCTGCGATCGCCGAGCCGCCGTACGTTCTGCCAATTTCGAAGAAGCTGTCGCGGTCGACGACTGCGTTCACGATCTTCCGCATATCATAAACCTTGCGGCGGTCGCGGGGCACGGCCTCGATCAAAAATTCCTCGCGCCGCTCGGGGTCGTCCGTGATCGGTCCGCGCGGCGGCAATTCGTATACGGATGAAGGGAGATACGAGAGGAATCCGCGGGCGCGCGCGAAGGCCTCCTCTTCGCTCGCCACCACGTCGTCGATCGCGCCGGCCTTGGCGTGGATGGAAGCACCACCGAGTTCTTCCTTGGTGAGGTTCTGCCCGATGCGGGCGACCACAGGGGGCCCCGCGATGAACATCTGCGAGAGCCCCTCGACCATCACCGAATAGTGGCTGGAGACGAGGCGCGCGGCACCGAGCCCCGCGACCGAGCCAAGGCCAAGCGCCACCACCGGCACTTGCGCGAGATTTGCGATCACCCAGTCCCAGGCGGGATTCGCGGGCACGTAAGTAAAGCCCATGGTCTCGATCGTCTTCACCGAGCCGCCGCCGCCGGTGCCATCGACGAGCCGGATCAGCGGCAGCCGAAGCTCGTGCGCCATCTGCTCGGCCATCACCTGCTTGCCGCGGATCGCGGCGTCGGCGGCGCCCCCCCGCACGGTGAAATCATCGCCGCCGACCACGACGGGCCGGCCTTCGATCTTGCCGCGGCCGATCACGAAATTGGCGGGCATGAAATCGACGAGCTCGCCGCTCTCGTCGTAGCTGCCCTTGCCCGCGATGGTGCCGATCTCGCGGAAGCTTTCGGGGTCGAGCAATTTGTCGATGCGCTCCCGCACCGTGAGCTTGCCGGCGTCGCGGTGGCGCTTCACCTTTTCGGCGCCGCCCATTTTCTTGGCGAGGGCCTTCCGCTTCTTCAGCTCTTCGAGTTCAGGCTTCCAACTCATGCACGCCACCCCAACCGCCTTGACAGGCCGCCCCGTGATCTAGCAAGCGCATGGTGCCCTTCGCAAATCCAGCGCCCCGCCGGATGGAAATATGCCCGAGATCAAGGTTACCTCCGAACTGAACGGCATAGTGCAGAAATTGGAGGTGACACCCGGCGCCAAGGTGAGCGAAGGCGATACAATCATCTTGCTCAATTGCATGAAGATGGAGATTCCGGTGCTGGCGCCGAAAAGCGGAACGCTGAAAGCGATCCTGGTCGAGGAAGGTGCCGTCGTGGCCGAGGGCCAGGCGCTCGCGACGATCGAGACGTGAAATCTTCAGCCGGTCGATTTCGATTTCCGCAGCGATTTTGAAACATCAGCACGGGCGGCGCGATATTCGTCGAGCGCGCGGCCAATCATCACGACCAATGGGCCGCCGGGCGAAGCGGCGGCAATGCGCGCGGGCAAATCGGCAATCGATGCTTCGATCACCGCCTCGTCGGGCCGGGTCGCGCGCGCGACCGCAATCGCGGGCGTTGTGGGATCAAGACCGTGCTCGATCGCTTTTTGCGCGAACTCGGCAATCGTCCTGATCGGCATGTAAACAACCGTGGTGGCCGTCGGATCGGCGAGGCTCGGCCAATCGAAATCGGCGGGAAGATGTCCGTCCTCGGCGTGGCCGGTGACATATTGCAGCCGCCGCGCCGCGCGCCGATGGGTGAGCGAAATGGCGAGCCGGCTCGCCGCCCCTTGCGCGGCGGTGACGCCGGGCACGACTTCGACCGGAATGCCCTCGGCGCGGCAGGCGGCGATCTCCTCGCCGGCGCGGCCGAAAATCATCGGGTCGCCGCCCTTCAGCCGCACCACGCGTTTTCCCGCGCGCGCGAGCGAGATCATCAGGGAATTGATTTCTTCCTGCTTGCATGACGGCCCGCTCGCGGTCTTGCCGACCAGCATCTTCTTCGCCTCGCGGCGGGCAAAATCGAGAATTGCCGGCGCGACGAGATCGTCGATCAGAATGACGTCGGCCGATTGCAGCGCGCGCACGGCGCGTAGCGTCAGCAATTCCGGATCGCCGGGGCCGGCGCCGACAAGCGTGACGGAGCCCTGCTCAAGCGCTTCGCCTTCGCCCCGGGTCTCGGACAGAAACTTGTCGAAATCGCCCGCCGCCGGTTCCTCGTTCGGATGTGTGACGGCATGAGCAGTGAAAACCTGCCAGAAGCGGCGGCGGCCGCTAAAGGAAAGGCCCGAGGATTGCACGTTCTTGCGCCAGCGCCGCGCGGCCTCGGCCCAGCGCGAAAAGCCGAATGGAATGAGCGCCTCAAGCTTGGCGCGGATCGCCTGGCCGAAAACGGGCGCGGCGCCGTCGGTCGAAATGCCGATCACCAGCGGCGAGCGGTTGACGATGGCGCCGAAGGCGAAATCGCAGAATGCAGGCTTGTCGATCACGTTCACCGGCACGTGGGCGGCGCGCGCCGTAGCGGCAAAGCGCGCGGCCTCTTCTTCGGTTTCGCAGCCGCCGATCGCGATGGCGGCGTCCTTGAAATCTTCCGGCTGCCAGGCGCGAAGATGGATCGCGATCTCGCCTTTCGGCGGCTCGGCGGCAAGCGCGAGCATTTCCTCGGAGGGTTGCTCCGCATAAACATCGACGGCGGCACCCGTCGCCGACAAAAGCTCGGCCTTCCATGCCGCACCCGTGCCGCCGCCGGTGACCAGCGCGCGCTTGCCTTCAAGCGCGAAGAAAAGCGGCAGCCGCGCCAGCGCTTCCATGCGCGGGGGCTTCGCTTCAGACGGGCTGCGCGGTGCGCTCATCAGCGACGATCCTCTTCAATTCGGGCAGACAAGAGCCGCAATTCGTGCCGGCGCGCAAGGTCTTGCCGATTTCCTCAACGCTTCCCACCCCTGATGTAAGGGCGGCGCGGATGGCGGCAAGACCGACCCCAAAACAGGCGCAGACGATCGGCCCCGTTGCGGCGAGGCCTTCGCCGGATTTTCCGGAGAGCAATAAGCGGCGCTGGTGGTCCTCGATTTTCTCGCTTTCAAAGAGGGCACGCAATGCATCCCAGGAAGGCGCCGCTTCTGCGGGTCCGATGAACAGGGCGCCGTCGAGCCTGCCGTCGATGAAGGTGGCGACCCGATAGGCGCCGCGCGCCTCCTCGGCGTATTCCGCGCGTTCAGCGCCGGCCGTGAACATCCGCTCCGCGACCTCGCGCCAGACCAGCAGGCGATCATTCGAGGCGATGAAATAGCCGAAGCCGCCGGCGATCGTGACGCGCGTCCATAAGGTGTCTTGTGGGAAAACGATCGGCCGGGAAGAGAGCGCGAAACCGCGCGAAGTAAATTCGACGCCCCAGGCGGCGGCGGGTAGCAGAATGCCGGCGCCGGGCGTCAAGCGGTAGTGCCCAATAGGGCTGCAATCTGCGGTATCTTTGTGCGCCGCACTATAAATGGGCAAACTACCAGCGGCGGATTTTCCAAAGCGAAAGATGGGCGCGGATGTCGTTCGGATCGAAGGCCGGACCGACAAAAGCACCGACGCCGTCGGCGGGTTCGCTCGCCGGAAGCGGGCTCCCTTTCCCGAGCACCGCGTCATACAGATCGGTGCGAAAAACCGCCTTCGATATCGCCAAAAATTCGTTCGACAAGGGCGCGTGGCCCCAGCGCACCATCTGGGCATAGAGCCAGGCGGCTTGCACCGGATCGGGCCGCGCGGCGCCGATGCGCCCGACCATGAGATAGCGCTCGCTCGTCCGATAGGTACCATCGGGCGACACCTTCAGCTTGCCATCGAGGGTGCGGCGGATCACTTCCGCCGCGACATCGATCCGGTTTGGCGCCGACAAGATGGCGCATGTCTCTTCGCGGTTTTTTACGTCCTCGATGAAATCGGCGGCGTTGCCATGCGCACGAATGAGACGGCGCAAGGTATCGGGGTTTTCCTTGGCCCAGGAAGCGCGCACCGCCAGCACTTTCTCGGTCGCGCGCTGCAAGATTTCCGACACGAAGTGCAAGATATGCGCGATGCCGAGATCGACCGCGACCGAGTTCCACGGCGCGCCGACACAGAAGGCGTCGACGTGACCGCTCGAGATGCTCTCGACCATATAGGGCGGCGGCAGCACGACCATGCGCAAATCCTGATCGGGATCGACACCGCCCGAAGCCATCCAGAAACGAAGCTGATAATTATGCGTCGAGAACGGAAAGGTCATGCCGAAATTCAACGGCTCGCGACCCTTGCGGCGGCGCTCGGCGACGACATCGGCGAGCGAGCGCGCCGACACTTTCGGATCGGCGAGATCGCCATGCGCGTGGTCGGCCAATGCCTTGTAGAGATCGTTGGTGACGGTGATGGCGTTGCCGTTGAGCCCGAGATTGAACGGCGCCACGATCGGCACCCTGACGTGACCCAGCCCAAGGCTCGACGCGATCGCGATCGGCGCCAACAGGTGCGCGGCGTCAAACAGGCCGATGTTCAACTTGTCGCGCATGTTCGACCAGGACACCTCGCGCACAAGCTCGATGTCGAGGCCTTCCTCTTTGGTGAAGCCCTTATCGACCGCGATGATCAGCGCGGCCGCGTCCGCGAGCGGGATAAAACCGATGCGCAGCTTGTTCTTGCCGTCCGTCATTTCAGCATCTCCGCGGCGGTAATGATCGATTGCGCGATCTCGGCGATTTTCTTCTTCTCGTTCATCGCGGTCTTGCGCATAAGCGCGTAGGCCTCCTCCTCGGTGAGATTCTTCACCTTCATCAGAATCCCCTTGGCCCTATCGATTACCTTGCGATCCTCGAGCGCCAACTTCGTTTGCTCGAGCTCGCCTTCGAGCCGCGAGAACGCATTGAAGCGCATGATGCTCATGTCGAGAATGTGCTTGATGCGCTCTTTCTTCAGCCCGTCGACGATATAGGCGGAGACGCCGGCATCGATCGCCGCTTGGATCGAAGCGGTATCGCTCTGGTCGACGAACATCGCGACCGGCCGCTTCACCACCCGGCTCACCTGGAACATCTGCTCGAGCACGTCGCGACTTGGGTTTTCGAGGTCGATCAGGATCACGTCGGGATCGATGGCGTAGACGCGGGCGAGGAGGTTGGTCCTATCCTCGATGCGGATCACCTGCACGTGGCCCGCCTCGCGCAACCCGTCCTCCAGGATGGCCGCGCGGATGGGGCTCTCGTCGACAATCACGATCTTGAGATGGGAGTCGGGCAACATCGGAAAAGAGAAACCTTTGTGGCTCCGCGCACCATGCGGTGTCTTTAAAATCAACGCAACCCGATTGCTCCGGTCGCGCTCAGGGGCGATTTTTTGCGGCGCGGGCGCGGATCATGGCGAGCAACGCCGCATCGGGATTGCCGTCCGGCACGAGCCCCGCACTCACCTGGATTTCGCGGACATTGTCCCGCAGATCGAAGTCGATCTGGCCCTGAAAATTATTCACCTTATAGCCGAGCGTGGCGAGCGCGCGTTGCAGTTCCACCCGCTCCTCGCGCGACAATGGCTTGTCGTCGTCGGGCCAGCGCGCGCGGATCGGGCCCGCGCCGCGCAGGCGATCGGCGAGGTGGACCGCGGCAAGCGCATAGGCATCGGAATTGTTGTAGCGCTTGATCGCCTCGAAATTCTTGGTGACGAGAAACGCAGGCCCCTTATAGCCGCTCGGAAAGAGAAGAATAGCATCGCCCGTGCCGGGCAGCGCGCCGCCCTCCGCTCGCTTCACACCGAGCGCCGTCCAGTCCGCGAATGGCGCGCGGCTTTTGCGGTAATCGAAGCCCGCGGGGATCGTCACTTCGAAGCCCCACGGCACTCCCGCGCTCCAGCCGCTCTTGTGGAAATAATTGGCGATGGAAGCGAGCACGTCCAAAATATTCGTCCAGATGTCGGCGCGGCCGCCGCCGGAAAAATCGACGGCGTAGCGCAGATAACTCGAGGGAATGAATTGCGGCTGGCCCATCGCGCCCGCCCAGGAGCCCTGCAATTTCTCGCGCGCGATGTGGCCCCGTTGCAAGATCACAAGTGCCGCGACGAGTTCGTTGCGAAAAAAATCATCGCGGTAGCGCGCCTCCGCGAGCGTCGCGAGCGAGCGGATCACGTCCTTTCCCTCCGGCTCGCGGCCGTAATGGCTCTCGATGCCCCAAATCGAGAGCAGAATAAAACGATCGACGCCGAATTTTGCCTCGACCGCCGCAAGCGTCTCGGCGTAGGGCACCATGTGTTTTCTACCCGTCGCGATACGCCCGTCCGATACAAGCGCGGCGATATAGACGCCCGTGGGCCGGATATATTCCGGCTGGCGCTTGGTCGCGGCGATCACTTGCGGGTCGGGCTCAACGCCCTTGAACGCGGCATCGAAGGTCGCACGCGACACGTTTTGCGCCGCCGCCTCCGGCCACAGGCCCGCGATGAAGGATTGAAAATCCTGTTTTGCTTCTTCAGCCGCCGCGCCGTTCAGGGCGAAGGCAAGAGATGCGAAGATAAGGAAAAATCGGCGCATGGGTGGCCAAATCAAGTGGAGGATCGCGTCGCTTTTAGGATCAGGAACTTTGCATCCATAGGGTCATTTCGTCTGGAATGTCGATTGACAATCGCTCTATAGTTCAATAATCGTTGAACTATGGAAACGTTAGACGCCCTCGAAGCCCTCTCCGCGCTCTCGCAAGAAAGCCGGCTGCAAATCTATAGCCTGCTGGTGGAAGCGGGGCCGAACGGGATGCAAGCCGGCCAAATCGCAACGGCGCTCGATCTGCCGCCGAACACCCTCACCTTTCACTTCGATCGCCTCCGGCACGCCGCACTCGTGACGGTGCGCCGCGAAGGCCGCTCGATGATCTATGCCGCGCGCTTCGACACCATGAACGATCTTCTCGGCTATCTCAGCAAAAACTGCTGCGGCGGCGACGCGCAAAAGTGCGCGCCAAAAAGTAAATCGCAAAAGAAAACAGCCCGCGGGAAAGAAGCAGCCGCAATTAGGTAACAACATGAAGCTCTATATGTTTGAGCATTGCTCGCTCTGCTTTCGCGTCCGGATGACCGCCGCGCTCAAGAAGCTGCATTTACAAGAAGTCATCGTGCAGGACGACGACACCCGCACGATGACCGAACTCGTGGGCAAACGCGTCATCCCCATTCTCGTAATGGATTGCGGGAAGCCGATGCTCGAAAGCATGGACATGGTGAAATATATCGACGGCAAAGGTGATCCGATTCTTGTCGGGGCGGAACGCACTGAGATCACGAGCTTGACTGACCAGATCGCGACAAAAACCGCCCCGCTTACATGGCCGCGCTATCCGTTGCTCGGACTGCCTGAATTTTCGACGGTCGCAGCGCTCGATCACTATACTTTGCGCAAACGCAAAGCCTTGGGGGACTTCGTTGAATTTCGCGCGGAAACGCGACACCGTATCGACGAGCTGATGCCGGATCTGAAAAAGCTTGATGGGATGATCGAAGGTCCGGACGCGATCAATGGCAAGCTTTCGCTCGATGACATTCGCGTGCTGCCGCTGCTGCGATCCGTTGCGGTCGTGAAAGGGCTGCAATTTCCGAACAAGGTCCGCGGCTATTTCGAATCGATGATGGACCGGATTGAGCCCCCACTGGGCGCACCAGCGGCTGATGGCAGAGAAAGCCGCCAAGGCCGACTTCACCGGCCGCATGCCCAAAGTGAAAGCAAAACCAGTAGTGCGGTCTGGCGATTGCTGGGTCCTCGGGCGACACCGTCTCGTGTGCGGCGACACGATGAACAAGAGAGATGTCGAGCGCCTACGTGGGGGCCGCATCATCGATCTCGTGGTGACATCGCCCCCGTACAATCTAGGAATCGGGAAATTCAAGGCGAGCGGTAGGTATAAGGGCGATAACTGGTTCGCGAAGGTCGCATCGAACGCTTACCCGGATTCAATGCCTGAGGCTGATTATCAGGATTGGCAGAGGCGCTTCCTCGAATTGCTGCACGGCATCGTTCGGGACGGCGCGTCCGTTTTCTACAATCACAAGATTCGCCACAGCAAGCTAGAGGCGATCTCGCCGATGTTGTGGCTGCCCGGTCCCTTCAAGTTCCGCCAGGAAATTATCTGGAAGCGGCCGGGATCCGTAGCCCAAAATGCCCGCATGTTTATTCCCTGTACCGAGCGTATTTACTGGCTCTACAAGGGCGACAACTTCACCTTCAACAACCGCCCCGAAACCAAGGGTCTATCGGACGTGTGGGAGATCGCGCCGGTGAAGAACACCCATCCGGCTCCGTTCCCCCCCGAGTTGCCGAGGCGCTGCATCGAAGCTTGCTCCCGCCGGGGCGATGTTGTCTATGACCCGTTCGCCGGTTCGGGCTCGACAATAATTGCTGCCGAGATCATGAACCGGAATTGCCTCGCGATGGAAATCGATCCGTCATTTTGTGACCAGGCCATTATACGCTGGCAGCGGGAGACCAAACAGGCAGCAGTGCTTGAAGGTACCAAGAAGACCTATGCGCAGGTGTCGCGAGAGAGTTTGCGCTCAAAGAGATCTAAGGGAGGTAACGAGGATTGAATCTCCGGCGATAAACGACTCTGCTATAGCAATATATTCCTTCCACCTCTTGCCCTTTGTGGCTATTTCTGCTATAATACAATTTATCTGCAATTTACCCCGTTCGCACCTTCATAGGTGCCTGGGAGAGATATTCGGTAATTTACCCCGTTCACCTTCAAACGTGTCTGGGAGACCTACCGCTGAGGCTCATTAATGAGCTGCAGCGCGTCTTTGGCTCCCAAACGAAGGTGAAGCAGTGTTGGTCTCTTATAGGCATCTCCTAGTCAATTTCTGTTCCGCTCCATCCGGCTCCGGCAAGACACACCAGATCGTCTCACGCGCTTGCGAGTTGGCTCGTCAAGGTGAGCGCGTGCTGGTGGTGCAGCCAACGAAGGAATTAATCGACAAGACGGTCGAGCAGGAACTGCTTCCTCGTGCGGGTCACCCGCCGTACAAGATTTTCCACGGCGGCACTGTCGATGAGAGGCGGTCGGTCGCACACGCGCTTACCGAATACGCGAAGTCGGGGCCCTCCGAGGGGGAGATCGTCTTCACCACGCACCAGGTTCTCCCCTACGTGCGGTACTGGGCGAACAATCGGGAATGGCATCTTCTCATCGACGAGGAGTTGCAGGTGTTGCGCTACAAGTCCCACCGCCTCCCGAACACTCATGGCATCATTACCGAACATCTCGTACGGGTGCCGCACAATTCCATCTACGAGCGTATCCAGCCGCAGAATCACCGTGCCTTGGAGGCAATGGGGAAGAACCCGGATAAGGATGAAATTTGGGAAAGCCTATCCGAAACGGTCAGGACTTTGGTGAACCCGCATTGGGACACCTTCGTCAACACGGAGCAGTACGAGAGGCTTCTCAAGGGCGATCAACGCCAACTTGCGTTTCACTCAATTCTGAAGCCCTCGCTCCTTGTCCGTTTCGGGAGCGTGTTCATGGCCGCCGCAAACTTCGAGGATACCGCCGTCTATCGGGTGTGGGAGGAAATGGGCGTGCACTTCAAAGAGGACCAAGACTTTACCAAAAGTCTACGCTTCAGCGCCCACGCAAACGGCAGCCTGGTGACCATTTACTACGCAACCGAGGAGCAGTGGTCGAAGAGGCGAATGGAGACGACGCACGGCCCTGAGCAGACGACGGCGCTCGACCGGATGATTCGGGCTACGAAGGATCTGTTCGGTGATGGTCATCATCTCTGGCAAGCAAACAAATCTTTCGAGGGGAACCCCTTCGGGAGGAATGCGCTGCGGTTGTCGAACAAGCCGCACGGTTTGAACACCTACGACAACGTGCATGACATCGCCTTTCTCTCGGCGATCAATCCGACCACCGACCACTTCCGCTTCCTTAAGAATCTCGGACTGAGCGGTGGCGATGTCAGGCGCGGCACCTACCACGCCGCCGCCTACCAGTCGGCCTTGAGGGCATCGATCAGGAAACCTGACAACCGCGACCCCAAGCGCATTCTCGTGCCTGATCGCGGACTGGCGGAGTACCTGCACGAGTTATTCCCGGGATCGAAGATCGAGCATTTGGACATCGGCTTGCCGGAGGTGCTCACCAAGAGGCCGGGAAGACGTAGGAGGCACCTGTCGGGTAGGGCAAGGGCCGCTGACTTTCGCAGGATGGGGCGGGAGAAGAAGTTGCGGATGCTGAATGAGCAGGTGATCCTAAATGCAGATCAGAGACAGGGGCTAGGGTGCCGTAACGAAACTACTATAGATATCTTTAGTGATTCTGTTACGCGACCCACAACTATTGCCACCCTGTATTCTGGCACATCGTCCGCTAGGCCAAAGGCATATTTGAATTTTAGGAACGAGGAAGAATTTATCGAGTTCCTGCAGCTCTGGCACGGGCGACACATCACCGGCAAAGAAGAAAACTATCTCATTAGCCCAGCCGTTTTCGATCCCGAGAAGATGGCCGGCACCAGTAGGGGCATCGGCAATATCGTCTACCTGCGGCATCTTTATTTTGATTTCGAAGATGGAGAGCTAGGTACCGAAGAGCTACCTAATCTCTTCCCCAACCTGCGGATGGTGGTGACCAATACCTTCCATCACACGAAGGAGAAGCCGCGCTACCGGGTTATTGTTCCGACGACACAGCCAGTCACCCCCGAGGTGCATTTACAGCTCAATGCGCAATTCGCCGCCAAGCTGGAGGACGCCGGCTATTACGTAAAGAAGCCTAAGCACGGAGATTCAAAGTTACGCCCGTCTGGGCTCGATTGGCCCAAGCGGACCCCCATCAGCCTTTTCTATTTGCCATGCCAGGCCGAGAACCCGAACGAGAGCTTCTTCCGCGATTACGCCGGTCCAGACCGGACAATCCTGGACCCGCTACCGTGGGTCGAGCACGGCGTGATTCCGCTTCAGCCGGATATCGATGCCGAGCCGCGTCGTTGTGAGCATGTCGGCGGCGTCGACGAGGCATTGGTTAGGACCGCGACCGCAACCTGGCGTGAATCGCCGTCTCATCCGGGTGAAGACAACAGCCGGTTCTTCGAATTAGCCCTGACACTCAGAAGAGCAGGAATGCCACTCCACGACATCGCGGGGAAACTTGGGTTGGAAGCGGCTTTTGGAAGATCACCGCAAGAACGTAAGGCTCAGATTAGCAGCATCATCACGACGCTCACCCAGCGTCGGAGACGATGAGGTTCGAATGCCCAAATTTTTAATGTGAGCTCTTGGAGAAGGGCAGATCGGCGGGGGAGGTCGCGTGTTTGGGTCGGCATCAACACCAGACGTACAGCGTACAAAGAAGGAGACCTAAGATGGGAACGAAGGAAAGAATATTTACACCCCGGGAAAAACGCAGGGCACAATCGAATAGCAACTCGAGCTGCAGGAACTGTGGATATCATTCTCTGGAATGGAGGGAGCGCAGCCCCGACGATATACATCGCTATGAGGTTGTCTGCCCCCGGTGCGAACAACATTACAAATGGGGATCAGTCGGAGAGCTTGAGAGCTTAAAGGAAAGTGATAACGCTCCTGTGGTGATTGCCTATCAGCCACCCCGGACCGTAGACGAGTTCTTCGAATGATTATTTCAGGTCAGATTGCCCCCAGGACGGACGGACAGGACTCCTGAGGGTGTGTGTGTCCGACTCCGGAGGCCAGACGGCCCAATAACCACCCGCACGTCATGTCGGCATCGACCGGCGTCGTGCATAAACAGAGGTTGGTCATCCCGGCCCGTGGAATTAGGTGGCTAGCTATAAGCGTCGTGGATAGTGAGGTTCGAATACCCAATAGAATCAATGGTCTCTTTTAAATACAGGAGTGGCCCCTTTTACTGGAACGAACGATCCGCGACTCTAGTTGAATAGGTACGCCTGGGAACGTGCCTCGAAGTACGGGGCGCGATAGCCCGGGCAAGGAGGTTCCAATGGCAATGCACAGAGACCATCATGTCACCGACACTGAGGATGCTGCATTCGATAAAACCATGAAAATAGCGGGAATGGTTTTAGGTTTGCTTGTGATTGCGGTCGTGGCGTTCTGGTATTTTCACTCATAGTCGCGCCACGCGCGAAGCTGGATCGAGGCCGTCTCAGTTGGCGGCCTCTTTCATTTCAAACCAGACGTGCGATGTATGCTTTTGGCACTTAGCGGACAAACGAACTCAGCCGTCGAATGGTCGCTATCGGAGGCAAAGCGGACATTGATCGGCACTGGCGCTGAATGCATCGGTAGCGAATGACCCATAAGCGGACATTCCGAGCGTGCAGCGGGCCGCGTTGATATTGCGAAGCGGCGAGCCGCCCCGAGGCGACGGCGACGGCAGCGGCTTCCGGCACTGGGGCGGTGAGCGAGTTCGCGCCCTCGTGCAAGCGGCCCCGCGCCGACGAGGCCGCGCAACGCGCGGCCGTAGTCACGTGGTAGCAGGCGGCGCCGCGTATCCTGCGCGCGATTGCGCGTAAGGCGAAACCGGTTATTTCCTGATCGGTTTCAGTCTCGGGAGTCGTATTTGTGCTCTATGCCCCTAGCAATTCTGCTAATTGGCGCAACCTTCTCGTTTAAGTCTTGAAGCAATCTCACAACACGGGCGAAGGCCACCAACAGCGCGCCGCCAAAAAGTGAGCCGAACGCGAGTGGCAGAGCCAGCGGATAGAGGACAATCATTTCGGGCGAGCGGATGCACCACGCTAGAATGCCAATCGCACACAAAATCGCAAGCAACCCAAAATATTTTATTATTCCAATCATCGTCGACGCGCCCCAATAGATCGGAAGGAGCGTATCACGTTGAGCAGGACAGCGCCTTCTCAAAGAAGCCTGAAAACTTGCAGGCGGCGGTCGCCCTGCATTTCGCCCACTACAATCTAGTGCGGGTGCATAAGAGCTTGCGCGCCGAAGAAACGCCGATAAGCCAAAGTCGGTAAGCACGTTTGCAGCCTTCAGACAAACTGGACGCCGAGTCTCCGCACCTGCCTCCAAGTCACCCGGCATTTGCGCGTCAAATTATCGACCGGAATAGAAAGCTCGAACATGGCAGGAATACCAACGAGACTGCCTACCTCTAAACTCGCGCCTTTGTAGGTGAGATTGCGGACCATACAATCGATCACCGACTTGCCGCCGATCATGATCTTCCCCACCTTTAATGTGCGTTGTCGGAGTTCTTTTCGGTGCTCTTCCATTGGGCATCCCCAAAGCAAACGCTCGGCCTGGATTCTCACCGTGGCAACGGTCAAATTGTCGCGCGAGTGCGCCGGCATTGTCCGGGCTTCACTGGTGATATTCTTCGACAATCACGTCCTTGGCCTCGTAAGCGGTTTCAATCTCGATGCGCACTCGCTCTTTATCGATTAAATGTTTTGGTTGGAATGAATGCGGTGGACGTTTGCCGCAGGAGATTTTGAATATTCGTTCGCCGATCTCGTAAATAGTGAAGCCAAGTTTCTTGCCGGTAGAAATTTCTAAAGCACTAGCTGAATAAACCGGAACTCTTTGTTGTTTCATTGTTTCCTCTCAGCCATGGAGGGCGCGATAGACAGGCATGCGAATCCCACGATCACGGCAGAGCACACTATTTGTCTGGCGTGGTTTTTTCATTTTTGACTCCCGTGTCAAATCAATATGGAACTTGGAGGGACATAGTAGCACGTCGAAAGTAGCGGTTTCTGTGCTATCCTTACAGAATGAACGAGCGCAGCGATAAACCTTTATTCGCGAAAGACGGAACGTATTTTCTCGCCGTGCTCACACAAATGGGCGAGACAGAATGGCGCGCGAACGCGTCAGTCCGACTTGATGAGCCACATCAAATTTTGGAACAGGTTGTCGGGGCTGAGATATTTACGAGCGAAGAAACTGCACGTCGATGGCTATTTTCGATGGGGGAGAAACGAGGGTTCAGACATATCGAGATAGTCTTCGAACCGCTTTCCGATAAGGACGCTTGATCGGGGAGAGTGCATGTTCAAAGAACGCCTCCGCCAGGCCCTCTTAGATCAGGCCCCGACTGGGACCCCCATGACGTACAAAGAGCTAGCCGACCGCCTCGGACTTGAACCGCCGCCGACAATTCACCGCCTCAGTGAGACACTCGAGACCCTCATGAAGGACGACGTCGCCGCCAATCGCCCGATGTTGGCCGCGCTTTGCGTGAGCAAGATGCGGCCTGGCATTCCTGCCCGCGGGTTCTTCCTGGAGGCTGAGATTCTGGGGGTATTTTCTGGCGACCCGGCGGGCCCGGAGGCTCGTGCCTTCCACACGAACGAACTGCGACGTGTGCTTTCATTCTATGGAAGCTAACGTCCGGATCTGGCACTTCGCGTCAATTCGGGCCCATGCTTTGAGATGTCGCTATCGGACCAACAGCGGACAAGGGCTGGCACTGGCGCGGAATTTGTCTGTAGCGAATGACCCAAAGCGGACATGCGCGACGCAGCTACTAAACAAAAAGCCCCGGACGATGCCG
>PLBP01000040.1 GCA_003135415.1 Hyphomicrobiales bacterium
GCGCGACGAGAACCAGCTGCATGCCGCCGTGGTCGAATTGATCACGCTCGACGACGCCGAGATCAAATATTCGACCATCCAGAACTGGTACCCGGGCGACGCGTCCGGCAAGGGCGGCATCTACAATTTCGTCACCAAGCGCGGCGATTGCCGCGGCNNCGAGCTGCATCCTGCGCGGCGACAACACGCGCGGCGAGTTCTACTCGATCGCGATCTCGAACGGCCACCAGCAGGTCGATAGCGGCACCAAGATGATTCATCTCGGCAAGAATTCGACGAGCCGGATCATCTCCAAGGGCATCGCCGCGGCATCTTCCAACAACACCTATCGCGGCCTTGTCTCCGCGCACCGCAAGGCCACAGGCGCGCGCAACTTCACCAACTGCGATTCGTTGCTGATCGGCAACAACTGCGGCGCCCACACCGTGCCCTATATCGAGGCGAAGAATTCCTCCGCCGTGTTCGAGCATGAAGCGACCACCTCGAAGATTTCCGAGGATACGCTGTTCTATTGCATGCAGCGCGGACTTTCCGCCGAGGAAGCGGTGGCGGTCGTGGTCAACGGCTTCGTCAAGGACGTCTTGCAGCAGCTGCCGATGGAGTTCGCGGTCGAGGCGCAAAAGCTGATCGCGATCTCGCTCGAAGGCAGCGTGGGCTGAACACCCGGCGCTCCCGGAACCTCAAAAGGTAAAGCGAGAACATAATGGCTTTGTTGGAAGTCAAGAATCTGCAAGTCGAAGCCGGCGGCAAGAAAATCCTGAACGGCCTCGACCTCAGCGTGAACGTGGGCGAGGTGCACGCGATCATGGGACCGAACGGCTCGGGCAAGTCGACGTTTTCTTATGTGCTCGCCGGTAAGCCAGGCTACAAGATCACCGGCGGCAGCGCGCGCTTCGAAGGCGAGGATTTGCTCGCCTTGGCGCCGGATGAACGCGCGGCGAAAGGGCTCTTTCTCGCCTTTCAATATCCGCTCGAAATTCCCGGCGTCACCACGATGACGTTCCTGCGCACCGCCGTGAACGCGGTTCGCAAGAAGCGCGGCGAAGCGGAAATCTCGACCCCTGATTTCTTGCGCTTCGTGCGCGAAAAAGCGGCGGCACTCCACATCGATCTCGAGATGCTCAAGCGCGCGGTCAATGTCGGCTTTTCCGGCGGCGAGAAGAAGCGAAACGAAATCCTACAGATGGCGTTGCTCGAGCCCAAGCTCGGCGTGCTCGACGAGACCGATTCCGGCCTCGACATCGACGCGCTGAAGGTCGTCGCCGAGGGCGTCAACAAGTTGCGCTCGAAGAAGCGCGCGATCATCGTGATTACGCACTACCAGCGCCTTCTCGACCACATCGTGCCGGACATTGTGCACGTGATGGCGAAGGGCAAGATCGTGCGCTCCGGTGGGCCCGAGCTCGCGCTCGAACTCGAAAAAAAGGGCTATGCCGCCTTCGAACAGGCGGCGTGATGCCATGAATGCCGAAGTAAAGCCGATCCGCACGCCCGCCGAGCAGGCGCTTGCCGCCGCGATCGAGACCGCGCGCGCGAAATTTTCAAGCGCGAAGCCAGTCGCAAAGTTGCGCGAGAAGGCGGCGATGTCCTTCCTCGAAAGCGGACTGCCGCATCGGCGGATCGAGGAATGGAAATACACGGATCTCCGCGCGCTGATGCGCGAAGCCGCACCCCTTGCGCCGCCGCCGGACGCAGCCGCGATCAAGGCGGCGAAGACGCTTGATCCGTTTCCGGGCATCGAAGCGCGCCGGCTCGTGCTCGTGAACGGCACGTTCGTGCCGGAGCTCTCCGATCTGAAGGCACTGGAAGCGGGGCTCACCATCCTTCCGCTCGCGCGTGCGCTCGCCGAGGGTCACAAGCTGACCGGGAAAATCGGCGCGATCGTGCCCGATACTTACGATGCGGCACTCGCGCTCAATACGGCCTTTCTCAATGACGGCATCATCATCGCGCTTGAAAAAGACGCGAAGACCGAAAAGCCGATCCACATCATTCATTGCAATGTCGGCAAGTCTCCCGTTGCTACCTTTGCGCGCGCGCTTATTTTGCTCGGAGCATCGGCGCGCGCGCACATCATTGAGAGCTTCGTCGGTCCAGACGGCGTCGGCTATCAGGCGAATAGCGCGCTAGAGCTTCATGCGGGCGACGACAGCAAGCTCGATTTCGTCCGCCTGCAGGCCGAGGGCGACACCGCGCTTCACCTCGCAACGCTGCTCGCCGAGATCGGCGCGCGGGTGAAATTCTCGCTACATCCGGTCACAATGGGTGCGGCACTCTCACGCTTCAGCGTTCTCCTGCGTTTTGCCGGTGCCGGCACCGAAGGAAAGCTCGCCGCCGCCAATCTACTGCGCGGCCGCCAGCACGCCGACACGACCCTCGTCGTCGATCACGCGGCACCTGGCTGTTCGAGCCGCGAGCTCAATAAATCGGCGCTCGACGGTGCAAGCCGCGGCATCTTCCAGGGCAAGATCATCGTCCGCCACGGCGCGCAGAAAACCGACGCCAGGATGGCGACGCATGCACTTTTGCTAAGCGACAATGCCGAGTCCGACAACAAGCCCGAGCTCGAAATCTTCGCCGACGACGTGCAATGCGGTCACGGCGCGACTTCTGGCGCGCTCGACGAAACCCTTCTGTTTTATTTTTTGGCGCGCGGCATTCCGCGCGAACAGGCGGAGGCGCTGCTCATTCAATCCTTCGTTGGGGAAGCGATCGAGACGATCGCCCATGATGGCCTCCGCGAAGCGCTGATGGAGCGCGCTTCCAATTGGCTGAAAGAGCGTGGGTGAGGGGCCGGCATGGAATCGCACCCGGCGGTCAAGAACGGCTATGACGTCGCCCGCGTGCGCGCCGATTTTCCGATTCTCGCGCGCGAGGTTTACGGCAAGCCGCTCGTCTACCTCGATAACGCGGCTTCCGCGCAAAAGCCCCGCGCGGTGCTCGATCGCATGCGCGAGGTCTATGAGCGCGAATATTCCAACGTCCATCGCGGCCTGCATTTCCTCGCCAATGCTTCGACCGAAGCTTACGAAGGCGCGCGCGAGAGCGTCCGCGCGTTCTTGAACGCGAAGTCGACGGCGGAAATCGTCTTTACCCGCAACGCCACCGAAGCGATCAACCTTGTCGCGGCGTCTTTCGGCCTCGCCCACATTGGCGCGGGCGACGAGATCGTGCTCTCGATCATGGAGCATCACTCCAACATCGTGCCGTGGCATTTCCACCGCGAGCGCAAGGGCGCCGTGCTCAAATGGGCGCCGATCGACGAGGACGGAAACTTCCTGCTCGATGCCTTCGAGAAGCTGCTCACGCCGCGCACGAAAATCGTTGCCATCACCCACATGTCGAACGTACTCGGCACCGTCGTGCCGATCAAGGAAGTGGTCAGGATCGCGCACGCCCGCAACATCCCGGTACTCATCGACGGCAGCCAAGCGGCCGTGCATCTGCCGATCGACGTTCAGGACCTCGGCTGCGATTTCTATGTCTTCACCGGCCACAAGCTGTACGGCCCCTCCGGCATCGGCGCGCTCTATGCAAAATCGCCCTGGCTCGACGAATTGCCGCCCTATAACGGCGGCGGCGAGATGATCCGTGAAGTCTCCGAGAACCGCGTCACCTATGCCGATCCGCCCTATAAGTTCGAGGCCGGCACACCCGCGATCGTGCCCGCGATCGGGCTCGCGGCGGCGATTGACTATGTGCGCTCGGTCGGCAAGCCGCGCATCGCCGAACACGAGAAGTCGCTGCTCGGCTACGCCACCGAGCGGCTTTCGCGCATCAACAGTTTGAAGATTTTAGGCCGGGCCCGCGACAAGGGTGCGATCATTTCCTTCGAGATGAAGAATGCGCACCCGCACGATGTCGCGACCGTGATCGACCGCTCCGGCGTCGCGGTGCGCGCGGGCACCCATTGCGCGCTCCCACTTTTGAATCGTTATGGATTGACCGCGTCCTGCCGCGCCTCGTTCGCGATGTACAATACGCGCGAGGAGATCGACGTGCTTGCCGAGGCACTCCTAAAGGCGCAAGATTTGTTCGCATGATGGACGACAAGACCAAACCCGAGAATTTGCAGGCGGCGCCCGCTTCGCCGCACGCGCCGGCCATTCACTCGGCGATTCCCGGCGACGAGTTGGCGCGCCTCACCGACGAGATCGTGTCCGCGCTGAAGAGCGTTTACGACCCGGAAATTCCCGCCGACATTTACGAGCTGGGGCTGATTTACAAGGTCGACATCGCCGACGACCACTCGGTCGCGGTCGACATGACCCTGACCTCGCCCAATTGCCCGGCGGCGGGCGAGCTTCCGGGCATGGTCGAAAACGCCGTTGCCTCGGTGGCGGGCGTCGGCCCGGTGACGGTCAAGGTCGTATTCGACCCGCCCTGGGACCAGAGCCGCATGTCGGAAGAAGCCCGCCTTGCGCTCAATCTGTGGTAACCCCATCTTAGTTCAGGTAAAATATGAAATAGGCTGGAATCGCAAATGACCGCTCGCGCAAGAACCGCCGTAATCACTGTGACCGAGGCCGCTGCCGCGCGTGTTCGCGATATTGTCGCGCGGGCCGAAAAGCCCGCGCTCGGTGTGCGCGTCGGCATCACCAAGGGTGGCTGTGCCGGCATGTCCTATCAGCTGGATCTCGCCACCGAAGTCGCGCGCGGCGATGAAGTGGTCGACGCACATGGCGTGCGCGTCCTCGTCGATCCCAAAGCGGTGCTCTATCTGCTCGGTTCCGAAATGGACTTCGTGGTCGACAAGCTCTCTGCGCGCTTCGTGTTCCGCAACCCCAACGAAGTTTCGGCCTGCGGCTGCGGCGAATCGGTTTCGCTCGCGCCCGCGAAGGGCGAAGAAGCCCATCACCACACCTGACCGGTGGCGCTCGACCATCCTGAGGAAATCCGCGAACTGTTCTCGGCCTTCGGGAAGGTCACCGTGCGCCGCATGTTCAGCGGCGCCGGACTATTCGCCGAAGGCCTGATGTTCGCGCTCAGAATTCGCGACGATATTTTCCTCAAGGCCGGCGAGGAGACGATTCCGTCGCTGCAATCCGAGGGCTCCCGGCCGTTCTCCTACGAAACGAAGAAGCGCAGGGTTGTCGTCAATTCGCTCTGGCGCTTGCCTGACCGTTTGCTCGACGACCCCAAGGATCTGGCGAATTTCGCCCGCGCGGCGCTGCAAGCGGCACATCCCGCCGCGGCGAAGAAATCACGGCCTGCGCGGCGAAAGACCGGAAAAAAGAAACGCTGACCGGAAAGGCTTTAGGCGACCCGCGGTTCGGGTTTTTCGACCGCCGTCTCGCCGACCACGCGGTTGCGGCCCGCGCGTTTTGCCGCATAGAGGCAGGAATCGGCACGCTCCAGCAGCGATGCCATCGTGTCGCCCTTCCGCCAGGCCGCGACGCCGAGCGAGATCGTGACATGTCCGAACGTCTCGCCGGTCGAGCGGCGGATCAATTCCTTGCTCATGACCGCGCGCCTTATGTGCTCGGCGACGGTCATGCCGTCGTCAAAGACGGTGCGCGGCAACAGCACGGCGAATTCCTCGCCGCCATAGCGCGCGGCAACGTCGCGCCTCTTGAGATTTTGCTTGAGCGCGATGGCGACGAGCCGCAGCACCTGGTCGCCGGTGAGATGGCCGTAGGTGTCGTTGAATGTCTTGAAATGGTCGATGTCGGTGAGGATGACCGAAAGCGGTATGCCCTTGGACTGCGCCTCGCCGATAAAATGCGTGATCGCATCCTCGAGATATTTGCGGTTCGACAGCGTCGTCAGCGGATCGGTAAGCGACTCGGTGCGCACGACCTCGAGGTTTTCCTGCAGCTCGCGGATTTCCTCGCGCGAATCGACCAGGCGCTTTTGCAGCGTCTGGTTGGTGACTTCGACTTCCTGGGTGGAGCGCACCAGCGTCTCGACGATTAGCCGCAGCTGGTCGCGGTCGGCATCGGGCGCGATATCCTTGGCAGCACCAGCGAGCGACTCGCCGTAATCGCTGGCGGAGCCGATGGCGACGTCGATCATCGACATCACCTGTTCGATCTCACCCATGATCTTGCCGCCGACGGCGTCGATACGCTCGCTGAAGCGCACGGGCGACAGATGCGTGTCGTAGACGCGCTCGATCTCCTGGTCGGTGAGCGGGGCTTGGCGGGCGACGAAGTCGTTGATGGCCTGGTTGAGGCCGGGATTGTGGCCGGTCGCGTAGGCGTACCAGACCTCGAAATTGCGCGGATGCGCGCTTAACTTCAGCGCCTTGATCTGATTGAGCGCTGTTTCAGCGAAGGCGAGCGTTCGCTCGTGCTCGTCGTGCTTCTCGATCATGCCAAAGGGCCGCGGCTTGCGACCATCCCTATTCCGGATCGTAGCCGACCCTCCCGCAACCGAGGAAAGGATCGTGAAGGAGGGGTAAATCGGGCCTTAGGAGGCTTTGACCGGTACCGGACGGAGCAAAAAGGCCGGTAGATGCGATTGATCGCCCTGCTGGCCGGAATCGGCGGCGGGCGGAGCGGGAGCGGCCGGCGTTGCCGGGCGGCCGTACTGAGCGGGCGGAGCGGCTGGTGTTGCTGGGCGTGTGGACTGCGCTGGCCGCGCGGGTGGCGGAGTATCCGGCCCGGGCGAGCGTCCGGAATGGGCCGGACGGCGCGGCGAGCGCGAGCCGCGGCCCTCGCGCTGACCACGGCCTTCGCGCTGACGATGTGAGGAAGCCGGTTCAGGCGCGTTGCTCGCGGCCGGGCCCCGTTCGGATTTAGCCGCCCAAGGGATCGGCTGCCCGATCAGCTTTTCGATCGCGGCGAGCGACTTCTTGTCGGCGGGCGCAACCAGCGTGATCGCAGCACCGCTTCTGCCCGCCCGGCCGGTGCGGCCGATGCGATGAACGTAGTCTTCCGCGTGATGCGGCAGGTCAAAATTGAAGATGTGGCTCACTTCCGGAATGTCGAGCCCGCGCGCGGCGACGTCGCTCGCGACGAGCAGCGTCACTTCGTTCTTGCGAAACGCCTCGAGCGCGTTCATGCGCGAGCGCTGATCCATGTCGCCGTGCAGCGCCAGCGCCGAAAACCCGTGCTTCACCAGCGAGCGGTGAAGTTTTGCGACCTCGGTCTTGCGGTTGCAGAAGATGATGCCGTTCTTCAAGCCCTCGGCCTCGCGAATGAGGCGGCGCAATACCTCGCGCTTTTTCTCGGGGTCGGCGTCGGTAGCGATGAGGATCTGCGTCACGGCGGCAAGCGTGGTCGCGGGCTTTGAGACCTCGATCCGGATCGGATTGCTCAGGAAGGTCTGCGTCAGCCGCGCGATTTCCGGCGGCATGGTGGCCGAGAAAAAAAGCGTCTGCCGGGTGAAGGGCACGAGCTTGCAGATTCGCTCGATGTCCGGAATGAAGCCCATGTCGAGCATGCGGTCGGCCTCGTCGATGACGAGAAGCTCGACGCCGCTGAGCAACAGCCCGCCGCGTCCGTGGTGATCGAGCAGGCGGCCGGGGGTCGCGATCAACACGTCGACGCCGCGCGTGAGCTTGGTCTCCTGATCGTCGAAGGAGACGCCGCCGATGAGGAGCGCGACCGTAAGCTTATGATTGATGCCGTATTTGTCGAAGCTTTCCTCGACTTGCGCCGCGAGTTCGCGCGTGGGCTCGAGGATCAGCGTGCGCGGCATGCGCGCGCGCGCCCGGCCGTGCTCCAACATCGTCAGCATCGGCAGTGTGAAGGCGGCGGTCTTGCCGGTGCCGGTTTGCGCGATGCCCAATACGTCTCGCCGCGCGAGGATCTCGGGGATCGCCTGTTGCTGGATCGGGGTAGGGGTTGTGTAACCTGCGGCGGCGACGGCGGCTTGCACCTTGTCGCTCAGGCCGAGCTGTGAAAATGACATCTAGCTTTGAATTCCGTGGGATGGCGCTCCGGAGGCCAGCCTTTCGTCGGACGAGGGCGGGCGATGAAGTCGATTGGGAGCGCGATTCAGTTCTCGATCATCGACGCAGTGCAACATAGGAATAAACCGGGCGAAGTCAATGTCCAATCCCGTGACTTTGGTTTGATGCTCAAGGCAGGGTGAACGATGCCTGATCATTCCGATTCCACGCCGATTTTATTGGTTCCTGGTTTGAATTGCTCACCGCGGCTCTATGCGGCGCAGATCCCGGCCCTTTGGCGTCTCGGCCCCGTCATGGTGGCTGATCATCGCCGCGGCGAGACCATGGCCGAGATTGCCAGCCGCATCTTGGCGGCGGCGCCAAGCCGCTTTCGCCTCGCAGGACTTTCGATGGGCGGATATATCGCGCTCGAAATCATGCGGCAGGCTGCCGGTCGGGTGGTGAAGCTGGCACTTCTCGATACATCGGCGCGGGCGGAAACGCCGGAGCAGACCGAGCGGCGCGAGAAACTGATCGCGCTTGTCGAGGCGGAACGGTTTCTCGAAGTTAATAACGTGCTCTGGCCGGTGCTGGTCGATCCGTCTCGCCAGAAGGACGTCGCCTTGCGCGCGGATATCGACAAGATGGCGGAAGAAACCGGCGCCGAGGCATTCGTGCGGCAGGAGCGCGCGATCATTGGCCGTGCCGACTCGCGCCCCACGCTCGGCGGGATCAAATGCCCCGTGCTCATGGTCGTCGGCGAGCACGACCAGTTGACGCCGCCCACGCACGCGAAGGAAATCGCCCAAGGAATTCCGGGCGCGAGGTTCGTGATCCTTGCGAGCTCGGGTCACATGTCGCCGATGGAAAAGCCCGAGGAAGTGACGCGCCTGTTGGTCGATTTTTTCGCGGGCTGATTTTTTTGAAATTTTGCTAGCGCCCTAGCTCGAATAGGGACACGTCATTTGTCGGATTTGCGCGCGTCGGACAGCGATTTCCAGAGCGCAGTCCCGAAGTCCACGATGTGCTCCTGTTGGCAATGACCGCAGCGGTAGGTTCGCATGTCGTCGCCCGACATGGTGCTCCTGTCCACCAGGATCATTTCTTTTCCGCATTTGGGGCAATTCGTCGGAGATGCGCTCGATGAGCGGGATCTCAGTTTGATCCAAGAGGGTAACTTCATCGGAGGTTCTTTGGATGCCCGATTGCCGCAGTGTCCCGGTTTGCATCGTCGGGCGCGCGGCGGCGTAACGCCATAACTGTACCGCCCGTGATCATTTCTTTACTAGACCATGACATTGGTGGCTCCAGCCCGGAAACTCACCGCTTTGCATGCATGTATCTCTCCATGCATTACAGTTCGGGAAGCAATTTTGGCCTGGAGTTTCCGTCTGCCGGCAGCCTGTATTCATGCAGAACGAAAACGCCTCGGTGCATGTCTTAGCCACGCAGCCCGCGGCTGAAGCTCGTGGCACATCAATAGTCAGCATGAAGATCACGGCCATCGCCACCAAAACGGTCTTCATAATATAACGATCAACCATCTTCCCCTCCGGCTTTGGCGTTTTCTCTACCAATGCCTCTAGCGACTCTAGCCAATCCGTAACGTTCGCAGCCATAGCCAGGATGACGCATAACCTTTATGCGATCGGCAGGCCGACGTAATTTTCCGCGAGCGATTTCGACGCCGCCTCCGAAGTCGTGACATAATCGAGTTCGGCCCATTGCCGCCGGCGGTCGAACGGGCTGTCGGCCGGATTGAGATGCAGCATCGAGGTCATCCACCAGGAAAAGCGCTGCGCCTTCCATACCCGCGATAGGCACTTTTTGCTGTAGCCCTCCAATAGCGCGGTCTTACCCGAGCGGTAGAATTCGGCGAGCGCCCGCGAGAAAAACAAAACATCTGCGATGGCGAGGTTCATGCCCTTAGCCCCGGTCGGCGGCACGATGTGGGCGGCATCGCCCGCAAGATAGAGCCGTCCCACCTGCATCGGCTCGACCACGAAACTCCGCATCGCGGTGACGCCTTTTTCCAGCACCTTGCCTTCTTGCAGCAACTTGTCGCCGCCGGGCCCGAGGCGCGCTTTCAGCTCTTTCCAAACCCTGTCGTCGGGCCATTTTTCGATGTCTTCGTCGGGCGCGCATTGCAGATAAAGCCGCGACACGCTCGATGAGCGCATCGAATAAAGTCCGAAGCCGCGCTCGGTATAGGAATAGATCAGCTCGTGCGAGGGCGGCGGCGACTGCGACAGAATCCCGAGCCAGCCGAACGGATAAATTCGGTCGTACTCGGTCAAGACACCGTTCGGAATGCTCGGCCGGCAAATACCGTGGAAGCCGTCGCAGCCGGCGATGAAGTCGCAGGCGATCTCCCGCGCCTCGCCGTTTTTCTTGTAGCGAATTTTCGGCGCGTCGCCGTCGAAATCGTGCACGCTGGTGTCGCTGATCTCGAATTCAATCTTGCCGCCGGCGGCAAGGCGTGCCTCGATCAAATCCTTCACTACCTCGTGCTGGCCATAGACCATGATGCCGCGGCCGGTGAGGCGCTTGAAATCGATGCGCCGCCGTTCGCCATTTAGTCCAATCTCGATTCCTTCATGCACGAGGCCCTCGCGCTGCATGCGCGCGCCGACCCCCGTTTCCGCGAGCAAGTCCGCCGCCCAGTTCTCGATCACGCCGGCGCGGATCCGCGCTTCGACATAGGAGCGGCTCCGGGCCTCGACGATGACGGAATCGATGCCCGCGCGGGCGAGGAGATGCGAAAGCATCAATCCCGCCGGTCCCGCGCCGACGATTCCGACCTGCGTGCGCATCCGATTCCCCAAGCCGTATTTCTATCTAACAGAATACCGGCGTATTTTCGGGCGCAAGGGGATGGGAGCGAGAAAGTCTAGAGCGTATTCCCGTCATGGCCGGGCTTGTCCCGGCCATCCACGTCTTCGCTGGAAGGAATAAAAAAGACGTGGATGCCCGCAACAAGTGCGGGCATGACGATAACCATGCTTCCCGCGCCGCTTCGGTTGCGCCCATTCGCTTCATCGCGCAAACTTGCGGCCCCGTGAAGAAGGCCTTTCCCTCATGCAATGGAAAATCGGCGATGTCACCGTGACCAAGATCGTCGAGATCGAATCGACCGGGCGGACGAAATTCATCCTGCCGCAGGCGACGCCGGAAGAGATTCAGAAGCTTTCGTGGCTTGCGCCGCATTTCGCCGACGCGGAAGGCCGTCTCAAGATGAGCATCCACTCGCTCGTCGTGGAAACCCCTCAACACAACATCCTGGTCGACACCTGCATCGGCAATGACAAGCAGGGCCGCGGCATTCCGGTCTGGAACGGGCTTTCGACGCCCTATCTCGAACGGCTCGCCGCCGCCGGCTACCCGGCGAAGACGATCGACACCGTGTTCTGCACGCACCTGCACGTCGATCACGTTGGCTGGAATACGCGGCTTGAAGACGGCGGCTGGGTCCCGACCTTCGAGAAAGCGCGCTATTTGTTCGGGCAGACGGAATACGACTACTGGAAAGCGCACCGCGACAATCCGCTCGAAGCAGCCGTGTTCGACGATTCGGTAAAGCCCATCGTCGACGCCGGCCTTGCCGATTTCCTTCGGCCCGGCGATCGCATCTGCAAGGAGGTGAGCGTGTTTCCGACGCCCGGCCACAGCCCCGGTCACATGAGCGTGCTCATCCGCTCGCAAGGCGAGGAAGCCGTGCTCACCGGCGACGTGGCGCATCATCCTTGTCAAATGGCGCATCTCGATTGGGCTTCGACCTTCGACTCCGATCCGGTGCAATCGACCCACACGCGCCGCGAGTTATTTTCGCATTTGGCAAGTAAGCCGACGCTGGTCATCGGCGGCCATTTCATTGGCGGACGTATCGTGAAAGACGGCGCTACATTTCGATTCAAGGTCGATGGTTCCGTCGATGGTTCGCAGGGGCCTTGATCGCGCCGCATTTCGTCTCTATATGGTTGTAATCGAGTTTTCGGCCGACGACTTGGCCCGCGTGGTGACACGCCCAGCTAACGAACTCTCCAAAACGTCGATGAAACCGGGCTTCGCGCAGTGGCGCGCGGCTTCTACACACGCACTAACCGAGGGGCACGCACCCATGAGCAAGGGCACCGTAAAGTGGTTCAATTCGCAAAAAGGCTACGGCTTCATTCAGCCGGATGACGGCGGCAAGGACGTGTTCGTCCATATCAGCGCCGTCGAACGCGCAGGTCTGTACACGCTGAACGAGGGTCAGAAAGTCTCGTTCGAAGTCGTGCGCAGCCCGAAGAACGGCAAGGAATCGGCCGAGAATCTTCAAGCAGGCTGAACACCCATAGCGGGCAACCGCTACTTTGACCAGCCGCGACCGACCACGGATGTACTGGCGGGCGCGAAGGTCGAGGGGGAACCCTCTCTCGTGAAAATCGAGAGGGGGTTTTTGATTCCGCCCTGCAGAAATGCGAAACGCGATCGCCCTCGTTGACGCCCTTTCGGGCGCGGCGGATGATCCTCCCATAACGACCGCGCGAAAAAGCGCGGCTTAGGGAGGATCTCATGAAACGCTCGCTCGCGGGCTTGCTCGCGGCCACTGTGCTCGCCGTTACCACGCCGGCCAGCGCCCAGATTTCCGACGACGTCGTCAAGATTGGGCTCATCCTCGACATGTCGAGCATCTATGCCGACATCACCGGCAAGGGCAGCGCGGACGCAGCCCAAATGGCGATCGACGATTTCGGCGGCAAGGTTTTGGGGAAGCCGATCGAGCTCGTCTACGCCGATCACCAGAACAAGGCCGACATCGCCGCCACCAAGGCGCGCGAGTGGTTCGAGAACGAAAAGGTCGACGCGATCCTCGAGGTCGCCGCTTCCGCGACGGCACTTGCCGCTCTCGAAGTCGCCAAGTCGAAGAACAAGATCATCGTCTTCAACGGCCCCGGCGCGACACGTCTTACCAACGAGGCCTGCAGCCCGCTCTCCGTTCATTGGGTCTACGACACTTATGCGATGGCGCACGGCACCGGCTACGCCACCATAAAGCAGGGCTACGACACCTGGTTCTTCATCACCGCCGACTACACCTTCGGGCAGGATCTCGAGCGCGACACCACCGCGGTGATAGTGGCGAACGGCGGCAAGGTGCTGGGCGGCGTGCGCGCGCCGATCAACACGCCCGACTTCTCCTCGTTCATCCTGCAGGCGCAAGCCTCGAAGGCGAAGGTTGTCGCGCTCGCCAATGCCGGCGCCGACACCACCAACGCCATCAAGCAGGCGTCCGAATTCGGCCTCGTCAAGGGCGGGCAGAAGCTCGCCGGCATGCTCGTCTTCATCACCGATGTGAACGCGCTCGGGTTGGAGAAGGCGCAAGGCATGTTGCTCACGACCGCGTTCTACTGGGACATGAATGACGAGACGCGGCAGTGGTCCGCGCGCTTCATGGCGAAGGAAGGCCGCATGCCGACGATGGCGCAGGCCGGCGTCTATTCGTCGGTGACGCACTATCTGAAAGCGGTGCAAGCGGCGGGCACCGACGAGAGCGAAGCGGTGATGAAGAAGATGCGCGAGACCCCGGTCAACGACTTCTTCGTCAAGAACGGCAAAATCCGCGAAGACGGCCGCATGGTGCACGACATGTATCTCGTGGAAGTGAAATCGCCGGCGGAGTCGAAAGCGCCGTGGGATTACTACAAGATCAGGAGCACGATCCCGGCCGAAGAAGCCTTCCAGCCGCTCTCGGCCTCGCGCTGCCCGCTGGTGAAGAAGTAGGGGCGGATCACTTTCTTCGTCATGCCCGGGCTTGACCGGCCTTTAATCCCTCCCCGAGAGGGGAGGGTGGCCACGAGTGTCAGCGAGTGGCCGGGTGGGGAGAATCGCTGCGCCAGAGATTCACCCCACCCGGCTCGCTTCGCTCGCCATCCCTCCCCAAGGGGAGGGATGAGAGAATCTCGCTCATCCCGCCGGCGCGATCTTCCGCTGCACCCGCGCGGCGAAGCGCTCGACATTGACGACGACGCGCTCATGCGTGCCGTCGCCGATCGGCTCCTTCTCGTCGTGGGCCTCGACACGGAAGGTGACGGTGCGGCCGTCGACCTTGACGATCTCCGCGGTCGCCGTGACGCGCATGCCCACCGGCGTCGCCGCGAAGTGGCGCACATCGAGGCGGATGCCGAGGCTCTGATGGCCGGGCGGTAGCAGGTTTTCCGCCGCCGCAAGCGCCGCCGCCTCGATCAAATTGATCATCACCGGCGTCGCCAGCACATGTACGCGGCCGGAGCCGACGCGCGGCGCCGTATGCTCCTCGCCGACGACGAGTTCGGCGGAGCCTTTCAGGCCGGGCTTCAGTTTGGAGAGATCGATCGTCATTCGCTGAACTTCATCATGGATTGCCGGATCAAGTCCGGCAATGACAATAAAATTAGATATCCAATTCCTTCGCGAACTCGGCATTCTCGGAAATGAACTGAAAGCGCGCTTCCGGCCTGTTGCCCATCAAGCGCTCGACCGTTTTTGTCGTCGCCGCCTTCATTGCGTCTCGCACCGTCACCCGCAGCAAACTGCGCGTTTTCGGGTTCATCGTGTCCTTCAATTGCGACGGCAGCATTTCGCCGAGGCCCTTGAAGCGGCCGATCTCGATCTTGGTCTTGCCCTTGAACACCGTCTTCATCAGCTGGTCTTTGTGCTTATCGTCGCGGGCATAGACGGTGGTAGCGCCGTAGGTGAGGCGATAGAGCGGGGGCACCGCGAGATAGAGATGCTTGTTTTCAATCAGCTTCGGCATCTCGCGATAGAAATAGGTGATGAGCAACGAGGCGATGTGCGCGCCGTCGACGTCGGCGTCGCACATGATGATGACCTTGTCGTAGCGGAGCTGATCGTCGCGATAGTGCGAGCCGGTGCCGGAGCCGAGCGCTTGCGCTAGATCCGCGAGCTGCTGGTTCTGCATGAGCTTGTCGCGACCGGCGCTCGCGACATTGAGGATTTTTCCGCGGAGCGGCAAAACCGCCTGCATCGAGCGGTCGCGTGCTTGCTTGGCGGAGCCGCCCGCCGAGTCGCCCTCGACGATGAAGATTTCCGAGCCCGCCGTCGCCCCGCTCGAACAATCGGCGAGCTTGCCGGGGAGCCTGAGCTTGCGCACCGCGCTCTTGCGCGAGATTTCCTTTTCCTGCCGCCGCCGCAGCCGCTCATCGGCGCGGTCGGAAGCCCAGTCGACGAGCCTGGTCGCCTGCAGCGGGTTGCTGGTGAGCCAGTGCTCGAAGGCGTCACGGATGACGGCTTCGGTGAGACGCTGCGCTTCGGCGGTGGCGAGCCGGTCCTTGGTCTGGCCGACGAATTCGGGATCGCGGATGAAGATGGAGAGCATGGCGGCGGCGCCCGTCATCACGTCTTCGGCAGTGACCGAGCCCGCGCGCTTGTTGCCGACGCGCTCGGCAAAGTCCTTGAGGCCGCGCAAGAGCGCAGTGCGCAAGCCCACCTCGTGGGTGCCGCCTTCCGGCGTCGGGATGGTGTTGCAGTAGGAGTGGACAAAACCGTCATCGTCGGCCGTCCAGGCGATCGCCCATTCGACCGCGCCGTGGCCGCCTTTCTTCTCCGACTTGCCGGCGAAGATGTCGGCGTGAACGAGGGTGTGGCCCTCGACTTCGCTGCCGAGATATTCGCGGAGGCCGTTTTCGAAGTGAAAGGTTTCCTTTTGCGGAATGTCATCGATGCCCTTCAGGAGCGCCCTGTCGCACAACCAGCGGATCTCGACGCCACCAAACAGATAGGCCTTCGATTTGGTCATGGCGAAGACACGCTTCGGATCGAACGCGGCGCCCTTGCCGAAGATTTCCGGGTCGGGCTTGAGCTTCACGCGCGTGCCGCGCCTCTTCACGCCCTTCTGAACGAGCTTGACGTCGGTCTGCGGCACGCCGCGCTTGTAGACCTGGCGGTAGAGATTGCCGCCGCGCGCGACCTCGACTTCGAGCACTTCCGAAAGCGCGTTCGCCACGGACACGCCGACGCCATGCAGGCCGCCGGAGGTCTCGTAGACATCGTGGTTGAATTTTCCGCCCGCGTGCAGCGTCGTCATGATCACTTCGAGCGCGGATTTTTTCTTGAACTTCGGATGCTCCTCGACCGGAATGCCGCGGCCGTTGTCGGACACCGCCACGAAGCCGTCGGCGGTCATTTCGACCTCGATCGTGTTGGCAAAGTTCGCCACCGCCTCGTCCATGGCGTTGTCGATCACCTCGGCGAAGAGGTGATGCAGCGCGCGCTCGTCGGTGCCGCCGACATACATGCCGGGCCGCCGCCGCACCGGCTCCAGCCCCTCCAGCACTTCGATGTGATGGGCGCCATAATCGGAGCGCGAAGACTTTGCGGCCGCTTTGCCGCCGCGCCCCTTTTCAGGAGTGTTCCCGAAAAGGTCAGGCTCCTTCGGCCCCTTGCGCGCCTTGGCGCCGGGAACGGGCTTCGACTTCTTCACTGATTTCTTGGCGTTCTTGGCCATGGTGCGTTGGGACATAGGGATTTCGCCGCTGCGAATCAATTTTGGCGATCATGCCATGTCTCCATGCCACGTCTTTGTACTTTCCAGCCCCTTGGCGGGTCCGTGACGCGAAAATCGGCTTCTCGCGCACAAAGTCGCCGCCAATGCGCCATCAGGGCTGCAAAATCCTGCGGCCATAAACGAGACGTTGGGGGCGGGAGAGGAAACCGCCATGTTCGAACTCAAAAAGTTTCTGAACCTCAATTCCTTCCGTGCCTTTGGCGCGGCCTTCGCCGGATTCGACAACATCCTCAACTGGAAGCTTCTGCGCGGCAGCCACTATTTTCCGGGCTCCGATGGTGGCACCTGCGTCAACGAGGCGGCGATCGTCGCCGCCGGCTATCCCTATTGCGCCGTGCGCTCGATCGAGGATTGCCCGGCCAGTTTCTCGCGGCCGGCCGCGACCTATGCGATGTTTCTGAACGACCTCATCGAGAATGACGAGCTTCGCCGGCACGTTCTCATGCCCTTCGTGACAAAGCTCGAAGGCTCCGCCGAGGGGCAGGAGGGCGAGAAAGCGCGCGCCGAACTGATCGTCTTGCGCACCGCCTCCGCGATCCTGGCGCCGGCGCTCCTTCGCCTCGGTTTCTTCGAAGCTTCCGAAAAGATTCGCGTCATCGGCTCGCCCTACGACCTCATCGGGCTCAAGCATGAGCTGTTCAGCGCCGCGATACACTGGCCTACGCCGCCGTCATGGATGGATCAGGCACTTTCCGAACTCGCCGATGCCGCCTATGCCTGCCTGCGGAGCGATTTCGTCGGCGCCGCGAAATGCGCGGCGATCGTAGCCGCGAATGTCGCGCTAGGGATGCAGCGGGCGAGTAACCGCCGAGGCCATCGCGCCATGGCGCGCGTCTATCACCAGGCGGGAGAAATCCTCGGTTCCGCCCTCAAGCTCGGCAAGCAGGGCGGCGTGATCGGCACGGAAGCGGCGGAGCGCCTCGACCGGGTGAAGCGCAAGGCGGCGATCCCCTCTCTCGTCGAGATCTCGTAGACGAGCAAGCGGGCACCCGCAGGATTGCCAAAATTTAATGAAGCGGCGCCGTTCACGTCATGGAACGGCGCCGTTTCCATGCGGTTGATGACGCGGGCGACCTAGCCAGCCGGAAGAGGACTTCGATGTTCGACTTCAATCCGATTTTGAATTGGAAATTGCTTGCCGGGAGTCACGAGTTCCCCGGTCCCGACGGTGGCACCTGCATCAACGAGGCGGCGATCGTCGCCGCCGGTTTCGCCTATCGCGAGATCAGCTCGCCGGAAGACTGCCCGCTTTGTTTCTCGCGCGTGCTCGCGGCCTACGCGCTCTCCCTCAACGACCGGATTCAGGACGACGAGCTTCGCCAGAAGCTGCTGATGCCGTTCGTGACGCGGCTCGCCGGCAGTGCCGACGCCGATGCGGTCGAGGAACGGCGCGCGGCGCATATCATCGCCGTCATTGTCGGCCGCGTGCTTCCGCCCGCGTTCGAGCTCGCCGGCCTGTTCAATGTCGCGATGGCATGCCGCTCCGCCGGCACCATCGAAGAGACGCGCGTCGCGATGGCGGTGAGCGTCGAAGTCATCGAAAAGATGATCCGCTTCGATGAGAATTTGTCGCACGTGTTCGACGACCCCTTGTTGATGGTGGCCGATGCACTGCGCGATCTTCTTCTCTACGAAGCTTGGGGAAAGACCCAGCCGATGTTGCACGCCGGCGATCTCGCCGCTTACGCCGACACGATCCTGCACGGAAGGCAGCGCGCCAGCAGCACGAAGGTTGTAGAAGCCCGCTTCGCCGCCGCGGCCGCGATCCTGGGCGAGGCGCTCGATATCGGAAAGCAGGCCGACCCCGTTGCGGCAGAGACGATTCTTTCGCGGTTCGAGAAAGCGAAGCGCGTGGAGCGGGAGTCCGGCGCGGCGAAAGTTCTGGTTCTCGCCGCCGCGGCTTAACGAGTCGTTCGCTCGAAAAGCAGCCGCCGCGCGTTCTGCCAAGCGCGCGGCGTTCTATCTCGGGTCGCGCGGAAGTCCGTGCAAAATCAGCGGCGCTTCTTGCGCTTGGTGCCCTTGCGCCGCGCCTTCTTCATTTTGGCGACGGCGGCTTCCAACTTCTTGCGGCTGTGGCCGACTTTCTTGATCAGCTTGCGCACCGCGACTGCTGTCATGTGGTGTTTGCGGGCGAAATAATAAACTTCGGAACGTTGCTTCGCCGATACGAGAGATCTATCGGCCTTGCGAGATCTGGTTTTCTTGCGGGCCATCTCGACCTCCAAAGGTTGAGTCGCAGATGGGAGAGTCGGCTCCGGAACGGAGCCGAGTCAAGCGAGCGGCGATCTTTTCGGCTTTGCCAGTGTGCGGCGCGGTTGCGGACGCGGCACTCACACGCGAACAGTTTAAAGAAATATGTTTTAGGGCGACGTGAGTTTGGCGTCAGGCGCGGGTGCCGGAGAAGGGCAGCGCGCCAAAGGCGCCGGCATTGGCGTCGCCGGAAATCTTGTCGCCGTCCACCGTGCCGGAGAATTCGAGCGTCATCGGCATCGGGTTGGTGATCGCGACTTTCCACGAAACCTTGTTGCCGTCGACCTTGCCGTCGGTGATCGCGGTCGAGTTTCCGTCCGCCCCTTGCGTGCCGGTGAGCGCGTTGCCCGCCGCCGCGACGTTGAGTGTCGCCTGCCGCGTGCCGATCGGCGTCTCAATGGAGATATTCCAGGTGCCGTCCACTGCCATGGTGCCCATCCTTGTTCGCTGTTTCCTCGAAGTCGCGGCGACCCTATCGCGGCGCCCGTAGCCTAGCAATCGTGACGTTACGGAAGGCAAATAGCGAATACGCGGAACCGGTTCGGGAACGGCACGTTATCCCGCCGCTTTCGCTCGCCGCGGGTTTGCGCTAAGGCTCCCGGCCCATTTGAGAAGGCGGCAATAATGGATTCGAAGGTTCGCATCGGCATACTCGGCGCGTCCGGTTACACCGGCGGCGAACTCGTGCGCCTTTTGCTCCGCCACCCCCACGTGGAAATCAAGGCGCTCACCGCCGACCGTCACGCCGGTGAGGCGATGACGGCCGTCTTTCCGCAGTTTGCCGGGTTCGAATTGCCGAAGCTCGTGAAGATCGAGGAGATCGACGCCAATGCGCTCGATTTCGTCTTTTGCGGCTTGCCGCACGGGACGACGCAGACCGTGATCAAGAATCTTCTCGCGGCTTCCGCCAAGATCAAGATCGCGGATCTTTCCGCCGATTTTCGCCTGCAGGATCCGGTGATGTACGAGAAATGGTACGGGCACAGCCATTTGGCGCCGGAGTTGCAGGGCGAGGCGGTCTATGGCCTCGCGGAAATCTATCGCGAGCAGATCCAGAAGGCGCGGCTCGTGGCGGTGCCGGGTTGCTTTCCCGCGACCTCGATCACCGCGATCGTGCCGCTGCTGGAGGCGGGCGCCATCGATCCCGACGCGATCGTCATCGACGCCAAGACGGGCATGACCGGCGCCGGGCGCGCGGCCAAGGAGAATATGCTGTTCGGCGAGGTGTCCGAGGGAATTCACGCCTATGGCGTCGGCAGCCACCGGCACACCGCCGAGCTCGATCAGGAATTTTCGCTGGCCGCCAAGCGGCCGGTGACGGTGACTTTCACGCCGCATCTTGCACCAATGAACCGCGGCATTTACGCGACGCACTACGTGAAGCTCGTGGGCAAGACGACGGCGGAGCAGCTGCATCGGTTGCTGGCCGATTTCTACAAGAACGAGCCGTTCGTGAAAATCCTCGAGCTCGGCGCGGTGCCGCAGTCACGGCACGTGCGCGGCTCGAATTTCATCCAGATCAGCGTCGTCGCCGACCGCGTGCCCGGCAAGGCGATCGTGATCGCGACGCTCGACAATCTGATCAAGGGCGCCTCCGGACTCGCGGTGCAGGATATGAATCTGATGCTCGGCTTCCCCGAGACCGAAGGGCTGATGCAGCTGGCCCTTTTTCCGTAGGCGCTATTTTGCTGTCCACAGCGCCGAGCTTTGCGGCGTCTCCCACAACCGGATCGAGATGACACGCACGCCATGCGGCGCGAGTAACTCACCACTGACGCGCCCAAGCTCGGCGGCGATATTCTCAACCGTCGGATAGCCGCCGAGAAGATAGACCGGCTTGCCGAGCCGCTTATTCGCCTCGATCACCGCTTTCACCGACGGTTCGTCGTCTTTCGCGGAGAGGATCGCCGTGTGGTCAAAATGCTGCTTGATCCAGCCGCCGACCGCGTCCTCGATCACGGAAAAATCGACGACGCGCCCGAGCGCGTCGAGTTTGTCGGCGGTGACCGAAATCTCGGCGGCGTAGCGGTGGCCGTGATAGGCCTTGCATACGCCCTCGTGGCCGGGGATGCGATGCATCGCGTCCCATTCCAGCCGTTGCACGATGGCGATTGATTTTGCGTTTTCGTTCGACATAGTTTGCTCTCAACCGGGTTCTAATCACGCTTCGATGTACGCGGTCAAAGAGATATTCCTCACGCTGCAAGGGGAGGGCGCGCAAACCGGCCGCCGGGCCGTGTTCTGCCGTTTCGCCGGCTGCAATCTATGGTCCGGCCGCGAGGAGGACCGTGCGCGCGCGGTCTGCAAGTTCTGCGACACCGAATTCGTCGGCACCGACGGCACCAGGGGCGGCAAGTACACGGCGGAAGACCTCGCCCGGGCGATCGAGCAGGAATGGGGCGATGACCGCCATCACCGTTTCGTCGTGCTCACCGGCGGCGAGCCGCTATTGCAAATCGACGAGGCATTGATCGCGGCACTGCACGGCGTCGGCTTCGAGATCGCGGTCGAGACCAACGGCACCGTCGAGCCGCCCGCGGGCCTCGACTGGGTTTGCGTCAGCCCCAAGGCGGGCGCCGAGCTGGTCGTGCAG
This sequence comes from Hyphomicrobiales bacterium, assembly GCA_003135415.1. Taxonomy (GTDB): domain Bacteria; phylum Pseudomonadota; class Alphaproteobacteria; order Rhizobiales; family Xanthobacteraceae; genus Palsa-892. The sequence continues at coordinate 21,226 of PLBP01000040.1, forward strand.
ACGGGCAACGAGCTCAAGCTCGTGTTTCCGCAACAAGGGGCTGCCCCCGAAGACTTCGCCGATCTTGCCTTCGAGAATTTTTCGCTACAGCCAATGGACGGGCCGAATGTCGGCGACAACACCGCGCAGGCAGTTGCTTATTGCATCAAACATCCGCAATGGCGCTTGAGTCTGCAGACCCACAAGGCGCTCGGCATCCGCTAGGCGGATTATTCCCAATAGCCTGCCATCAATTCCTGCGCCCATTTCGGCTCGCGAATCTCGCCGCGCGGGAGAAAGCCGCGCATCACCGGCTTGATGTCGAGCACCGGCGTGCCGTCGATGGCGTCGAGTCCCTGCACATAGAGAATGTTTTTCTCGGCCTTGAGCAACCGGCACATGGTGACGCTAAGCCGGTTCGGGCGATCCTTCGCGCGCTGCGCAAGAATTCCGGTGAGCGGCCAGTCTTCGCGCCCGCGCGAACGGCGGGCGCTGCGACAGGCTTTCGCCGGGTCGGCGCGGTCGAACAGGAACACGACCTCGATATGCAAAAATTCCGACAGACCGAACACGGCGTCGGGCTCTAGCTCCTTTGCATCGAGTTCGATACGGGTCTCGATTCCATCCCAGCCGTCATCGATCGGCTCGTCGCGCGCGCTTCTGACAAAGCCGATGGGGCGGACGGTGAACTCTGGATATTCGCTATTCATTGTCAGCTCTTACGTTTAAGGCGAAGAAGTTGGAGAACAAAAAATAAGGTTGCTAAACAGATTATCACGCCGCACCCAACCCAAATCGCGAGATCACCTTCGGCTCGAAGAAGCAGGCCATATATATTTAGCTCTAAATGTCCCATCAGATTCGTCTCCAGTGGCATTGATTGGCCGCGCAAGCTCGGGTCAATTCAAAGCGGTCAATTTATTGATTGGGAGATTTGCGTCGGGCGCTTTCGCCTAGCAACGCACCTAACTCGAAGGGACAAAATTTTATTACGTGACGAAATTTATCGCTTTAACCACGCAAGCAACGTCCGGCTCACCAAGTCGGCGGCGTCCTGCTGCACGAAATGATCGGCGCCGGGAATCGTGGTGATGGTCAAATCCGCATCGACCCAGTTCCACAGCCCATTCAAGCCGGTGGAAGCGAGCGCCTTGTCCTTGAGTCCATGGATGAGCAGCGTCGGCATCTTCACATGCACCGGCTCGCTGTCCCATACCCGATAGGGCTCGCGCGGATAATTCGCTTGATAGTAATGGAGCATCGCCTGCGGGTCGGAGCGCTTCATCGCCTCGAGATGCTTTGCCTTCGCGGCGGGGGCGCTGACCCAGTTGCCAAGGCGCTCGAGCGATATCTGTTTGTAGAATTCGGGGTTGAGGAAATTGCGGGCGTATTGGCTGTATCTCACCTGCTCGGCATTGGTCGCGAGCTCGCGCGCGAGCGAATAGGGGTGCGGCATGTTGAGGATGGCGAGCTTCTCGACGAGTTCTGGCCGCCGCATCGCGATATTCCAGGCGGTGGCGCCACCCCAGTCATGGCCGACGACGACCGCGCTTTTCTCGCCTTGATCGGCGATCACCGCCGCGGCGTCGTCCACCAGCCGGTTGATGTTGTAGTTTTCCACGCCCTTCGGCTTGTCGCTAAGATTATAGCCGCGCATGTCGAGGGCAGCGGAACGAAAGGATTTTGAAAGCGCCAGCATCTGGTGACGCCAGGTGAGCCAATAATCCGGGAATCCGTGCAGGAAGACGACGAGCGGGCCTGAGCCATAAAGCGCGTAGTGAATTTTCACGCCGTTGTTGTTGGCATAGCGATGTTCGGCCTTGTCTTCGAGCGCGAGCGCCTCGGCCTCGCTCATTGCAATACCGCCATCGTCAGCCACTCGGCGACGAGCGCGGGCTTTTTCGCGCCTTCGATCTCGACCGCCACCTCGTAGCGGAACATCACTTCTTTCGCGGCGCGCTCGTTCACTTCTTTTAGCTTGAAGCGGCCGCGGATCTTTCCGCCCGCCTTGACCGGCGAAATAAAGCGGATTTTGTCGAAGCCGTAATTGATGCCCATGGCGCGGCCTTCGATCGCCGGCATCACTTCGCCGCCGACGAGACTCAGGAGCGAGAGCGTGAGAAAGCCGTGCGCGATGGTGCCCCCGAACGGCGTCTCCTTCTTCGCGCGCACGGGATCGACGTGGATGAATTGGTGGTCGTGCGTCACGTCGGCGAAGCGGTCAATCATGTCCTGGCTCACCACGTGCCACTGCGAAACGCCGATTTCCTCGCCGATTTTCCCTTTCAGCTCGGCGACCGGAATCGCCGCCTTCTGCGGTGCGTTCATGTTGAGCCCCTTATGCCAGCGATCTTTTCGAATGCAGGCGGCGTCTTCGTCAAGCGCGCACTTTGACGTAGCGCCCGGGCGCGTCCTCGATCGGCTTGAGCTTGCCCGCGCCCGGCGCGCGCGCGGCGACCCGCTCCTCGCCCATCGTCTTCACCCAGCCGAGCCAGTCGGTCCACCACGAGCCCTTGTGCTGCTCCGCTTCCGTGAGCCACGATTCGAGATCGCCATTGGTCTCGCCTCCGGTCCAGTAACCGTATTTCGGCTTCAGCGGCGAATTGATGACGCCGGCGATGTGGCCGGAGCCCGCGAGCACGAACTTCACCGGCGCGCCAAAAAACCTGCTGCCGAGGAACACCGATTTCGCCGGCGCGATATGGTCCTCGCGGGTGGCGAGGTTGTAGATTGGGATGTTCACCTTGCCGAGGTCGATCCGCACATTGCCGATCGTCATCAATCCCTTCGAGAGTTTGTTTTCGAGGTAGCAATTGCGGAGATAAAACGAGTGGTTCGCCGCCGGCAGCCGCGTCGAATCCGAATTCCAGTACAAGAGGTCGAACGGGAAGGGCGACCTGCCACGCAAATAGTTGTTCACGACATAGGGCCAGACGAGATCGTTCGCCCTGAGCATGTTGAAGGCGGTCGCCATTTTGCCGGCGTCGAGATAGCCGATCTCCTTCATGCGCCGTTCGATGCCGGCGATTTGGTCCTCGTCGACGAATACCTTGAGGTCGCCGGCATGGGTGAAATCGATTTGGGTGGTGAGGAGCGTCCCGCTCTTGATGCGATCGTCCGCTTTCGCCGCCATATAGCCGAGCGTGGTCGCGAGCAGCGTGCCGCCGACGCAATAGCCGACTGCGTGCGTACGCTGCTCGCCAGTCGCGTCCTCGATCCGGTCGAGCGCCGACAGAATACCGTCGCGCATGTAATCCTCGAAGCTTTTTTCCGCGAGGCGACCGTCGGGATTGACCCAGGAAATCACGAACACGGTCAGGCCCTGATCGACCATCCACTTGATCAGGGATTTCTCCGGCGTGAGATCCAAGACATAGAACTTGTTGATCCAGGGCGGCACGATCAGGACCGGGATCGAGAACACGGTCTCGGTCGCGGGCGCGTATTGGATCAGCTGAATGAGATCGTTCTCGTAGATCACTTTGCCGGGACTAAGCGCGAGGTTCTTGCCGACCTCGAATTTGGAGGCGTCCGATTGACGGATTTTCAGCTCGCCGCCACCCGCCTCGATGTCTTCGGTCAGCATCTTCATGCCGCGCACGAGATTGTCGGCGTTCGACGAAAGCGTCTCGCGGAAGAGTTCCGGGTTGGTCAGCACGAAGTTCGAGGGCGAGATCGCGCCGGCAAGCTGGCGTACGTAAAAGTCGGCCTTGTGCTTGGTGTGATCGTTCAGGCTCTCGGCATCGCGGACCATCCGTTCGGCCCAGTTCGCGGTGATGAGATAGGCCTGCTTCATCGTGTCGAAGAAAGGGTTCGCCGACCAATCGGGATGAATGAATCGTTTGTCCTTGTCGCCGGGCGTCGCGATCGGCGTCGATTCCTCGCCGGAGAGCCGCCGCATGGTCTGCGCCCACAGCTCCATGTAGCCCTTCATCAGGCTCGATTGCGCTTCGAGCGTGCGCTTTGGATCGGACATCCAGTATTCGGCGACTTGGCCCAGCGTCTTCACCACGTCGGTGATTTCGCCCACCATGTCGTCGCGATTTTCGCCGGCCTCGCGCGGCTTCAAATAGGCGGCCATCGCCTTGCCGCCCTGCTCGATCAATTGGGCAATGTTCTTCGCGAGCTGATCGGCGTCGATCGCGCCCGGGGCGGGGGGGTCCAAATCGTTCTGGTCCATGTCCTTGCGGTCCATCGGTCCTCCCTTGACACCGGAACTTAACCTTCGTTCTTGCCGGCACTCGTCCGCTGACCGCGCTTCCGCCATAATATGCGCCGAAATAGCCCTAAACCAAAGGCTTAGGTGGGGTCGAAAGGGAATCCGCGTGCGCGATTTTTTGCTTCGCAAAATACTGGGAATGCGGGCTCCTTTGGCCCTCGTCTTGGGCGCGTTTCTCGCCCTTTTGTTGGCGGGCTGCGCCGGCGAGGTGCCGGTGCCCTTCCTCAATGCCGCACTGCCGCCCGCGCCCCCCGGCCCCGCGCCCGACTACCCCTCGATCGCACCGCCGGTGGTGGAGGGGACCCGCATCCCGGTCATGACCCAGGCCGAGCGGGAGGCCATGGAGGCCCAGCTCAAGAAGCTGGTCTCGGACCGCGAAGGCTCGGTCAAAAAGACGATCGATAAGAGCAATTAATAGAAAAGATGGCGCTAAAGGCTTACCGTGTCATCGTGAAGTGCTAAAACGCTCGCGGTTTCGCTGATTGCCCCGAGGCATATGAGATGGCCCCCGATTTTCACCGCATCCGGCGCCTTCCGCCCTACGTTTTCGAGGGCGTGAACCGCGTCAAAGCCGCCGCGCGCAACCAGGGCGATGACATCATCGACCTCGGTATGGGCAATCCGGATCTGCCGGCGCCCTTGCACGTCGTCGAGAAGCTGAAGGAGACGATCGGCAGGCCGCACACCGATCGCTACTCCTCCTCGAAGGGAATTCCCGGGCTGCGCAAGGCGCAAGCCGCCTATTACGGCCGGCGCTTCGGCGTGAAGCTCGATCCCGAGACGCAGATTTGCGTGACGCTCGGCTCCAAGGAAGGCTTCGCCAACATGGCGCAGGCGATCACCGCGCCCGGCGACCTCGTGCTGGTGCCCAATCCGAGCTATCCGATTCATGCGTTCGGCTTTCTCATGGCCGGCGGCGTCATCCGCTCGGTGCCGAGCGAACCGGGGCCGGACTTTTTCTATTCGCTCGAGCGCGGGGTCATCCATTCGATCCCGCGGCCGATCGCGCTGATCGTCTGCTACCCCTCGAACCCGACTGCCTGCGTCGCCGACCTCGACTTCTATCGCGACGTTGTCGCGTTTGCGAAGAAGCATGAGCTGCTGGTGCTGTCAGACCTTGCCTATGCCGAGGTCTATTTCGGCAACGATCCGCCGCCCTCGATTCTGCAAGTGCCGGGCGCGATGGATGTGGCGGTCGAGTTTACTTCGATGTCGAAGACGTTCTCGATGCCCGGTTGGCGCGTCGGCTTCGCCGTCGGCAACGAGCGGCTGATCTCGGCGCTCACCCGCGTCAAATCCTACCTCGACTACGGCGCCTTCACGCCGGTGCAGGTGGCGGCGACCGCGGCGCTGAACGGGCCGGAGGATTGCATCGTTGAGATGCGCGCGACCTATAAGCGCCGCCGCGATGCGTTGGTCGACAGCTTCTCCCGCGCCGGCTGGCCGATTCCGGCGCCGAAGGCTTCGATGTTCGCCTGGACGCCGATGCCGGAGCGGTTTCAATCGCTCGGCAGCTTGGAGTTCTCGAAGTTGTTGGTGGAAAACGCAGGCATCGCCGTTTCGCCCGGCGTCGGCTTCGGCGAGCACGGCGAGGGCTTCGTGCGCATCGCGCTCGTGGAGAACGAGCAGCGCATCCGCCAGGCTGCGCGCAACTTGCGCCGCTTCCTCGACTCGGCCGATAAGCTCCTCCACAACGTCGTCCCGCTGCAAGCGCGGCGATAGCCGGCGCATTTTCGGTCACGCGATCATGGTCGAGCCGCTCAAGCTGGGTCTCGCCGGCCTCGGAACGGTCGGCTCGGCGGTGGTGCGCATGCTGCACCGCTCGCGCGCGGAGCTTGAAACCCGCGCCGGCCGGCCGATCGAGCTTGTTGCCTATGCCTCGAAGGATCCGCCCAAGGACAACACGATCGACCTCTCGAGCCTTCGCAAGCTCGCCGATCCCATTGCGCTCGCACGCGATCCCGGCATCGACATCTTCGTCGAACTGATGGGCGGCGAGGGCGATCCGGCCAAGAGCGCGATCGAGGCGGCGTTTGGCGCGGGCAAAGGCGTCGTTACCGCGAACAAAGCGTTGATCGCGAAGCACGGCGTTCGGCTGGCGAAATTCGCGGAGGAAAAACGCGCGCCGTTTTCCTTCGAGGCTGCGGTCGCCGGCGGCATTCCGATCGTCAAGACCTTGCGTGAGGGTCTGGGCGGCGCCCGCATCTCGCGCGTCTATGGAATCCTGAACGGCACCTGCAACTACATTCTGACGCGGATGGAGAAGGAAGGACGCTCCTTCGCCGATTGCCTGAAGGAAGCGCAAAAGCTCGGCTATGCCGAGGCGGACCCGTCCTTCGACATCGGCGGCTTCGACACCGCCCACAAGATCGCGATCCTGACGAGCCTCGCCTTCGGCACCGAAATCGATGCCGACGCCATCCACATCGAGGGCATCGAACAGGTTTCGCTCGCCGATTTGGAAGCGGCCGACGAGCTCGGCTATCGCGTCAAGCTCCTGGGCGTGGCGCAACGCACCGAGACCGGCATCGAGCAGCGCGTGCATCCGACCATGGTGCCAAAGGGCTCGGTCATCGCCGAGATCGACGGCGTGTTGAACGCGGTCGCGGTCGATTCCGACATGATGGGGCTCACCCTCGTCGGCCCCGGCGCGGGGGGCGATGCCACCTCCTCGGCGGTGGTCGCCGACATCGTCGATCTTGCCGCCGGCCGCAAGGTGTTCCCGTTTGGCCGCCCGGTCGCTAAGCTCGGCAAGCTCTCGCGCGCGCCGATGCAGCGCCACGAAGGCGGTTACTACATCCGGCTCGCGGCGCTCGACCGGCCAGGGACCGCCGCGACCATCGCGCGGCGCATGGCCGACGAAAACATCTCGCTCGAATCGATCATGCAGCGGCGCAAGAAATCGCGCCCGCATGGCGGCGACGACCCGAAGAGCGCCGCGGCACCCGCCTCCGTCGTGCTCATCACCTATGCGACGAGCGAGGACGCGGTGCGCCGCGCGCTCGCCGCGATCGAGAAGGAAGGCGTGCTCGCCGAGCGTCCTCAGGTGATCCGTATTGAAAAAAGCTGATATGCTTTGCAATACCGTCTTGGAACTTCGTCATCCTGAGCGCCACAACGCTAGCTTTGAGGGATGAAGGGGAGACTTTAAAAAATGTCCGGGGAAGACCGAATGTCCACGCCGATTACCGTCCAGCCGAGCCTTGCGATAGAGCGCGTTCTCACGATCGAAATCGTGCGCGTCACCGAGCGCGCGGCGGTCGCGGCGGCGCGCCTGCGCGGGCGCGGCCACGAGAAGGCGGCCGACCAGGCGGCGGTCGACGCCATGCGCCGCGAGCTCAATAATCTGCCGATCGACGGCACCGTGGTGATCGGCGAGGGCGAGCGCGACGAGGCGCCGATGCTGTTCATCGGCGAGAGGGTCGGCAACAACCATGGACCGAAGGTCGACATCGCCGTCGATCCGTTGGAGGGCACCACGCTCTGCGCCAAGAACATGCAGGGCGCGATCGCGGTGATGGCGATGGCCGAGGGCGGCACCTTGCTGAACGCCCCCGACGTCTACATGGAAAAGATCGCGATCGGCCCCGGCTATCCCAAAGGCGTCGTCGATCTCGACGCTAGCCCTGAGGAAAATATTCGCGCGCTCGCCAAGGCCAAGGGCGTGAAGCCTGAAGAGATCTGCGTGCTCGTGCTCGACCGGCCGCGGCACTCCGAGCTAATCACCGCGGTGCGCAAGACGGGGGCCGCCGTGCGACTGATCACCGACGGTGATGTCGCCGGTGTCATCCACACCGCGGATTCCGAGAACACCGGCATCGATATTTACATCGGCATCGGCGGCGCGCCCGAGGGCGTGCTGGCGTCGGCGGCGTTGCGTTGCATCGGCGGGCAGATGCAGGGCCGGCTCATCCTCGACTCCGACGAGAAGAAGAAGCGGGCCGCCGCCATGGGCGTCAAGGATCCGAAGAAGAAATACGACATGCACGACATGGTGCGCGGCGATTGTCTCGTCTCCGCCACCGGCGTCACCGACGGCTCGCTCCTGCGCGGCGTGCGGTTCGCCAAAGACCGCATCTACACCCATACCGTGGTGATGCGCTCGGTCACCGGCACCGTGCGCTGGATCGATGCCGAGCACCGCGATCTGAAGAAGTTTCATCTGGATTGAATCGGATATGACTGCGCCTTTCGCCATCCGCCCCGTCGGCAAAGGCGAACGCGCGGCCTGGGAGCCGTTGTGGAAGGGCTACCAAGCCTTCTACGAGGTCGCGCTCTCCGAGGAGGCTACCGACAAGGCATGGGAGCGGCTGCACGATCCGGCCGAGCCGATGTTCATCCTCGGCGCCTATGTCGAGGGCAAGCTCACCGGCATCGTGCACTATCTCTTCCACCGCTCGATGTGGACGGTCGGCAACTACTGCTACTTGCAGGATTTGTTCGTCGCCGGCGAAGCGCGCGGGCTCGGCCTTGGCCGCGCTTTGATCGAAGCGATCTACGAGGCGGCGAACAATGTCGGGGCGAGCCGCGTCTATTGGCTGACGCAAGAGTCGAACATTTCGGGGCGCGCGCTCTACGACAAGGTGGCGGAACGCTCCGGCTTCATTCAATATCGCAAAGTCTTTTGAGCCGCCCAACCCAGCGATGAGTGCATTGCCCGCATCCTACGCGCCCGAGCGCGCATTTCTCGGCGTCACGCGCTCGGTGACCGGGCGCGTTTGGCGCGATCGCTGCGGATTGCGCGAGAACCAGACGGCGCTCGCCATCGGCCAGCGCTACGGCCTGCCCGAAATTCTTGCCCGCATCATCGCTTGCCGCGGCGTCGCGCTGGATGGGGTTGAGGATTTTCTCGACCCGAGCGTCCGCCGCCTGATGCCCGATCCTTCGACGCTGACCGACATGGACCGCGCCGCCATACGGCTCGCCGAAGCAGTCGAGCGCAAGGAACAAGTCGCGATCCTCGGCGATTACGACGTCGACGGTGCGACCTCGACAGCGCTCCTTGTGCGCACGCTGCGCGCGGCCGGGCTCGATCCGTTCTTCCACATCCCCGACCGGCTGTTCGAGGGCTATGGACCCAATATCGATGCCATACGCAAGATCGCCGAGCGCGGCGCGAAGCTCCTCGTCACCATTGATTGCGGCTCGACCAGCTTCGAGGCGTTGGCGGAAGCGGCGAAACTCAATCTCGAAGTCATCGTCATCGACCATCATCAAATATCCGGCGATCTGCCGTTTGCTTTTGCCATCGTCAATCCGCACCGCGCCGACGATCTTTCCGGGCTCAACCAGCTTTGCGCCGCCGGGCTCGCCTTCATGGCGGCCGCGGCACTCAATCGCGAACTCCGCCGCCGCGGCTTCTGGAGCGGCTCGTTGCCCGAGCCCGATCTCCTGCAGCTCTTGGATCTCGTCGCACTCGGCACCGTCGCCGACGTGGTGCCGCTCACGGGACTGAACCGCGCCTTCGTGAAGAAGGGCCTGATCGCGTTGAAGAACCGCGAGCAGGTGGGCCTGCGCGCACTGATGGATGTCGCGCGCCTCGACGGGCCGCCATCGCCCTTTCATCTCGGCTTTCTGCTTGGCCCCCGCATCAACGCCGGCGGCCGCATCGGCGATGCCACGCTCGGCACGCGCCTGCTCGTCACCGACGACCCGGCCGAAGCCGCCCGCATCGCCAATGAACTCGATCAATTGAACCGCGAGCGGCAGGTGGTGGAAAAAGTGACCCTCGAGCTTGCCGAAGCCGAAGCACTCGCAGCGCTCGGCCTTGAGGAGCGCGGCGCGATTGTGATCGCCTCGGGCGAGGGCTGGCACCCCGGCGTTGTCGGCCTCATCGCCGCACGGCTGAAGGAGCGCTTCGGTCGCCCGGCTTTCGCCATTGCCATGCTGGGCGAAACCGGCACCGGTTCCGCCCGCTCGATCCCCGGCGTCGACCTTGGGCTCGCGGTGCGGAGCGCCCTCGTCGAGGGCTTGCTGATCAAGGGCGGCGGCCACGCGATGGCGGCGGGCCTCACGGTCGCGCGTGACAAGCTCGGCGCGCTCCGCGCGTTTCTGGAGCGGCATTTGAGCGAGCCGGTCGCCGCCGCGCGCGCAACCGACAGCCTCGTGATCGATGCCGCGATCACGGCGCGCGCCGCGACGGCCACGCTGATCGAGACCGTCGAGCGCGCCGGCCCCTTCGGCTCGGGCAATCCGGAGCCGGTCTTTGCTTTTCCGTCGCACGCCATCGCCTATGCCGATCCGGTCGGCAACGCGCATGTGCGGGTGCGGCTCCGGTCCGGCGACGGCGGCGCGCTCAACGCGATTTCATTCCGCTCCCTCGATCGCCCGCTCGGCCAGGCGCTCCTGGCCGCGCGCGGCCAAACCATGCATCTTGCGGGCTCGCTTTCCATCGACCGCTGGCAGGGACAGGAGCGGGTGCAGTTGCGCATTCTCGACGCCGCCCCCGCCGACCCGCTTTCGGCGCGCTAATAGAAACGTCATGCCCGGTCTTGTACCGGGCATCCACGTCTTACTTTATCGAAGGCCGCAAAGGCGTGGATGGCCGGGACGAGCCCGGCCATGACGGGGAAGAAACTCGAGAAGGAAGAGAATTCGACCAGAACGCGCTATAAGCTTTGCCGCTTATACGGATCAGTGTTTCCCATGCGCTTTCTCGTCACCGGCACCGCCGGCTTCATCGGCTTCCATCTCGCGCGCCGCCTGCTGGCGGACGGCCACGTCGTGCAGGGCGTTGACGGAATGACGCCCTACTACGATGTCGAGCTGAAGAAGGCCCGCCAAGAGCTGCTCGCGCGCTCCAATCGCTTCACCGCGCACAATTTGATGATCGAAGACGAGACGCGGCTGGCAGCCGTCGTCGCCGAGGCCAAACCTGATGTCATCGTTCATCTCGCGGCCCAAGCGGGCGTGCGCTACAGCCTGGAAAATCCGCGCGCCTATGTCGATTCGAATCTTGTCGGCACGTTCAATCTTCTCGAACTCGCGCGCCGCCATAAGCCGCGGCATTTTATTTTCGGCTCCACGAGCTCCGTTTACGGCGCCAATATCGAAACGCCCTTCAAGGAGACCGACCGTGCCGATCACCCGCTCTCACTCTACGCCGCGACAAAAAAGGCGGGCGAGCAGATGTTGCACAGCTATGCGCATCTGTTTGATTTACCGGCGACGGCGATCCGCTTCTTCACCGTTTACGGCCCCTGGGGCCGCCCCGACATGGCGCTCTTCAAGTTCGTCGATGCGATACTCGGCGACCGCGCCATCGACATTTACGGCGAGGGCAAGATGTCGCGCGATTTCACCTATATCGACGACCTCGTCGAGGCGATCGTCCGGCTCATTCCGCTCGCGCCCGCGCGCGAAAATGCGCACCTCACCGACGGGATCGATTCACTCAGTCCTGTCGCACCGTTCCGCGTCGTCAATATCGGTCGCGGCCAGCCGGTCGATCTTCTCGATTTTGTCGCCGCGATCGAAAAGAAGCTCGGCCGGCAAGCGAAGAAAAACATGCTGCCGATGCAGCCCGGCGACATCTCCGCCACATTCGCCAGCGCCGATCTCTTGCAAACGCTTACGGGTTATAGGCCCGCGACCGCGATCGAGGACGGCGTCGGCGCTTTCGTCGAGTGGTATAAGGAGTATTATCGAAAGTAGTTGACTGCCTGGCCGCCGGAAGAGTGGCAGGTGGGAGGGAAGGGCCATGTGGATCGCCGGTAGTGCCAAGCCCGCGGCTATCGCGGCGTGCATGTTCTTGGCCGCGGCCTGCGCCGAAACCAGGACCGAGCCGCCTGCTCCCCAGATTCCGCCCGTCGCCTCCGTTCCGCCCGGCTCGACGCAGGACTTTTTCCTCAATGTCGGCGACCGCATCTTCTTCGACGAAAATACCGCCGAGCTTTCGCCGACCGCGCTTGCCACGCTCAACAAGCAGGGCGAGTGGCTGGTGAGATATTCGAACTACCGGGTCACGATCGAAGGGCACAGTGACGAAAAGGGTTCGAAAGAGAAGAACCTGAAGTTGAGCAGACAGCGCGCGGACGCCGTTCACGGCTATCTCTCCTCAAAGGGCGTCGAGCCGCCGCGCATACGGGTCGTTTTCTTCGGCCGCGAAAAGCGGGTCGCCACCTGCAACGATATGTCTTGCTGGTCGCAGAACCGCCGGGTGGTCACCGTGCTCGACACCGGCCCAATGGCGCCGCCGCCGGTCGCATCGCGCGGTGGGCGTCCGGGTCCGGGTTCATATCCGGGCGCGCCCCCACCGGATCGCATGCCTACCTACGTGCCGCCTCCGCCGCGCGGCTGAGCGTCGCTACTTTTCACCACCAAGCGCCTTGATCGAGTGCCGGAGCCGCGCGATCAGTTTCTTGCTGCCCGTCAGATATTTCTCCTCGAGATCGATCACGCGGAGAAACGCCCGCTTCTTGATGCCGAGCACGTCGATTTCGCCGGGCTCCACCGCGGCGGCGTCGCATACGATGTCGATCAGCCGGTCGATCGCGTGCAGGCGCCCGAGCAGATAGTCGTTCTCGCGATAGGCGCGGGACAAAAACGCCGCGAAATGGCCGAAGCCCGTGCCCCTCAGGCTTTTGATCCCGCCGAATTCTTTCAGCGCCTTGACGTCTTGCGGGCTGATGCGGTCGACGAGAATCTCGTGCAACTCGCCGCTGTCGCGCGCGGTCGCTACCGAAAAGGTGAGCACGTCCCAGAACGGAAAGCCGAGATAATTCACCAGCACCTCGCGCCATGCCTCCGGCTTCCAGGCGGCGGGATCGAGGGAGGCGAGCAACTCGTCGAGGTCGCGGGTGCTGGTGGCGAGATTGATTTCGCGCCCGAGCGTCTCCACCAGCCGGTCGAGTTTTTCTCCGTGCAATTCGACGAAACCGCGCGCGAAGGCCGCAAGGTCCTTCGCCTCTTCTTCGGAAGGCTCGGTCTCGAATAGCTCGCGCACGAGACCGTGCGCCTCGACGCTGTAGAACCTCGCTTCTTCGCGCCGTTTCAGCCCGTCATGCAGGCGGTAGAAGTCGCGCTTCAGTCCGTCGACGACGCCGGGCGCAAGACCCGGGAAGCGGCCCTCGTCGAGCAGGCGGTAAAGCCGGTTCTGGCCCTCGATCATGAAATTGAGACGCCGCTTGCGGTAATCGACGTCGAAGGCGAGAAAAAACTCGGCCCAGCGCGGAAGCTTGGAAGCCGCAGCAGTTTCGCGCAACAGCGCGTCGTGCTCGGCGTGGTGATAGACGACGCCGCGGCTCTTCGCCCACGCGTCGATGATCTCGGCGGTCGCGCGCGCTCGCGGCGAGCGGTCAGGTGCTCCGGCAAGCGTGAGGATGATCTCGCCGACGAAATCGCGCACCGAGGCGAGCTTCAGGCGCACATAACCTTCATAAGCAAAGCCGGCATCGCGGGCGACGCGAGAATTCACCGTTTCGCGCCAGCGGCGGATCTCCTCGGCATCGATCCTGTGCTCGAGCGGCGCGGTGATCGTGTCGGTCACCAGCTCGCTGATATGCGGCCGCGCCTCCTCGATGATCGACTTGAAGCTCCGCACCTGTGCGTTGAAGTCGAACACGAATCTGAGTTCATCGGAAACCGGCTGCGTCGAGGGAATTTCGGAGAGCGCCCCTTTCAGCGTCATGAAGAATCCGGGCACCATCTTGTGCCTGAGCATGGAGAGCGGCGCGGGGTCGGGATCGATATAGACAAGCCGCCGGTCCACCTCACGATAGGCGGGGCGGCCATGGATCGCCGAAATCGCCTCGCGGAAGGGGCGGTTGTTGAGCACCGCGCCGTCGATGAAGCAGGCCGTCGCGGGATCGAGGTCGGCGCGGATATGGCGCTCGAAATTGCGCTCAAAGAAATTTTCGCGCCCCGGCCATTTCTTGCCGAGCTGGGCGAGCAATTCGTCGATCTCGGCGATTTGCGCCGGCGGAAACGCGCCCGGAAACGATGAGGTCGCGCGCGCGGCGAAAGCGAGCGCCGGCGCGTTGTCGAGCGTAAAATCGCTCTCGACCTCGCCGCCCGGCCGCCGCCGGTAGTGGAAGTGCATGATATGGCGGTGCTCGAGCTCTTGAATAAGCGGCGGATCGTGAATTTGGATGCGCTGCAAATAGCCGTGAAAGTCGGTGACGGTAATGAAGAGATCGAGATCCTGGCCCGAGGGCAACAGCGAAGCGGTCGGCGATTTCGGCGCGCCCATCGCGGTCACGGCGTCGTACATCAATTTCGTCATGCCGAAGCCGTCGAGCGGCGGCTTGAACCAGCGCGAGCGCACGAAAAGCGAAAGCTTGTCGCGCACTTCCGAGTCGCGGATCGATTCGATCCATCCGAAGCGGGAAGCCGCCCACAGCAGCGGCTTGAGAAAAAACTTGCTCCAGGCCTTCGCTCTCGCTTCCGGCGACAACAGCACGCTCACATCGGCGTTGTTGAGCCAAAGGTCGCGCAATTTCGTCATCGGCAGATCGTGGCTGATCGCGCGCGCGAGCATCGCCGCATTGATGCCGCCGGCCGAGGCGCCCGCGATGATGTCGACGATAACGCGGAGCTCCATCTTGCGGCCGATCTCGCGCAGCAGTTCGAAATAATCGATTTCGGTGTCGAGTTCCTTATCGCGCTTGTCGAACTCGTCGATGTCATCGGTTCCGCCGAAGGCGGCCTTGGCGCGGGCGGCGCGATCGAGCGTCCCGTGCAGGCGCGAGGACGCGCGCAGGAGCTTGAGGATTTCCTTGGAAATGCCGTGCATGTAGACGGCAAGCGAAACGCCGCCGAAGCAGACGAGCGCGATGCGAAGCTCTTTCTCGCGCAAGGGCGACCCCCGGGTTCACGCCGCTAGGCGTCGATCGGCGATCTTGGCCGGAAAGCGACTATAACGGATTCGCGCGAGGCGATATCTAGTGCCCGAACCCGAAGTTCGTATGAGAGCGTGCGGCGAGGGCTTACGAACTTCGGAATCGGGACACTAGCGCTCGCGCGGCGGCGCCTCGATCGGTGCGCAATTGCGGCGCCCCTGCATCGCGCAATCCTGCATCTTGCCCATGTCCCGGAGCGTGTTCATCAGCCACACCCCCGAGAATACGAGGAGAACCAGAAAGAGGCCAATCCCGATCAGCGCGCCAGCGCTCAAGGGTTCCTCGCTATCCGCGGCCTGCGGCGCCGGTTTATTTGGGCGAGAAGCGGATTTTTGCGCTGTGGGAAATTGCACGATATTCGGCGCGCTCGCGGGTGCGTCGCTGTTTTTGCTCGATTCCGATGCCATCAACGGATTGTGCGACGGCATTGGGGAGAGGTCGAGGCCGCCGTTTCGCCCGCCATGCTTCCACGGTATAGTCCGGCGGTGAGGCGGATCGTCACACTCCTTTGTATTTGGTGGCTGGCACTCGGCTGTGCGCGCACGGCGAGCGAGCTATTGCGCTTCGGCATGACGACCGATGAGGTGACGGCGATTTTCGGCCCGAGCCTCACCTACGTCGCGCATGGCCGCGGCTCGGAGATCTACGCGCTGCGCGGGCCCGCGCCGATTCCCGGCGTCTATCCGCCCTGGGTGGAGGAGCGGCTCTATCTGCAATTCCGCCAAGGCCGGCTCACCGGCTGGAAGAACGAGTGGGATGCGCGCAAATTTTGGTTTTGATGCGATGTGGAAATATTTAATCCTGCTTTGCCTGCTCGCGGTTGCCGGTGCAACGGCCGAAGCCGCCGACATTCCGAATTTTCCGAAAGCCCCTGTCCCGGCGGCGCAAGGCAATGACTTACCGGCGGCCTGTCTCGAATGGACCGACGGCTGCCGCGTCTGCGCGCGGCAGAAGGACGGCAGCGACGCCTGCTCGAATGTCGGCATTGCCTGCATATTGCAGAAAGCGCGCTGCACCCGCCAATAGGCCCCGGTCCGCCCATTTCAACTTGGACGAGTCGTGGACAGCATTGACCGAATTGCGCTCTGATTCGCTAAAGGCGAATCAAATCATGCGCAAAGCCACTTGCACGCCGGAGGAGTTGAACACCTTGCTCACCGCGGAATTGCGCCGCGTGCCCGGCTGCGAGGGTGCGGCGTGGGTTCGCGTCTATCGGCTGCGGAAGCACGTTCGCGGCAAGAACTGGCTCGCCGCTTTTCTCGCCGCCGGCAGCGCCGACAAGCGCGATTGCGCGCGCGCGCTGATCGAGATCGAGCGGCGGCTGCAGGCGGAGTTCGATCTCGCAGCGGAGCGGTTCAAACGCGAACGCTCGCGCCCGTTTCTCGGCTATCGCCGCCATCACCGGCGGCTGCCGTCGCAATTGCTGCCGCAATCCGCTCCTCCAGGCGGAGCCGCGGCCGGCAGAGCCGCGAGCGCAATCGTCAAGGTGCTGTTTTCGCGGCGGCAAAAAAGCCCTCAAGCCCGAAGATCATCAGGCTCGTCGGTTTGGGCTTCCGCGAGGCCCGGTAATTTTTGATACCCGGCGCGGAGTGATAAACCGATTAGTGCAACGCTCCAGCCGCAGATTGCGGGGCATGCGGTAGGCAGTGCTGCCCCAAGGCTTGATCTTGATAATTTCGAGCGCCCGCAATATTGGGCTAAATTAGCGGTCGCGTTTTGATGGAAATTTGGCGCTCCCTAGCGGAATCGAACCGCTCTCTCCACCGTGAAAGGGTGGCGTCCTAACCGATAGACGAAGGGAGCGTCTGTCGCGAGGCGCCCTTATAGGAAGCAGGGCGATCTGCGACAAGGCGGCCACAACTGCCTCTCCACGAGGCAGCGGGCCCCTGCCATCGGATCGAAACCCGGCTTTTGTCTTGGTTTTTTCTCGATTCCGGCGGGGCAGCGGTATCTTTTCGGCATAGTGGCAAACAGATCACACCTTCGCGATTCTGTGCCTGAAGGCGGCCGGACCGCTTGTCGCGCGCGGCGGCATCATGCAAGAATTTTCACGGCCTGAATTAAGGGCCTGACACAGGATTTTTGAACATGATCAAGAAACTCGTTCTCGCTGTCGCCGTCGCGGCAGTCGCAGTCTCCTTCGCGCCGACCGCATCACACGCGAAGAAAATGCATCATCACATGATGCATCATAAGTGCACCATGGGCACGATGGCAAGCGGCCACGCTAACAGCATGGGCTGGGCGCCGGTCATGAGCTGTGGTGCGGATGGAAAAATGTATCCGACGATGATGATGTGCTACATGGGCAGCCAGTTATGCCCGCCGAGCATGTAATCAGCTAAGCGAACTGAACCGAAGTGGGAGCCCGCGCACCGGACGTCCGGTGAAGCGGGCTCTCGCCTTTTTACCAGTGCCCGGTATTT
Organism: Hyphomicrobiales bacterium; assembly: GCA_003135415.1. GTDB lineage: Bacteria > Pseudomonadota > Alphaproteobacteria > Rhizobiales > Xanthobacteraceae > Palsa-892. The sequence goes on from PLBP01000040.1 coordinate 38,688, forward strand.
TTCATTGACGCCCACGGCTCCTGCGGAGCCTGCGCGTTGCCTTTTTGCAATAGCTCGATCGAGTGTTTGTCGGGCGAGCGTATGAAGGCCATGCGGCCGTCGCGCGGCGGCCGGTTGATGACGACACCCGCCTTCATCAGTTTCTCGCAAGTCGCGTAGATGTCGTCGACCTCGTAGGCGAGGTGGCCGAAATAGCGCGCTTCGCCATAGTCCTCGTCGCCGTCCCAATTATAAGTGAGTTCCACCAGTGGCGCCGCGAATCCCGAAGGCGCGCTGTTCGCGACCAGGCCTTCATCTTCCGCCCCCGCGAGAAAGACGAGGGTGAAGCGCCCCTGTTCGTTGTCGACCCGGCGCACCTCTTTCAATCCGAACTTTTTCACGTAAAAATCGAGCGCGGCGTCAAGATTGCGCACGCGCAGCATAGTGTGAAGATAACGCATGAAAGCCTCGCGGGATAATGATGGCGTCGAAGGTGGTTCTTGATCGAGGAACTTGGCATGATCGCACCGTTTCGCAACCGCAATATTGAGTGCCTGTGAAATCATGCGCCCGAAGCCAAATCTGCCGAAGCCGGACCTGTCGAAGCCAGACCTGCCGATCATTTCGTTTCAATCCGCCCGCGGTTGGGGAAAATGGCTTGCGAAACATCACGCTCGCGCGAGCGGTGTCTGGCTCCATATTTTCAAAAAGGGTTCGGGCGAGGCGACCGTAACCTACGCCGAGGCGCTCGACGAAGCGCTCTGTTTCGGTTGGATCGACAGCCAGGGGCGGGCCTACGACAAATCATCGTATTTGCAGAAATTCAGTCCGCGCAAGGCCGCGAGCGGCTGGTCGAAAATCAATACCGGCCATGCGAAAAGCGGCTCCGCAAAGCCGGTCGAATGAAGCCTGCCGGTCTTTGCGGAAATTCAGGCGGCGAAGCGCGACGGACGCTGGAAGCGCGCCTACGATTCCCCCGCGAACGCCAAGGCGCCCGCCGATTTCCTGAAAGCGTTGGCGAAAAACAAAAAAGCAAAAGCGTTTTTCGGGACGCTCTAAAAGCGCAATAGCTATGCGATTATCTATCGGCTGCAGACCGCGAAAAAACCCGAGACCCGCGCCGCACGGATGCGGGCTATCATCGAGATGCTGGCAAAGGGCAAAAAGTTTCACCCATGATCTGCTTTCCGCGAGAGAAGAGATATTGAACGGGCTTCACCGATGACCGCTATACACAAGCGTTTCGATCCGTCCGCCATCACGATCCGCGCCTGCGCGGATCGCGACGACCGCACCCTACCGGGCAGGGCCGTATGATCGTCAAGGATCGTAACAGCGCTTTTGAGCGCCTCGGCGAATTATTCGCCCAGTCCCGCCGCGGCGTCGCCTTTACCGGCGCCGGCATCTCGACCGAGTGCGGCATTCCCGATTTCCGCTCGCCCGGCGGTCTGTGGACCAACAACCAGCCGATTCCCTTCGACGAATTCGTCGCGAGCCAGGAGATGCGCAACGAAGCCTGGCGGCGAAAGTTCGCGCTGGAAGATCAGTTCCGTTCCGCGAAACCCGGCCGTGGGCACCGGGCGCTGGCGCGGCTCGTCCGCACCGGCAAGCTCGAAGCCATCATCACGCAGAACATCGACAATCTACACCAGGAGTCTGGCGTGGCGCGAGAGAAGGTGATCGAGTTGCACGGCAACGGCACCTATGCCCTCTGTCTCGATTGTGCAGCGCGCTACGAGATCGACTGGGTGCGCGAGCGTTTCCAGCAATCCGGCGGCATCGCGCCTAGCTGCACCGGCTGCGGCGGCCCGGTGAAATCGGCGACCATTTCCTTCGGCCAGGCGATGCCGGAGCTCGAAATGCAGCGCGCCGAAGAGGAAACGCTCGCCGCCGACCTGTTTTTGTCGATCGGCTCCTCTTTGGTGGTATGGCCGGCGGCCGGGTTCCCCGTGATGGCCAAACGAAATGGTGCAGCGCTCATCATCATCAACCGCGAGCCGACCGATTTCGACCGCATGGCCGATCTCGTCGTCCGCGACGACATCGGCGACGTGTTGGAGCCCTTCCTGGCCGCCTGATGCATTGCGGTGACAGTCTGCAGGAAACTGTGGCCATACCTCATTTTGGGCTTTGCCGCCGCCAACGCGCTGTTATCTTAAAGGGGACGATTCGGCGTCCGATCCCGGGCGCCAGAAGCGCGACGTTGGCGGCGTCAATGGGGTCGGATCGGCTGGGGCCTAAGCTCGAAGTCAACGAGCAAGAGGCACGTATCGAGAGTCACACCGAAGAAGCACCGGTGGGCTTGGTCGAGATCTCTGGATTCATAAAGTGGTTCGACGTCTCGAAAGGTTACGGCTTCATCGTCCCGGATAACGGCATGCCCGACGTGCTTCTGCACGTCACCTGTTTGCGCCGCGACGGATTTCAAACCGCCTATGAAGGCGCACGCGTCGTCGCCGAAGTGCAGGAGCGGCAAAAAGGTTTCCAGTGCTTCCGCGTCGTCTCGATGGACGAGTCGACGGCGATCCATCCTTCGCAGTTGCCGCCGCGCACCCATATTTCCGTCACGCCCACGAGCGGGCTCGAGTGCGCCTGGGTCAAATGGTTCAACCGACTGCGCGGCTTCGGCTTCCTTACGCGCGGCGAGGGCACGCCCGACATCTTCGTGCACATGGAAACCTTGCGCCGCTTCGGCCTGACTGAACTTCGCCCGGGCCAGATGGTGCTCGTGCGCTATGGCCCGGGCCCGAAAGGCCTTATGGCCGCCGAAGTTCGCCCCGATACGGCATCGAGTGCGCCTTCCTCGCACTAAGGCCAAGCCAGTTTTATGACCCGAATGTTAGCGTCCACTCTTGCGCGCGTGCGTGCCTTGTTGATCGGCGGGGGCCTTATGCTCGCGGCGTCGATCGCCGCGCACGCTTTGAGCGTCGAGCAGCTCGAAATCGTCACCAAGGACGGCGTGCGGGTGTTCGAGGTCGAGATGGCGGTGACGGAGGAGGAGCAGGAACAAGGACTGATGTATCGCCGCGAGCTCGCGGACGGAAAAGGCATGCTGTTCGACATGGGCGAGGAGAGGCCGGCAGTGTTCTGGATGAAGAACACGTATATGTCGCTCGACATGATCTTTATTCGCGCCGACGGCTCGATCGCGAGCATCGCCGAGAGCACCACGCCGCTGTCGGAGGCGCGCGTCTATTCCGGCGCTCCCGTGCGGGGCGTGCTCGAAGTGGTGGCGGGTACAGCCAAGCGCTACGGCATCGTGCCGGGCGACAAAGTGGGGCACCGGCTCTTCACGGGGCGCTAAGCTTTCATGGAGTTGTCGTCATGGCCGGGCTTATCCCGGCCATCCACGTCTTACTGCTTTGCAGGGAAGAAGGCGTGGATGCCCGGCACAGGGCCGGGTATGACGCATGAGAATGATCACATTCCAGCATAAACTGGTTTGGCTTCCCGCCTTGCGGGCGGAAGGCACGGCGGTGTAATCGATAGCCGGACGTCCGCCGTATGGTCGTCATGGCGGGGCATAGCGCAGTCTGGTAGCGCACCTGGTTTGGGACCAGGGGGTCGCAGGTTCAAATCCTGCTGCCCCGACCAGCCTTCGCTCTTCGAGCTTCGGGTGGCTTACGCCAGTAACCAAAGCTGAAGGCGTAGGATGCCCTTCGAAGCTCCCGAAGGGAGCGAAGGAGGGCGGGAGTAGCGTAAATTAGGACACGGGTGAGCGAGAAGGCGATGTTAGCGAGGATTTACAAGCCGGCCCGCAACGCGATGCAATCGGGCAGTGCCAACACCAAGCAGTGGGCGCTCGACTTCGAGCCGGAGACGCCGCGCGAGATCGAGCCTTTGATGGGCTGGACCGCTTCGAGCGACATGAAGCAGGAGCTGCGTTTGCGTTTCGACAGCAAGGAAGAGGCGGTCGCCTATTGCGAGCGCCACGGCATTCCGTATCAGGTGTCCGAGCCCAACGCGCCCGCGCGCAAGAAAATCGCCTATTCAGACAATTTCGCCTACAGACGCCTCGATCCGTGGACACACTGAAAATTCCGTGGCCCCGTAGCTCAGGGGATAGAGCAACAGCCTTCTAAGCTGTGGGTCGCAGGTTCGAATCCTGCCGGGGTCGCCAGCTTTTCAATGACTTAGGTCAAAAAGTCGACCGCAATCCTTGTCGCAGCGTGTCGCAACCGTTCCCGTCTCGTTTCAATGGGTTACAATGACCGGCGGCAACTCCGTGCGACAAGTGCGCGACATGCGGGGGTCGCGAAGCGGTTGCTGTGTCGTCTTTGGTCACCATGGAAGCTTTCCCGAGCCAAAGCGGCAGTTCGCCTTTCGTTGGTTGCGTGAGAAGGAAAAAGCGAGCGAGCTTCGAGAGGCGCAAATGTATCGCTACGTGCGGTCGACATTGTATGCAGCCGTCGCGTCGGTGATAGTGGGCGTCGTCGGCGTGATTGTGACTTGGATGCGGTAGAAGAACATCAAAATTGAGCGGTTGCGCGTTTTTCGTGCGCATCCGCTAAGGTCTATCGGTTCGCCTTGCGACGCTAGTGCTACCGCATATCGTCAAACGAGGGATGCGCCTTGGTCAGCATACAAGATCAATTCACCGCTGTGTTAAACGCCCCGATCCCGTTTGGTCTTGCCTTGATTGCTTTTTGGTTTGCAATCTGGCGTGCGATGGTATGGCGCTACGGAGGAATTATTGATCTATGGAAGACGATGCATCAACTTGCAACTACAGAAGCAGTAGCGGCTAAGGCGAAGCAAATCGAACTTGAAGCAACGGTGAAATCGCTGACGGCCGACGCTTCCAAGTTGCAGAAGGAAGCAGAGGGGAACGCCAAACTAAAGCCTCTCATACTCGACCTTTCTACCTCCGCGTCGACTGCAAGCGCACAACTGGCTGAGCTTCGTACGGCCAACAATGCCGTCTCTGCCGCTTTGAGTCGCGCGCCGACCGGAATTTTTAGATTTGGCGGCGAGCAAGTTGGGCCGGTTTTTGTGCCCGAGGATCATAAGCCCAAAAATAAGGAAAATCAGAAATTTGAATTGAAATAGCATTACCGGAGCACAAAGATGATCTGTCACGCCACACGCATTGCTGTTTTAGCGGTCGCATTTACCTGCTGGTTTTCTGCATCAGAAGCTCAGGCTGCAATGGGGCTGACATGTTCTGATTGGCTCAACGCTCGCGCCCACATGCGCATCGACGAACGCACAGGCAGGGCAGTGGCGGTAAACCCTCCTGGTGCACCTCCCGTAAGCGAGGAAGTCGATGATAACGCGGCTAAGCTCAACTTCTATGTCGCTGGGATTGTCGAGACTTTGAACCGGCTGGATCAGTGGCTATCTAAAATTGCGGAAGCGCCAGGCGTCCAGCTACCTGCCACGGTCACCGTACCATCTATGTTGGATGCGGTAGAGAAGTTCTGCCGTGGCGGGCTACAGATAGATTCTCGCAACTACGATGCTCTCGATATTGTTAGCCAGCAAGAACAAGCGTTGGTGTTATTGCGTGTCCACGTGATCCAGACACTCATAGAAAAGTTCATGGAAGCTGGACGGCGCGAGGGGGCGCGACGGTAGCGGCTTGCCCGCTATCAAGGCGTAAGCCGACCTGCTCGCAATTTCATAAGCCGTCCAGATTCTGTGCGCTCGACAGCGCAATTCCAGAACTTCTTCGGAAGGCCTGCCAGCATCATCCGCAGCCGCCATTTCATTACGCGCGCGTGTGAGTTGTTCCCGAAGTTCCTTTGCACTGCATTTCTCGTTCATAACTGCTCCTCTGTGAATCAAATCTGATTTTAAGTATGCGCTGCTGGCACGCTCAAACAAGCCTGGCTGATGAAAAAAAGCGCCGCGTTTGACGCCATGGCCAAACGAAGGCTAATAATGGCCTTTACATCCTTGGAGCCGACCAGATCGCAGGTATCCAAGGCGACGCTCCGGCGTCCGTTCGCGGCAAGGCAAGGCATGGCCTCTGTTCGAGGCGACGTGGTTCGAGCGTGATCTGGGGACCCCGTCACCTCTCCTCAACATCAGGAGAGTGAACATGCAAAATATCAGTGAAAAGGCGCTCGACCAACGTGCGCGCCGAGCAGCGCGTCGCGTTGGCTTGCTTGCTCGCAAGTCGCGCTGGCGGGCGAACAGCATTGACAACCTCGGCGGTTTCCAAATCGTCGATCCGTCCAACAATTTCATCGTGGACGGATCGAGGTTCGATCTGTCGGCGACAGATGTCATGGCCTACAGCTCCGACGACATAATCGGGCCAAGTGAAAAAAAGCGGCGGCGGCATGCCTCCAACCTCCTCATCCGAAAATGGAAAGAGGACGAATGGAGGGAACCGCCGCCGCCTATCGCGCGCCCAGCCTTGCAAATCTTCTAATGGAAAGCCCGAGCGATCCAAGGCAGCAACCAAGCGGACCAAGGCGAGCACGTAAATTGTTGTTAGAATGTCGATTGGATTATCGCGTCAAGTGCGGCCCATATAAGAAAGCGGTCTAATGAAGATTTTCAGTTTGTTCTTTGACTGGTTTGTGTTGTTACCAGCCGGTCTCATCGACTATTTGATCGCGGGAGTTATTGGCGTAGCGCCTTTTCCGGCCACCCTGATGACATGGCACTGGACTATTAAATTTTTTGAACCCATTGACCCCTCACTCGGCCGCCATGACTTTCCTGGAAAGCCGAGGGAATTTATGACGGGGGTCATTGTTATGTTCGCGATCATGAAAACGACAGACTAGCGCAGCGCCTATGTGCACTCGATATTCATTGACGAAGGGACAGGCCGCGATCCTCGCGTTCAGTAAGTACGCCAACTGATAGGGCGTTAAGACGTCATCGGCCTCTTGAAAACGGGCTTTTGAAAATCGTCCTGACTGGCGAGCAAAAGGACAAAGCAGGCGCATCAGTTTGAGAAAAGTCGCCGAGCATACACAATCCCTCCGGCGATGATTGCGCCTAGAATTGCGAATCCAACTGCATCTGAGGTCCAGTAGTGTGTAAGCCATTCCACAAACGGCCATGCGAATCTGAAACTAGCGATGGTAAAACCAAACTAAAATTCCTGCTGCGGCCCAACCAGCATTGAGAAAAGCAACGCAATTTGATGCTCACGCTTCCAATTATACGGATTGATCATTTGCAATCCTTAATAGCTCGGTACGCGATTCACTCTACAATCAAAGCGACCTTTGATCGAGGCATTATAGAATCGACCCATCGAATCGGCGCTTAACAGTGACGCGACTGTACCGCTGTCGATTTCGCAATAGTGGTAATAAGTTCCATTCAAGCTAATGACCATATAGTTGTTTGAATGGTCATAGCAGACGCGCCTAACAAGGCTGCTACGATCAAAATTCGTGCACGAAAAATATTTTAGATCAATAGGTCCGCGATATTTCACGTCAACAATCTCGGATGAGAATTTAGATATGCCGAAAAGAACTAGCGCAACAAATCCACCGATTAAAAGCACCTTCGGTATCCGTCCCATGATTTAATACCGATCAGGTGGGTCGCGATCATCAAATTCTTCTTGTAATTCTTGGGCCGTTTTGGCGAACCAACTCTCGCCAATATTCGCTGCGGCTAATTCTCCGTAGAGCAAAATGCAAACTTCGGAATTTTCCGGCTGAACAAGTGCATAGGACTTTTGCTGTTGCGAGAGGGTTACAAAATATCGCCTTGCGGCCTCATCAAAAGCCCATGCACCCGCTACCTTGCTAGGCGCAAGCACTCGCTGCGAATTAGAGTCCCTTTCCAGCAGTTCTACTGTGTGATCCTCGCGAAACGTTATTTCCTTCGTGCCATCAAACGACTGCATTGGAGAGCAAGCATCAATCTGCATCCAGCCCGGAGTAGGTGGCGGCTTTGGAACAGGCTTGGCTATTTTTGAAGGTCCACTTGTAACCATTACATATACAACGCAAGCGCCGCCAGCAAAAAGTAAAAATTTAATCCATGGTTTCATCTTCAACCCAACAATTTAGACCGGAGCATCGGGCGGCAGCGTTGCAACGTGCGCCGCATATTTAGCGATCATTTCATCCACCCATCGGCGATAACGGCTTCTTGCGAAATACATAGAGCCTAAGCTTACGGCTAAAACGATAACTATTGCTGGTAAGGCTATTACGAATACAGGTGCAGCGAAGAAAATGATTGCCCCCAAAAATAAAACGCCGATCACAATTACGCGGATTCTTTGGGTCGTAGTCCAATCTTCGGCGTCGGTAATTCGTTCTTGCTCCTTTTTGCTGAGATAAGGATGGTAGCGGCGCAAAAACTTTTCACGACCTTCTTGTGCGATCTCCTTGCCAATCTGAATTTCTTGTTCAGGTGTCAGCTTAGGAGGCACCCAAGAATAAATATTGTAGGGAATAAACACGCCTTCCTCCGGATCAATCCCAACTTAATCCAATAGATGAATCGTCCAACCGTCGCCGGGATGAGTGAAATGATATTCATTGGTGCCATCCAGCAATAACCAAGGAACCACGGGTTTAGCCTTCGCATCGGCCATAACTGCCAAATGGCTTCTACCTTTCAACACACCTTCATGGGCGACACCTTTTTTCTCTATCCGAAGTTTCTTTTCGATGTGTTGTTCTAAATTCTCATCAGGTTTTAGAAGTTTCATAGCGCTCTCCATACCAGTATGTTCTTTGCGACGTGCTTTCCCCAAAGTTCACGCCATCCCACCTACGAACCCTTCCGTCTTGTCATCATAGATCAGCGAGACGCCCGTACCCATCCCGCTGCCTGAGCTTCTTCCTCAGTGCAGAACCAGCGCTTTCCCTTATCCATCTTGATCTGCGCGTAGTTGAGTTGGCCGGGCAAGTGATAAAGGCGCTTACCATTCCGGTTCACATTGCCCTTGATGACACAGTCTGGAGATGGGGCCTCGGCAGCGGATACCGCAGATAGGAGAATTTTCTGAGCGTCTATCGGGACGCTGAGTGCTCCAAGAATTACCGTTTTCTTGTTGCGGTGACGCCAATCCCACGGAGCGATGAATGCTCCGCTCCAAAGGCCAAGTCGATTTTCGCGGGCAAAAATTTCATCTCCATCGTAGACATGCGAATAGCGAATGAAGGATAGCGCCAGCCCTTCGCGAACAAGCCATTGATTGAGATTTTCCGATCCCAAACGGCAGGTAGCTAATTCGCGCCTATACTTGTCTTTTCCTGTCGTGCTGCAACTTATCGGGTTGCCGCCGATCTTTTGATCTAGACGGTCACGCGTGGTGATCCCACATGTCCAGCGTTGGGCTTGGTCATCGAGACAGACTTGATCTGATTCCGGTGCATCAATGCCTTCAAGGCGAATTTTGATGCCGGTCACAACTAGGGTGTCGCCATCGACTACGCGCGGAGTGCCAGCCAGTTCTGCGCTGCGAGCGGTTATCAACCAGAGACACACGCTTAGTGCTGCAAAGAAACATATCGTCGCGCGTGATCTAATGGCCATTTTGCATCGCTACGTTGGAACGATGCCCTTCAATCTGAATCGTTATGTGCGGGAGTATTAAATGCTAAAAAGTTACCTCCCTTGAGCCAAGCAATACGTTGGGAAAAATTGATGTGTCGTTCAACACCATAAGCATCTTCGTAAGTAACTGTTCCGTAGACGTACAACTGTTTAGCCCCCCCGAATTGAATGTCGTGAACATCTTCATCAGAATAAATTTGATCGGCAACCGGGTTCAAAATAAAATTCTGATGCGGACCCAAAACGCCAACGCTTCCTCCGCCCGACAACGGCGCTAAAGGAAAATCAAAATCACTTGGCAAGGGAACGGGCAATAGACTAACTCGTGCGATGTTCCTCACCTTATAGGCAGGCGTGTTGCCGTTATTCTGCAAGATCATGCGGACTTCGAAACAGTAGTTGGTTGTCTTGTCCTGATTAATGACACCACCGAAACCGATGTTAAGATATGCCCGCATCATTCGAGCGTTTGCGTCTTTGGATAACCCAAGACCTTCATTGGCTGCCTTGGTATTGGCGGCAACTGCCGTGGCGACCTCTTGCATTGCTGTGGCAGATCGAGCGGCCTCGGCGATTGAGGCCTTCATGTCATTGCTCTGCTCTTGGGCAAAATCTCTTAAGTCCCTCGTCTCCTTCCAAAGAAGAAGGGTAGAAACGGCAAGAACAACAGTGAAAATCGCCGTGATAATTGTGCTTAGTACGTCAAAGACGCGCTCACGGCTGACGATGAGGCCTGCAAACTTCGACATACCATTTTTGGTCGGCTGCCCCTTCGGCTCGCTTGGCCCATCGACCTTGGACTCATCATTGCTGGACATGAATCGAGACCTCGTTAAAAATCGTCTCTGCGTATAATTCGAGTATAGCAATCTTTGCTGCGGCGGCGTATTGCCTCGCTGATCGGCACTCACTAAGCAGTCCAGTTGGAATGTTAGTTTAACGCTGGGCTTTGCGCCAGCGGGCACTTCTAGCGCAAATTAGTGCCGTCTCCATGTCGTTCCCCGGCCCTAATTTTTAGTTGGTTGAAAGTTCGAAAGAACAAGATTGAAAAACGGAGGGCAGAATAACATGCATAAAACCCCTGAAATCACTCGCCTGATTCACGATAATTTCTCGATGGTAATATCGTTCGCGTTCGGTTTACCGGTCGCTGCAAAAGTAATACAGAAGAACTTTGCGGGTGAATGGAAATATCTACAAAAAAATGTTTTCGGGCTTGGAGAAATTCGTGCAGACCGCGCACTCCTAGAAATGGCAACACAGCTTCGCGCGCTTGATGATCAAGAAAAACTAAGTCACGTATTCAAACAATCCAAAAGTCCACCCTTAGGAACGGTCACGCAAGAAGACGGAACAAACACCGATATGCATTTCAGGGATTTTACCAACAAAATTATACACGCAACAGCATTTGAGTGGAATTTCGCCGTTCCGGAGGAACCCGTGATCATTTGTCATCCCCCCGACGGAGAGCGGTGGCGACGCGCGGAAATCAAGCTGATCGCACTTATGGGGCTTATCGGTTCACTGGGATTTTGAGTAGTTTAAGCCGTTAGTCCATGTCCGCCTTACCCCCAATAGCTGCCGCGCGGTGGTCGCTATTTCCTCGGCGTCATTGGCAGAATTCTTCCAGAGGGCCGGTTCCAAAGATAGCCCGTCTATTTCCTTGGGGCGTTGGCCCGGAATGACGCAAGGTAATCATCTGCCGAAACAAGGCGCGGCCATTTTTCCTCGAACATATGGAATGACATTGGCCTGCCTTCAAAGACGGCTTCCCACGAGTCCATTCCTCGCCACTCGCCTCTCATAAAAATCCGGCTTTCTCCGTTTGTCTCGATGACGACAGGACCATCTTCGACCTCCCAAAGTTGCATCGACGACAAGGGAGTTCCTCTCGTTTTCACGTCCATATTATTAATGACCTCCATTCGATCTGGAAGTTCATAGAGCCGAGGATCGAACGCTTCTTGCGTGGTGTCTCGTTTTCTAGTGCTCATTTTGCCTCTCTTTCATCGATGGGGTGAAACGTCTCGCGCATTGACAATCAATCCGTAGCCGATCAACAAATCCGAGATAGCTCCGCTCGATTGGCATGAGCGTTGCGGCGCGCCCGATGAACGGCGCATATGCGAACGCAGCCCAGAGATCGATCAGAAATTTGCGGCGGCTAGACATGAAAAAACCCTCACCGGATCGACCCGAGGAGGGTTGGCACTCATGCGACCCGTTTAGTTGCCTTTTGGCCGCATCCCCTTGCGGGAACCACCTTGCCCGAGTATGGCAGGTTGGTGAGGGCGTTTGGCCCTACTCGTGATGCATTGTCTCGATTGATATATGATCGTTCGTTGCCACCCCGCAAGTCCGTTGCAGAAAATAATTGTTGGGGCTCATTCGGGCAGTTGTTTTTTCTTCTTTGGCGGCAACGTCGCGGGCGTAGATTTGGGCGGAGCTATAGGCCGAAGAATCGCGAGTGCAGGATTTGGCGTGTGATCGAGAGCTGCGCCAGTACCGGCGTCTACCGCAAGGCCGATCACGCCGCCTACTATCACGTTGCCAGCGAAACCGGCGGCTCCAGTCCCGGCTACTTTCCGGCGAATATTTATCGTTTCCGGCTCGTATCCGTCTTTGGTGAAAGTCGCGATCAGTGCTTTGTTGCGCGGCACGACGATCGAACATGGGGTGATGCAAGCCGGTCCCGGTACGGGTGGCGGATCATTTTCAGCCGGAGCAGTGGCCGCGCTGTCGACCATGCATGGGCCACAGTGTTCGTCCAAAACGCTTCGCATTGTCGCCCCGGGCGGCACAGAATCGAACGTCATAGTCTCATCAACGCCGCGCGTGACCGATGCACACCCGGCGCATAAAACGCCCAAGACGGCGATTTGTACGAAACGCATCTAGACCCAGCCCGAGGTGGATTAAATAGCAACTTGAGGTCGTAGGCAACAGGAGACGCGAATGGCTTAAATCGAACTATGGCAGTAAAGATCGTGGCAACGCGATCACGCTCAAGGGCCTAAACACTTAAATCTGGACCGTGTTTTCGCGCGCGCGTTCTGCGATCTCCGATGCTGATCGAAGGCTTTCGCTTTTTTCAAACTTCGGTTCAATTCCGTTGGCGCGGAGAAAATTGAGAATCAAATCACTTCGGATTGCGACCCGAGCAGGCAGGTTGGCGAGGGTTGTCAGCCCTACTCTTGATGCACAACTCATTTAGGTATCGGCGGACGATAATTCCAGTACGAAAAGCCGCGCGCACGGCGACAAGAGGAAACGGCGCTGGTCGATTAAGGGTCTTTAGGACCACCCTTATCCGGTTCGGGAGTCATTTCGGGTGTCGATGCAAAGGGAGTGGCAATACCTAGACGCCTTTGAAGGTAGGCGACCTCTGAAGGAGCGAGATATTCTTCTAGGTCTGGCTCCGCGACTACGACTCGTCCCCCCTTGGGGTTAGTAATCTCAAGCACGGTATAAGGTTGCCCGGAGGCCCTGCGAACGCGCACCTTGATCTCAGCAGCGCAGCCGTGATCGGTCGCCCATTCGACAAAGCGCCCAAGCTTTGGGTGTCCGCCGAATGGGTGCGCCATTTAATTCAAGCAGCTTTGGCTAGAGCCGCCTCTACACGAGGAAAGTGTTTGTCAATCGGCACGTGGACTCGCGCGAGTTTGACAGTCCGCTTTTCCCAAAGTTCGTGGTAATAGTTTGGGGCCGCACAAATTCCTTCGAACGGCTTTTGGCCGCGCTCAATACACATCGCGCACTCGGCCTCGATGGTTAGATCAAGACGTTCGAGCACAGCATCCAAGTCGCGGGCCTGTGTCGAAATATCTAATTCCAAACACTGGGCGACGTAGAAGTCGCCCTCGCGGAAAACGATAGCTCTGATGCTATCGAGATCGTGCGTTAGCGATTTAGCGATGGTCATGAGACTCTCTCCCGGAACGGAGAAGCTATAGGACAGATAATCGGGATGCACAAATGAAGCTTTGATTAACGCGACCCAATAGGGCTTAGTTCCCCACCACCAATTAGTTGAAGAATCAGCCGCTTTCTGCCCTAATGGAAGTAGGCCCTGAGGGCCTGTTGTGCTTGTGGCGCTTAGTCAGGATGGACGCAAAAGCGCGCCACGACCAAAGGAGACCCGCCGTGGCGCGCTAGGCCGCTGTTACGTGCCACCTGCGGCTGGGCGTTTGCTGGCGAAGAATTCCCGATCCGTGCCAGCTAGAAGTTCATCAGCAAGGCATTCCTTCGACTTGTTGGAGCCCAGCGAGCCGCGCCGCCGCATACACGCCGCAGTTCTCTTTCGCGTATTTCAACATGGCCTCTTCGATCGATATTTCTTCTTGGACCGATTTAAGTATGGCAAACACTTGAAATTCTTCCCGAGCATTCTGATTGCCTCCATCGGTCAACTGATCCTGCTTCGCGATTAGATAGGCTTGATAGAGCGCCGGATTTTTTGTGAGAGTACGGTTATACGCTTGCGCTTGTGTCTCCCCGTCCCGCTGGGTCGCGCTCGCTGATTTTTGAATCAGCGCTTCGACGCCCTCCACGCTTTGAGATGGTTCTGCGACTGTTTTCGCCTCCGATTTCTGGACCACCTTCTTGAATTTGATTCTGCCTTCACGTTCTGTCTTTTCAAGGTTCTCGGAAAATGTCGGCTGACGAGGTTCGTTTCTTGTGATGGTAACGACCATTGAGGACATGCTGATCTCCTATGCTGCGTCTTGTTGTGTGTGTGAAATTTCCAGCTTGCGAATTGCAGTTAGCGTAGTTGCGTCCTGCTCGTGCAGCGAGACGCGATGCGCATTGTCGCGAGGCAAGTCGCAAAATTCTGTAAGACCTGCCTTGTGAAGCGCCCTATGTAGCGCTCCTTTGCTGATAAGATGGTTCACGTACTTCGGGGGGAATGCGCCAGTTTTTATCAACTGATTCCGTAACTCAGCGCGCAATTCTAGAGAGGCGGCCATTGTCGCCGCTGCTTCATCAATCTTTGCGCTCTCGACTAGCAATAGGTCGCGAATTCTGATCGCTTCCGCCAGTTTGGAATTAGATTCGGCATTCGCGAAGGCCCGCTCGGCCTCGCCGAGTTCTTTCCGCGCCTCAGCCAGAGCAAGTTCAGTGTCGCGCGCGGAGTTCGTGACATCGCGCTCGTCGGCTGTCAGGCGATCCAATTCAGCTTTCGCCGTCTGGTCGCCTTTTGCTGCTGCCAGCGCGTAAGTACGGCGCGCCTCCGTTAATCCGTGAATCGAGGCGACTAAACTCTCTCGGCGCTGCTCAAGCTCAGCTGCCGTTCGACGTAACATAGTCACGTCATCTGCTCTCAGCGCAACTGACTCTGAATTTTCCTTCGACATTTTTCTCTCCATCATTGTGAAAGCCGACGTCATCGCGACGTTGGCTCAGAACATTCGGTGAGGATCGTGCGATCCAGAAACCCCCTCCGTTTGTTGCTGCATTTCGGATCGATAGATGTAGTCGCCCATCGGAATGTTAATCGGATTACCGATGTCGATTTCAGCGATGACATTCGGCTTCGCCAATAGCAGCGCGCCTGCCACCGCATTCGCGACGTCGTCATGCGCACCGGGCCGATGATCGATAGAGTCCTTGCCGCCGCGCGCCGTGCGTCGCTCAAGTCCGCAGAACTGCGTAAGCAGTCGAGGATCGTCGAGCAGATCAACACGCCGAGAGTTGATGGCAGGAAGCACCGACAAATAAATTTCAGATTTAACCTTGTCGGCTGCGAGGTATTCTATCCGCTGCTTACGGAGCAATTCGCGTGGAAATTCGCCGCCGTACCTGTCGCCTCGGACCGTGCCGATGCGATAATTTTTCAACACATCGGCAAACTCGCTCAAAACGGCCTCGGGTGAGAACGGCGGCTTGCGCTCACGCACACAGTCGAGAACTGTAATATTATTTTCAAGATGCGCGACGGCCATCGTCATGCTGTCCGACGAACCGCCCGAAGGATCAACAAAGCCGACATAGCGAACATCTGAAAGCGGCGAACGCTCGAACACGCCGCGACTGACACAGGCCTCGACGGCCTCTCGCGCCACGAATGCCTGAACATCTCTCCGAAACTCCGCGAGATATTCCGCGCTCGCCGAAGCAGGATCGCGTTCCATTGCGGCGTCAACTGTCGCCTGCGGGAAGGTTGGGTTCATCGTCCGCGTTGGCGCGTGCCAGACGAGAACCGACGCATCATCCTGCGAGTGATAGCGACGCCAAGCGTCATAGAGTGCACCGTTCTGCGCGTAAGGCGAGGACGCGCACAACAACATCGCGCCGGGTAAGGTGCCAAGGCCGGGACGAAGCGCGTCGAGGATTTGATAATCCGGCTCGGCAGCATCATCGCTGCGCCAGAAGGCGATTTCGTCGCAAAGCACCGCCGCTAAGGTGTAGCCGCGCGTGGTTCGATACGATGCCACCGCGATCTCGATTGAAACGCCGTTGCTCAAGTCGATGGCTTCTGCCGCTTCACGCTCGATCAGTGGTGCGAGCATTGGAATGGAAAGGAGTCCTCTTACGTAGCGAAAAATGACGCGGGCTTGTTTTCGATCAGTCGCGATCACCATGATCGTCGCCCGTTCGCCCAGTGCGAGATGCGGTCGCCATTCGCGAAAGCAAGCGAGAAACACGGCCACGATTGCCAACACGAAACTCTTGCCAGCACGTCTGCCGCAGACGAGCCATGCCTCGGTGAAAGGGGCCTCAGGAAGCGCACCGCGACCCGTACATGCGCGAAACACGTCCGCCTCGGTGTCGGACATAGGCAGCGCGAACAACGCGCACAGGAAGGCTCGCCATGCAGACCACGTTGTCGGATCGCGAAGCGCACCGCCGAATAGCTTCGCGTCCGCGATGGCGTCGATGATCGTCATGCGGCCCTCGCTTTGCTGTCGAGGTACTCGCGAAGGTCAGAAGCGGGTTTGCGGGTCAGCTTGATACCCAGTGCACGCATCGCACGATCGGCAAGGTTCTCCAATTTCGTCAACTCAGAAATATCGACAGGATCGTCACGCAGGATGCGCGATCGGATTTGCTCGGCGGCCATTAGACGGCCCGCCGCGCGTTGAATCAGGACCATGGTCTGATCGTCGACGTTGCCGCCGAAGGACGTTTCTAGGGCGTCGATTAGGTCGCGGTAGCGCCTGCTCGTTGCTGAGCGACCGTCGAGGCCAGCAATCGCATGCGGAATGTTCGTTTCCCGCGCGCGAAGGCTGGGCGACCGAGGTACGAAGGAATTGCGCTGTCTAGGCATTTCACGAATCTGCCTAGAACTCCTAAGCGTAAACGTCAATAAGTCATTGATTTTGCTTTACAATTACGTCGAACGGCTCCGAATGGCTACGAATTGTTACGCAGATTGGTGGGGAGGATGATCCGCAACATGCTTGCGACAAGGCGGAAATAGCTATGTCTGGTCAGAAGCTTGTTGGTGGCTCCGCAGCTATAAAAGCTGATACTCCGAATCCTGACCTTCAATGTGAGGGCGGGTGATCGCTTTTTTTATTGAGGGTTACCCGGCCATGTGGGGCCTCATCTAAACACGCCGGGTGACGCATGTGACGTCTCGCTCTTTTATGGACGTCACGCGCGCGCGAGACGGTGATAATGGAATTTGCCGTCACATGCGTCACGGCGATCGAATGCGAAGGCCGATGAGGCCGCGACCAGCGTGAATCCGCTTCAGTGTGATTCCGCGATCTTCAAGGTTCTGAACGAAGCGTTTTTGACTGCCGACATATTCGCCCGCAGCGGTGGCCCAATTCTTCCACGAGGTGAAGAGGGTACTAGTCTTTTCAAATGCGTTTGGATCGCGGTCGCAGCATTCGTCAATCCATGCGGCAGTGGCGTCCTCGCCTTCGAGGTAGGCAGTTGTCGCCGCCGTCACCGCCTTGGGCGCGGCGAGGCCCTTCTTCTGCCATTCGATGCAGCCCTCGATCATCCGCGCTAAAATGCCCGGCCACTCGGCTTTGAGTTTTTCAGAAAGCTTATCATCGCGTTCCTCCACAGGGATCGTTACCGTGAAGGGGATAAGGTTGAATCGCCGCCTGATTGCTTCGTCCACGGACCGCAGGCCCGGCTTGTGGTTTCCGGCGATCAGAAGCTTGAACTGCGGCATAAACTCGAAGAAGTCCTGTCGCATGAACCTCGCCGCAACCTTGTCGCCGCCAGTGAGACTTTTGATCTTGCTTTCCGCCCAGCGCCGCCCTTCTTCGGTTTCTGCTGCTGTGACTAATCGAGCACCGCGCAAGCGCGCAACGTCGGTTGGATGCCGCTCGCTTTTCGAATCGGTGAAGGTCTCGATTGGCGCTGTGCAGTGGTAGTCGCCCATGCAGCCGGTGTTAGCGTTGTGGAAGGTCGTCTTGCCATTCGCGCCGGTGCCATAAAGAAAGAAAAGGGCATGTTCGGTCGTCGATCCAGTCAATGCGTAGCCGGACATCCGCTGCAAGTAAGAGATAAGTTCGGTGTCGCCGTTCGTGACTCGATCGAGAAAGCTTTGCCAATTCGGCGTTGGAACCGAAGCATCCGGCGCGACCGCGGTGATCTTCGTCATGTAGTCGTCGGACCGATGCGGTCGAACTTTCCCGGTGCGCAAGTCCACCACACCTCCCGGCGTGTTCAGCAACCATGGGTCAGCGTCCCACTGATCGGCAGTAGCGGCGAGACGACGATCAGAACGTGCAAGGCGCTCGACGGCCGCAATCGTTTTGGCGCTCGCCAAGACCATTGCGAGTTTCTTCTTGTTGCATTCAGCCGACGCAGCGCGACAGATTTTTCGTGCGCGATTATAGGCATCTAACGTGTCGTCGAATTTCCAGCGCGCACCGTCCCATGAAAGCCAGCGGCCCCAAGTCGCGACGTAGCGAAGATCGGCCGCATGAGTTTCGGCGAAGCGTAACGCAAGCGCTTCATCACTGAACGCAGGTGGGCGTGATTCATCCGGTTCCGTTTGGTTCGAAGGAAGGATTGGAACCGTCATTGATCGATCTCTCAAGCATTAAACGCGCATCGGTGACATTGTCGTTGGCTCACGCAACTTCGTTTCCGCCTTCAAGCGCTGTGATAAACGTGACTAGAGTGCTCTTCCGTGCGCACCACTTATTGCCGATCTTGAACAGCGGTAATTTTCCTGCCTCAGCCAGATAAAACACCCGTCGCGGCTTCATGCCGGTATAGACAGAAATCGCAGCTACTCCTTCAAGTAAATCGTCTGCGAGAACATCATTTTTCATTTTACTCTCCGTAAGGGGGAAAGGGCCATTATCCCTTTAAGGCACAAAAATATTTAGAGCCTCAATCTTTTGAAAAGCTTGGTCAGATTTAAGACCACAGTAGCCTCGGTGGCCAACCTTCCAAGTTCGTGGTCTCCCCGAAGAGTGTAGGGAGGTTGAGGCCTATCATGTTCAAAACGAGGAAAAATTAGATAGACGATTTCTGAACCACTCCTCGCGGCGTCAAATGCTTTTTGCAAACCCGCACGCATAGTCGTTGCATTCGGGAAAATAAATTTTCGAGCGGCCCCAACGTGAATGCCCAGATCGGCAAGCTCGTTCAGTATGAGGGCAAATTCGAGTGCTGTTTCTGGATACTTCCGATGGCGACCCGTTCCCGGATTCTTTTCGCCCCTTGGAATTAATAGACCTTCTCGCGTCCAATGGCGGATGCGTTCAATAACTGCGGAGGGGTCCTCGTCCCGTCGATGAATTCGATTTGCTAAGTCTCGCACTGTCAAAGTGGATAGAGCCATCAGAATCGCCTTGTAATGGAGGTATAAGGGTAAAAGGGACAGCTTCCCCTTGTCAACAAGCGTGTGCGCTATTAAATATCGCCAGTGATTGACAGCCATTGGGGTTCAATGAGGGGATAATGGCCAGTATACGAAAGCGCCATTGGATTTCTCGTCATGGGGAGCGAACAGCTTGGGTCGTCGATTACTTCGACCAAGCCGGAAAGCGGCATCTAAGGTCGTTTAAGACGCGCAAGGAGGCTGACAATTGGAAGGCTACCGCCCTGTTCGAGGTCAAGCAGGGGACGCATACTTCCGCCAGTGCGAGCATCACGGTGATCGATTGTTGGGAGCGTTGGCTCGATCATTGCCGCGCTGAGGGGTTGGAATTCGGCACGATCAAGCAAAGAGATCAGCATCTCAAGCTTCACGTCACGCCTTTTATAGGCCGCGAGAAGCTTTCTAATCTAACGACGCTACACGTCCATCAGTTTGATGCCGAGCTTCGCGCGAAAGGTCGATCCGGCTCAATGCGGCGCAAAGTCCTTTCCAACCTGAAAACTTTACTCACATTTGCACAGACGCAAGGACTTGTGGCGCAGAATGTCGCCCGCGCCATTCGTTTGAAAAATGAGGATCGTCACAAGGCAACTGGACCATTGCGTGAGAGCGTGGACTTTCCGTCTAAAGCAGAGTTGAGAATACTGATCGAGAAGGCGAGTGGGCGCTGGCGCCCATTTCTGCTTGCCGCGATATTCACCGGAATGCGCGCAAGCGAGCTTCGCGGCCTTTCATGGAACGACGTCGATCTCGAAGCTGGATTTATTCATGTCCGGCAGAGGGCCGACGCATGGAAAAAAATGGGTCCGCCGAAATCGAAATGCGGCAAGCGAGATATACCGCTCGCTCCAATCGTAGTGAACGAGCTCACTCGGTGGAAGAAGAAATGCCCTGCCGGAAAGCTCAATCTCGTGTTCCCGAATGGTGCGGGTAACGTCGAAAGCATGTCAAACATCTGGAAGCGGTTCTGGTCACCGCATCAGATAGCCTGTGGTGCGAGTGAGGACACTGGCAAAGTCGATGGTGAGAGTAAGCCGATCTTTCGGGCGAAATACGGTTTCCACATGCTCCGGCATGCCGCTGCGAGCCTATTCATTGCGCACCTTGGCTGGACGCCAAAACGCGTTCAAACTGTCATGGGACATTCAAGTATTGCGATGACATTCGATTTATACGGGCATCTCTTCGAGGATCACGATGCCGATCGCGAGGCGATGAAGAAGATCGAGGCGGCAGTTATCGCCGCCTAAGCGCCGAAGATCATTGATAGCTGGAGCGTAACCGTGATTCGTCAGAAATCTTTGAGCTACGAATTTATAATTGAACGCTGGGCAGATGGGCTGAAAGTCCTCGGCGCAGGGAATGGCGCTGGTGTATTGGCATCGGCTGCATCACTGCAGTTTATTGCGACAAACAGACCGGATGTGCTCGGCTCAGTTAAATGGGGCGTGGGATGTTTCCTTGCAGGGCTCTTTTGTTTTTCGATGGCATTTCTGTTCCTCACCATTTTCCCGATAGCGATCGACCGATTTCTCACATCGTCCACGAGAAAATATAAAACACTCATGGACGCGATTAAGGCACTTACCAAGGCGAACAAGAGCGAACGCAACGCGTACTTGGGTCTTGTGATCTTTTCACTCCTTTCATTCGTTTTTTTCATCGCAGGTTTGTTGGAAGTTGAAGATCTGTTGATGCGTTTCTAAAGTCCGAGGAATCCGCACCGCGACAAGGGTGCGACAAAGCGCCAAATTCTCCAATGAGACCAACAGCCCTCGCCAGCCTTCTAAGCTGTGGGTCGCAGGTTCGAATCCTGCCGGGGTCGCCAATAAATCAACGACTTAGAATGTCAGCCTCACTGCCGCTTCAGAGTTTTTGGGTCATCGTTTTCAGAGTTTTGTTCTTCGGACGTTCGTCGCATTGCTCTCCGACCACGACGTCTGGCGGCGTCTGCGCGTCGCACTGGTTCAATCTCTACCGGCAAATACGTGCGAAGACGGCGTCATTTCAGCCGGTAGCGATCAGGCTCTTCAAAAAAATCGATGATTTTCGCGCCGGCCGGAAGCTTCCCACTGTGAACCACCCCGGCCGGGATGTAATAGGAGCCGCCAGGACCATACATTCGGGTCTCGCCACCGATCGTGAGCTCAATTTGGCCCTCAAGCACCGTGCCCCATTGGCCTTTGTGACTGTGCGCCGGCAAATCAACGTCCTTCAGGATCTGGAAGAAGACCAATTGTCCCCGTTCGGATTGCAACACACTGGTTTTCACCTTCGTTGACGGGAAGGGCAGCTCCGCTTCAGGCAAGCGAGTGATGATTTCTGGAAGTTCCATTTCCCCTCCTCAGACGGTAGTGCACAAGGCGTTCCGGCCGGCCAAGCAAATGCTTGGCAGTGCGTGGACGATACACTGCGTCGGACCCATTGCCAAAAGTTCGAAATGGGTCATTCGCTACAGACAAGTTCAGCATCAATGCCGGTGAATGTCCGCTCTTGGTCCGTTAGCGACCAAATCGGGGACGCGGTGGGATATCGGCTAAGTACCGCAAGCCGCGCCTTTTCTCTCAAAAACTGGAAAACTGATTGCGATAGACCTGTCTACAATGATTGAGCCGATTGCTCAGTCGCTTCGCTTCCATATCCAATCCAAATCGTTCGGCAATTCCGATTGCTTGTGCAAAATAATCCTTCAGATCACTGTAGCAAGCTGCTGGAGAGCGAGAATCGTACATTTCGGCGTAAGCTTTTTCGGCGAGCGCCTCGTACCCGGAAATTTCTTTTAAGCTGGCCTCGTGCGATGACGGCATTTTCATCGGTCCATCTCATTATGTCGACAAACTCAACCGGTCCAGTTCCTTCGCGCCGCCGATAAACCAGCTTTATGTCGCTAATTTCAAGTAGCCGATAGATCGCGAAATGGAATCGCTTTAGGCGATAACGCACGATTTCACGCAAAATAATGCAATTTCGAGGAATTAGATGGATTTTGATATTTTGTTCGAAGCCGAAGTGCTCAGGGGATTTGAAATCGTTTGTCGTAAGAGCCGACGCCGAAATTGGTTTCACCCCTACCTAGCCGCGGTCTTTACACTTGCCGTTGACCTCAAGCAGCGTGGCATTCTCGACGAGACGGCGCGCAAGCTTGCGAAGAAACTAGACCTCCATCTCGATCGCCGTACGCACCCTATAAAAACGATCATTGACGCCTCGTCGAAAGCCGATCTCAAAACCCGCAGCCGCTGGGGAAAGACTTTGCGCTACGCATTCGAGGACAAAGACGACGAGGAGGGCGAGTGGAATTCTACGATGACTTTGTCAAAGTATTTTGTGAATGAGGGGGGCGTCGCGAGATGTGCGGCCAAGATCGCGAAGCGTCGCCGACCAAAGAAGAAGGGCAAGAACGAATGGCCGAAGGATTAGCATTGATCTGTCGGTCGAGCTTTTTTCGGAAAATCAGCAACTGAGTGTGAATGTAGCCTTTTACACTCAGTGTCTGCTTTGCCCCCAGAAGCGGACATGCCAACGTCTCACAGTGACGTCCGCTAAGTGCCAGAAGCAGACTCCCGCAGCGTCATCGCCGGAAACCCGAGATCGGGTGTCGTAGTATGTCAATTTTGCCGCTCGAATATCTCGCCTTCGATCGAGATTGTCGTAGCGTTTACATAAACAACATTATAGTAAAACGGCGCATTGTTTTGGTAGACATTGAATATCGTCAGTATTCCGCCACCGGAGGAAGGGTTCCAGGAGCATGTACCCAGGATACGAAAATTGTAAAGTCTACTTTCAAAAAAGCAATTCTGCGGGGATACGAAGAACGTCGCTGGTCCGGCTGTCGAACCCCAGGTTCCGAACGGTGGTGATGCTTGAGCCCGCGCTTCATTGCTCGCTAACAACGCCATTGCAATGAGAATCGATAGCAGAATGATGAGTTTAGAAAAGTAACGATGTCGCATGACGTCCTCCCTAATTGACATTCCCAGATGATTACAGATCGGCGTAATTGTAGCGGATGACCGGTGGGACGCGACGGCAGATGGCAGAGCACGATGCCGATCACTATTAAAAGCAGAATTTCCCACCGTGCGCTTTTTCACCGCTGATACGATATGCCGCCCAGGGCATCTTTGGGCTTTCTTTTTCGGAGTCCATTTACTTCACATTGGAAGTTGACCGATCAGCAGCCGCCGTAGGAGCTACGGGCGGAAATTTTCGCCGGGCCGACTAGCGCCGATCAATGCCCCGGGCACGCTTCCGGGGCAACGGCAGCATGGAGGCTAGTACACACCAGCCGCGCCTCGCGAACGTATTTGCTATTCGAAAGATTGACATGGGGGGAAGCTCCCGAGCGGTCGTCGTCGCGATAACAAGTTCCGTCGGGCTCGTAATTGCAGCCTGTCGCAGTCCAGCATTTACAAACATACTTGTATCCCTTTTCACATTGTATGTCTCCAACGTTGCACGCAGACGCAACTGAGCAGCCTAAAAACAATATGGCCATGATTATCAGCATTAAGCGACCATGTGGCAATGTCATTCCTGTCTCCCGCTTGCGGATAAAGTTACCAATACCAGACTGCCGCGAAATGATATCTGTCAGGATGATCCTGTCAAATTTGAAAGTGCGCGACCAACAATCCCATACTGAAGCGGTCTGGTATTCCGGCTAGAACAACCCCGCATGCTGATACCGCATCGCGATACTGATTGGTTAGCGATTACATCTTTGCAATGTGCAGAATTAGATCGAATTATTTTCGCCCTGTACGCAACCCGCGCTCTAAGACTACCTTCTGGGGGCTCTCACTGGCGGTGTAACGGGGGGAGCGAATTAATGACTACGAACGAAGTCATGACCATTGAGCGCACGGACGGTACTCTAATCGTTCGCTCGATGCGCCGCGGTATTAACTGGATCGGAGCAGTCTTTTCTGCGTTCTCACTGTTCTGGACTTTGTTTTGGAACAGAC
This sequence comes from Hyphomicrobiales bacterium, assembly GCA_003135415.1. Lineage (GTDB taxonomy): Bacteria > Pseudomonadota > Alphaproteobacteria > Rhizobiales > Xanthobacteraceae > Palsa-892. The sequence goes on from PLBP01000040.1 coordinate 62,931, forward strand.
ACGATTCCCAGAGCGAGGGCATCTATTGGCTCGGACTGGGAGGTGGGATTATTTTTATTTTGATTGGCATCTTTTTATTGCTGCCACGCCGAATTCTTACGGTGTTTGATCTCCGGTCGCAGCGCGTTCGCCGCAGCATGACTGTGTTTGGCTACGTCTATCGAGACCAGACCTTTCAATTTTCCGAGATAGCCGGTGTCGATATCGTTGAAGGCTCGCAAATCGATAACCGCGATGCCATGCCGGTCCTAATTGTCAAAGCTGGTCCGCCGCTGCCGCTCAATACCGTCAGGACTTATCGTGCAGGAATCGGCGAAATCGAGAGCGTTGCTCAGGTGGAAAAGATCTGCGCGGCGACCGGCCTGAAGAATGTGAGGGAGCATAACAAAGCCTGATCTTTATGAGTGGTTGCTCGATTGTCTCCTAGGACGATAGGGACGGATCGAAAATCTAGAACGCTTGCCGAACGTGACGTGGGTCGCAATTGGCCACTGCCAAGCGACCTCGATGTCCGCTTCGGGTCATTCGCTACAGACGCTGTGCCAGTGCCGATCAATGTCCGCTATACCTCCGATAGCGACCATTTTGTTCCAAGGCCCGAACGGTCGCTAAGTGCCAATCGCGTCATTTCGCGTTGCAAACTTCATCGAGAAGGCATCTCGGCTTTATGAGCAGGAGCGGAGGCAAGGCTCATCAGTCTTTCCATTCTCTCCGCTTGAGATGTACGTCAGGCGATGGCTCCGATGGTCCACAGGTGGAGTTGACGGACGAGTGCGGCAAGCGGTTAAGTATGATGGCAGAGGGTACGGGGGATTATTGTGGCCTGGGGGCTCCTCAGGGGGTGTGTCCGAACTGGAGCGGCGGTTGCAGTCGTCGCGGCCATCGGCGTGATCGCAGGCGGAGGGCAATCCTTCGCCGTAACCGCCTCCAGTGGCTGCACCGCAGTGAATGCCGGAGGATTTAATGACTCCATCGACAGCACCACATTCGATCATAGCATCACCATCAGTAATTTTTCCGTAGGAGACACACTCACCTTTTCATTTAGCATGAGTGGATTGGCCACGGCTTGGAATCTTTTTAGTGGTAGCTCCGCCGTACTTAAAGCCACTATCTTCTCCTCAACGCAGACATATACCGTAACCGGCACGAACAGCGATACGACACTCACTTCGTTCATTCAACATGACGCGACATTTCCGGGCAATGTCAGCGTGACCGCCACCTGCACGGCTTCGTCGGTGGCGGCCAGCACCACCTCGTTGAACTCGTCACTCAACCCGAGCGCCTTCGGTCAGCCTGTGACCTTCACGGCAACGGTGACCGGGTCGTCACCGACCGGCACCGTGACATTCAAGGACGGGGCCAACACGCTCGGAACAGGGACGCTCAACGGTTCCGGCGTCGCGACCTTTACCACCTCGTCGCTGACGCTCGGCTCGCATTCCATCACGGCGAGTTATGCGGGTGACTCCAACAATTCTGCCAGCACCTCCTCGCCGCTGACGCAGGTGGTCAACGCCGCGTCCACCACCACAACGCTGGGATCCTCGCTCAACCCGAGCAGCTTCGGGCAGGCGGTGACCTTCACCGCGACGGTGACCGGATCGTCACCAACCGGCACGGTGACATTTTATGATGGCGGCACCCAGATCGGGACTGGAACGCTATCAGGGGGCATCGCGACATTCACGATTTCATCGCTGGCGTTGGGCAAGCATACGATCACAGCGAGTTACGGCGGCGATAGCAATAACTCTGCCAGCACGTCTTCGGCACTGACGCAAACTGTCGGCATTCCCGCCGACAGTTTAAAGCTGCGTCAGATGCAGCTCCTCGCCACACCAGTGGCAGCGCAAATTTCTGGTCAGGCCATCACCGGTGCAATCGAAACTGCAATCGAAGATGCGTTCAGCGACTATGTGCAGCCGTTCACGCCCAACGGCAGCGGCTTCACTTTCCACTTTGCTGCTGATGAACTTAATGATCCTCGAAGTTCCTCTGGGTCCGATGGCTTAAAGAGATTTATCGCCGCACCTGATCGCAGAGCGAACCAGTTGATTGACGATGAATTCTCCGCACTTGGCTATGCTGGGAACATTACCAAGGCCCCACCGAAAAACCCGACGCTGCAGCGGGATTGGCTAGCTTGGATCGACGTTCGCGGAGTGAGCGTTTATAACAATAGCGTCGGAAATGACTTGAAGGGCAACCAAGTCAACCTCACTGCAGGACTCACCCGGAAGCTGACGCCGAACTTCATAGTTGGCGCTTTCGGCGGCTACGAGCATCTTGATTATAATTCTGATGCGCTCAACAGCCGCCTCAAGGGCGACGGCTGGACTGTCGGCAGTTATCTTGGCTGGCGGTTCGCGGAAAGTCTGCGCTTTGATATGGCGCTGGCACATTCGAACATCGGCTACAATGACACCTCCGGCATGGCAGCGGCTACATTCCCCGGCAGCCGATGGCTGGCCTCCGGTGGATTGACCGGGACCTATCACTTGCAGGCGCTGGTGTTGCAGCCCTCAGTGCGGGTCTATGGACTGTGGGAGCATGACAGCGCCTATACCGACAACCTTGGCATCGCGTGGGGTACTAACGACTTCTCAACCGGTCGAGCCAGCGCAGGCACCAAACTGAGTTATCCCTTCGTGTGGTCGTCAACTATAAACCTTGCGCCTTATGTCGGGGTCTATGGCGACTACTACTTCTCTAGCAGCAATGCCGCGGTCGCGGGTGTTCCAACACTGCCCCTTCAGTTGCAGGGCTGGTCGGCTCGATTTACGTCCGGCGTAACAATGAAATTCGCGAACGGCGGGCTTATCAGTCTAGGCGGCGAACTCGGTGGCATCGGTGGCAATACAACGGTCTGGACCTATCGGTTGCAAGGCAGCGTACCGTTCTGAGCGCAACTTGAACTTACATTGCAGTGCATCGTAACGGCGAACCCAATGTCCGCTTTGGGTCATTCGCTACAGACGCATTCCGCGCCAGTGCCGATCAATGTCCGCTATGCATCCGATAGCGACCAAATAGCGGACGAGATGTGATGTCGGCTAAGTGCCATTAGCGACCAAATTTTGCGGCGCAGCCAAATGACGTTTAGTGCCAATAAGCGACGTCGAACTTCGTGGCAACGAAGTGTCAGCGCATCGAAATCGCCCGAAAGTAGCGGGAAAACGCGGCGCCACCTGTTGCTGGGCGCGCCGATAGCGTGTTCACTCCGAAGGGCGTGGCCACGCGAGAACCGGGGAGCATATCGTTTGCCTTCTCCCGGCAACTTCACCGAGCTTTTGAGGAAAACCCGATGAGTGCGCTCCGTCTCGACCAGTTCCTCGCAAGCGCAGCAGTTGCGTTTCTTCTAGCGGCGCCCATATCTGCGCTCGGGCAGCAGACGGAGCCGTCCCACGCTGTGCAGGCAGCCGCTCCAGCGATTGCGCCCGAGGAGGGCCGGACGCCTGACCCATTCGCCTCGCTCGATCCTGCCGATCGCGCGATCGCGGAGCGGATTCGCGATCTCCTGGACACAAAACCGAACCGCATCTTCGCCGACGAAGAGCTGCGTGCGACCGCCGAAGCCTTCTATCACAAGCGCAATCTGGCGCCGCTTTGGCTCGACAAGGGCGTCGAGAATAGGCGGAGCAAGGCGGTGATTGCCCGCCTCAAGAACGCCGACGCCGACGGCCTCGAACATGCCGACTATAGGACACCGGCCTTTGATGGGCTTTCGCCGGATGGGCTGGCGGAGGCCGAACTGACCCTCACGCAGACTCTGCTTACATATGCGCGGCACTTGCAGGCCGGACGTGTTCCCCATCGCCAGGTGAGAGAGGACAACATCGCGCTGCCGCAACGCGCGCCCGATCCGGCGGTGGTGCTGGCGGCCGTCGTCGAGGGGGACGACGCCGGCCAGGCGCTCGATCAGTTCAGCCCGCCATACGAGAACTATCAGAAGCTCAAAGCCGCGCTGGCGCAGCTGCGCGGCAGGACAGGCGGCGTTGCCCGCGACGGGATCGGAGCGGGTCGGGTGCTCACCTTCAACCGCAAGCGTCCGATGGAAGATGCCCGCGTGCCGCAATTGCGCGAGCGGCTTGGTGTTCCCGGCGAGGCCACCGATCTGCGCTATGATGAGAAGCTTGCTGAGGCCGTCAAAGAATATCAGCGGAGCAACGATTTGCCGCCGACTGGCAATCTGGATGCTCGCACGGTCAAAAAACTCAATCCCACGAACGACGGTCGCATCGATACTATCATCGCCAACATGGAACGCTGGCGCTGGTACCACCGCGAAATCCGCAAATCGCGTGTGGAGGTCAACGAACCCGACTTCACCCTCAAGGTGATCCACGACGGGCGGCAGGTGTGGACCACGCGCGTCGTTATCGGCAAGCCGAGCATGCCGAGCCCGCTCCTGGCGCAACAGATGGATTCCATCACCATCAACCCGACCTGGAAGGTACCAGCGTCGATCGTTCGGAACGAGTACCTGCCGGCGGAGGCGAGGGAGCCCGGCGCGCTGGCGCGCATGGGGATGCGTATGAAACGCGTCAACGGCGAGATGGAGATCACGATGCCACCGGGCGGCAAGAATCCGCTCGGGCACATCCGTTTCAATTTCTTTAATCGTTTGACGGTGTTTCAGCACGACACCCCGGACCAATACCTGTTCGCCCACGTTGTGCGGACCGAGAGTCACGGCTGCATGCGCGTGCAGGATGCTCCCAAATACGCCGAAGTCCTTGCCAGCATCGTGCGCCCTGAGGAGCAGTGGACGGCGGAGAAGGTCAAGAGCCTTTACGCCGGCGACACCGAGCACGAGATTTCGCTGGGGTCGGGGCCGATCTGGATCTACTTGACCTATCAGACTGCCTTTGTCGACGACGCGGGCAAGCTGCAAACACGACGCGATCTCTACAACCTCGACAGCCGTACGCTGGCAGCGATCAAGGAGGCGCGCGCGATTGCCAATCCGGCATCGGAGAGCAAATCCGAACCGACGATGGCGACTCCTGCGCCGGCCGCGCCCACCCACCGCCGCAAGGCCGCTCCCATGGATCAGGTCCGATCGTAAGGATCAATCTGGGGAACTGGAAGTGCCACCGATGTCGCCTATGGGTCATTCGTGACCAAGGCATTCAGCACCAATGCCAATCAATGTCCGCTATGCCTCCGATAGCGACCAAATCGCGGACATGCCGCGAATGACGCGAAGTGCCAGCAGCAGACATCGTGTATGGCGCCGTTCTGTTATGGCCCCGTACTTTGTCGATCAGCGCGCCATCAGTCGTTGGCGCCGATTTCCGTGAAAAGTAACCCCGCAGGCGTATTCGTGAAGACGAATATCTTCTCGCCGCAGAAGATGAAGAAATTGTCGTTGTTCTCGCCGTCGCGATCGTAGACGGCTTTGCCGCGCTGGATACACGCGCGGTTTTTCGCCGTGAAGTAGGGCTTATAAACCTTTTCACGGAATTGGGCGGCGTCGCGAATAGAGTCGTCTTTCATGAACGGGAGGCGGGTCATGCCGGCGACGGCGGCGGAATCGATGGCCTTCAGTGCCGTGCGAAATTTCGCGATGAAGCCATCGAATTCCTTCTGTAATGCAGGAGGGGCGACGGCCTTCTTCGGCGCATTCTTCGGCGCTTGGGCGAAGGCGGGAGCAAGGGGTACCAGAGCGGCTGCGAGCACAATTCTCAACCAAAATTTCATTGCTTCAACTCCGTCCATCCGACCAATCCAAATCTATGGCGTACGACAACGGCGTCAAGGACTTCCCCAGAACCAAAGCGCGAAGATTATTACGTTGGTGATCCAGATATTTGCCGCGTCCAAAAGCAGTGTTTGGCCGCTACCGGCGTGACCGGCGAGGATGGCTGCCATCAATCGTGCAAGCGCTCCGAAATTCATTAGCGTGACTACGGCGGCTTGCTGATCGCGATTGCTACTGAAGGTCTGCGCGCCTAAGCTGTCCCTTATTAAAGGTGCAAGGGGAGGCCGCTTGGGGCTAACCCTGCTGTAGCGGCTGGAAACCAATTATCTATCTCCGCGTTTCTTGGCGACCAATGGAGGAGACACGATTATGAAGGCGCTTTTCGCAATAGCAGTTATCGGTCTGGGCCTGATCAGCGCGCTATCTCCGGCTTCATCACAGCCGTACAGAGAGCGTTATTACGGCTTCGATGAACGCGATTATCTGCGCTGCAATCCCGACGTTTGGGCTGCTGTTCGTCGAGGAGAGTTTGCGTCCGGTTTCCAGCACTACCAAACCAACGGTCGCCGCGAAGGTCGCCGGCTCCACTGCGGTGAGAGGCGTTACGGTGGCGGAGAGTTCGACGAACGCGAATATTTGCAATGTAATCCCGACGTTTGGGCCGCTGTTCGTCGGGGAGAGTTTGCGTCCGGTTTCCAGCACTACCAGACGTTCGGTCGCAACGAAGGTCGCCAACTCTGGTGCCGTTAAGCCTGCTCGCTAGTTCCCGCTAGGCCTTAGACTTACGCTTGGCACGCTTCCGCCTCTGCGCCTGTGGTCGTTGGTGCTATTGGATCCAACTATCATTTCCTCAGTGACAGCATCGCAGGAGGATTTATTGGCGTTTCAACTGGCTGGATAGCGACAGCGATTTGGCGCGCGACAAGATGAGGCTCATTGGCGGTCAGCGGGACTGTCTTATTGGCGAGTCTTAGCTAGGGAGAAGAAGGCCAACTTCTAGGCCCGGGCGTATTGCTTAGTGGCCGCGTGGTGGATGTCCGCTTTGGGTCAATCGCTTCAGACGCATTCCGCGCCAGTGCCGATCAATGTCCGCTTCACTCCGATAGCGACCGTCAATCATCCTGGAGCAGACTGACGCTATGTGCCACAAGCGGACATGGCGCAGCGTTGGGCCGAGCGTGTTGCCGGTTTGGTTGAGGGTCGCAGCCGGACACAAATCTTCGTCGGACACCCACCACGACGAAGAGCCAGTCGTCAGGTCAAGTGCATACTCTTACAATCTTACTAACGTCAACACATCGTGGTTGTCGCCCCACCCAGCCTCAGTGAGATCGCCAATACGCATACCCGGCACCCCTTCAGCTAGCTCGGCCAACTTAGCGACTGTATTCATTGAGAAACCCCACTCTGGCTGCGTCTTATCGTATGGCACGTAGCCCCATCCGTTTGCTTTTGCCACCGACCAAGTGGCCTCCACCAAGTCCCTAAACTGATTACGGAATATTTCTTCGCTTCTACGGCCGTGAAATGTTGCGACTATAATGCCTCCCTGGTTGAGTTGGGAGGACAAGTAATTCAGCCAAGATCTTGTCTTACTCTCGGTCAGGTGCGTGAATAGTGAACCGATCCAAATCACATCGCACTTTGGCACTGGTGATTGGGCCATTTCCAGGTCAAGGCGAAGGGAGTGGCCACCGAACTCCCTCGCGCAGAAATCGGCGCCCTCATGAATGTCGTTGAACCAGATCTCCGCCTCTGGGAAGGCGGCTCGCAAATGACGCCCCGATCGCCCATAATTGCATGCCACTTCGAGGATGTTACCAGCGCGCGGCAAAGTGGTCGTCGATAAACCGCGCAAGACACATTCAATGCACGAGCGGCCAAGCGACCAATACCATTCCTGTCCAGAAAGCCACATGTCGTCATACGGATGAATGGTCCGGTTGACGTCAGTTTTCTGGTATTTTGTCCAGATGAGACCCAGTTCCACGAAGTCCATCAAGCGCTCCCAATACGAGACGGTAAGCTTGTCGCCGGACTTCAGCGAACCAAGTTTTACCACTGGCCGAAATTGATTTGGGATTGTGACGCGAGGCTATGCTAGGTGAAATTGCCCCTTGGGGCAATCTGGGTTAGCGAATGTCCGCTTTGGGTCATTCACGACCGACGCCTTCCGCGCCAACGCCAATCAATGTCCGCTATGCCTCCCATAGTGACCAAATAGCGGACGCGGCGGGATGTCGGCTAAGTGCCATTAGCGACCAAATTTTGCGGCGCAGCAGAATGACGCTTAGTGCCAATAGCCGACATCACGCCTGTGATTCGAAATCACAGAAGAGGCTGCCAACTATGGCGGCTTATCGGTGCCCCCACGGTATCGTTGCCCAAACACGTTCATGCAGGTAATAGATCACGACCTTGGTCGTTACTTCGACTGCGGCGATAGTACTGGCAAGACTGACCTTGCCCGTTACAAAGAAACTGATGATGAATGTGTCGATGGTGGCGCTAATTCGCCAACTTACTGCTTTTGCAAATGAGCGGCCATGGCCCTCTCGGCCTCGAACTACTTTCATTTTAAGCTCCAGTCATAGGTTCAACAGCAGTCGCTCTTAGTTCTAATTCGGCCACTTTCAAATTCAAAATATGCCGCCAAAGGTCAAATCAGGTCAGCACCCGCTCGCCTATAGTAAGAGATCGGAAATCTAGGACATTTCCTGAACTTGGCAGGCGGCTCGACAGGCCAATGTCATGCCTGCCGCATGTCCGCTTTGGGTCATTCGCGACCGACGCTTTCCGCACCAGTGCCGAACAATGCCCGCTATGCCTCCGATAGCGACCATTCAAGGCATGGGTCCGAATTGATGCTAAGTGCCATTAGCGACCAAATTTTGCGGCGCGGCGAAGTGACGCTTAGTGCCATGAACGGACTTCCCGCGATGGATCGGAAAGTTCGAAATGAGCGAGCCTCCTTATCAGTCAAGCTAACGCCCATCTGGCCAATGTCGGTTTGATTCACGTCAAAGAGCATCGACTGCGATCATCTTAAATTGAAACAACTTATGAAAGAGGAGGGGTCATTATGAATGGCTATGTCCAAGACATTGAGGGTCTCGCTATCAAGAATAAGGAGTTTCGCCAGGTGCTTTACACGGCAAAGCACTGCCAGCTCGTCGTTATGGCGTTAAAGCCCAAAGAAGAGATTGGGGCGGAAGTCCACAAGCTCGATCAGTTCTTTCGCGTGGAGGAGGGAACCGGTGAGGCAGTTCTCGATGGCGTTCGGACGGCGATTCGAGCGGGGTTCGCGGTAGTCGTCCCGGCTGGGGCCAAGCACAACATCATCAATACCGGCAATGTTCCACTGAAGCTTTATACGCTCTATGCCCCGCCAAATCATCGAGATGGCGTCGTCCACCATACCCGCGCCGACGCAGAGGCGGACAACGAACACTTCGACGGTAAAACGACGGAATAATCGAATCAAATAGGGAGGGCACCATCTTGTCGGTGATTGGAGTGCTGCTTGGCTCCGCTCCACCACCGGCATCACACGTCGGACCGATATCACCGAACTCACCGAGTAATCCTAGCATCATCCGGTGAAGAAACCATTGTGATAGACTTGTAGTGCAACGATTCGGAGGTCACTATGTCAACAATTCTAATTGTCATTCTCGTCTTACTGCTCATCGGCGCTCTACCCACGTGGCCCTATAGCGCAGAATGGGGCTATTATCCTGGCGGCGGCTTGGGGCTGATTTTGATAATCGTCGTCATCTTGGTGCTGCTCGGCAGATTCTAGTCAAATCTATTAGGCACCGCTTCTTTCGCTTGGGATGGACGAACCTCGGATTTCTTCACGGCAACAGGAGCACACAAATGGGTCGCGCATTGTTACTATGGGTGATCGGAATTCCGCTCCCCATCATTCTCGTTATTTGGGTTCTCGGCGGGCTCCATTAGAATGCACTTAGCTGCTCGTTCAATGGCGGAGCAGACTCGAAGCGCGACAAATAAGCGGGAGGCGTTTCTTCGCGCATAAACTCGCCTCCGGGATGACCCCGCACCCCATCACGTTGGACCATCGCAAAGGAGGCTCTTATGGCATCGCATGATCCTCGAAATAATGATTCACTCGCTCTTGTAGGCGCTGTTGCACTCGCGCTCATACTCCAAATCATCTTCACACTTCTTGGTCTGGGCGCAGGGATTCTCGCCACTTCGGCCGCCACCGCGGGAACATTTCTGGCGGGCTTTGTGTGGTGGGCGGTTTCCGGAATTGTGGCTTCAGCAGCGGCCGGATATGTAGTGGGCGTCATCTCCAACGAGCGAGACAATGCTCGCCTTGGCTTGTTGGCGTTGATTGCCTGGGCCATTGCCGGTGTGCTCGCAGCAGCGGTCGCGGGCGTGTCGTCAGCCGGCGGGTTCTGGAACAGCCTCGGCGGACCGGCGAGTGACTTGCTCGCGCAATTGCGAGGGAATTCGGCGTCTGATTTTGCACGCAAAACAATAGGGGTCGCGGCGCTCGGTTCCGCTGCTGCACTCGTGCTGGGCGCGTTGGCCGCAACCATCATGGCGATCGAGGTTCGCAAGGATATTATCCCGGGCCGACGTTCCCGGTAGCTGCAATCTAACTGAGCTGAAAGGGGCGGCCGGTGGCCGCTCTTTTCTGTATTAATGGTGCCATCAGTAGGATTTATTTTTACGAATCACAAAACAGCAAGTCAGCAACCTCTGAATTGCCTGATGTCCGCTTCGGGTCATTCGCTACCTACGCATTCCGCACGAGTGCCAATCAATGTCCGGTCTGCCTCCGATAGCGACCATTCAAGGCATGGGTTCGAATTGACGCAAAGTGCCAATGATCCGCCCCCACTGAAGTGG
>PLBP01000041.1 GCA_003135415.1 Hyphomicrobiales bacterium
CGAGAAAGCGCTCGGTCCAGATCATCCGGATGTCGCGACGTCGCTGAACAATCTTGCGGCTCTCTACGACAACCAGGGACGCTATGCGGAGGCGGAACTCTTATACAAACGCTCGCTGGCAATATTCGAGAAAGTGCTCGGTCCCGATCATCCGAATGTCGCAGTGTCGCTAAACAATCTTGCGGCTCTCTACAAGAACCAGGGACGCCATGCGGAGGCGGAGCCCTTATACAAACGCTCGCTGGCAATACGCGAGAAAGCGCTCGGTCCCGATCATCCCGATGGTCGCGCAATCGCTGAACAATCTGGCGGTGCTTTACGCTACGCAGGGTCGCCACACTGACGCCGAGCCGCTCTATAAGCGATCGCTGGCGATCAGAGAGAAAGCTCTCGGTCTCGATCATCCTGATGTTGCAAATTCGCTGAACAATCTTGCGGAACTCTACCGCAATCAGGGACGCTATGCCGATGCGGAACCGTTATACAAACGCTCGCTGGCAATATACGAGAAAGTGCTCGGTCCCGATCATCCCGATGTAGCTCAGTCGCTGAGCAATCTGGCGAGCCTTTACGCTAGGCAGGCTCGCTACGCCGATGCCCTACCAATCATCAAGCGCACAATCACAAATCGACAGTCTAAAAAAGCAACGGCTTTTCCCGTTCTCATCGGCTCTGAACAATCCCGTCTCATCGACCAGAAACAGTCTTTTGCCGATAGCTATAACGTACTTCAGTTCACTTCGTCGTCGGCAGCGGCCGAAGCGGTAACCAAGCTCGCGCAACGCTTTGCAGCAGGAACGAGCGAACTGGCAACACTGGTTCGCAAGGACCAGGACCTTAGCGCCGAGAACGAAAAGAGCGACAAAGCGATCATCGCCGCCGTATCAAAAGCCCCGAGCGAGCGCAATCAAGCTGCCGAGAACCAGTTTCGCAAACGGCTCGCTGACATCAAGATCGAGCGTGATCAGATCCAGTCGGTCTTGAGCCAGAAGTTTCCCGACTACGTTGCGTTGTCGAAGCCGCAACCGCTGACCTTGCAGGATACCCAGAAGCTACTCGCTGACGACGAAGCGGTCGTTGCTTTCGATATCGACGAGAAGAACAGCTACGCTTGGGTTGTGACCAGAACCGATGGCTTTTGGTCCGAGATTCCGACAGCGACCAAAGTACTCAATGAACAAGTTCAGCAGTTGCGCCAGTCGCTAGCGTCCAAGATTGGAAAGCCCTACGACGCAGCTCTCGCTCACAAAATCTACGAAGAAACTTTTAGACCGATAGCAGCCAAACTTTCTGGCAAGAAACGACTGTCGATTGTCGCCAACGGTGCGCTGACATCGATCCCGTTCGGGGTATTGGTGACCTCCGATCCGTCGGACAAGTCTCTCAAAGACACCGACTGGCTGATCAAGTCCTATGCCGTCACCGTCATTCCATCGATTTATAGCCTGAAGACGATGAGAGCGCAGGGCAGTGCATCAAGTGCAGCTAAACCAATGATCGCTTTTGCCGATCCTGTGTTCTCAAAAGCGGCACGGAAAGAAGCTAAAGTACAGCAAGTTGCTCTACGAAGCCTACCGTCGCTCTATCAAGGATCTCAAATCGACATCAAGGCTCTTGGCGAGATGCTGCCTCCATTGCCTGGAACTCGAAAAGAGGTCCAAGCGATAGCCAAGGGGCTGGGTGTTGGCTCTACAGACATCAAGCTCGGTCTCGATGCTACTGAGACTGTCGTCAAGCAGTCGAAGCTTGATCAGTACAAAATTGTCTATTTTGCCACGCACGGGCTGGTATCGGGGGAGTTAGAAAAGTTCAGTAAAGTGAAAGCTGAACCCGCGCTTGTTTTGACGATCCCTGACAATCCAACAGAACTTGATGATGGTCTTCTGCAGGCAAGTGAAGTCTCGCAGCTCAAGCTCAATGCGGACTGGGTCGTTCTGTCGGCATGTAATACGGCATCAGCTGACGCTGTTGGAGCCGAGGCGCTATCGGGATTGGCACGTGCGTTTCTCTACGCGGGCGCTAGATCGCTGATTGTCTCGCACTGGGAGGTCGATGACCAAGTGACCGCCAACCTGATGACCAAGATATTTCTGCTGATGAAGGACAATCCCAAACTATCGCATGGAGAAGCGCTCCAACAGGCAATGCTAGCAATCATCGAGAGCGCTAATTTGGGATCGCGGGAATCGCGCGGGCTCGCACAGCCACAAGCTCAAGAAGATGCGGCATTTCATCCGCGTTTGTGGGCACCGTTTGTTGTTGTAGGTGAGCCTGCAAAGCAACAATGAGACCGATCCGGAATAGCTCACGAGAGTCCGCTTTGGGTCATTCGCTACAGACGCATTCCGCGCTGGTCCCGATCAATGTCCGCTTTGCTCCGAAAGCGACCAAATAGCGGACGAGGCGGGGTGTCGGCTAAGTGCCATAAACGGACTCATGCACCGCAGCAAACAGCATTTTTATTCGATCAATAGGCTGGCGTCGCGCCGCCGTCTCGGTACGCCGCGATTCTCGCAGATACCGCTCGTCGCCTTTATGATTGGCGTCGCCATCTATGGCGCTTGAGCGCCGCTGCGATTAAGGCTCGCGCGTTTGAAGACAGGGTCGAAATAAATTAGACGCAACTTTCGTTCCGGGATAAAAAAACCGGATCGGCACAATCGTGGAAGGTCTCACCATGCCCATGACCGCTATCTTCGCCACCATGTTGATCGCCCTCATCCTCGACCGCTCAGGACCCAGGAGTCTGGCGGTTCCTTGCCTGTTCCTCTGCCTCATCTTGTCCGTCTGGCTGTTCCTGTGGGAGATCTATAGTCCTGAATACGGCTTCCGCATGCCCTGGATTCAGGTCGAAATGGAGCCCTGCGTCGCGCTCGTGCGGGTTGCCTGAGCCATGAGCGGAGCCGCAATCACCGAATCCCCGGTCGTCATCGCGCTCGGCCGTCTGATCCTACTACTCATGTTGCTGGCCCTGGCTGCCATCATCTCCGCAGCGATGGCCATCCAGTATGCATTCGGGGAACTGCCATGCCCCCTCTGTCTGCTGCAGCGCGTCGCCATGTTCGGGGTGTGCTTCGGCATTATCCAGCAATTGCGCAACGGCACCTCGGAACGCAGCACCGGCCTCAGCCTAATCTTCACGATCCTGCTGCTGGTGATCTCGGTCCGTCAGACCCTGCTGGATCTCTTCCCGCGCCCAGGACACGAGTATATAGGCAGCGCGATATTCGGCATCCACATGCCGGTCTGGTCCGTCCTTATTGCAATGGCACTACTGCTCGGTTTCGCAGTCAAGCTCGCGCTCTTCGGTGGATCGCACGCCGTTCCGGAGACGGAGGGCAAGCGGATGAGCCGTTTCATACAAGGTCTCTGCATCTACGTTATTGTCATCTGCGCGATCAATTTTCTCTCCGTCGTGTTGCAATGCGGGTTCGGAGAGTGTCACACCTCCGGCTACAAGCTGCTTTAGGGGTCTGGACTCACAGCTAGTAGCTGGTGGTTGGGCGCGAGAAACCTGTTGGCTAACTGGTCGTAGCGAGTTGCGATGGGCCTAAAATATTTGAGGTGACCGAACTTGAGATAAGTGAAGAAAAACGATTAGCTGATTTATGTATGCGTGTTTTCTTGTTTCAAGCCAAGCCAACAATATTTGCAATTTATTCTCATTCAAAATGTTTCGACACTTGCCAATATTCAAGACACCGATTTTCCAATATGTATTAACTCCTATTCGATAGAACTCTATTCGAGGATGTAATGCATTCAACTCGCTCAGCATCATGGATCTTTTTGTTCATATATGTGGCGATTTGCGCGATGCCTGCTACCGCGCAGAAAAAATATGATCTCGGTGCAAGTGATACCGAAATCAAGATTGGCAATACCATGCCGTATAGCGGTCCCCTCTCTGCGTACGCCACGATCGGCAAGACCATCGCTGCATATTTCGACAAGATCAATGCGGAGGGAGGTATCAACGGCCGCACGATCAAATTCCTTTCTTATGACGACGCTTTCAATCCGTCGAAAACAGTCGAACAGGCTCGCAAGCTAGTTGAAGATGACGAAGTTTTACTGATCTTCCAGAGCCTCGGTACAGTAACCAATAGTGCGATTCAGAAATATATGAACGGGAAGGAGGTTCCACAATTGTTTGTGGGGACCGGCGCAACCAAGTTCGGTGATCCTAAACACTTTCCATGGACAATGGGATGGCAGCCGACTTACCAGATCGAAGGACATATCTACGCGCGGTATCTCCTTCAGAATTATCCGAACGGCAAGATTGCCATTCTATTTCAGAATGACGACGCGGGTAGGGACTATGTGAAAGGATTCAAAGATGGGCTTGAAGGCAAGATTCAAATCGTTGCTGAGGCTTCTTATGAGCCGACCGATCCAACGATTGACTCTCAGATCTTGACCTTGAAATCTTCAGGCGCCGATATTATTTTTGATCAAACCACACCAAAATTTGCAGTGCAGACGATTAGGAAGCTTGCGCAGCTTAACTGGAAACCGATTCACCTTCTTGCCAGTGTCTCGAACTCTGTTGGTTCTGTCTTCAAGCCAGCCGGACTAGAGAATTCAAAAGGTATTCTATCGAGCAACTACATAAAAGATCCGACTGACCCAATCTGGGATAACGATGCAGCCCGCAACGAGTGGGCAACTTTCATGGACAAGTATTTCCCAAATGGAGACAAAAGCAGCACAATGACGGTCTACGGATATCTCACCGCACAAACGCTCGTTCAGGTGCTAAAGCAGTGCGGAGATGACCTGACGCGCGAAAATGTAATGAAACAAGCCGCGAACCTAAAGAATCTAGAACTCGGAATGTTGCTGCCGGGAATCAAAATCAACACCGGCCCGAACGACTATTATCCGATCGATAAGATGCAGATGTCACGATTTAACGGCGAATTCAGTGAGCAGATCGGTCCGATACTATCTGGTAAAATGAGCAACGCAAAAAAGTGAATTATATGTTGATCGCCGCATTTTGATAATAAAATCGCGCAGGTATATTCAGAATAGTGATGCCCTTCGGGCCACGCGGCATTACATTTTTTACGATTGCGTCGCAGTAATTGCCCACCGTAACCTCCATTTTAAAATAGCCGTACAGTCATTTCACCAGTCCGCAACGCATCGATTGCGAGGGGTCGTTATTTCATTCCGTAGCGTGCGAACTTCTCGGCGATATCTGCCGCGATGATCTTCGCCGCCGCAATATCAGCATCGCCGCTTTCGCTGTCACCCTGCTTCTGCTTGGCCAGTCCTCGGCCATAAAGCGAACCGGCTCTCTTGGGATTGGCCTTTAGTGCGGCGACAAGGGGCAGGGCAGGCGTGAGCTGCGATGGGGACGAGCCGGTATATTACGATGACGGTGGCAATGCTGCGCATGCGTACTGATCGGCTTTTCGTTAAATTGCCATCAGTGGTCCTTTTTGCCCTGTAACGATTGTCACTAAATCGCGTCGCCGACAGGCAGTTCACAAGTCTTTCAAGCTCGTTGAAATCAAAGATCATCAAAAAGGAGAGTCACAGCGCATGGCGTCGCTTGGAGTAACCAGATGCAAGGGCTGTTTGTAATGTTGTAATTGGCAAAGGATCGAACGAGAATACGCCACAATAGATCGGCAGTGATGCAGTCAATGCACCTCAAAGTAATCGTCCGTATGCCTCGGCTCTTGGCCTTCCTACTCCTGGTTTTTATCGCCATTGGTGCAGCGCCAAACGGAGCGCTCGCTGATCGCCGCATCGCGCTTATTATTGGCAACTCGTCCTATCAGACACTACGCGAGCTGAAGAACCCGAAGAACGACTCAATTGCCATCGCCAAGTTTTTCAAGGATGCGGGCTTTGAGGTAGACGCGAGGATTGATCTTACTGCTGATGCATTCCGGCGCGCCCTGCGCGAATTCGCCGTCAAAAGCGCACAAGCGGATGTAGCCATCGTCTATTTCGCCGGGCACGGCATCGAAATGGGCGGAATCAACTATCTGGTTCCGGTCGATGCTAAGATTGAGACCGATCTTGACGCTGAGGACGAAGCGATCTCGCTTGATCGCGTTTTGCGAACGGTGGAGCCAGCAAGCCGCTTGCGATTGATTATCCTCGATGCTTGCCGTGAGAACCCGTTCGGCAAGGCCCACAGAACCTCGAAAACGCGCACAGTAGAGCGTGGCCTTGCCCGTATCGAAATCGAAACGGCGGATACATATGTCGCTTACGCAGCTAAGGCCGGTTCAACTGCAACCGATGGCGAAGGCGAACACAGTCCTTTCACCGCAGCCCTGCTTCAGAATCTGGCGATCCCCGGGCTCGACGTTCGTCTGGCCTTCGGTAAGATACGCGATCAGGTTCTGAAAGAAACAAGCAAGAAGCAGGAGCCTTTCGTATACGGCTCACTCGGCGGTGAGATCGTTGCAATCGTACCAAGCCAAGCGAAGCCAGACGAGCCACGTTCTCCACCGCAGCCGCAATATCCGCCTTTGGCTAAGATCGAAGCGGTGGAAACTGGGTCGGTGAAAAGTCTGCACGACAATTGGCAGGTGCGCTGTCTTCAGGTTGGCTCGCCGCCGAAAGATCAATGCGCATTAGTGCAAAGCGTTATCACGAAGGAAACCTCAGTTACGCTTGTCGCATTTTTGATTAAGTCGGTAGAGGTAGAAAGTGGCCTTTTATTGCGCGTTCTCGTACCAAGTAACGTGCTATTGCCATCGGGACTGGGCCTGAGAATCGACAAAGAAGACATTGGCCGTGCAGGCTTCGTCAAATGCGTGTCGAACGGTTGCTTGGCCGAAGTGACCGTGGATGACGATCTATTGAAAAAAATGAAAGCTGGAAAGATAGCGACATTTGTTGTCTTCCAGGCGCAAAACACCCTAGTCGAAATTCCAATGAATCTTACGGGTATCTCGTCCGGACTTGCCGCGTTGCACTAGACTCGATTCATTGATCGAAATTGGTTCGGTTGCGGATAACCGCAATCAACCGAGGCGCGTCCACCGCAGCCGGTTAACATCTGGCCGGTCAGCTCGCGGGTGAATAAGGTTGGCAACAACAGCGACGAAACCTTGATCCAAAAAATTCAGCTTGCGGCCTAACCATGGGCAGACTTGGCCCCGCATCGGACTCCGTGGAAGTTCCAGTTAGCGAACGCGACCATTGATGCAATCAACGACGCAAACCAATACGTTGTGAATCCACCCGACCCCTCGGTAACGCGAAGCGCCGCCGAGAAGATCGTTCTTCGTATGCAAGCTGAAGGATGGACGTTCTATCCTCCAGGCAGCATTGAGCGATAATGTTCTGGTTCCTGAAAAAAGAATCGATGCGCGACGTACTGATCGGCTTTTCAATAAATTGCCATCAGTTGGCGAGGTCGTTCGGAATTTTCGTGAGACTTGTTAGAAGCGTCGATGAAGCGAACCAACATGTTGAATAAACAGAAGAAGCGCCGCCGTTGCCAAAACTCGATTGCTAATCCACGGCCGAGTTTTCGGCAAACAGACGCTTATAAAGATCGATCATTCCCGGCAGGGTCTTACGCAGCTTCTCGATGCATCTCATGGCTTCTGCGCGCAAACCCGCCGACGCTAATTTTTCAATGAGGCCTTTCAGCTCGTCGTCGATATCGTAGCTGGGAGCGTTTGCATCGAGCATTCGCTCAAGTATCTCAGCCGCAGCCGCCGGATTGCTATCGGCCAACCGTGAAAGTTCTTCGACCATCTGCTGCTGCGAATAATCGGTGTGAACGTAAGGGACCACCGCCAGCAGCAATTCCTTGGCCCGCGCATCCAGAGTATGGAGGTAAGGTGCAAGGCGGCTCAGGCGGGAGAGTAATTGAGCAGGATGCACTGTCTGGGTTTTGCTCCATACAAGGCTCCTGGCCCAGAAAGCGAAGACGCGTTCAACCTGGTCTTCTGTGAGTTTTTCGCCGTGCACTCTCCAGAATAAATCAGCCAGTGTTTGGAGCCGTTCGGCCCCTGCGGCGAAAATTTGCATCATCAAAGGAGAGTCGAGGGATTCGTCTCCCCAAAGGTAGGCCAAGCCGATCCATTCTGTGACTCGCTCTTGGCTGTGAGAGTCTTCGACTTTTGAGTGCAAAGCGTTCTCGAATACACCATTCGACGCCAGCAGTTGATAAATCGGACGCGTCGGCGTCGCGTATGCAAGTCCACCAATGGCCACTTTGAAATTTTCCGGAAAGTCGATTGGAAAAATGCCCTTCACATTGGCAGTTAGCCAATCGCGGCACATATAATCGAGGTTCGCGATATACGACGCCGTGAGCGTCGAGAACTCGAAGTTAGCATTGCGGCACTTGGCGATCTCGGCGTCAAATGCGGCTCTAACGGAGGCCCACGCCTCCGCGATTGATTTGTCTTCTTGCTTCGCAAGACGACACACACGCAAGGCGTGATTATACATCGCGCCGATGACTCTTCCCTTTTCGGTGTTCAAAGCATGAGTCATCGGATCGTTCAAACTCGCTTTTTCATCAGCCGCTCGGTTGAGAAGTATCGTGATCAACTTCCAGCCCTTGGGGAGCAATTCGGGGGCGTAAGCCGTTTCGTCATTCTTCGTCCCGGCTTCCAGGAACCCGGCTATCAAACTTGTTATCCAGCGGCGGGTGGGGATCAGATTCTCGTTTTCTTCCGCTGTTTGGTTCCAAAAGGTGGGGTCATCTAAGCATTCGGAAAAGAATGCAATTAGTTTCGGCCAAGCAATGCCCCAATCGAGTTCAGGTTTTGGGTCTTTGGGTCTATCGAAGATACGCTTGAAGCCAGCAAGTAGGGCGTGTTGGAACGGAATGTTCGCGGAGTGGAACGTTGATAGGAGGGGGAGGAAAGTATTCGGCGAATTGGCTACCGCAGTCTCAAGTGTTGCGAGGAGACCACCGAGAGTCGGACCTCGCCAAGAGTCTTTTTCCTTAAATTTATTCAGCCGCTCAACAAGTGAGCCGTCCTCCGCGAAAGCTATCAGGGAGTCTTCGCCGAACGGCGTTGGACCCGGCCCAAATCGCATTTCGTGATAGCTGAGAAAGTCTGGGTGATCTGACGCTGAACCAAGCATAGGATCGGACGACAACTCCGAGTACCA
This sequence comes from Hyphomicrobiales bacterium, assembly GCA_003135415.1. Classification (GTDB taxonomy): domain Bacteria; phylum Pseudomonadota; class Alphaproteobacteria; order Rhizobiales; family Xanthobacteraceae; genus Palsa-892. The sequence goes on from PLBP01000041.1 coordinate 9,115, forward strand.
CCCGGCCGCTTCAGGTTGGTCCTTGATAGCCGTGAGCCACTCGCGTTGAGTGTGTTTTAGGCGGCGTTCCGCGTCATCGCCCGTGATAGGCTTAGGCAAATTCCGCAGTGACGAGATAACGGCGGTCTTGCCGCCATCCGAAAGCACCGCAAACCGTTCTTGCAGTAACCGATACAATTCATGTCGATGTCCAGAAGAAAACAAACCAGGCTCAATAGCTGCCTCAAAGGCTCCTCTGAGAAGCTCAAAATGCTCTGTAGTGGTGTGAATTGCGATTCGGCGGATGATTTCTGCTTCATCCTTGAGCGCGTTCTTTAAGTATTGAATTGCCTTTGATGGATCTGTCTCGATCCAACCTTCAATTGAGTCACGCGTGCCTTCGACAAAGCGGTTCTCGGCCGCTCTGAAATCCATGTTTTGTTTGTTAGCTTCAATCGCAGGCCGCCAAAGAGTGCTTCCGTAACCGCGGCGCTCGTCGGAAAAAATTGCGCGCAAACTATTCTCGAAAATCTTGACCGCAGTCAAACCAACTTTTGAGCCAAGCTCTTTCGCGTATGTATCAATGATCTGCTTTAGCCAGTAATCTTCGATGACGGTGACCAGCTCTCTTCCGCGCTTGTCCTCGCCGGGCAACCAGCGGTAAGCAATGCATTGCGTCATAAGACGGCAGGCTTTGTCTAAATTTTCAGACCCGCCAGCTGCAATCAATTTTTTTAGTAGTCCCTTACCCAGTGAATGCCCGACCAAGCCATGATCGAACTTCGAACTGAGCCAAATATGCGCGAGGTCAATGTCGGAAGTCGTTATTGAACGCAGCGGCAGCATCCCGACCATTTCGGCGAATGTGTAATAGGTTCGGTAATTGTCCCGACTTTCGCCGATAGGATCGCGAAAGTTCGTCACATTGCGGATAATCTCCATGAGCTTTTCGGCAAGCCGTTCGTCGTCACGCTCACCCGCCTGCTTCGCGAGCGTGGCGAGATACCCGAGCGCCGACCAATACGGAATTTGGACAAACCCGGCCTCGGTCGATGGGACAGGGCCGGAATTGGCAGTCGGATCAAAAAAGCCAACCTCTTTTAGAGCGTCAAAGTACTGCTCTGGGTCAGGACGTTTCGCCAACAGGTCGAAACCATGACGCGCGAATTCTTCGCCCTGCCGCATCGTTTGAATGAACGATTCCAGTTTGGAGGTTAGTTTAGTCAAGTAAGGCCTCCATCTCCATTTGGACTTGAAGATTGAGCGGCGAACTCGCTGGCATTGTTGCTGCAAAGTTTTCAAGTACGTCGATTAACTGCGACCAATCTTTATGGTCGCGCAGGAACGGAAGCACCTGGATATCGCACTGCTTATAGTACTGTGTGAGGCCACGCATAAGCTCATACTCATGAGCGAAATACCCTTGGAGCATGAAGTGCCTGGCCTGGACATCCTGACCTGGCGATATCATTCGCGACTTTTGAATGACGTATTCTAAGATTTCCAAATCTTCCAAACCGTAACCTACAAACAAAACGGTTTTGGTTTGAAAGAGGTGGCTTAAGAAAGTAAGGGTGCGATTTTCCCGTTGGGGATCAGCATCAACCCGATCATTGGCGTATCGCGTAATGTAATTGCGAGTGGTGACCACCATCCCGGAAGGATCGGACAAAGATCCGTGAAGGTGAAATACGGAACTCGGTTGGTTCAGATTTGCTGGCGTGAATTCGTTCACATCATAAATTGCTTTGCGTCGAGACGGGGCGGCTGCTGTCGTATTTTGTTGTAAGACAGGTGGCGTTACGGCCAACTGTGTTTCGGGAATGTCGGTATCGAGCCACAAATCGTAATTTGTTGTGACGAAGGTTGTCCCGAGTTTTCCTAGACTACGATAGACTCGATTACCCGTATCGTTCTTCTCGTAACCACCTTTGGGATTAATGAGCTTCGCGTAATCAATCGTCAGACCGTGCTCGAATTCAAGGCCGCGAGCAATTGATAACTTCACGCGTGGCGATAAGTGCTTGATTTGTGCGAGCTGCCCGTGACTGAATTTATTCGCGTCAATACAGGCCTTGAGCGCACCATCGGCAAGCTCGCCCCATGTTGGACAACCGGCGAGGACAGATAAGCCCGCGCCGACAAAGGGGATTAAGACCCCGCGTTGCGCGGCCTCTCGCAAACCTGAAGGGATTGCCGGTATGGGAAGAATTCCGTCGCTCATGGTCAGATGAGAAAGAGCACTTTGAGGAAGCGCGGAAAGAATCGAACTGGGAACGCCATTCGTCGGAGTCCCTAAGGATTCAAAATAGATTCAATGGAGCGCGGTTCGGTGGGGTTCATGTTCTTCAGTTGTTCCTAAACTTCTGCAAACCATCTGCAAACCGGCGCCCCGCCAATGGAGCTAAGTATTGGTCGGAGCGGAGGGATTTGAACCCTCGACCCCTAGTCCCCCAGACTAGTGCGCTAACCGGGCTGCGCCACGCTCCGACGGGCGCGACTATAGGTGCGCCTCCCGGTGAGGGCAACGCGCCTGCGGCGAAATTAGGCTTAATTCCAAGCCTTTGTAGAGCTTTAAGCTTTGGCTGATTAGCTTCGGTGGCATCACGGGAACCGCCCATGCCGATCGCCGCCGAGCTTGTAAGACTTCCTTCCGAATTACGCGCCGCTACACCGCGTGCGGTCACGCTCAAGGATGCCTTCGCGCCGCTCAACGTCGAGCACAACGAAGCCTGGGCGTGGGCGAATTACGAGCGCGTCGTGCGCCATCTGGCCGGGGCATCCGGCGCGAAAAAGCTGATCGAAATCGGCGGCGGCCGCGACCCGTTGTTCGGGCGCGCGGCGCTCACCGAGCTTGGCGCCGAACTCACTGTCAACGACATTTCGCCCGTGGAACTCGCGGCACTGCCGAAAGGCTATCGCACCGCCTGCTTCGACATCGCGGGCGATCTCACGCCCGAGGAAATCGCGCGCGGCGGCTACGACCTCGCTTTTTCCCGCATGGTGTTCGAGCACGTCGCCGACGGGCAGCGCGCGTGGGAAAATCTATTCCGTTTGCTCGCGCCCGGCGGTATCGGGCTCGCCTTCGTGCCGACGCTCTATGCGTTTCCGTTCGTCGCGAACTGGCTTTTGCCCGACGATTTTGCCGCCCGCATCGTGAAATTACTCTACAAAAATCGTACCGATAACGAAGATCCTGTTTTTCCGGCGCGCTACAGCTGGACGGTGGCGAGCGAATCGAGGCTCGCGCCGATGCTCTCAAAAATCGGCTATCGCGACGCGATGGTCGTTCCGTTCTATGGCCACGGTTATTATCAACCGTTCCCGATCGTGCGCGACATCCACGCGAAATTCACCGAGATCGCACGCGCGCGAGATTGGCGCTTCTTCGCGAGCTACGCCTATATCGCCGCGCAGAAGTAATTTTTTATTGTCATGCCCGGGCTCGCAGCCAACTTTAGGCAGGCTGCGCAAGCTTGCCTGCCCGGGCATCCATGATGACCATTAGCATGCATTGACAGCGCGAATGGATTGCCGGGTCAAGCCCGGCAATGACGAAGAAAAAGATTAAGCTCGACGAGGATGCACCAACCGAGCCGTCCGCTCGGCGTTGAGCGTCGCGATCACGAGCCCCCAGACGATTCCCATCAATAGATAATAGTGCCGCCAGTGGTCGGTATCGACCACGAAGCCCTCAAGGGCGACGCCAGTATAGGTGGCGAGTGCCGCGGCAAAGTAGGGCTGCCAGGGCGTGCGCTTGAGTACGTTAGCGTAACCGACAAAGAGCGTGAACAGGACGAGGATGGCGTAGGCAAACCCGCCGACCCAGCCGTAGGACGAAAACGCGTTCAGATAAACGTCGTGCGGATCCTGGTCGTAGTATTTATGGAATTGATACGGGCCCAAACCGTTCGGCCGCTCCAACAGCACGGGAATACTATTCTGCTGCTGGGTAAAGCGGCCGCTATCGCCGGCGTCGTATTCCTGAATGAGGCTCGCGCGCTCCTTGAAGACGGCGCCGATCGTGCCGACGGATAGCATTCCCGTCAGGAGCACGCCGATGCTGATTGTGGTTAGCACGCTAAAGCTCGCAATCCGCGCGCGGAAACGCGCGCTTGGGCTGGCGACGAACATCAGCGCGACCATCAACGCGGCGGAAAAGACGAAATGCGCCCAGGCGGCGCGCGAGAAGGTCAAGAGCAGCGCCACGAGAATCGTCAGCGCGACCAAGACATGGCGTAGCTTCAAACCCTTGATCAGGAATCCCTGGATCAAAAACAGAATCGGAAGAACGAGATAGGGCCCGAACACGTTGGGGTCCTTGAAGGTCGCCTTCGCGCGATTGTAGAGCGTGAAATTGTCCCACGCGCCCGGCACCAGGTTGAAATAGCCGATAATACCGACGATCGCGGCGAGGAGCGCCGCGAGGATGTAGGCCGTGCGCATGATCTCGATCCGCCGCACGCTGTCATGGGCGAACAGGCAGGCGAAGACGACCGCGGTCATCGCCATATAGAAGGAAATCACCATGAAGGTCACGGCCTCGCGGTCGTAGATCACCGGCACGAGCGAGACGAGTCCGCTCACGTTCCAGATCAGAAGCAAGAAGACAAGCGGCAAGACCTTGCGGTCGACAGTGACGCCCGCGCCGAGGGCGCCCAGCATCAACAAGCCGACGAATACCTCATAGGGCGAGGGCTCGATAAAGACGAGAAAACTGCCGAGGATCGCGCCGAACAACAGGAGATGCAGAAGCCGGGTCGCAAGCGGGCGATAACCGGCTCGCCGTGTCGCCGGATATTCAGTGAAAAAATTCGAAGCCGCGTTCAATAGGCGTTCTCGCCGGAAAACAGCGCGAAGGGCGTGCGCGCGAGGATGTAACAGTCGAACAGCACCGACCAGTTTTCGATATAATAGAGGTCGTGCTCGACGCGGCGCTGGATTTTTTCGTTGGTGTCGGTCTCGCCGCGCCAGCCGTTGATCTGCGCCCAGCCGGTGATGCCGGGCTTGACGCGATGGCGCGCGAAATAGCCGTCGACGACCTCGTCATAGAGCTGGTTTTCGGCCTTGGCGTGAAGCGCGTGCGGCCGTGGGCCGACGAGCGAGAGGTCGCCCCTGATCGCGACGTTGATGAGCTGCGGCAACTCGTCGAGACTCATCTTGCGCAGGATCCGGCCCACGCGGGTCACGCGTGGGTCATCTTTGGTGACGAGTTGCGTCGCGTTGGCATCGGCTTGGTCGACATACATCGAGCGGAACTTGAATACCTCGATCAGCTCGTTATTGAAGCCGTAGCGCTTCTGGCGGAAAAAGACGGGTCCGCCGCTGTCGAGCTTGATCGCGATGGCGCAGAACGCCATCACCGGAATGGCTGCGATCAAGAGGAGCCAACCCACGACGCGGTCGAACAGCCACTTCGCGACATAGTTCCAGTCGGCGATCGGGCGATCGAGCACGTCGAGCACCGGCACGTTGCCGATATAGGAATAGGCGCGAGGCCGGAAGCGGAGCTTGCTGGTGTGCGCGGCCAGCCGAATGTCGACCGGCAGCACCCAGAGCTTGCGCACCATCTGCAAGACGCGCTCCTCCGCCACGATGGGCAGGGAAACGAGCAGGAGATCGATGCGGGTGCGGCGCGCGAATTCGACAAGATCGTCGACGGTGCCGAGCTTCGACTGTCCGGCGATGCTGGGCGGCGAGCGGTCGTCGCTGCGGTCGTCGAACACGCCGCGGATGACGAGGTCGGAATCGCGCTGCGCCTCGAGCGCGCGAATGAGCGATTCACCCGCACTGCCGCCGCCGACGATCACGGTTCGGCGCACGAGCCTGCCCTCGCGCGTCCAGTGACGCACGAGCGCGGAGAGCAGAAACCGGCCGGCATAGAGAAACAGGAGCACGCTGCCGAACCAGGTCGCGGCCCAAACGCGGGAGAAATCCCCCTCGGGCCGCGCGAAAAAGGCGAGTGTCGCCGCGGCCAGCATCACCATCGTCCAGATCAGGCCGACGCGGCTCAGCTGCTCGACACGCGTGCGCAGTGCCGCGATGCTGTAGAGATCGGAGAGTTGAAAGATCGTAACGGTCGCGATGGAGATGCCCGCGATCGCCAAGAAGTAGCGCCACGAGAAGGGCTCGTGCGGATGGACGTAGCTGTGAAAGATCGCGAGCCCGAGGCCAAGGATCGCGACGAATTCGTAGAGGCGGATCAGCCCGCCGAGAACCACGGCGGAGATCGCCGGCAGCACGGGTTCGGCCGCGACCATGCGTGCGAGCGCGCCAAGCTCGCGCGGCGTCGAGGTCGCGGGGATCGCGCTTGCCGCCGCCGGGCCGACGTCTCTGCGGCCGCTATCGGCGCGACGCGACCGCCGTCGGCGCGCAAGCTTGCTGGCATTTAATTCGATCATCGGGCTTTGAAATCCCTGGCTGCCGGCGCCGATATAGGGCGCTGCGAGCGGCAATCTGAGGCCGTTCTCAGGAGGCTAGGGGGTATTTCTGTCGGAAGGTTTAATGAAAGCCTTAACCATGCAGAGGGGCCCGCGCCGCCAGGGCCTCCTGGTAGGCGGCCAGCACGCCATCGGTCATGGCGGCTACGCTAAATTGGCGGGCGACGCGCTCGTGCAGCCGTTTCGTGCGCATCGCGCCGTCTCCTTCCAGGGCCCGCAAGATCGCCTCGGCCAGCGCTGCCGGATCCTCCGGGGGTACCAACGCCACCTCATCAGGGCCGAAAATTTCCGCGATGCCGCCGACCCGGGTCGCCACCATGGGCACGGAAGCGGCGGCGGCTTCCAGCACGATATAGGGCAGCGACTCGGCGCGGCTCGGCACCGCGAGCACGCGGCCGCGTTTGAAAGCCTCGCGGGCCAGTTTTGAACCGCCGAACTGAATGTGCGGCGAAAGCCCGCGCCGTTCGATCTCCGCACGGTAAGCGCCCGCATCCGGCCCATCGCCGAACAGGATCGCGCTTTCGATCCGCTCTTCCGCGATGAGACGCGAGAGCGCCTCGATCAGGACGTCGACGCCCTTGAGGCGGCGGAGCTCGCCCACAAACACGACATCCTCGGCGTCATCATCGGACGCGATCGGCACCAGCTCGTCGGGGCGCACGCCGTTGTGGACTACACGGGCGAGCGCGCGCGGCGCGCCGATTTTCTCGCGAAACGCGCGGAGGCCAAATTCACTTTCGAACAGAAAAAGATCGGTGCGGCGCGCGAGACGGCGCTCGAGATAGAGATAGAGGAGGCCAAGCGGGGAGGCCGCGGAGTAATGCAGGGTCCCGCCATGCGGCGTATAGACGCGAAGCGCGCCGGTATCCGCGAGCCGCGCATAGGCGCCGCCCTTGGCGCCGTGGCCATGCACGATATCGGCCTTGCTCTCGCCCACGCTCGCCTTGACGAAACGAATGGCATTGAAATCCGAAAATCCGAGATGGCGGCTCATCGGCACGCGGTGGATGCCGAGCTTCGCCGCAGGCGCGAGCCTTTGCAGCATGCGCTCTGACTCCGCCCCGCCGGTAGTGGACTCAAGCACCAAGCCGATCGCGTGGCCGCGCGCGGCTTGCGCTTCCGCGAGATCCGCGACGTGGCGGAACAGCCCGCCAACCGGGGCGCGCAGCACATGCAGGATGCGCAAGGGGCGGCCTGTACTCATATTCCCGTCAGAATTTGGCCTGCTCAGAGCCAGCGCTCCTCGACGGTGATCGTGTCGCCGGGACGGAGCGGATATGAGAGGGGGACGAAGGCGTGGATCGTGCGGCCGTCGACGATGCGCGCAACGCTGGCGCCGGTCTTCAGCGCCCGCGGGCTGAAGCCGCCGGCGACCGCGACCGCGGATTCCACCGTCAGGCTGTTGACATAGGCGTATTGGCCGGCGGTCGTGACCTCGCCCAGGATGAAGAAGGGCCGGTAGCTCTCGACCTCGACGGCGACATGCGGCTCGCGGATATAGCCGCCCTTGAGACGCGTGACGATCAAGCCCGATAAATCGCTGGTGGTCTTGCCGCGCGCCTCCACGGCGCCGATCAGGGGCATGGTGATTTTGCCGGCGCTGTCGACCGCGTAGGAATTGGTCAAGCCGTCCTGACCGAACACCACGACGCGCAAGCGGTCGCCGGCATCGAGCGTGTATGGCGCCTCGAAGGCGGGATCGATTTTTTCGTTCGCCATCCGGCTCGCGCAAGAGCCAAGCATCAGCGCGAGGGCGGCGGCGAGAACCGTTCGGACGAGCATGGGCGGCCGCTTGCAAGCGTGAATCGTTTGTTAATTCTTAGCGGCGGCATGGTTAACGAACCCTTCATCGAGCCACTCCCATGGGCACGAGTTAACCCGATGGCAACCCTAATGATTTCTTATGGCGCACGTTTCCGTTGAGTGGGAGTTCGCCGAGCATGCGTCGCGACAGGGCGTCCAAGCCAAGCGCCGCCCCGATCGAGACCGTCGAGGGTGAACTCGACCTGCGTGCGCTCGGCAATGCGCTGTGGCGCAAACGCCGCTGGATCGTGATCCCGACGATCCTCGCGGCCCTTCTCGCCTTCGTCGCCGTGAACACGCTGACGCCGCGCTATCTCTCGGAAGCGCGGGTCCTGATCGAGAGCCGGGAGACGTCCTATAGCCGCCCCGAGATCGACCGGGCGGTGGAGCGTGACCGCACGCTGCTCGACCCAGAGGCGTTGCAGAGCCAGGTGCAAATTTTTCAATCGCGTGACCTCGCGCGGAAGGTCGCGCGCGACCTCAAGCTCGCCGAATACAAGGAATTCAATTCCGAAAGCGCCGCGTATCAAATCATGACCGCGCTCGTTGCGCTGGTCGGGATTACGCGCGAGCCCGCGCGCAAGACGCTCGAGGAGCGGGTGCTCGAGCACTATTACGACCGCCTCACGGTCTATCAGGTCGAGAAGTCGCGCGTGGTCGCGGTCGATTTCCAATCGGAGGACCAGGAGCTTGCCGCCAAGGTCGCGAACGCGATCGCCGCCGAATATCTCGCCATGCAGCAGCAGGCAAAGCGCGACTCGATGAAACAGGCAGGGCTGTGGCTCGCGACCGAGATCGAGCAGTTGCGGGCCCGCGTCGCTGAAGCCGAAGCGAAGGTCGAGGAATTTCGCAGCCGCTCGAACCTCTATGTCGGCAACAACAACAACCAGCTCGGCACGCAATCGCTGGGCGAGCTGAATACCCAGCTCGTCAATGCGCGCGGGCAGAAAGCCGATTTCGAGGCGAGGGCGCGTTTCATCCGCGACCTGTTGAAAAGCGGCAAGCCGATCGAGGCGGCCGACATCACCAACTCCGAATTGATCCGGCGGCTCGCCGAGCAGCGCGTCACGCTGCGCGCGCAGCTGGCGGAGCAGTCCTCGACGCTCCTGCCGCAGCACCCGCGCATCAAGGAACTGAACGCCCAGCTCGGCGATCTCGACATCCAGATCAGGCTTGAAGCCGAGAAGCTCGTACGCTCGCTCGAGAACGATGCGCGGATTTCGGGCGCGCGGGTCGAGACCTTCATGGCGCAACTCGATCAGTTGAAGCAGCAGCAATCGGCGCTCGGCGGCCAGGATGTGCAATTGCGCGCGTTCGAACGCGAGGCAAAGGCGCAGCGGGACCTTTTGGAATCGTATCTCGCGCGCTATCGCGACGTGACCGCGCGCGAGACGCCGGACGCGGTGCCCGCCGACGCGCGTATTATCTCGCAGGCGGTGGCGTCATCGACCGCGCACTTCCCGAAGAAGCTCCCGATCGTGGCGGTTGCGGCGATCGGAATGTTCATGTTCGCGCTCGCCTTCGCGGCGATGGGCGAGCTTTTGGGCGGCGGGGTTTACCGGCCGGTGGAGATGGCGGCGCGTCCCGAGCTGGAAACTGAGCGCGAGCGGGAAATGTTGCCCGCCGCGCGCGCACCCTCGAGCCTTGCGGCGACACCGGAGCTTGTCCAACGGCGTCTTGGCGAACTCGCCGACCGAATGCGCGCGCTAGGTAGCGGTATTTATCTCATCGGCCGTGCCGGGGCGCACGGAGCCTCCGGCCGCATCGCCGTGCATCTCGCGCGCGATCTCGCGGCGAGCGGCTCGCGGGTCTTGTTTCTCGATCTCGACTTGGAAGCCGTGCCGTCCGCGGCACTCTTGCCGGAGCCGCGGGTGGCCGGCCTTTCGGACCTCCTTTCGGGCGCTGCCCAATTCGGCGAGGTGATTCATCGCGACCGCGCCTCGCGCATCCATGTCATCGCGCCGGGACGGACGGCGCGTGATACCGAGCAATTGCTCGCCGCCGACCGGCTATCGATCGTGCTCGGCGCGCTGTCGCAGACTTACGATTACGTGGTGATGGCGGCGCCGGCGCCCGCCTTTCTTCTCGGCGTCGATCGGCTCGCGCGCTTTACCCGTGCGACCGTTTTGATCGCGGGCGAGGGCGGGGAAGCCGCGGCGTCGACAGAAGCCGATACACTCAGGGCGAAGGGTTTCGCCAATGTGATGATCGCGGCCGTGGGCGACACGCCGGCCGATCGCTCAGGCCGCGCCGCCGCCTGATTTTTCCGGGAATTTCAGGATACCCGCCAGGCTAGGCTTTGCTCCTGCCTGCCATCAGGCTTTTTTCGGGCGTGCGGGAATAACGCGCCTCCTCATCCAGTCTCCATCAGAGAGCCCCTTGGTTTGGCGGCTTTTCGACAAACAGGAGACCGAAATGGCAGACGACCGCATGGAAGACGGCCGCCCGAAGATCGATCGCCGCGGCGCCTTGGAGTGCATGATCTGGGCCGGGACCGGCGTGTTGTGGACGATCGCGGGCGGCGTGCCGACATCGCTCGGCCTCGTCGGCGAAGCGTTTGCTGCCGACCCGAAAGGCTTCACCTTCCTGCAGATCAGCGACAGCCATGTCGGCTTCGAGAAGCCCGCCAATCCGAATGCGCTTGGCACGCTGAAAGAGGCTATCGCCAAGGTGAAGGCGATGTCGGCAAGGCCCTCCTTCATGATCCATACCGGTGACATCACCCATCTTTCGAAGCCGGCGGAATTCGACAATGCCGAGCAGGTCATTAGCGATGCCAAACTGCAGGTGCATTACGTGCCGGGCGAGCACGACATCATCGATGAGGAGCGCGGCAAGGCTTATCTCGAGCGCTACGGCAAGGGTTCGAAAGGAACGGGCTGGTACAGCTTCGACGATGGCGGCGTGCATTTCATCGGCCTCGTCAATGTCGTCGATCTGAAAGGCGGCGGCCTCGGCAATCTCGGCGCCGATCAGCTCGCCTGGCTCGAGGACGACCTCAAGGGAAAATCCGACAGCACGCCCGTCGTCGTGTTCGCCCATATTCCGTTGTGGATCGTTTATCCGCAGTGGGGATGGGGGACAGAAGACGGCATGCGGGCGCTAACATTGCTCAAGCGCTTCGGCTCCGTCACCGTACTGAACGGCCATATCCACCAGCTCATTCAGAAGGTGGAGGGAAACGTCACGTTCCACACGGCGATGTCCACGGCCTTTCCGCAACCGGCACCGGGCTCGGCGCCGTCGCCGGGGCCGATGTTGGTTCCGGCCGAGAAGCTGCGGAGCGTTCTCGGATTGTCGAGCGTCACGGTGAAGCAAGGCCAAAAGCCCCTCGCCATCGTCGACACGACGCTCGCGGGCTGAGTAGCGGGAAAAGCCATGATCAAGCCGAAAGATTTCGGCGCGCGTGTCACGACCCCGACCGCGCGCCGAACGGTGTTACGCACGGCGCTCGTACTTGCGTTCGCCGCTGCGGGCGTGAGACCGGGGCTCGCGGAAGATGCCAAGGCGAAAGTCACAATCGACAACTTCACCTTCGCGCCGGCGAAGTTGACGATATCCGCCGGCACCACTGTGACATGGGACAATCACGACGACATTCCCCATTCGGTGGTGGAGAAAAACAAGCTTTTTCGCTCGAAGGCGCTCGACACCGACGAGTCCTATTCGTTCACATTCACGTCAGCCGGCACATACGACTATTTCTGCGGGTTGCATCCGCACATGGTCGGGAAGATCATCGTCAAGCCGTGAGCGGCGGAAATCCGACCTACCCCTCTTTTCCGGTCTTCGAGCATCGTTTCGAGTCGGAAAGAACGCACGGCATGCGTGCGCGGGAAGTTGGGATGGTCCGGCCGGGCCGGGAAGGGACGACAGGTCAGGCCGTGAACGACAAGGACAAGCGTAAGTTATTCGACGAAGTGTTCCTGCCGCATCTGGTGCAAGCCTATCGCCTGGCGCGCTGGCTCACCGGAAACGCCGCCGATGCCGAGGACGTGGTGCAGGAAGCATCGCTGCGCGCTTTTCGCGGAATCGCGGGCTTTGGCGGCATCAACGCGCGCGCCTGGGCGCTCACGGTGGTGCGCAACACGGCCTATACGTGGCTACTGAAGAACCGCTCAGCGGCGGTGGTATTCACCGAAGATCTTGATAACGCCGAGCAGCAGCGCCTCGAGCGGCCGGCGGCAGAGGGCGAGGGAACGCCTGAAAGTCTGTTGCTCGCAAGAGCCGACGCCGAGGAGGTGCAAGGGGCGATCGCCGCGTTGCCGGCGCCGTTCCGGGAGGTCATTGTGTTGCGTGAATTGCACGAACTCAATTATCGCGACATCGCCGAAATCACCAACGCGCCGATCGGTACGGTGATGTCGCGGCTTTCGCGCGCGCGCGCCATGCTGATCGCGGCGCTGAGGAACATGTCATGAGCGAATCGTCTCTCGATCACGACGACGGCCTGTTGCAGGCGTATGTCGACGGCGAACTCGACCCTGCCTCTGCCGCCGCGTTCGAGCAGCGCCTTGCGGCCGATTCTGGCTTGCGCGCCCGCTACGAATCCCTGTTGTCGCTGCGGCGGCTGCTTCACGCCGTTCCGCGCGATGAGGTGCCGGTGGACCGGCTGCGGAGCCGGATTGATGCGGCAGTCGAGAGGAAGACCGGCGACCGCCGCTCATGGCGCGCGATCGCGGCCGCGGTATTGGTCGGCGCGGTACTGGGTGCAGCCGCTACGGCCGCTTTCGTGCGCCCCAACTCAGGGCAGGAAACATCGAGCCTCGTCGTGACGAACCATATTCGCGGGCTGTTGGCGCCGCAGCCTTTCGACATTGCCTCTTCGGACCGGCATGAAATCAAGCCGTGGTTCACGAGCCGGCTGCCGGAATCGCCGCAGATCGTCGATCTGGGCGGCGACGGATTTTCGCTTCTGGGAGGCCGCGTCGACGTGCTGGGCGAGCAACCGGTGGCGACCGTGGTTTATCGCCATGGCGGCCATACCATCAGCCTCACCACGTTACGCGGGCCGCGCGCGGTCTCCGGCGGCAGCATTGCCGGCTATAACATCAGGACCTGGCGCGAGGGGGAATTCACCTATGTCGCCGTCGCCGACCTACCGGACGCCGATCTCGAGCGGTTCAAGCAGGCGTTTCTGGCGGGCTTATCGCGCTGAAGGAACAATTCCGCGCGGGCGGCAACGGAAAGACAAGATTCCCTTGGTATAATCCGCCCTCTGGAGGGGCGGCGATCAGCCGCCCACCGATCTCGGGTTCACCCGAGATAGGCGATCAAATACACAAGTCGGCAACAGCCGACTTGTGTTGAGGGGACGATGCCGAACCTGCGCAATGCCGTATTCCGGGCGGGGCTGGAGGTGCTGTATTTTTCCGGTGCCCACCGCGTCCTGCGGCCGCTCTATGGCGGGATCGGGGCGATTTTCACGCTTCACCACGTTCGCCCGCGCCCGAAAGGCCGCTTCCAGCCCAACCGCTTGCTCGAAATCGAGCCACGCTTTCTCGAAAGCGTGATCGTGCGGTTGCGCCAGCGCGGCGTCGACATCGTCAGCCTTGATGAAGCGCGCCGCCGGCTCGTTGAGCGGGATTTTTCCCGCCATTTCGTTTCGCTCACCTTCGACGACGGCTACCGCGACAATCTTGAATACGCGTTACCGATTCTAGAGCGGCACGAGACGCCGTTCGCGTTGTTCGTCGCGACGAGCTTTCCCGATCGGCTCGGCGAATTGTGGTGGGTGGCGCTGGAGCGGGTCGTGGCGGCGGCCGAGCGCATCGTGATCGAGATCGGCGGCGAGGAGCGCTTCTTCTATTGCGAGCGGACGGCGAAGAAATACGAGGTTTACGCGCAGCTCTACTGGTGGCTGCGCTCGCTCGGAGACGAGAAGAAGATGCGGGGCATCGTGCGCGATCTTTGCCGGCGCTACGGCGTCGACCCCGATTTGCCCTGCCGCGAGTTCTGCATGACCTGGCCCGAGATCGCGCAGATGGCGAAAAGCCCGCTTGCGACGATCGGCGCGCACACTGTCAATCATGTGATGCTGGCGAAATGGTCGGCGGGCGAAGTGCGCGAAGAGATGAAGCGGAGCCGTGAGGTGATCGAGGCCTCACTCGGAGTGCGCTGCGAGCATTTCGCCTTCCCGGTCGGCGACAAGGGATCGGCGGGGCCGCGCGAATTTCAGCTCGCGCGCGATCTCGGCTTCAAGACGGCCGTCACGACGCGGCCCGGCGTGCTTTATCCTGAGCACCGCGAGCACCTCACGGCGCTGCCGCGCGTCTCATTGAACGGCCATTTCCAGGCCACGCGTTTCGTCGATGTGTTCCTTTCGGGCGCGCCCTTCGCGCTGTGGAACGGCTTCAAGCGCGTGGATGCGGCGTAGAGGTCTTGTGGTTGTCATGGCCGGGCTTGTCACCGCAAGTCGCGTTCACGCGACTTGTGGCGTTCAAATCCGCCGAACTCGGGCAAGCCCGAGTTCGGATGCCGTCCAAGTCTTTGCATCGAAGAAAGGCGTGGATGCCCGGCACGAGACCGGGCATGATGTTTGGGTTAGTCCGGCCGCGACATCCAGCGGATGAGAAGTCCCGCCGGCAACACCCAAATAAGGCCCAGCACCACGAAAACGACGGCCTGCATCGCGCCGGAGAACGTGGCGACGCGGCCTTGCGAGAGGCTCATCGCGAACAGCGCCCAGAAGACGACGAAGACCAGGAGGAGTGCGGTGGCGATGAGCTTGCGCGGGCGCTGACGCATGGAAGTACCGGGAAAGGACGATTTGCGGGGACGTGCGAGGCTAGGGCACTCTCGCCTCAAGTTGAATCACCGCGCGTACATAACATTTTACTGGAGCATGATCTTTTCAGAAAACCGGTTCCCACTTTTCGGGATCATGCTCTATATCTGTCGCGCGCCGCAATGAAAATCGTTCTCAAAGCTAACACGCCGATCTCGCGAAAATCGCAGGCCGACCGCATGCGGCCGGTGCGGCATTGGCTTTACGTCTTTGCTGCGCTCGTCGCGCTGATGGTGGTCCTCGGCGGCACCACGCGGCTCACGGGCTCGGGGCTCTCGATCACCGAATGGAAGCCCGTCACCGGCATCGTGCCGCCGCTCTCGGAGGCCGACTGGCAGGCGGAATTCGAGAAATACAAATCGATTCCGCAATACCAGCAAATCAACCAAGGCATGAGCTTGAGCGAATTCAAGTTCATCTATGTGTGGGAATGGAGCCATCGCGCGCTCGGGCGCTTGCTCGCAGTCGTATTTCTCGCGCCGTTCTTCTGGTTTTTATCGCGTGGCCTCGTCGGTCGCGCGCTCGGCTGGAAGCTCGGCGGGCTGTTCGCGCTGGGCTTGCTGCAAGGCACGATCGGCTGGTGGATGGTGGTCTCGGGCTTGAGCGAGCGCACGGATGTGAGCCAGTACCGGCTCGCGGTCCACCTCACGCTCGCCTGTTTCATTCTCGCGGCGATTGTCGCGGTGGCGACAAGCCTTCTGCCGCGGCGAAAGGAAAAAGCGTTACCCGCGCGTGCCCGCTACGGCGCGGTTTCCATTCTTGTGCTCGTCTTTACGCAGATTTTTCTCGGCGCCCTGGTGGCGAAGACCAATGCCGGGCTCACCTTCAACACCTGGCCGCTGATCGACGGAAATTTCGTGCCGCCGCCGGCGTCGTTGTTCGCGATGAGTTCGTGGTGGAGGAACCTATTCGAGAACGTGCTGACCGTGCAGTTTGACCACCGCATGATCGCCTATGCGTTGTTCGCGCTCGCGGCCTGGCATGCGTTCGACACGGAACGCCACGCACGGGCGGCGGCGCTCAGCGCTTCGATTCTGTTCGCGCTCGTCACTGCGCAGGCAATGCTCGGTGTGCTCACGCTGCTATGGGCGGCGCCGTTTGCGCTGGCACTCCTGCATCAGCTTGGTGCGATCGTAGTGCTCGTCGCCGCGACGCGCCATGTCGTGGGCACGCCCTCAAAGACTTCCGCGAGCCCTCTAGGCCGTGCCTAAGCCACCAGCCCCTGCTCGAGATCGGCGATGATGTCCTCGTAATCCTCGAGCCCGATCGATAGCCGCACCACGTCGGGCCCGGCGCCGGCCTGGGTCTTCTGCGCGTCGGAGAGCTGCCGGTGGGTGGTCGATGCCGGGTGAATAATGAGCGAGCGGGTGTCGCCGATATTGGCGAGATGCGAGAAGAGCTTCACGTCGGATACGAGCTTGATACCCGCCTCGTAGCCGCCCTTCAGCCCGAAGGTGAACACGGCGCCCGAGCCCTTCGGCACGTAGCGCTTGGCAAGCTGGTTGTAGCGATCGCCCTTCAGGCCCGGGTAGCTCACCCACGCCACCTGCTTGTGGCTCGCTAGATACTCCGCGACCTTCAGCGCGTTGTCGCAATGACGCTGCATGCGCAAGGGCAAGGTCTCGATGCCGGTGAGAAGCAGGAACGCATTGAACGGCGAAAGCGCGGGGCCGATATCGCGCAGGCCCAACACGCGGCAGGCGATGGCGAAGGCGAAGTTGCCGAAGGTCTCGTGCAGGATGATGCCGGAATATTCCGGCCGCGGCTCGGAGAGCATCGGATAGCGGCCCTCGCGCGACCAGTTGAAGGTGCCGCCGTCGACGATGACACCGCCGATCGAGTTGCCGTGACCGCCGAGGAATTTCGTCGCCGAATGAATCACGATATCGGCGCCATGCTCGAACGGCTTGCACAGATACGGCGTGGCGAGCGTGTTGTCGACGATCAGCGGCACGCCAGCGCGGCGGGCGACATTGCCGACCGCTTCGATGTCGGTGATCACGCCGCCGGGATTGGCGATCGACTCGATGAAGATCGCCTTGGTCTTGGGAGTGACGGCGCTCTCGAAGGTCTTGATGTCGTCGGGGTCGGCCCACACCACGTTCCAGCCGAAATTCTTGAAGGCATGATTGAACTGGTTGATCGAGCCGCCATAAAGCTTCTTCGAGGCGATGAACTCGTCTCCGGGCTTGAGCAAGGTGTGGAACGCAACCACCTGCGCGGCATGGCCGGAGGCGACGGAGAGGGCGGCGGTGCCACCTTCGAGTGCCGCGACGCGCTCTTCCAAGACGGCGCAAGTCGGATTGGTGATGCGGCTATAGATGTTGCCGAAGGTTTGCAGACCGAAAAGTGCCGCCGCGTGATCGACGTCGTCGAATACGAAAGAGGTCGTCTGGTAGATCGGCGTGACCCGTGCGCCGGTGGTGGGATCGGGCTGCGCGCCGGCATGGATCGCGAGCGTGTTGAAACCGGGCGTCCGTATCTCGCCCTTGGTCGATTGATCCATTGCACACCTACCTTGTGTATATCTTGGCTAATTTCAGTTATCCGACGTTATTTGCCGGGCGGGGCGCTCGTCAACCGCCCGCTTAGTCGTCGCCGAGCTTGAGCCGCTGCACACCGCCGGGCAAGCGCTGGGCGCGCTTGGAAGAGAGCGTTCGGGTATTAACCCCAATCCAATTGATCTCGCCGGAGAGGCGGCCGTATTCGATCTTGGGGCAGCGATCCATCACCACCTTCATGCCGGCGGCCTCGGCCTTCGCCGCGACCGCATCGTTGCGAATGCCCTGTTGCATCCAAAACACGTCGGGGTGGTGGGGAAGGGCGAGCGCCTCGTCGAGGATCGGCGGCACGCTTTCCGAGTTGCGGAAGACATCGACCATATCGATCTTTTCCGGCACGTCGGCGAGCTGGGCATAGGTCTTCTCGCCGCCGATATCTTGGCCGCCGCGCCCGGGATTGATCGGGAAGACGCGATAGCCGCGCTCGGCAAGATACTTCACCACGAACATGCTCGGGCGATTATCCCCCGGGCTCGCGCCGACGACCGCGACGTTCTTCACGGTGTTGAGGATGCCGCGGATATAGCTGTCGTCGTAGCGATCGTGATTCATAGGGAACCGGCGGCAACAAGACGCCGCCTCAACGGTCTTCCCATTTCGGCTCGCGTTTCTCGATGAAGGCGAGAATGCCCTCCTCGGCGTCGCGCGCCATCATGTTCTCGGCCATGACCTTGGCGCCGTATTTGTAAGCATCCATCAAGTTCATATCGCGCTGGCGGTAGAAAGCTTCCTTGCCGATCTTTTGCACGTAAGCCGATTTCGCGGTGATGGCGTGCGCAAGCTTGGTGGCCTCCTCGCGCTCGCGGCCCGTTGCGACCACGCGATTGACCAAACCCATCTCGTAAGCGCGCTTCGCCGGAATCATCTCGCCGGTGAGTAGCATTTCCATCGCATGATTGCTCGCGACCTTGCGCGAGAGCGCCACCATCGGCGAGGAGCAGAAGAGGCCGATCTGCACGCCGGGAGTGGCGAAGCGCGCGGCTTCCGAGGCGACGACGAGATCGCAGGAGGCCGCGAGCTGGCAGCCGGCGGCGGTGGCGGCGCCGTGGACCGAGGCGATCACCGGCTGCGGCAGATGCATAACCTGCTGCATCATGCCGGCGCATTTTTCGAACAGCGCCGCGAAATAGGCGCGGCCGCGGTCGGGCTCGTTCCGGTGCGCGGTCATTTCCTTCAGATCATGGCCAGCGCTGAAGGCGGGGCCGTTGCCTGCGATGATCACCGCGCGCACCGCGCGATCCTGGGCGATGGCATCGAATTCACCGATCAAGGCCGCAAGCAAGGCTTCGGAAAGCGCGTTCCGCGCCTCGGGGCGATTGAGCGTGAGTGTGGCGATGCCGTCCTTGTCCTCGCGCAAAAGGACAGCGGAGCTTTGGGCGGGCAGCGGGGCGCGGGCAGGTTTCGACATCGTGGGCCCTTTGGCGGAAGCCTTTGCGTTTGCTGGCCCGCATAGTATCCGAAGAGGGAGCCGAAGCGAACAGCAAGGCGAAGGGCAGGCATGAAAGCGCCGAAGATGACCGCGGCCGAACTCGAAGAGCGCCTGTCGCGCGAATTTCCGCAAGGCGGCTACGGCAAGGACAAACGCACGCACATCGAAGCGGTGGGGCCGATGAGTGCACGGCTGCGCTACACAGTCACCGACAAGAACCTGCGCCCGGGTGGCACGGTCTCGGGGCCCACGCTCATGGGGATCGCCGACGGCGCGCTTTACGTAGCGATCCTGGCCCAGATCGGCTGGATGCCGCTGGCGGTGACGACGAGCCTCACCATCAATTTTCTGAGGAAACCCGCGCCCGGCGACATCATCGCCGATTGCAAACTGATCAAGCTCGGCAAGCGGTTAGCGGTCGGCGAGGTGGCGCTACGCTCGGACGGCGAAGACGAGCTTGTCGCGCATTGTGTCGCCACCTATTCAATCCCATCTGTTGAAGGTTAGGGTTAGGTATTCTGGTACCATTTTTATAACCCACTGATTTTGCTAATAGATACTTTCTCGCTGGTGATTGACCTCGTGCCGTCCGCCTTCTAAGACACGCGCGAATTTTTTTGCGCGCCCCTTTGCCGCGATCCCACAAACGGACACGACGATGAAAACCTTTTCGGCCAAGGCCGCCGACATCCAGAAGAAATGGATTTTGATCGACGCCACCGGCCTTATCGTCGGCCGGCTCGCCTCGATCGTCGCCATGCGGCTTCGCGGCAAGCACAAGCCCAGCTACACCCCGCACATGGATTGCGGCGACCACGTCATCGTCATCAATGCGGAAAAGATCGTGCTCACCGGCAAGAAGCGCGACAAGAAAGTCTATCACCACCACACCGGCTTTCCCGGCGGCATTAAGACCCGGAGCGCGCGCTTCATCCTCGAAAGCAAGTTTCCCGAACGCATCGTGGAGAAGGCGGTCGAGCGCATGCTCGACGAAGGGCCGCTCGCGCGCCAGCAGTTCAGCAATTTACGCGTCTACAAGGGTTCGAACCACCCGCACGAGGCGCAGCAGCCGGTAGCGCTCGACGTCGGCGCGCTCAATCCGAAGAACAAGAGGGTCGCCTGATGGCCGAGACCGTGCAATCGTTCGAAGCACTTTCCGCGTTGAAGCCGGGGACCCCGGAGGCGCCCAAATACGTGCAGAAGCTCGACAAGCAGGGCCGCGCCTATGCCACCGGCAAGCGCAAGAACGCGGTGGCACGCGTTTGGCTGAAGCCCGGCTCCGGCAAGATCGTCGTCAATACGAGAACGCTGGAGACCTATTTCGCGCGGCCCGTATTGCGCATGATGATCCAGCAGCCTTTCACCGCCTCGAACCGGCAGGGTCAGTACGACGTGAACTGCCAGGTTTCCGGCGGCGGCCTATCGGGGCAGGCGGGAGCGCTCCGTCACGGCGTTTCGCGCGCGCTCACTTATTTCGAGCCGGATCTGCGCGGCGTGTTGAAGAAGGGCGGCTTTCTCACTCGCGACTCGCGCGTCGTCGAGCGCAAGAAGTACGGCCGCAAAAAAGCCCGCCGCAGCTTCCAGTTCTCGAAGCGCTAAAAACTTTCCTCGCAGGTTTACGCGAAGGGCGCATTTTTCATGCGCCCTTTTCGTTTGCGATGCCGGTCGCGGCCTAGAGTCAGTTCATCTCGAGAAAGGCCTCGAATTTCGCCAAGATATCCTGAAGTTTCTTTCCGGCCTCAACCAGCGGAATGTTTTGAATATCGGTTCCCGCTATCACGCCCGCGATGAGCCGCAATTCGGAATCGATCAAAAATATCTGGCTCCCGAGCACCTCGCGGGTACCGACGAGGTACTGGCCCGTGGCGGGAACATTCGCGAAAAAATAGGATTGGCGGGCGACCGGATCGGTGACGGTGGCCTGGCGGATGATGACGCCGTCGCCGAGCCCTAAGGCGCCGCTGATCCGGTCGTTGAGGCGTACATTTTCGCCGCGCTGATCGATCACCCGCAAGAGCTTTTCCAGCTGCACCTGCGAGATCGGCGACCGCCTGGCCGCCGGTTGCGCGCTCGTGGGCAGCAGCAAATGCGCATTCGCGATCATGAAAGCGAGCGCGAAGACGGTCATGTAGGCGAGAAAATGTGCCGGTTTTGCCGGGCGGCGCTTGGTCATGTTGGGCATCAGAAGGTCTGTCTCGCAGACTGGCTTCGTTCTTTCAATATGGCCCCTGTTTTCAGACATGTCTTCGTTACATGGCGCGGCTGGACTTGAAATCGCTGGAGTCACTGCGCTCAAGCGGGATCGTCATCACATTTTCTGAAAATTCTATCCATCGCGGCAAGCCGGGAACAACCTTACGCAACGCTTACACAAAACCGCACCGCGACCATTCATATTGCAAATGTCGGCTAAGGAAATTCGCAACGCGCATGCTGCATGTTTGTACCTAGGAGATGCGGAAGACCCGATGCTGCTCGACATTCCAACCCTGATTATCGTTTCGATTTTCGTCACAGCGCTCCTGGGGCTGTTGCTCCTGTTCGTGTGGGTACAGGACCGCAGTATTCAGGCACTCGCCTGGTGGGGCGTTGCCTATCTCGTCGCAGGATCGTCGATCGCGCTCTTGAGCGGACAATTTACGGTGTCGAATGCGGCTTCGATCGATATCGCGAGCGCGCTCCTGTTTGCCGCCTGCGGACTGTCGTGGAATGGCGCGCGGCTGTTCGACGATAAACCGGTGCGGCCATTCTCGATGTTCGCGGGCGCCCTGATTTGGTTGCTGGCCTGCCTGATCCCGGCGTTCTCGGCCTCGACTACGGGCCGGATGATCGTGAGTTCGTTGATCGTCTCCAACTACACGCTGGTGACCGCCTTCGAGTTGTGGAGCGGGCGGGCGGAGAAACTCGTCACGCGCTGGCCGGCGATGCTGGTGCTTGCCCTTCACGGCGTGGTCTTTCCGGCCCAGATCCCGTTGACCATGTGGCTGCCGGAAGGGCGTGAGGCGCCGCTCTTTTCCAACGGCTGGATCGCGCTGTTGGCGCTCGAGACGTTGCTCTATGTGATCGCCACCGCCTTCATTGTGCTGGCGATGGCAAAGGAGCGGAACGAGCGCATTCACAAAACGGCGGCGAGCACCGACCCCTTGACCGGTGTTCCCAATCGCCGCGCCGTCATCGCCGCCGGCAACACGCTGATCCGCACCAAGGCGGCTCCCGAACGGCCGGTGGCGGCGCTCATGTTCGACCTCGACTCCTTCAAGGCCATCAACGACCGCTTCGGACATGCCATCGGCGATCGCGTGCTGAAAGTGTTCGCGAATACGGCGACCGCGAATCTGCGGTCCACCGATATTTTTGGCCGGCTGGGCGGCGAGGAATTCGCCGCCATCTTGCCCAACATGGATATCGACGCGGCGATGACCGCGGCCGAGCGCGTGCGCACGGCGTTCATGCAAGCCGCGACTGAGATCGACGGTCATCCGGTGCATGGATCGCTCTCCGCCGGGATCACGATCACTACCGATTCCACGACCAATCTGGATGCGCTTTTGTCGATCGCGGACGAAGCGCTCTATGTCGCCAAGGCGAACGGGCGAAACCGCGTCGAGGTGGCGAGTAGGCACAGTTGGCAGCCGCCTGCTCCGATCGAGGAGGTCTCGCCGGGGACAGCGCCGGAAGCTTCGATTATTCGTCTCAATACGGGGCATGGCGAAAAGGTGCGGACGCGCGGTAGCGGTGAAAGTTCCGCTGCCGCAACCGCGACCGCGCTCGACTCGGCATGATTGAAAAAAGGAGTTCGAATTATTTTCAATTTTAGTCATCCTGCGGCCGGTTTTATAAGCGCGGCGGCGCATATTCGAGCGCACGCAATCGCGCGATTGCAGGGGTGCGGATAACGCCATGAACCTCGACGTCGACACGCTGTTCACCGTCACCATCGTGGTGATGGCGCTCCTCGGACTGCTCCTCATCCTCGTCTGGCTGCAGAACCGCGGGATGCGGGCGCTCGTCTGGTGGGGCGCGGCCTATCTCGTTGGCGGCATGTCGGTTTGGCTGTTGGGCGAGCGCGGCTCGGTCTCGGACCTGATGTCGATCGACCTTGCGAACGCGCTCCTGTTCGTTGCCTGCGGCCTGACCTGGAGCGGCGCGCGGCTGTTCGACGGACGCGGCGTCAAGCCCGTCGCTATGCTCATCGGCACCTTCATGTGGGTCGGCGCCTGCCAAATCCCGAGCTTCATGGCCTCGATGGATGCGCGGGTGATCCTCTCCTCGGTGATCATCTCGGGCTACACCATGGTGATCGCGTTCGAATTCTGGCGTGGCCGCGCCGAGCCGCTCGGCTCGCGCTGGCCCGCGATCGTCGTGCTCGGGGCGCATAGCGTGCTGTTCTTGCTGCGCGTTCCCTTCGCGCTCGCAAGTCCGCTCGAGGGCTCCTCCGTTTCGCTATGGAACAATGGCTGGTTCGCGATCATCGCCTTGGAGTCGCTGCTCTATGCGATCGCCTTCGCGGTCATCGTCGTCGCCATGGCGAAGGAGCGTATGGAGCTCAAGCACAAGAAGTCCGCGCTCAGCGATCCGCTCACCGGCATCGCCAACCGCCGCGCCTTCTTCGACGAGACGCTTCTACGCCTCGTTCCCGCGAACAAGGATCCGCGGCCGCTCGCGGTGTTGCTATTCGATCTCGACCGCTTCAAGCGGATCAACGACCGCTTCGGGCATGCGATCGGCGACAAGGTGCTTCGCCTGTTCGCCGAAAAGGCCACGGCAAATTTGCGCCAAGCCGATCTTGTCGGGCGGCTCGGCGGCGAGGAATTCGCCGCCGTGTTGAGCGGCGTCGAGCTTTCGACCGCGTTCATGTTCGCGGAGCAGGTTCGCATCGCCTTCGCGGCCGCCGCCCGCGTGGTCGACGGCCACCGCGTTTCGGCGACCGTTTCGGCGGGCATCGGGCTCTTGACCGCTTCGGAAGCCGACGTCGACAGCCTGCTCGCGCGCGCGGACCAAGCGCTTTACGTGGCGAAGGCGCGGGGCAGGGATCGTGTCGAGATCGCCGAAGTCGACCGGCCGCGTGCCTGGCGGCCGGCCGAGGACGAATGGAGCCCCGCGCTCGCGCCCGCGGGCGTCGAGCCGGAGGTGCTTGCGCCCGTTACCCTGGTGAGGCCGGCGCTTGTCTCCGGCAGCGTGACACCGATCCGCAAGGTTGGAATCCATTAATCATTTCGGGGTTACCCTCTATTCATGGCGATCGGGGCAACCAAGGCATCGAATGCCGATCTCGCGCGGCTCGAGACCGCCGCAGCACTTGCGGGTTGTGCGCTGGTCTGCGCCCATCAATCCGCCGAGGAATTCCACAGCGCGCTCATTCGTGAATATCTAAGCGTGCATGGCCGGAGGCAAGTCACTTTTTTCGTGCTCACCCTCGGGATTCTCGCGGCCGTCTTTATTTGGTTCTGAGCGGCGCTCCAACGACCCATCCGGACGC
Organism: Hyphomicrobiales bacterium; assembly: GCA_003135415.1. Lineage (GTDB taxonomy): Bacteria > Pseudomonadota > Alphaproteobacteria > Rhizobiales > Xanthobacteraceae > Palsa-892. The sequence continues at coordinate 33,593 of PLBP01000041.1, forward strand.
GTAGCCTTTGATGCGATCCGCCGCGCGCGAAACCGCCGGCTCGATCCAGCCGATCACCGCATAGGACACTGCAATCACGAGTTTGCGGCCGCGCGGCTCGACATAGTGCGAGACGGCGAAAGCGATTCCGATCATGACAATGGCCATTGCGGGAACAAGAATTTCCGCGGGGATATACCGGCCGAGCCGATTGAAGGCGATAAAGCCCACATGCTGATGCAAGAGATAAAGCGGGTAGGTGAGGCCACCAAGCGCCAGCAGAACTTTTCCCGGCAAAGGGATGCGCTTGATCCGGCTTGCGGCCGCGACCAGCGCGATCGCTACTATCGTCAACCCGATCATCACCTTTGGGTCGATGAAGGTGGAATAATGATCGGCGGTCCATCGGCCGCCGGATAGCGCCTCGCTGCAGGCGATGACGGTGGAAACCACGATCAGAAACGGCGCCTGCCAACCGCGCCTGCCGCCGGCGATTTCCGCCAGCAGGATTCCGGCGCAGAAAAACCCGGCGTAATCCGTGACGAACAGATAGTGAATGATTTTCGAGTGCAGCAACGCCTCGTTCGCGAGCGCGATCGAAAGCCATCCCAACACGATCTCGTCCACGCGGCGCGGGAACAGGCCAAAGGCGATGAAGAGCGCCATCCAGCCATAGAAAATGATCTCGAGCACAACCGACCAGTAGGAACCGTCCATGAACGGCTGGCCGAAAGCCGGCGACAGCATGGTTAAATTCGCGGCCCAATGAACGAAGGATGTCTCGAAACGGGGCGCGCCGAGAAAATAGGTCGCGAAGAACGTCACGGTCATGCAGACCGCGAAAGCGGGCCACAACCGGGCTGCCCGCGCGATGCCGAAGTCGATCGCCGTTCGCCCAACCGCGGAGCGGGCGATCACGAAGCCCGAAATCACAAAGAACAGCTGGACGCCGAACGAGCCGTATTTCGCGACCGGCTCAAGCAGGGGCAGGGAGATATTGGTAAACCCGTCCGCGGCGGCGCCCCGGTAAGCATAGTGAAAGAGGACGACCGCAAGCGCCGCGAGCAGCCGGAGCAAATCCAGGGCAGGTACGCGATCTTGCTCATGCTTCGTCTTCGGCGAAATCTGCGACAAGGTGCTCTCCGTCTCGTTTCGAAACAGGCGCCTTCTACAGTTCAAGACGCATGCCGGGAGCGGAGCGGAATGCTTAAAAAAGAGCGGCGCGGAATGCTTAAAAAAGAGCGGCGCGGAATGCTTAAAAAAGAAAAAGGGCGCCCTCAGGCGCCCTTGTAAGTTGATCGCGCTTGCACGCGACTGGGAGGAAGCTCAGGACGAGTAGTACATCTCGAATTCGACCGGATGCGGCGTGTGTTCGAAGCGGATGATTTCCTGCATCTTGAGATCGATGTAGGACTCGATGAAGTCGTCGTTGAACACGTCGCCCTTCTTCAAGAACTCGCGATCCTTGTCGAGGTTGTGAAGTGCCTCGCGCAACGAGCCGCAGACGGTCGGGATTTTCTTCAACTCCTTCGGCGGAAGATCGTAGAGATCCTTATCCACCGCCTCGCCGGGATCGAGCTTGTTCTGGATGCCGTCGAGCCCCGCCATCAGCATCGCCGAAAAGCCGAGATAGGGATTAGCGAGCGGATCCGGGAAGCGGACCTCGACGCGCTTGGCTTTCGGATTGGAGGTGAAGGGGATGCGGCACGACGCCGAGCGGTTGCGCGCCGAATAGGCGAGCAGCACCGGCGCTTCGAAGCCCGGAACCAGACGCTTGTAGGAATTGGTCGTCGGGTTGGTGAAGGCGTTGATTGCCTTGGCGTGCTTGATGATACCGGCGATGTAGGAGAGGCAGGTTTCCGACAAATCGGAATACTTGTTGCCGGCGAACACCGGCGTCGAGCCTTTCCAGATCGACTGGTGGCAGTGCATGCCGGAGCCGTTGTCGCCGTAGACGGGCTTCGGCATGAAGGTCGCGGTCTTGCCGTAGATGTTGGCGACCATGTGGATGCAGTATTTGTAGATCTGCAGATGGTCGGCCATCATCACCAGCGGGCCGAATTTCATGCCGAGTTCGTGCTGGGCGGACGCCACTTCGTGGTGATGCTTCTCGACCTTGACGCCCATCTTGGCCATGGCGCCGAGCATCTCGGAGCGCATGTCCTGAGCGGAGTCCTGTGGCGGCACCGGGAAATATCCCTTCTTGGTGCCGATGCGGTGACCCAGATTGCCGCCCTCATATTCGGTATCCATGTTCGAGGGCAGCTCGACCGAGTCGATCCTGAAGCCGGTGTTGTAGGGATCGGCCTTGAACTTCACGTCGTCGAACACGAAGAATTCGGCTTCGGGCCCGAAATAGATGTTGTCGCCGACGCCCGTCGATTTCATGTAGGCGACGGCCTTCTTGGCCATCCCGCGCGGGTCGCGATTATAGGGCTCGCCGGTGGTCGGCTCGAGCACGTCGCACACGATCGAGAGCGTGGTTTCCGCGAAGAAAGGATCGATGCACGCGGTCGAAGGGTCGGGCATCAGGTTCATATCGGACTCGTTGATCGCCTTCCAGCCGGCGATCGAAGAGCCGTCGAACATCACGCCTTCGCCGAAAGTGTCTTCTTCGAACATCGAGATGTCGAAGGTGACATGCTGCCACTTGCCGCGCGGGTCGGTGAAACGGCAGTCGACGTACTTAACGTCTTTGTCCTTCATCAATTTGAGGACATCCTTAGCGGTCGTCATTTGAACTTACCCCCTGTGATTTTGGTCCCTCGGGCCGAGGTACGCTTAGGTTGAACAAGTGCATCAGATAGCGTCGGTTCCGGATTCTCCGGTGCGGATGCGGATTGCCTCCTCGATGTTGGAGACGAAAATCTTGCCGTCGCCAATGCGACCGGTTTGCGCGGAGCGGCGAATGGCCTCGACCGCTTTCTCGACCATTTCGTCGCCGAGTACGACTTCGATCTTCACTTTGGGCAGGAAGTCGACGACATATTCGGCGCCGCGATAGAGTTCGGTGTGGCCTTTCTGACGGCCAAAGCCTTTTGCTTCGGTCACGGTAATCCCCAACAATCCGGCTTCCTGCAGTGCCTCCTTCACTTCGTCGAGCTTGAACGGCTTGATGATGGCCTCGATCTTTTTCATGGTGTTTTCCTTCCCGGCCGATCCGCCACATACCGGCCCTGCCGACCGACAAATTGATCGCTCCAATGACCGGAAGCCGGCCAGCAGTGCGGATGGAACCAAACCGCGCGTAGCACTTCCCATGCCAGCAGTTGGTGGGTGGGAAACTCCTTTGTTTTCATTTTGTTGTACGATCGCGGAGGGGCTTGGCAGAACTTGTGGCAGACACGGTGCGTAAGGATTAGGCAATTTGTCCAATAAAAAGGCAAGCGAAACCGACCAACCGGCGATGGCTGAACTCCTGACGCCGTCTGAGATGGCTGAAGCGGATCGGCGCACAATCGCGGGCAGCACGCCGGGGATCGCGCTGATGGAGCGCGCGGGGCGTGCCGTGGCGGATCGGGTGGCTGCGCGCCACCCGCCCGGCACCCGCATCTTCGTCGCCTGCGGTCCCGGCAACAATGGCGGCGATGGCTTCGTCGCGGCGCGGGTCCTGCGCGAGCGCGGCTATCCGGTGCGGCTCGCGCTGCTCGGTTCACGTGAAGCACTCAGCAGCGACGCGGCGGACGCCGCGCGCCAATGGGGCGGTGAAGTCGAGTCGATGAATGCGGCGGCGGTTCGCGGCGCCGGTGCGATCGTCGACGCGCTGTTCGGGGCGGGGCTGTCACGCCCGCTCACGGGGCTGGCACTTGCCGCGGTCGAGGCGGTTGCGCGCGCCGCCGACGCCGGCGTGCCGGTGATCGCCGTCGACCTTCCGAGCGGCATCGACGGTACGAGCGGCGAGGTGCAGGGCGTGGCCGTCAGGGCCTTTGAGACCGTCACCTTTTGCCGCCGCAAGCCCGGCCATCTGCTGATGCCGGGACGCTTGCACACGGGCAAGCTCTGGATCGCCGACATCGGAATTTCCGATGCGACCGTGGCTTCGATTTTTCCGAAGACATTCGCCGACGAGCCGCCGCTCTGGCGCGCGCATTTTCCGATCCCGCGTCCCGACGGCCACAAATACCATCGCGGCCACGCGCTGGTCGGAAGCGGGCCGATGCATGCAACGGGAGCGGCGAGGCTTGCCGCGCGCGCCGCCTTGCGGGCGGGCGCGGGTCTTGTGACGGTTTTCGCGGACAAAGCGGCAATTCCGGTCCTCGCCGCCAACCTCACGGCGGTGATGGTGCGAGAGGCGAAGGGCGCCACGGGCCTCGCGAAACTTCTATCCGATCAGCGGTTCAATGCCGTGTTGCTGGGGCCCGGGCAGGGCGTGGGTTCTGTCACCCGCGCGCTGGTTATTGCAGCCGCCAAGGCCAAGCGGAGCCTTGTGCTCGACGCCGATGCGCTGACGAGTTTCGAGGGAAAGGCGGCCGAACTTGCCAAGGTGCTTGCGGCGGTCCCCGCGGCGGTCGTCACGCCGCACGAGGGAGAGTTCAAGCGCCTATTCAACCGGGAATCGCAAGTCCTTGGAACTGAATCGAAAGTTGAAAAGGTACGATTGTCCGCCAAACGGCTCGGCGCGGTCGTCGTGCTGAAAGGCCCGGATACGGTAATCGCTTCGCCCGACGGCCGCGCGGCCGTCGCCCACAATGCGCCGGCGTGGCTCGCGACTGCGGGCGCGGGCGACGTGCTCGCGGGCTTTATCCTCGGATTGCTTGCCCAAGGCATGCGGGCCTTCGAGGCCGCCGCCGCCGCGGTGTGGCTGCACGGCGAATGCGCGCGCGAATTCGGACCGGGTTTGATCGCCGAGGACCTGGCGGAAAACTTGCCGCGCATCTATCGCCGGCTGTTCGAGGATCGGACGAGAGAATAAGGCCGAACCATCGAGATCAAGGAGAGGTCACAGCACCGACCGCCCGAAGGCGTGGTCCAGCATCCCGAGCGCGATTTCACGCTCGCCCATGATGACGAAATTCGCGCCGTGCTTTTGCAGGTGCTCGACCTCGGCATCGGAATGGGCGCGGGCAATGATCTCGAGCTTCGGATTGGCGCGCCGGGCCTGCTCGGACACCTGGCCCGCTTCGAAGCCATCGGGAATGGCGATGAAGAGCCAGCGCGCGGCGCTCAAATTCGCCGCCTTCAGCACGCGAGGATCGGCGGCATTGCCGACGATCAGCTCGAGCGTCTGCTTGCGGGCGGCCTCCGCCATTTTCTCCCGTTCTTCGATCACCAGGAACGGCTTTCCCTCACGCCGCAGCCGCTCGGCGACGATGGTGCCGACCCGTCCGATGCCCACGACCACGGTGTGGTCTCGCAGCGCCGTGGGCGGGATTTCTTCCTCTTCCTTGGCTGCCGCTGCGAGATTTCCGCTCGGCTCGACGAGCTGGAACTTCGCCTTCAGCCGCGTGATCGCGGCGAAATAGAACGGATTGACCAGGATCGAAAGAATGGCGCCGGCAAGGATCAAATCTTGTCCTTCCTGCGGCAGGATTTTCAGATTCACGCCGAGTGCGGCGAGGATGAACGAGAACTCGCCGATCTGCGCCAGGCTCGCGCCGATTGTGAGCGCCGTCGCCATCGGATGGCGAAAGAGGCGCACGATCAAATAGGCGGCGATCGGATTGCAGAAGAGGATCACGATCAGCGTCGCCGTGAGCGAAAACGGGTTGCGCAAGAGAACGGCCGGATTGAACAACATGCCGACCGAAACGAAGAAGAGGACGGCGAAGGCGTCGCGCAAGGGCAGCGACGCTTCCGCGGCGCGTTGCGAAAGCGTCGACTCGCTCAAGATCATGCCGGCGAAGAACGCGCCGAGCGCGAACGAAACACCGAATAGCTGCGCCGCCCCATAGGCGACGCCGAGCGCGATCGCGAGTACCGCGAGCCGGAACAGCTCGCGCGGGCCCGTATGCGCGACGTAGTGCAGAATTTCGGAATGACGCGCTGACCGACGACGAGCATCAACGCGATAAAGGCAAGCACCTTGGCAAGCGTAATGCCCACGGCGCGGAGGATATCGTCGAAGGGAGCGGCAGCCGCGCCGCCGGCGTTCAACAGGCCGGCCAAGGCCGGGATCAGGACAAGTGCCAGGATCATCGCGAGGTCCTGCACCACGAGCCAGCCGACGGCGATGCGGCCGCGTTCGGTCGCCATCAGATGGCGTTCCTGCAAGGCGCGGGTGAGCACGACGGTGCTCGCGACCGAAAGTGCCAGGCCGAAGACGTAGCCCGCACCTGCAGGCCAGCCCGAAAGGCGCGCGACGCCCATTCCCAGAAGCGTTGCCACCAAAATCTGCGCGAGAGCGCCCGGGATCGCGATCGCTTTGACGGACAGAAGATCCTTCAGCGAGAAGTGCAGGCCGACGCCGAACATCAACAGAATGACGCCGATCTCGGCGAGATCGGAGGCAATCGCTTGATCGGCCACATAGCCGGGCGTGAAGGGACCGACCATGACACCGGCGAGCACGTAGCCCACGAGCGGCGAAATTCGGAAGCGGTTCGCCGCCGCCCCCAGCAGGAAGGCGAGCACGATGGCGATGACGAGCGTACCGATCAGCGGCGTGTGATGCGGCATAATGCGATGATATCGGCTTTATCGAATACCGCCATAAAGCCCTTGACTGGCGGCCTCGCGGTGTTTCGAAAGCGAACTTTTGCACGCCGAAGACGCCATGCTATACCGCGCGCGGCCGGCGCCGGTCCTCGCGGGCACCGTGCTTCTCGCGGGCGTGGCGGAACTGGTAGACGCGCGGGATTTAGGTTCCCGTGACGAAAGTCGTGGGGGTTCGAGTCCCTCCGCCCGCACCACTTCCGCGCCGGATTGGCATCAAACGAAGAGACTGAATCAATGCAAGTGAAAGAAACCCTCTCCGAGGGCCTCAAGCGCGAATTCAAGGTGGTGTTGCCAAAGGCCGAGCTCGACGAGCTCGCGAGTACGAAGCTCGCCGGCCTCAAGGACCGCGTGAACTTGCACGGCTTCCGGCCCGGCAAGGTGCCGCTACCGCATTTGAAACGCGTCTACGGCAAGGCGGTGATGGGCGAGGTGATCGAGCAGGCGATCGCTGACGCCAATACCAAAATCGTCAACGACGGCGGCTACCGGCTCGCGATGGAGCCGAAGATCACCTTTCCTTCGGAACAGCCATCGGTGATCAACGAAGTGATCGAGGGCAAGTCCGATCTCGCCTACACGGTCGCGATCGAAATTCTGCCGAAGATCGAGCTGGTCAATTTCAAGAACATCAAGCTCGAAAAGCCGGTTGCCCCGGTGGGCGACGTCGAGGTCGATGACGCGATCAAACGCATCACCGAGGCCAACCGCTCGTTCAGCACCAAGGAAGGCAACGCTAAAGAGGGCGATCGCGTCGCCATTTCCTTCAAGGGCAAGATCGGCGGCGAGCCGTTCGAGGGCGGCGAGGGCGAAGACGTGCCGGTCGTGTTAGGCTCAGGCCGCCTGATCCCCGGCTTCGAGGATCAGCTCATCGGCTACAGCGCGGGCCAAAGCGGCACCGTCAAGGTGAAATTTCCCGACGATTACGCCGCCGAGCGCGTCGCCGGCCGCGACGCGAAGTTCGAGGTGACGGTGAGGGCGGTCGAGGCGCCCGATGCCATCGTACTCGACGATAAGCTCGCCAATTCGCTCGGCGTCGAGTCGCTGGAAAAGCTGAAGCAGCAGGTGCGCGAGCGCGTCTCGCACGAGCACTTCTTCGCCTCGCGACAGAAGGTGAAACGCAAGCTCCTCGACCAACTCGACAAGCTGCACAAATTCGAGGCCCCGCCTTCGCTCGTCGAGCAGGAATTTCAGGGCATCTGGCAGTCGATCGAAAAAGACATGGAAAAGCGCCGTGTGAGCTTTAAGGACGAGGATACGACCGAGGAGGAAGCACGCGAGGAGTATCGTGGGATCGCCGACCGCCGCGTGCGGCTCGGGCTCGTGCTCGCGGAGATCGGAGAGCGCAATAAAATCCAGGTGACGAACGACGAGATTACGCGCGCGATTCACGACCAGGCGCGCCAGTTTCCCGGCCGCGAGCAGCAAATCCTGGAGTATTACAAGCAGAATTCGATGGCGGTTGCCGAAATCCGCTCGCCCATTTTCGAGGACAAGGTGATCGATTTTCTGCTCGAACTCGCGGAGGTGAGCGAAAAGCCGGTCAGCAAGGAACAGCTATTCGCCGATGATGAGGAAGAAGACGAGGGTAAGACAAGCGCTAAAGGCAAGGGCGGCAAGAACAAGAAGAAGAGCGCCAAGGAAGCCTGAGGGCCTTACCCTGTCAGCACTCGCGCCCCATATAGATGCCGATCGGGTATGTTGGCGTTTGAGAGATTCGCGCCACCTTTGCGGGCGGAGGAATGACAATGCGTGATCCAATTGACACCCACATGAATTACCTCGTGCCGATGGTGGTGGAGCAAACCAACCGCGGCGAGCGCGCCTATGACATCTATTCGCGCCTCCTGAAGGAGCGGATCATCTTCATCACCGGCGCGGTCGAGGACGGGATGGCCGCGTTGATCGTGGCACAACTTTTGTTTTTGGAAGCGGAAAATCCGAAAAAAGAAATCTCGATATATATCAACTCGCCGGGCGGCGTCGTCACCTCCGGCATGGCGATCTACGACACGATGCAGTTCGTGCGCCCCGCGATCGCGACGCTTTGCGTGGGGCAGGCGGCCTCGATGGGCTCCTTGTTGCTCGCCGCCGGCGAAAAGGGCATGCGCCACGCGCTGCCGAACGCTCGCATCATGCTGCACCAGCCCTCGGGCGGCTTTCAGGGGCAGGCGACCGACATCATGCTGCACGCGGCGGAAATTTTTGCGCTGAAGAAGCGGCTCAACGAAATCTACGTCAAGCACACCGGCCAGTCGCTGAAGACGATCGAGGATGCGCTTGAGCGCGACAAGTTTCTCACCGCCGAAGGCGCGCAGGAATTCGGCGTCATTGACAAAGTGATCTCGAAGCGTCCGACGGTCGAGGAAGGTGCCAAGGAAGGCGCCAAGGCGTAATCTCCCGCCAGCGCGTCCGGCTGGGGCTCGCCTTTCGGCCATAATCCGATTGTCAAAGGGCACTTGCCGCATAGAATGGTGCGGTGAGGGAGGGAAGTAATGTGCCGCTTTAAGGCCGTGGTCTTAGCTGTAGCCTTGGCTTTCGCAATGCTGGGCGCGCTCACCGGCGTTTTGCCCGCACCGGCTCACGCCGAGGTGCTGATCACCGAGCAAGAAGGTATGCGGCCCGCGGCCGCGCCGAAAGCCGAAGAGGCCTCGCGCGGTATTTTCCGGGCGCCGAAGATTTCCGTGCTGTCACCGCAGGAAGCGGTTACGTCGCCGTTGAATCTGAAGCTCAAATTCGAAAGCTTCGGCGGCACCAAGATCGACGAAGATTCGGTCAGGGTCATTTATTTGAAAAATCCTTCCGTCGATCTTACGCCGCGCTTGAAGAGCCATCTCAAGAACAACGGCATCGAGATGGATGTCGCCGAAGCGCCGCCTGGAGAGCACCACCTCAAGGTCGAGGTGAAGGACAGCGACGGCCATGTGGGAACCGCCGATATCGTCTTCAAAGTAACGAAGTAGCGGGCGGGCGGGAGACGAGAACTTGCTTTGTCCGTTCTGCGCCGAGGAGATCAAGGAACAGGCGGTCGTCTGCAGGCATTGTCATCGCGATCTCGCGGTTCAAAAGCCGCTCCTCGACGAGAACCAGGCCCTGCGCAAGGAGATCGAGGATCTCAGACGGCAATTCAACAGTTTGCAGAGGACCGCGATCCTGCACCGCGGGAGCCCGCGGCCCACGGCGCAGGACAAATCCGCCTTCGCTTTTTCGCCGCGATATGTCGCCGTCTATCTGTTGTTGCCGATCCTGTTGCTGCTCGCTGCCCATTATTTAATCGTCATCCGTTTCGACTTGCGCGAGATCGTGCTGCGATTGGTTTCCATCGCCCTTTCGCTTCCGTTCGGTTTCGCCCTCTTTTGGCGCCACCGCTCGGGCCCGATCCTTCTGATCGTCACCGCCACGATCGTCAGTATCGCCGCGGTGGGTGGAATGCTCGCCGTGGTGAGTCTGATCGACGTGAATGTGCCAATCGTCCCGCGCGACCGCAGGGAATGGCAGGAAGCGGTCGAACAGGCGCTCAGCATCGGGCTCGCCATGGGTGCGGGCTATATGTTCGCCCGGGTCGCGGAGAATCTGCTGTTTGGAACCGAAGGCTCACCGGGGCCGCTCAACGCGCTCGCCCGCTCGATCATTTCTCTGGTTGCGCCCTCCAACAACGAGCGCGACCTCAAGGCGCGAATCGAATCATTTCAGCAAGTGCTCGCCATGCTGGTGGTGACGGTGACCACATTGGGTTCGATTTATGCGGGTGTGAAAAGCGTCCTCAACTGAATGTGGCCGCAGCTCTGCGCCTGAATCGGCATTTTTCGCCGCAATTTCCATAATTTACCGCTGCTTTCGGCGAATGAGGCCTCGCTTCGCGGAAATTCGGCATTATGTTTGCATCTCTTGGGTCGAAGATTCGACCAATATATAGGCCGTTGGTAGCGTTAATGTATTCTTGATCCACCCTCGACTAGCATGCTTCGCTAGGGACGTGCTTGATAGGCGCGCTTAGCGGTCCGGGTGCCGCGCCCGGGTGAGGCCGCGGAGCGACGGAGAGAGACGGAGATGAGCAAGGCCGGCGGCGAATCCAAGAACACGCTCTACTGCTCGTTTTGCGGCAAGAGCCAGCACGAGGTCCGCAAGCTTATTGCCGGCCCGACCGTCTTCATTTGCGACGAGTGCGTCGAACTTTGCATGGATATCATCCGCGAGGAGAACAAATCCTCGCTGGTGAAATCGCGCGACGGAATCCCGACGCCGAAGGAAATCCGCAAGGTGCTCGACGACTACGTGATCGATCAGGATCACGCCAAGAAGGTGCTCTCGGTCGCGGTGCATAACCACTACAAGCGGCTCAATCACGCGACCAAGCACGCCGACGTCGAACTCGCGAAATCGAACATCCTGCTGATCGGGCCGACGGGCTCGGGCAAGACGCTGTTAGCGCAGACGCTCGCGCGCATTCTGGACGTCCCGTTCACGATGGCGGACGCCACGACGCTCACCGAGGCCGGCTATGTCGGCGAGGACGTCGAGAACATCATTCTGAAGCTGTTGCAGGCCGCCGACTACAATGTCGAGCGGGCGCAGCGCGGCATCGTCTANNGAGGGCGTGCAGCAGGCGCTCCTGAAGATCATGGAAGGCACGGTCGCTTCGGTACCGCCGCAAGGCGGCCGCAAGCACCCGCAGCAGGAATTCCTGCAGGTCGACACCACGAACATTCTGTTCGTTTGCGGCGGCGCGTTCGGCGGCCTCGACAAGATCATTTCCGCGCGCGGACGCGGCACCTCGATCGGCTTCGCGGCGAAAGTCTCGGCCCCCGAGGATCGCAAGCCCGGCCTCGTGTTCCGCGATGTCGAGCCCGAGGATTTGCTCAAATACGGCCTGATCCCGGAATTCATCGGCCGCTTGCCGGTGATCGCGACGCTCGAGGATCTCGACGAGACGGCGCTGAAGCGCATCCTGGTCGAGCCGAAGAATGCGCTGGTGAAGCAGTATCAGCGCCTGTTCGACATGGAGAACGTCGACCTCACCATCCACGAGGACGCGCTGACCGCGATCGCCCGCAAGGCGATTGAGCGCAAGACCGGCGCGCGCGGCCTCCGCTCGATCATGGAAGGCATATTGCTCGACACCATGTTCGATCTTCCGAGCCTTGAGGGCGTCGAGGAAATCGTGATCGGCCGCGAAGTGGTGGAGGGCGGAGCCCGCCCGCTTTACATCTACGCCGACCGCGCGAGCGATGCCGGAGCGCCGGCGAGCGCGTAAAGGCTTTCGTTTAGCGCCCGAGTTTCAAGCCGGAGAAACGATAAAGCCTGCGCGCGGGAAGTGCACGAGCACTTCGCCGACCGTTTCATCCATGCGGCGAATAATGATTTCATCCGCTGACGAGGCGACGATTTCGCCCACCGTCGGCACGCGGCCGAATTCACTCGGCGTCACCTTCACGCGCTGCCCCGCTTTGCGGCCGCCGGGGTCGTTCGGATCGTTGGAAGCGGCAAGCGAAGGTTTTGCGGCTTTGGCGACTTCCAGCGCTTCCGCGGCTTTCATTGGCGTTGCTTTGCCGTGGCCGATGGCGGCCATGCGCGCCATCCACTCGACGATGCGGGGATATTCGCTGAGTGGCGACGTTTCCTTCGCGCAGTTTTTCGCGATGAACCAGAGAGGGTGATAGGCGGCGAAATCGGCGAGACTCGGCTGTTTGCCCAGCAGGAAAGGATTTTTGTTAAGCATGTCGTCGAGGAAGGTGAACTGCGCGCGCAACTGATCGACGAGGATCGGGCGCGCCGATTTTATTCGCGCCGCGCTCAATTCGCGCCCGGACATTTCGCCGCGATCTTTCAAGAAGCCTTCGGGAAGTTGATCGCCCATTTCGCCGAAGGCGACGCCGACGGCGGTATCGAACAGCGACTTCTCCGCCCACCATGTGACAGCGTGGGCGAGGCCCTTATCGCCGTCCGGATAAAAACTCGGCGCCGGAAAACGCCGCTCGACCTCGCGCAAAATGCAAAGCGTGTCGCAGTAGATGTCGGCGCCGATCTGCATCACCGGCGTGCGGCGATAGCCGCCGGTGAGCGGCATCAGTTCGGGCTTGGGCATGATCATTGGAATATACACCGAGCGCCACGAAATGCCCTTCAGTCCGAAGGCGAGGCGTACTTTCTCGGCGTAGGGCGAGGTCGGATAATGGTGCAGGATGATTTCGGACATATCGGCGCCTTTCATAATCCACTTTTTGCTGTTGTTATTTGCACTGAGCCGCGCCGCTCAAAATGACCGGCGAACGCCCGGACGGCCGGAAGGACCGCAAATAGTTGGGAACTAGCGTTTTTCCGCTCCTTGACACTCCCATAATGCATCGCCACCTAATGGGCCGACAAACGATTCCGGCGGGATTCTCCAGGAGATCTACCTGTAACGCGCCGTTTCCTTTCGGCGAGTAGAATTCTTCCGGCACTGAAGAAAGGTTGGGTCGAATGACCGCCCCGAAACCGCGTCCTCCCCTCACTCCCGGTGCGAGCCAGGCCTTCCCTGTGCTTCCGCTCCGCGACATCGTCGTATTTCCGCACATGATCGTGCCGCTTTTTGTCGGCCGCGAGAAGTCGATCCGCGCCCTCGAAGAAGTGATGCGGAACGATACCTATATCCTGCTCGCCACCCAGATGAATGCGGGTGACGACGAGCCCGCGAAAGATGCGATCTATCCGGTCGGCACGCTCGCACGAGTGCTGCAGCTCCTGAAGCTGCCTGACAACACCGTCAAGGTGCTGGTCGAGGGCGTCGAGCGCGCAAAAATCAGCCAATACACGGATCGCACGGAGTTCTTCGAGGCCGAAGCCACCGCGCTTCCGAGCGAAGTCAAGAACCCGATCGAGGTCGAAGCGCTCGCGCGCTCGGTCGTCACCGAGTTCGAAAACTATGTGAAGCTGAACAAGAAGGTTTCGCCCGAGGTCGTCGGCGTGATCTCGCAGGTCGAGGATCACTCGAAGCTCGCGGATACGGTCGCCTCGCACCTCGCGGTGAAGATCCCCGGGAAGCAGGCGGTGCTTGAACTCACCAGCGTCTCGGCGCGGTTGGAGAAGGTGCTTTCGCTGATGGAGAGCGAGATCTCGGTCTTGCAGGTCGAGAAGCGCATCCGTACACGCGTAAAGCGCCAGATGGAGAAGACGCAGCGCGAGTACTACCTCAACGAGCAGATGAAGGCGATCCAGAAGGAGCTCGGCGACGAAGAGGGCAAGGACGAGCTGCAAGAGCTGGAAGACAAGATCAAGCGCACCAAGTTTTCGAAGGAAGCGCGCGAGAAGGCGACGCACGAGCTGAAGAAGCTCCGCCAGATGTCGCCGATGTCGGCGGAAGCCACGGTCGTCCGCAACTATCTCGATTGGCTGTTGTCGATTCCTTGGAACAACAAGAGCAAGGTCAAGAAGGACCTCTCCTTCGCGGAGAAGATCCTCAACGGGGACCACTTTGGCCTCGAGAAGGTCAAGGAGCGCATCGTCGAGTATCTCGCGGTTCAGAGCCGCGCCAACAAGCTGACCGGCCCGATCCTGTGCCTGGTGGGCGCGCCGGGCGTCGGCAAGACTTCGCTCGGCAAGTCGATCGCCAAGGCGACTGGCCGCGAATTCGTGCGCGTGTCCTTAGGGGGCGTGCGCGACGAGGCCGAAATCCGCGGCCACCGCCGCACCTATATCGGCTCGATGCCGGGCAAGATCATCCAGTCGATGCGGAAGGCGAAGAAGTCCAATCCGCTGTTCCTGCTCGACGAGGTCGACAAGATGGGCGCCGATTTCCGCGGCGATCCGTCGTCGGCGCTTCTAGAAGTGCTCGACCCGGAACAGAACCACACCTTCAGCGATCACTATCTCGAGGTCGATTATGACCTCTCGAACGTGATGTTCGTGACGACGGCGAATACNNATTCCGCCGGCGTTGCTCGACCGCATGGAAGTGATCCGGATCGCCGGCTACACCGAGGACGAGAAGGTCGAAATCGCCCGCCGCCATCTGATTCCGAACTTGTTGACCAAGCACGGGCTCAAGGCGGAGGAGTGGTCGATCGACCAGGAAGCGCTTTTCACCGTCATCCGCCGCTACACCCGCGAGGCGGGCGTGCGCAATCTCGAGCGCGAGCTTGCGAACTTGCTGCGGAAGGCGGTGAAGGAAATCGTCGCCGAGAAGAAAGACTCGGTCGCGGTCACCGCCGGCAATCTCGAAAAGTATCTCGGCGTGCCGAAGTACCGCTTTGGCGAAGCCGAGCTTGAGGACCAGGTCGGTATCGCGACGGGTCTTGCCTGGACGGATGCCGGCGGCGAGTTGCTCACCATCGAAAGCCTGATGATGCCCGGCAAGGGCAAGATGACGGTGACCGGGAATCTCCGCGACGTGATGAAGGAATCGATCTCGGCGGCGGCGTCCTATGTGCGCTCGCGCGCGGCTGGGCTCGGCATCAAGCCGCCTCTGTTCGATAAGAAGGACATCCACGTGCACGTGCCGGAAGGGGCGACCCCGAAGGACGGCCCCTCGGCGGGCGTCGCGATGGCCACCGCCATTGTGTCGGTGATGACCGGCATTCCAATCCGCAGGGATGTGGCGATGACCGGCGAGATCACGCTTAGGGGCAGGGTGCTTCCGATCGGCGGTCTCAAGGAGAAGCTCTTGGCGGCTCACCGCGGCGGCATCAAGAAGGTGCTGATCCCGGAAGATAACGCGAAGGATCTCGCCGATATCGCCGACAACGTGAAGAGCGGGCTCGAAGTAGTCCCGGTCTCGCGGATGGACGAGGTGCTGGCGCAAGCGCTCGTGCGCAAGCCCGAGCCGATCGAGTGGGACGAAGAGGCCGCAAAGGTTGTGGACCTACCCCCGCCTGGCATCGTGGAAGAGGATGATTCCTCCGGCATCATCGCTCACTAAGTATATTCAATAGCTTAGGCAAGAATCTGAAAGCGGCGGATGAACTCCGCCGCTTTTCCGTTTAAGGGCTCGATCAGCAAAACCTAGGATATATGCGGGTTTTCGCGGCCGAAGCCTTTTTTTCGCCCCGGTGGGCGGGAACCTAGCCCACGCACGCGGCGTTTTTGCCGCCGATTCTGAAAATCGTTGAAAAAGGGGATGTTCGATGACCAAGAACGAATTGATCGCAATGGTTTCGGACAAGGCACAGATCAATAAGAACGATGCGGCGAAGGCGGTTGAGGCCACCTTCGATATCATTACTGGGGCCTTGAAGCAGGGCGATGAGGTCAAGCTCGTCGGCTTCGGCAGCTTCACGGTTTCCCAACGCAAGGCGCGCGAAGGCCGCAATCCCCGGACCGGCGAGCCGGTCCACATCGCGGCTTCGAAGGCCCCGAAATTCACCGCCGGCAAGGGCCTGAAAGACGCCGTGAACACGGACGCGGCGCCGGCGGCAGCGTAAGGCCTAAACTCCGTTTTTGCAGGATTGCCGGATGCTCCCGTTCTCGTGCGGGAGCATTCGCGTTTCGGGCTAGCCCCCCGGCCGTTGCCGAAAGCAGGCGCGGGGCGCTAAAGCACGTGAGCGGGCGGTTAGCTCAGCTGGTAGAGCATCTCGTTTACACCGAGAGGGTCGGAGGTTCGAGCCCTTCACCGCCCACCAACTAAATCAATAACTTAGCTGATAACATTGTTCGCCTTCGCAGTCATATTCGGCCATGGGGCTACGCTCGGGGCTACATCGTACGTGCGTTTATGCCGCAGCCGCGACGCGTCGAATCCGCAGCGTGCGGCGGCTCGAGAAATGTTGGGCGTCAATTTGCGTTTCGGCCTGACATTGTGAGGTAATATCTCCCGATAGGGTTGCGGGGTCCGTTGTGTCTGAGATCAAGCTAGACCATGTCACCAAGAGGTGGGGACCGGTTCCGGCGGTTGATGATGTAAGCCTAGCGGCAGCTGAGGGCTCGCTCCTAGTGCTATTGGGACCTTCCGGCTGCGGAAAATCGACGACGCTTCGTTTGATTGCAGGGTTGGAGCAGCCGGATAGCGGTACAATTAAAATTGGTGGTGCCGACGTCACTGATAGAACGCCCGCGCAGCGCAAGATAGCGATGGTGTTCCAGTCCTATGCGCTATTTCCGCATCTAAGTGTCGCTGAGAATATTGTATTCGGGCTTCGTGTGCGGCGCGTTGGCCGTGCCGAACGTGACGCGAGGCTGAAGCGCGTTGCCGATATTGTAGGTCTTGCGAACCTGCTTGACCGAAAACCTTCGCAATTATCTGGAGGACAGCGCCAGCGTGTCGCGCTTGGTCGCGCAATCATTGCAGAAGGCCGAGTGTGCCTAATGGACGAGCCACTTTCTAATCTCGACGCAAAGCTCAGACATGAGATGCGAACGGAAATTCGTGGTCTGCAACAGCGCTTGGGTATTACGATGGTCTATGTAACGCACGATCAAACGGAGGCCATGACAATGGCCGATCGTGTGGTTCTCATGCATGACGGGCGTGTCGAGCAGAACGGAACGCCAGAGGAACTCTACGGTCGCCCCGCCACCGCTTTCGCAGCTCGCTTTATCGGCACACCACCCATGAACTTAATCAAGAGAGGAAAATATCTAATCGGTGTTCGGCCAGAGAATATCCGCCTAGTGTCACAGGGTGGTTACCGCGCGAAGGTAAGTTCGATCGAACATCTCGGAGCGGATAGCGTCATTGCCTGTGAGATGGATGGACAAGGTATCGCCTTACGTCAGGACGGTTTTAGTGGCGTTCAAATCGGCCAGCAGGTCGAGCTCGCCTGGAACGAGGGTCACGAACATAAGTTTGAGGAGGTTACCGGCCGGCGTGTAACGGATGCCGCACCACGAGAGGTGAGGCAAGCAGCGAGCCATTGAAATTTCGACTTTCAAAAAGCACAGCGCTGAAAGCGCTCTAGCGGGGAGGGATCAAATGAGAATCTTTGGAAGGATCATACTTGCGGCGGCTATTACAACACTTGCAATTTTACCTCGACCCGCGTCTGCGGTCGATCTCACGATGTACTATCCAGTTGCCGTTGGCGGGGCGGTGACAAAAATTATCGACGACTTGGTCGATCGTTTTCAAAAAGAGAATCCCGACATCAAAGTGACGGCCGTCTATGCCGGCAACTATACGGACACGATGACCAAAGCGATGACGGCGATGAAAGGCGGCCAACCACCGCAATTGTCCGTGCTCCTTTCTACCGACGTCTTTACGCTCATTGACGAGAACGCGATCGTCCCCATCGAAGACCTGGTCGCCGATAAGGCGTGGCTAAAAGAGTTTTATCCGGCCTTCATGGCTAACGGCCAGATCAACGGGAAAACGTGGAGCATTCCGTTTCAGCGCTCAACGATCGTGCTCTACTGGAATAAGGACGCGTTCAAGGAAGCGGGACTTGATCCCGAAAAGGCGCCCGCGAGTTGGGACGAGATGACCGAGATCGCAAAGAAGCTCGTCAAGAAAGATCCTTCCGGCAATGTAACGCGTTGGGGCGTTGAGATTCCGACGACGGGCTATGCCTACTGGATGCTTCAGGCGCTTGCGATCGAGAACGGTCAAAAGCTGATGAACGACGCAGGCAACGAGGTTTACCTCACGGCACCGAAGACCGTTGCTGCACTCAATTACTGGGTCGATCTTTCGAGGAAGCACGGCGTGATGCCGACTGGAACGATCGACTGGGCAACATTGCGGACAGACTTTTTGGAAGGCAAGACCGCGATGATGTGGCACACGACCGGAAATCTTACAGCCGTAAAGGATGGCGCAAAATTTAATTTCGGCGTCGCCATGCTCCCGAGCAAGGAACGTCGCGGGTCCCCGACCGGTGGCGGCAACTTATATATTTTTAAGGGTGCATCACCCGAGCAGCAAAAGGCAGCAGTCAAGTTTGTTCTATGGATGACGGCACCAGAGCGTGCTGCGGAATGGAGCATAAAGACCGGATACGTCGCTGTGACGCCGGCGGCGTATAAGACCTCTGCCATGGAAAGTTATGCGAAGAGTTTTCCGGCCGCGACGGTTGCGCGCGATCAACTAGTTCACGCCGTTGCGGAACTGTCGGTGCATGAGAACGGTCGGATTTACAAGTTCGTCAATGATGCAGTCCAAGGGGCGGTCACAGGCGCTCAGAAACCAGACGAGGCTCTCGCCGCCGCGCAACAGCAGGCGGACCGCGTCTTGCGGGCCTATAAGTAGAAGCGAACCGGGCGGCGTTCATGCGCCGCTCGGCTTCAGCCGATGCCGGATCAGGTCGGTAAATTCTTGGCTGCCCCGATGCCAAGATCGCATACGTGGTTGAATTCCGTGAACGCTTGGTTGCTTTTGCTGCCGGCGGCCCTTTTGCTTGTCGCGTTCACGCACTATCCCGTCATCGCTACGATCTATCACAGCTTCTTCATTGCGAATCGCAGCGGCAACGCAGTTTTTGTTGGCTTAGATAATTATCGCGCGATGTTGGAGGACAGTATTTTCTGGAAAGTGTTGTTCAATAATTTCTGGTTCGCGATCGGTACAGTTCCGACGTCCATCGCACTCGCGCTACTGATGGCGGTCTGGGTCAACCGAAACATTCGGGGCCGCGCGTTGCTCCGACTTGCTTATTTCACGCCAACTGTTCTCCCGATGATTGCAGTCGCGAATATCTGGTTGTTTTTTTACACTCCCGATTACGGACTTCTGGATCAACTCAGGGGAATCTTTGGGTTGCCAGGGTGGAACTGGCTGGGCGATCCACGGACGGTAATGGGCTGTCTGATTGTAATGGTGATCTGGAAGGAAGCCGGCTTTTTCATGATTTTCTATCTTGCTGCGCTACAGCAGCTCTCGCCCGATTTAGAAGAAGCCGCTGCCGTTGAAGGTGCGGGTCGTTGGTACACTTTTCGCCGAATTACATTTCCGCTTTTGATGCCAACCACGCTTTTCGTCGCGATTAACGCAGTGATCAATTCTTTCAAACTTGTTGATCACCTCGTGATCATGACGAAAGGCGGCCCTAGCAATGCAAGCTCATTGCTTCTCTACTACATTTATGAAGTCGCGTTTACGTTTCAGGATTCCGCGTATGCGGCAACGCTAACTGTCGTACTCCTCATCATCCTGAGCACGCTCGCCCTGATGAAATTCGGCTATCTTGATCGTCGAGTCCATTATCAATGAATCACAAAACACATCCGCTTGAAGCGATTGTTGCTTGGTTGCTTGCTCTTCTGTGGCTCGCGCCCCTTGCTTATGCTTTTTGGAGCGCACTCCACCCCGCGGCCTACGCAACATCATTCAGTCTGTCCGCGCCTTGGACACTCGAGAATTTTGCTCGGGCTTGGCACCAGGCGCCGTTTGCTCGCTATTACCTCAACACAATTCTTCTCGTCTGCATGGTGCTGGCAGGTCAGTTAGTGCTTTGTACGCTCGCGGCCTACTCATTTGCTCGTTTTGAATTCAAAGGAAGCGGCATCGCGTTCGCACTCGTTCTATTGCAATTAATGATCATGCCGGACGTTCTAATCGTGGAAAACTACCGCGTCGTCGGTGCATTCGACCTACTTGATACGATCCCAGCAGTCGCACTGCCGTATATGGCGAGTGCGTTCGGGATTTTTTTGCTGCGGCAGACATTCAAGAGCATTCCAAATGAACTGGTGGACGCGGCGCGCGTTGAAGGTGCTGGGCCATTGCAAATTCTGTGGCGTGTTTACATTCCGCTTGCACGTCATACCTACGTTGCGTTTGCGCTAGTCTCCGTCAGTTACCACTGGAATAACTTTTTGTGGCCTCTCATTGTGACGAATTCTGTTGAGAGTCGTCCGCTTACGGTTGGACTTGCCGTATTCGGTGCGCCTGAGACGGGGGTGGATTGGTCGATTATTACTGCTGCGACAGTTATGACGATGGCGCCGCTACTGATCGCTTTTCTTCTTTTCCAAAGACAATTTGTTCAATCATTTATGCGGGCAGGCATTCGCTAATGCGGCTTGTCACATGGAATATTCAATAGGCAGGGGATGCGACGGTATCGTTGATCTCAAGCGCATTATTTCTGATGCGAGGGCGTTTGCCGACGCCGAAGTCTATTGCTTTCAGGAGATTTCTTCCGGCTTTACCGGTCTTGATGGTGGCGTCGATCAGGCCGCTGCTCTTGCCGCGATGATGCCGGGTCATCGGCCGATTTTCTATCCTGCAGTGGATTCCTCGGATGACACCGGCAAAAGACGATGTTTTGGCAATGCAACCTTTTCACGCTTACCTGTGCTTCGAATAGAAAACCATTTGTTACCTTGGCCCACGACCGTACCCGTTCGTAGCATGCGACGTCAGGCCTTGGAGGTCACGGTTCGCAGCACGTTTGGGCCGTTACGGATTACCAATACCCATCTCAAGTTCCATTCAGGCGATCATCGTGAGGTCCAGATTGAACGGCTCCTAGATTTACAACAGGACGCTTCAACTCGAGCGAAAGCTGTTGTCGTTGAAGACAAAGAACCTTACGCCAGTCAAGTTGTTGAGCCTTCCGGTATTCTTTGCGGTGACTTCAACTTCGATTCCTCGGATGCGCAGCATGCGAAACTTGGCAATCCATCACGCCCGGGATTGAACTATCGCGATGCGTGGTCAATCTGTTATCCCGGACGTCCTCATTTGCCGACATGCGGCATATACGATCGTAAACAATGGCCGAATGGCGAGGATTGCCGAGATTTTATTTTTGTGACGGAGGATTTGGCTGGGCGGGTTCGTCGGATCGCGGTCGATAGCAAAACTGCCGCCTCAGACCATCAGCCAGTCCTGATCGAGCTTGCAGACCAGGCGTAGCGATGAGGTCTGATGATCGGTTTATCGGAAGTGATTCTGGGAGACGGGAGTGGGCGGGTTGGGCTTAGAGCGATACTGGTTCTAGCCCCCGTCGCAGCTGGTCGTGCCCATCGTTCAAATTTAGCGAGCTATCGCACCTAGTCATGTCGTGGGGAACGAGGTGATGGTGCACAATGCTTCCGGTAGCAGCTTGCAGAGTCCGCTTTGCCCCCAATAACGGACATCAGCCGATGGCTCTCTCATGTCCGCTGGTACAAGCGTCTGGCGAGGTGCCCCCGAGCGTTCGCAATGTCGTCGGCCAGCAAATAACCGCCATCGACCAGGCTTCCCTCACGCCCAAACGGCTGGATGAGGGAAGAACGGCGGCGCCTGTCGCGCCATCCGGGCAATTCGCTACTCGCATCACCGGTTATTTCGAAGCGTCGTTGGGCTACGACACCAACGTAAATGGCGGGCCGACTTCGAACACGTTACTCATCCCGCCGTTTAGCTTTCTGGGACCTGCAAGTCTTTCACCGAATTCTCTATCCAAGAAATCCGCTTTTTACGAGCTTGGCGGTGGCGTCAGCATCGTACATGCGTTCAGCAACGATCTCGCGGCATTCGCCAATGTTGTCGGTAACTGGCACATGCTGACCGAAAATCAGGAGTTCCGGTCGGATCTAATCGGTTTGGAGACCGGCGTGGCTCGCCAAGTTGCGGGCGTCGATATTTTTTCTATCGCCGCGGTTGGGCAGACTTTCAGCATCGACGATAATACCTATCGCAATGCCTATGGCGTGGCGGCACAATGGCGCAACAAAATTGACGGCTGGGAGCCGAGCATTTCCTTCACCTGGCTCCGCCTGGAGTATCCTCACATCACCATGCAGGATGCGGATCATTACACCGGCGCGATCGGGCTCGCACGCACCTTCGATCTGCCGTTTCAACCAACAGTTTCCGCGGCCATCATCCTGGGCAAGGAAGTTACAGTGGTCGGCATCGATAACTTTCTCTCGTACAATTTCCACGGCGTACGACGAGGCATCGAATGGAAGCTCGGGCCTTGGCTGACGACTTTTGTACAGGCCGGCTACGAAGTCCGCCAATATGAAGCGGACTATCCGTTATTTTTCTATCGGCGGCACGATCAGTGGGTCGACTACACAGGCGGTTTCAACATGAAGCTCGCGGAAAATGTAAGCTTTAGCCCGACCATTCGCTATTACGGGACGCAATCGAATGTCGATCTGTTCGACAGCAAGCGCTGGATCGGGCAGCGGACGTTGCGCTGGACCTATTGAGCCGCTTTCATAGAAATAGCAACGGGCAGCGCCACGCTATCCAAAACGTCATCCCGCAAAAATTTGAGGCCAAGTCCTTCCGGACCTGGCCCCTTTGAATATCAGCAAAGGTCGCACGGCGCAGCGAAGGGTCAGACCGCTTCCTTCAATTCCTTGGAGGCGCGGAAGGCGACTTTCTTGCTCGCCTTGATCTGGATCGGTTCGCCCGTCGCGGGATTGCGTCCCATGCGGGCCGCGCGCTTGCGCACCTGCAAGATGCCCAAGCCCACCATGCGGATGCGTTCGCCCTTCTTGAGATGACCAACGATGGTGTCGACCAGATCATTGAGCAGC
This sequence comes from Hyphomicrobiales bacterium, assembly GCA_003135415.1. Lineage (GTDB taxonomy): Bacteria > Pseudomonadota > Alphaproteobacteria > Rhizobiales > Xanthobacteraceae > Palsa-892. Next base: position 56,612 of record PLBP01000041.1, read on the forward strand.
GTCTCCGCTTGCTTCTTCGGCATATCGTGTTTTTCCGCGAGGTTCGCGGCGATGTGCTTGAGCGTGACCGTTATCGGTTTTTCGTTCGGTTCCATGGCTGCGCGGCCCCCTTTGCGGTTTCTAGCGTTGGTGTTGGCAAGCGAGACTTCCAACGCGAAGCCATATGCGATTCGTGGGCGTTTTAGCCATAGAAAGAGCGATGCAATCCGCAGAAAACGCCGGTTTTCAGGGCTTTTTGCCGTTTTCCGCTACCGCCTGGACGCTCTCAGGGCAAAAATTCCGCAGTGCAGCAAGGCTTTGTCCAGAAAAATTGCCCTGTTTGATCATCTCAATACGAGGCAGGGAGACCGCTCGGGAGGCAGAAAAATCATGCAATTGCCTCACCGGATAGATTCCGGCGGCATGGCTTGTCCTTTCGAGCGCGACCGCGCTCGCGGCGCTGACGCTTGTGCTGGTCGACCTCAATATGCGCGGGACCGGGAACGAATAGCCCGGTCGTGATCATCGACCCGGCGGCAGCACGGTCGACTTGCTCGGATGCGTTGCGAGCGGCAGACGGCTCGCTTCGGTCGCTTCGCTGGCTACATGAACCAAGCCTATCTGGGAATCGGCGGGGGCCCGGCTACGGGCTGCCTCCGCCGCCGGTCATGTACGCCCCGCCGCCTCCGCCGGTCGTCGTTTATCCCGGCTACTATGGGGGCCGCGCTGGGGTTGGGGCTGGCGGCGCTGGTGAAGCACGATCCGCTCGGTCGAACGCAATCTTTTTTCGCCGGTTTTCATTGAAGACGCGCAGCGAATGCCAGGATTAAGGCGAGCATCTGAAGGATTAGATGCTCGCTGGGCGTTTCCTTGACTTGCCGCAGTGCACGGCTTAATCGGACGCATTCCCGAAAAGGGGGCGTAGCTCAGTTGGTTAGAGCGCCGGCCTGTCACGCCGGAGGTCGCGGGTTCGAGTCCCGTCGCTCCCGCCAGTTTTTCAAAGAATTAGCTGGCATCGAAATACTCGTTCCAACTTTTCGGACCGGCGCTTGGTGTTGAACGCGCTATTGTCCGTTATCGGGGGTAAAGCGGACATCGCAAGCTCGCACGGCAATGTCTGCTAATGACCCAAAGCGGACTCTCGTGAGCTATTCCGGATGGGTCTCATTGTTGCTTTGCTGGCTCACCTACAACAACAAACGGCGCCCAAAGGCGCGGATGAAATGCTGCATCTTCCTGCGGTTCTGGCTGTACGAGCCCACGGGCTTCCGACGATCCTGAACCCGCATTCTCGATGATTGCCAGCATTGCTTGCTGGAGCGCTTCTCCATGCGATAGTTTGGGATTGTTCCTCATCAGCAGAAATATCTTGGTCATCAGTTTGGCGGTCACCTGATCATCGACCTCCCAATGCGAGACAATCAGCGACTTAGCGCCTGCGTAGAGGAACGCTCGAGCCAATCCCGAAAGCGCCTCCGCGCCAACGGCGCCGGCCGATGCCGTGTTACATGCCGATAGCACAGCCCAGTCCGCATTCAGTTTCAATTCTGCAATTTCACTCGCCTGCAGAAGACCATCATCAAGTTCCGTCGGATTGTCGGGGATCGTCAGAACAAGCGCGGGTTCCACTTTCACTCTACTGAACTTTTCCAACTCCCCTGATACCAAGCCGTGCGTTGCAAAGTAGACAATTTTGTACTGATCGAGCTTCGACTGCTTGACGACGGTCTCGGTCGCATCGAGACCGAGCTTGATCTCCATAGAACCAACACCAAGCTCCCTGGCAATCGCTTGGACCTCTTTTCGAGTTCCAGGCAATGGGGGCAGCATCTCGCCAAGAGCCTTGATGTCGATTTGTGAGCCTTGATAGAGCGACGGCAAGCTACGTAAACCCACTTGCTGTGCCTGAGCTTCCTTCCGTGCCATTTTCGAGAATACAGGATCGGCAAAAGCAATCATCGGTTTAGCTGCGTTTGATATGCTGCCCTGTGCTCGCATCGTCTTCAAGCTATAGATCGACGGAATAACGGTGACGGCATAGGACCTGATCAGCCAATCGATCGCTTTCAGAGACTTGCCTGATGGATCGGAGGTCACCAATACCCCGAAGGGTATCGATGTCAGAGCACCGTTAGTGACAATCGACAGTCGTTTCTTGCCGGCGATTTTCGCCGCTATCGGCCCGAACGTCTCTTGGTAGATTTTGTGAGCGAGAGCTGCGTCGTATGGTTCGGTGGTTTTGAACGCCAGCGACTGGCGCAACTGCTGCACTTGTTCATTCAGTGCTTTCGTCGCCGTCGGAATCTCGGTCCAGAAGCCATCCGTTCTGGTCACAACCCAGGCATAGCTGTTCTTATCGCCGATATCGAATGCAAGAACCGCTTCATCGTCAGCGAGCAGCTTTTGCGTATCCTGCAAAGTCAGCGGCTGCGGCTTCGATAAAGCGACGTAATCGGGAAACTTCTGGCTCAAGACCGACTGGCCCTTGTCGGCTTCGGTTTTGATTTCAGCGAGCCGAATACGCAACCGGTCCTCGGCAGCCTGATTCCGCTCGTTCGGGGCTTTGGAAAAGGCCGCAATCAAAGATTTATCGGTCTTTTCGGTCTCGGTGCTAAGGTCCTGATCCCTGCGCACGAGCGTTGCCAGTTCGCTCGTTCCCGCTGCGAAGCGCTGCGCGAGCTTGGTTACCGCTTCGGCCGCAGCCGACGACGATGTGAACTGAAGTACATCATAGCTATCGGCGAAAGACCGTTTTTGGTCGATGAGATTGAATTTTTCGGCACCGATGAGAGCAGGAAAGGAGCTCCATTTTTTAGCCTGACGGCTGGCGATCGTGCGCCTGACAATCGGCAAAGCATCGGCGTAACGACCCTGGTTATTGTAGAGGTTCGCCAGATTGTTCAGCGATGTCGCGACATTGGAATGTTCGGGACCGAGCGCTTTCTCCCAGATCGCCAGCGATCGCTCGTAGAGCGGCTTGGCTTCGGCGTAGCGACCTTGAGAATTGTAAAGTAATGCCAGATTGTTCAGCGACTGAGCCACATCCGGATGTTCGGGACCGAGCGCTTTTTCTCTGATTGCCAGCGATCTTTTGTGGAGCGGCTCGGCGTCGGCATAGCGACCCTGGCTATAGTAATAAAACGCCAGATTGTTCAGCGGTGTAGCCACATCTAGATGATCGGGACCGAGCGCTTTCTCTATAATCGCCAGTGATCGCTGATAAAACGGCTCGGCGTCGGCATAGCGACCCTGACTATTGTAAAGGTTCGCCAGATTGTTCAGCGATGTCGCTACATCTGGATGATCGGGACCGAGCGCTTTCTCTCTGATTGCTAGCGATCTCTTGTAGAGCGGCTCGGCGTCGGCATAGCGACCCTCGCTCTCGTAAAGCGCCGCCAGATTGTTCAGCGCAGTCGCGACATTGGGGTGTTCGGGACCGAGCGCCTTTTCGAAAATCGCCAGCGATCGCTTTAAGAACGGCTCGGCGTCGGCGTAACGACCCTCGCTATCGTAAAGCACCGCCAGATTATTCAACGCCGTCGCGACATCGGGATGTTCGGGACCGAGCGCCTTTTCAAAAACCACCAGCGCTTTCTTGTAGAGCGGTTCGGCTTCGGCATAGCGGCCCTGTTTTTTATAAAGCAATGCCAGATTGTTTAGGGGGTAAGTTATATTGGGATCATCCGGAGCAAGAATTTTCTCTCTGATCACCAGCGAGCGCCGGTAGAGCGGTTCGGCGTCGGCGTAGCGACCTTGAGCATCGTAAAGCAGCGCCAGATTGTTCAACGCTGTGGCGACATCGGGATGATCCGGACCGAGCGCCTTCTCCCAGATCACCAGCGCTTGCTTGTAGAGCGGTTCAGCGTCAACTTGGCGACCTTGTTGATCGTAAAGTAACGCCAGATTGTTGAGCGATGCGGCTACATCGGGATGATCGGGACCTAGAGCTTTTTCTCTAATTGCGAGCGACCGCTTGTACAGCGGCTCCGCTTCGGCGTAGCGACCTTTCTCGTATAGCGCATCAGCTTGATCATCTAACTTACTGGCTTCATCAACGCCCTGTGCAAACGATGCCGCCGGTACCGTCACGACAGCGCTCGCCACGACCGCAAAGACCGCCGCCGCAAACATCGTCGTCTGAGCATATTTCATAGCGATCGATCGTGTTTATCAGTTGCGATCAACAGGCAATGGCGAAGCCGATAACTTCGGCATTGTAGCCGTCAGAAAGATGACCTGCTAAGTCTCAAAAATACCTCATGGATTTAAGGATAAGGGCAAGCCCCCGAGGAGGCTTGGCTTAGAAAGACATTCCTGTGGGGAAGTGCGGCCTGTTTTGGAAACGCGAGCGGCCTATTTCGGCCAATACCACCAAGGGGTACTGGCCTAAAATTTTGGCAAAAAATGGAGACTGTGACCGCGAAGGAACTAGATCGTAACTGATGATGTGTCCGCTCCTGGCACTTAGCGGACATTCGGCGACTGAGGTTAAGAGTCTGCTTTTGGGGGTAAAGCGGACTCAGGCAGGCGGCGTTCGGTTCCAACTCGGGGCAGAATCGGGACCGCTAATTCAGGGGTAAAAGTTGGAACGGGCATTGAAATATCGAGTATTCTAGATGGCCTGTCACGCCGGAGGCCGCGGGTTCGAGTCCCGTCGCTCCCGCCATCGTTCAGACAAGTTGCTTCGTAAGATTCGAATTTCTGCTCGACTAGGAGCAATTAGCCGCTCCCGACCGGCTCTATCTCTCGAATATCAACTTTGTAAAATTTCGTTGCGGCCCATTGCGGAAATGGGCTCAGCGTAGATATCTGCATCCACCGGTGAACCGGTGAAAAGGAAGCCCATGCTCAGCTCCCGTTACGTCCGCAAGTTCAGTGCGCGATGGTTCGTCCGCGCCTTGCTCGCGATCTTGCTCGTCTTCGCGCCGGCCGCCGGTACCGGTTTTCTGCCGCAGCCGGCATACGCGCAGGACGCGATCGATTTTCGCGCGGCGCTCGATGGGTACGGCCAGTGGGTTCAGCACCCGCGTTGGGGCGAAGTGTGGATTCCGGACCAGATGCCACCGGACTGGCAGCCCTATCGCATGGGGCACTGGGCCTATACCGACGAGTGGGGGTGGTATTGGGATTCGGAAGAGGATTTCGGCTGGGTCACCTATCACTATGGCCGTTGGGCGTTCGATCGCGGGCTGGGCTGGATCTGGATTCCGGGCAAAGATTGGGGCCCGGCTTGGGTCGACTGGCGGCAAGGCGACAATTTCGTCGGTTGGGCGCCGCTGCCGCC
>PLBP01000002.1 GCA_003135415.1 Hyphomicrobiales bacterium
GCCACCGGCAAGATTCAGCGCTTCAAGCTGCGCGACGAGGACGCCGGTAAGGCGGCGTGACCCGGGAAAGGCGGACATGGAACGCTCGTTCAAGAAGGAAGTGCAGGCGCTGAAGCTCGGCCGCGGCGAAATCTTCCGCGGCGAAGGCATTCTCGCGGTCACCAAGGCGCTGCTGCAGTCCGGCGTCTCTTATGTCGGCGGCTATCAAGGCGCGCCGGTCTCGCATCTTCTCGACGTCTTGGTCGATGCCGAGGACATTATCGGCGATCTCGGCGTGCATCTCGAGACCTGCACCAACGAGGCGTCGGCGGCCGCGATGTTAGCTGCCTCCATCAACTATCCGCTGCGCGGCGCCGTCACCTGGAAATCGATCGTCGGCACCAATGTCGCCGCCGATGCGCTCTCCAACCTCTCGTCGCCCGGCGTCATCGGCGGCGCCCTCATCATCATCGGCGAGGACTATGGCGAGGGTGCGAGCGTGATCCAGGAACGCTCCTATGCCTATGCGATGAAATCCTCGATGTGGCTCCTCGATCCGCGCCCCGATCTGCCGACGATCGTGCGCGCCGTCGAGAAGGGCTTCGAGCTTTCGGAAGCGAGCCACGCGCCGGTGATGCTGGAGCTGCGCATCCGCGCCTGCCACGTCACCGGCGAGTTCGCGGCGAAGGACAATCGCCCCGGCGCCTATTCCGGCTTGAACCGGCTCGCGGGTCCGCCGCGCTTCGATTACGGCAAGCTTTCGCATCCGCCCGTCACCTTCGTGCAGGAGCGGCTGAAGGTCGAGGAGCGCATGCCCGCGGCGCGAAAATTCATCCGCGACGAGAAGCTCAACGAATTCATCGCGGGCGATCTCGACGACATCGGCATCGTCGTGATGGGCGGGCTCACCAATAGCGTGCTGCGCACGCTTTCGCGCTTCGATCTCGCGGACCTGTTCGGACAGTCACGCGTGCCGCTTTACGTATTGAATTGCGTCTATCCGCTCGTTCCGGAGGAAGTGCGCGAATTCTGCGCCAGCAAGCGCGCCGTGCTCGTGGTCGAGGAGGGCCATCCCGACTATATCGAGCAGGCGATCAACGTCGAACTGCGCCGCGCCGACCTGCAAACGCGCGTGATCGGCAAAGGTCCGCTGCCGCAGGCCGGCGAATACACCTCGGAAGTGCTGCTCAAGGGTATCGCCGCCTTTCTCGCGGAGACGAAGCCGCGCCGGCTCGATATCGAAGCGATCGACGCCCGCGCCCGCGCCATTCTTGCGCAGAAGCCCGCGGCCGCCGCCGCGGTCGGCGAATTGCCGCCGCGGCCGCCGAGCTTTTGCACCGGCTGCCCCGAGCGGCCGGTGTTCAGCGCGATCAAGCTCGCCGAACGCGAGGTCGGGCCGGTGCACGTCAGCGCCGACATCGGCTGCCATTCCTTCGCGGGCTTCGCGCCGTTTTCGATCGGCAACTCGATCCTCGGTTACGGCATGAGCCTCGCATCCGCCGCCGCCGTCGGTCCGAACATGCAAAAGCGGCCGATCGCGATCATGGGCGACGGCGGCTTTTGGCATAACGGCGTGATCACGGGCGTGGCGAGCAATCTCTTCAACAAGGGCGATGGCGTCCTCCTCATCATGCAGAACGGCTACACCTCGGCGACCGGCCAGCAGTTCATGCCGTCGAGCCTGAGCAATCGCGACGGCGCCCCCCCGGTATGGACATCGAAAGAACGTTGCGCTCGCTCGGGGTGAAGTGGCTGCGGACAATCCGCAGCTACAGCGTCGCCACCATGACGAAGACGCTGAAAGAGGCGCTGAACAGCAGCCAGCGCGGGCTAAAGGTGATCATCGCCGACGGCGAGTGTCAGCTCGCGCGTCAGCGCCGCGTGCGCGCCGAGGATGCCGAGAAACTCAAGCGCGGCCGGCGCGTGGTGAAGACGCGCTACGGTGTCGACGACGAAATCTGCACCGGCGACCATTCCTGCATCCGGCTCTCGGGTTGTCCGTCGCTGACGGTGAAGCCGAGCCCGGATCCCTTGCGCACCGACCCGGTCGCGACCGTGATCGAGAGCTGTGTCGGCTGCGGTCTCTGCGGCGAGGTCGCGCACGCGGCCGTGCTCTGCCCCTCCTTCTATCGCGCCGAGGTGGTGCGCAATGCCAATTTTTGGGATCGCGCGTTGCATCGCTTCCGTCAAACCGTGATCGGTTGGCTCGACGCACGCGAGGCAAGGGCATGAGCGGCGTTCAGCCGATCAAATTGTTGATCGCGGCACTGGGCGGCGAGGGCGGCGGTGTGCTCACCGACTGGATCGTGACGGCCGCCGAGAAGTGCGGCTTTCCGGTGCAGAGCACGTCGATCCCCTGCGTCGCGCAGCGCACCGGCGCCACCACCTATTACATCGAGATCGTGCCGGTGCCCGCGCGCGAGTTGGGCGGCAAGCGGCTGGTGCTCGCGCTGACGCCGGGAATCGCCGATATCGACATCGCGCTCGCGAGCGAATTGATGGAGGCCGGGCGCCTGATCGCAAACGGCTTCGTGACGAACGACCGCACCGCGATAATCGCTTCCACGAGCCGCTTCTACGCCATGGACGAGAAGATCGCGATGGGCGACGGCCGCTACGACCAGAAGCGGCTTTCGAAGGCGATCCGGGAGCACGCGAAATCGGCGCTTCTGTTCGACATGGCGGAAGCCGCCAAACGTTCGGGTGCGATCGTGAACGCGGTGATGCTGGGAGCGCTCGCGGGAAGCGGCCTCTTGCCGATCCCGGCCGAAGAATTCGAAGCGGCGATCAAGGGCGATGCGAAAGGAGCCGACAGCAATTTGAAAGGATTTCGCGCCGGATTGGAGGCCGCACGGACTCGCAAGACTGCAGTCGCACCGAAGCCCTATCAGCGAGCTTCCCGCGAACAAGCGGACTTACAATCGCTCGAGCGCGAAATTTCGGCGAGCGTTTCGAAAGCCGCGCGCGCGATCATGATCGAAGGCGTGCGCCGACTCGCGTCTTATCAGGATTTGAGCTACGCGCGGCGCTATCTCGACCGCCTGCAGCGCATTCGCGAGGCGGACGAGCGCGCGGGCGCCGGCGGCAAGCTTCTCGCCGAGACCGCACGCCATCTTGCATTGCGCATGTCCTACGAGGACGTGATCCGCGTCGCGCAGGCGAAGATCGATCCCACTCGGCTCCGGCGCATCGCTGAGGAGATGAAAATTTCCGGCGACCCCTACGCCGTCTACGAGTTCCTGAAACCTGGCATCGATGAATTTTGCCAGCTCCTGCCGCCGTTTCTTGCGAAGCCCATCCTGCGCGTCTCCGAGCGCCGCGGCTGGCTTGATCGCTTTCACTGGGGCATGGAGATCAATACCGCCTCGATCAGCGGCTATCTGCGGTTTTGGGGGCTTTCGAAATTACGCCGTTTCCGCCCGCGCACCCATCGCTTCGTCAAGGAACAGGCCGTGATCGAATCCTGGCTCGATCTCGTCGTCGCAGCGTCGAAAATTTCCTCGCCGCTCGCGCTTGAAGTCGCCGAATGCGCGCGCCTGATCAAGGGCTATGGCGATACCCACAAGCGGGGTGCTGCGAATTATCGCGCGATCGAAATACGTATCATCCGCTCCGCGCTCGCTGGCGAAATCCCCCTCACGCGTGCCGCCGACGCGGTGGCAAGCGCACGCACCGCGGCCCTCGTTGACCCGGAAGGCGAGAGCCTTGCTCGCTGCCTCGCGGAAATCGAAGGGCAGCCGGCCTTTCGCGCCGCCGCCGAATAGCGTGTCGAATTATGTCACGCCCAAAATCGACATGAATTCTTCATCGAGTGGCGCGCCTTTAATCTTGCCGTCAGAATTCACCAACGCCCACGCGCGAATCTCATATCCCGTCCCAATCAGTCTGCCATTTGAGCTGAGATGATAATCGACCTGAAATCGGCTTCGCTGACTTTTCGCACCTCCATCTCGATATCAAGAATGTCATCGTAACGCGCAGGCGTCTTGAAATCTGAATGCGCCACCACGATTGGCGTGACAGCGCCGAAACGCTTTCTGAGATCGCGCTGGCTCAACCCGCGGTCGCGCAGCATCCGCTGAAATGCGCAGTCGAACCAGTAAAAATAATTAGGATAAAAGACGATTCCGGCTTCGTCGCAGTCGCCCCACTCGATCGTGAAGCTGGTTTTGAACATTGCTCCTCCGCTAATTTTGGGCGCCGATGACCATAAGCATCGCTCAGTCTAACACCACAACGCCGCGCAGATTCTTACCCGCCTCGAGGTCGGCATAACCGCGATTAATTTCGTCGAGGCGATAAGTTCGCGTGATCAGTTCGCGCAGCTTCAACGCGCCTTTGCGGTATAGCGCAAGAAGTTCGGGAATTTGCAGCCGCGGGCTGGCGAAACCATAAACAGCGCCCATGATCGCCTTCTGGGTGAGCAGGAGTTCGAGCGGCGGAATCCTGATCTCGGTCACGGTGTCGGGCGTGAGCGCGGTCACCACCACGTTGCCGCCTTTGGCGGTGGCGCGGAAGGCCGGCAGCAGCGTCGACGGCGGATCGATGCAGACGAAGGCGTGATTGACTCCGATCCCGTCGGTGAGCTTGAGCACCGCGCGGGTGAGCGCTTCGCCCTGTGCATTGACTCCATGGGTCGCGCCGAATTCTCGCGCCCAATCAAGCTTTGCCGGCACGATATCGGCGGCGATGATCTTCGAGGCGCCGCACAGACGCGCGCCCTGAACCACGTTCATCCCGTCCCCGCCGCAGCCCACCACCAGCACGCTCTCGCCCGGCTTGACCCGCGCCCGGTAGCGCACGGCTCCGACGCCCGCCGGCACGCCGCAGGCAACGAGGCTGGCGAGATCGAATGGAATATCGCTATCGATCACGACGACCGAGGCCTGATCGACCACGGCGCGTTCGGCAAAGGCGCCGATCATGCAGAAGGCGCCGACGGCAACGCCCTCGCGGTCACGCCGGCGATAGGTGCCGTCGAGCTGCGGCCCTTGGGTGATGCGCGGACCTTCGGCGCAGAAATGATGCAAGCCTTGACGGCACCAGCGGCAATTTCCACAACCCGGGATAAAGGTGAGCACCACGTGGTCGCCAGTCTTAATCCCGCCGACCGCAGTGCCGATTTCTTCGACTACGCCCGCGGCTTCGTGCCCCAACACCATCGGCCGCATGGCCACACGCCGCTCGCCGCGCATTACGTGATAGTCGGTGCGACAGAGACCCACCGCGGCGACGCGCACCAATACCTCGGTGGGGCCCGGAGGATCGAGCGTGATGCGCTCGATCGACACCGGTGCGCCGACTTCGCGAAAAAGAGCGGCAAGGGATTCCATAAATTATGATGCGACGACAGGGTCGGGGTGGGCAATAGTCAACGGCAGCGAGGCTTCGCGATCAGCTACGAGTTCGTCGATTTCGTCGTCAATTCGACATCAAAGTCGGCAGTGTCATCGCCGTCAATATGCCACGTGTGGCGCCACCCAAGACATACTCGCGTAGGCGGGAGTGGCCGTAGCCGCCCATAACCAGAGCGGGCTGCCTATGCTTGAACGAGGTTTCCAAACGTGACCCACCAAAGACGTCATTGCTGCGGCGGGCTCGCGTTGCCGCGCAACATGAAACGTTGGATCTTGCCGGTCGCCGTTTTCGGCAGACCGTCCACGAATTCGATCCATCGCGGATACTTCCATGGCCCGATCGTGCGCTTCACGTGGAATTTGAGTTCGTCATGCAGTGCGCGTCCCGGTGCGCTCTCGCGTCCATCTTTAAGTACGACGAAGGCTTTCGGTTTGATCAGGCCGTTTTCGTCCTCGGCCGGAACGACCGCCGCTTCAAGGACGCAGGGATGGGCAACCAGCGCAGATTCTACCTCGAACGGGGAGACCCAGATGCCGCTCACCTTGAACATGTCATCGGTGCGGCCGCAGTAGATATAGACGCCGTCGGCGCGCCGCAGATATTTGTCGCCGGTCCACGTCCATTCGCCTTCGAAGATTCGACGAGTTTTTTCGCGCTGGTGCCAATATCCGGCGGCCGCCGAATCGCCGCGCACTTTGAGTTCGCCGATCGTGTCGTCCGCAACTTCGCAACCGCTCTCATCGACGAGTTTCAGCTGATAGCCCTTTACCGGCACACCCGATGTTCCGTATTCGACCGCATGCGGAAGATTCGTCAGAAATAGATGACCCATTTCGCTCGAACCGACGCCGTTCACGATATCGAGACCGAAGCGCCGCTTCCAAGCGATCCCGATATCAGGCGGCAGCGGCTCCCCGGCCGAGAAGCAAAGCCGCAACCGGTCCGAGCCGCTCTCCCGCGTGCATTCGGGATCGGCGAGGATCGCCGCATAGAGCGTGGGAACGGCAAAGAACATCGTGGGCTGATAACTCCGCAGCGTCTCGAAAACGGTCTGCGGGGTTGGCCGTTCCGGGTAGAACACCGAAGTCGCGCCGACCGACATCGGGCAGAAGATTGCATTGGCAAGTCCGTAGGCGAAGAACAGCTTCGCCGCCGAAAATACGATGTCGTCCTCGCGGATTCCGATGCGGTCCTGGCCTGCCATCCGCGCCATGAACATGGGGGTCGAATGCACATGCATGACGCCCTTGGGCGGTCCCGTGGTGCCGGACGAATAGAGCCAGAAGGCGACCTCGTCGGCGCAGGTTCTCGCCGGCGCCGATCCTTCGTTCTCGGCGGCCAGGAGCGATTCCAACCGCGGCACCGAATCCGGGCCGCCGCCCACGACGACGACGGTCTTCAAGGTCGGAATGCCGCGGGCTGCTTGCTGCAATAGCGGCAGCAGCGCCGTCGAGACGAACACGGCCTTCGCGCGCGAGTCTTCGAGCAAATAATGGTATTGATCGCCGGTCAGCCGCGTATTGAGCAGCACCGGCACGACGCCGGCGCGGAGGGCGCCCCAAAACAGCACCGGGAAATCGACCGTGTCGAGAAGGACGAGGGCAATTCGGTCTTCCGGTTCGATGCCCATACGGGCGAGCATGGAGCCGATGCGGGCGACCGAATCGCGTAATTCGCCGTAGGTGATGTTTCTCGCCGGGTCGCTGAAGGCCGTCTTGTGGCCCCTGCCTTCGGCGACGTTGCGATCCACGAAATCGACGGCGGCATTATAATCGCGGAGGGTCGTCATTCGTTCCTGCCCGGCAATAAACGCTGTCGCTATCTAGGCGCGGGTACGAGCGCCGGTCCTTGATTTAGATCAGGTTTTGCCGGTCGAGGACGCGCCTTGCGGCAGCGCCTGGGTCGCAATTGATCGAAGAAACCCTGCAATTTACCGGCCGGAAAGCCTGGTCGGAGCCGGCGCTTTGCCGGCCATGACTTGATTTAGATCATTGAGGCAAGGCAGCAAACGAGGCCAGTTATTGGGTCGCAGCCATCCTTGGCATCCCAAGAGGGGGATGAAAGAGTCATGCAAACACAGAGCCCGCGGTCGCGAAAGCGGCTGCTCAAGCTGAAGCTCAATGGCCGCTGGCGTGAAGACGCGGTGGCGGAAAATCAATTGCTCGTGGATTACTTGCGCGATGTCGCGGGCCTGACCGGCGTAAAGACCGGATGCGACGGCGGCGAATGTGGCGCCTGCACGGTCCTCGTCGATGGCGAAGCGGTGCCCTCGTGCATCACGCTTGCCGCGCGCTGCCACGAACAGAGCGTCGAGACCATCGAAGGTCTCATCCAACAAGGCCGTCCCAACCGGCTGCAGCGGTCGTTTCACGAGAAGCTCGGTGCGCAGTGCGGATTCTGCACGCCCGGCATGATCATGGCGGCGGAAGCGCTGTTGCGCCGAAATCCGCATCCGAACGATGGCGAGATTCGCCTGGCGCTGTCCGGCAATCTCTGCCGCTGCACGGGCTATATAAAAATCATCGAGTCCGTGAGGACGGCTGCGGAGACGCCCGCATGAGCGCGGATCCGACCGCCGGCGCGAAGCGTCCGGGCGTGCCATTGATCGACGGCATCGAGAAGGTCACGGGGCGCGCGCGCTACACGGCCGACCTCATGCACGCCGACGCGCTCGTCGGCCGTATTTTTCGCAGCCCCTTCAGTCATGGCGAGATCGTTCGCCTCGATGTCTCCAAGGCCCGCGCGGTCGAGGGGGTAGCGGGTATCGTCACCGGCACCGATTGCCCGCATGGTTACGGCGTTCTTCCGGTGGCGATGAACGAGTATCCGCTGGCCCGCGGGCGCGTACGCTACCGCGGGGAGCCGGTTGCCGCCGTTGCGGCCATCGACGCGAAGACCGCCGAGCAAGCGCTCGAATTGATCGAATTCGAAGTCCGGGAGCTTCCGGCTTATTACACGTCGGAAGAAGCGCGCGCCCCCGGCGCCATACCGTTGCACGATGACAAACCGGGTAATCTCGAACGCGAGGTGCATCACCATTTTGGCGACGTGAGCCGGGGTTTTGCCGAAGCCGACCTCGTGCGGGAAGAGCGGATTTCTTGCGCCGAAATCAACCACGCGCAAATCGAGCCGCATGCCTGTCTCGCCGACTACGACCCGATGAGCGGGCGGCTCACGATGCAGAGCGTGTCGCAGGTCGGCTACTACCTGCATCTGATGCTCGCGCGCTGCCTGGAAATGGATACTTCCCGCATTCGCGTCGTGAAGCCCTTCATCGGCGGCGGGTTCGGAGCGAGGGTCGAGGTCCTGAACTTCGAGATCGTCACGGCATTGCTCGCGCGCGCGGCCAGCGGAAAAGTGATGATGCAGCTGACGCGCGAAGAAAATTTTCTCACCCATCGCGCGCGTCCGCAGACCGATATCAGGCTGAAGCTCGGCATGCGGCGGGACGGACGAATCACGGCCTGCGACTGCGAGGTCGTGCAGCGCGGCGGCGCCTATGCCGGCTATGGCATCGTCACAATTCTCTATGCCGGCGCCTTACTGCAAGGCCTCTACGATATCCCGTCCATTAAATATGACGGCTACCGGGTGTACGCCAATCTGCCGCCGTGCGGCGCCATGCGCGGGCACGGCTCGGTGAATACACGGCATGCCTTCGAATGCCTGCTCGATCGCATGGCCCGCGATCTCGGACTCGATCCATTTGCCGTTCGTCGCGCCAACCTCTTGCGGGCGCCCACGCGCACCCTGAACGACCTGATGGTCAATAGTTACGGGCTCGAAGAATGTCTCGAACGGGTGGAATCCGCGAGCAAATGGCGCGCGCGCATCGGCAAGCTGCCGCGCGGCAAGGGCCTCGGCATGGCTTGCTCGCACTATGTCAGCGGCGCGGCAAAGCCGATCCACTGGACCGGAGAGCCGCATGCGGCGGTAAATGTCAGGCTCGACTTCGATGGCGGAATCACCGCGCTCACGGGGGCCGCGGACATCGGCCAAGGTTCCTCGACCATGGTCGCGATTGCCGTTGCCGAAACGCTCGGCGTGTCGATCGAGCGCGTGCGCGTAGTCGCCGCCGACAGCATGGTGACGCCCAAGGACAACGGCGCTTATTCGTCGCGCATCACCTTCATGGTGGGCAACGCCGCAATCGATGCGGCGAGAAAGCTCAAGGCCATCCTCATCGAGGCGGCCGCCCGCAAGTTAGAGGCGCGGCCCGAAGATATCGAATGCGGCGAAGCATTCCGGGTCGGGCACGGCGCGCAATCGAGCCTTCCCTTTGCCGAGATCGTAAAGGAGGCGCTGGTCGATCGCGGTCCCATCACCGTGTCGGGCGCGTTTACGTGTCCGCCCGAGGCCCAGGGTGGCAAACACCGGGGCGGCGCGGTGGGCTCGACCATGGGTTTCAGTTACGCCGCGCAAGTTGTGGAGGTGGATGTCGACGAAGCGACCGGTGTGGTGAGGGTCGATAAAGTGTGGGCCGCTTTGGATTGCGGCCACGCCATCAACCCCCTCGCGGTCGAAGGCCAGATCGAGGGATCGGTCTGGATGGGTATGGGTCAGGCGCTCAGCGAAGAAACCCGCTACGTCGAGGGTCTGCCCCTCCATGCCAGCCTGCTCGAATATCGCGTTCCGACCAGCGCTGAATCGCCGGCGATCGAAGTTCAAATCGTCGAGAGCCACGATCCTTACGGGCCGTTCGGCGCCAAGGAGGCGAGCGAGGGGGCGCTTGCCGGTTTTCCGCCGGCGCTGGTGAATGCCGTCGCCAATGCGATCGGCATCGACATGGATGAATTACCGGTGACGCCGGATCGGATCGTGGAGGCGTTGGTCGAGCGTCGACGCCGGGCACGGTTGGCGACGGCGCAAAGGGCCGCGTCATGACCTTGATGCCCGAGTTCGAACTTGCCCGGCCGCGCGATGTCGGCGAGGCGATCGCCGCGCGCCATGAACACGCCGGCAGCCGCTTCATCGCGGGCGGCACCGATCTTCTCGTCCAACTGCGACACGGCATCGATCGGCCGGACGTGCTGATCGATCTTTCCGCAATCGAGGAATTGGGCAAGATCACGAGCGGCCCCGGCGGCGCCCGCATCGGAGCCGGCGTCAGTATTGCCGCCCTCGCCCGCGACGCGACGATGGCTGCAAATTATCGCGCGGTGAAAGAAGCCGCCGAAATGATCGCCGCTCCCGGCCACCGGGCGATGGGAACCGTCGGCGGCAATCTATGCCTCGATACGCGCTGTATCTTCTACAATCAAAGCGAATGGTGGCGCCGCGCCAACGGCTATTGCCTCAAGCATCGCGGCGATGTCTGTCACGTGGCGCCGCAAGGTCAACGTTGCCATGCCGCGTTCGCCGGCGATCTGGCGCCGGCCTTGCTCGCGCTCGGGGCTGAGGTCGAGATTGCCGGTACGAAGGGGCGGCGGCGGATGCCGCTCGGCGACCTCTATGTCGAAGACGGCCGCGCCCATCTGACGCTTTCCGAACACGAACTCGTCGTGGCCGCGCACTTGCCACCGGATCCTCCGCCTTCCGCCTATTCCAAGGTGTGCGTGCGCGGAGCCATCGATTATCCGCTGGCCGGAGTGGCGGTGGCCCTTGGAATGAACGAGGGAGTCGTGAAATCGCTCCAAATCGCCCTCACCGGCACCAACTCGCGGCCTTTCGTGCTGTCCGGCACCGATGCCATGGTCGGCCGGCCGATCGACGAGGCGGCGCTGCAGGCGATCGAGCGCTTGGTTCAGAAGCAGGTGCAGCCCATGCGCACGACCAATGCGTCGGCTCACTATCGCCGGCTGGCCGCGGCGGCACTCGCGCGCCGCTTAACGGCGGCATTGGGTATCGGGTCGCGGCCGGATGCGGCAGTGTCAGCCGTTCGGTGAGCGGTTACGCATCGCTCGCCGGAAGATTGGGTCAGCGAAGATCCGATGATTCGAATTAAGTTCGCCGACCGCTCGCCCGGCGGCGCTCGACCAGTTTCAGCATGGTGGCGATCGTGATCGACCCGAGCGTCGCCCGCGCGATGTCATCGATCTCGCCGAGAACCTCGCGCAAGGCGCGTCCCTCGCTGGTGCGATCTCCGACACTGGGGAAAACGTCGGCGCCGATATTTTCGTATAGCTCGATCACATCGAGCAAGGTCGTCCGCCGCGCATTGCCGCAGAACTGGTGTCCGCCATGCGCGCCCCGCACCGAACGCACGAGCCCGGCGCGGGCTAGAACATGCATGACTTTCGCCAAATGATGGCTCGATATGCCGTATTTTTCGCCGATCCCGGCCACTGATAGTTGCCGATCGGGCTCGGCGGCAAGTTGCAACAGGGCGAAGATGGCGAGCCGGCTCGAGATTTGCAGCTTCATGCCATTTCAATCCATCGGCCAAGAATCGCGGAGCCGCTCGATGCGCCGCACCCTGCCCCGTCAATCGATTTCTTTTTCGAGCTGGATATAGGGGCCGGCCATCATTCCTTCGCTGCGGAAGAACAACAGATGCAGCCGATTATCCCGGGCGACCATCGTTCGCATCTTGCCGACGCCGGCTTGCTTGAACTCCGACGAAATCGCCGCGAACAACGCTTGTCCGATTCCGTGCAGACGCGCACGCGGCTCGACCGAAAGCGCAAGCACCCAGCCGCAAGGCTCGGATCCGAATTCCCACACGCGCACTTCGCCGACAATGAAACCGAGCATGCGCGGGCCCGGTTCGGCCTCTGCCGCTTCGGCGACGAGAAAAAATCTTTCATGCAAGCCGCGCTGGCCGAACCGCTCGAAGGCGTCGTGCCAATAAGCCGATTTGGCCAATCCCGTAACGCGTTCATCCAATGCGATCACTTGCGGGATATCGGTTTTGGCGGCCCGCCGGACGGAAAGCGCACACGTCACCGCCTCTGCTGTGCTCGCTTTCATGCTCGCCACCAATCGAATGTCCCCGGGCCCCGCACGCTGGGAAAGACCATAGGTGAAAATTCAGTATTCTGGTACTAAAATAGATCGGATAAAAAGCCGGAGATAAGGTCGTGACTTGCGCAAGGCCGGAGGATGGCACGCGAATTTGGCAGACGGCCGAGGGCGTGCATATCGACGTCCGCGGCCTGGAGCCGCCGGAACCGATGGTGGAGATCTTGCGCATGATCGACCAAGGCGAGGTCGAATCGGTGCTCATCGCCCACCTCGACCGCGAACCGATCTTTCTCTATCCGGAGCTTGTGGATCGCGGGTGGAACCACGAAATCGTGCCCTCTTCTTGCGGGGAGCCGGACTGCGCGGATGAAGTGAAGCTTCGCATCGTCCGCTGGAGTGCATGACGCTCGCCGCCACCTTCCTCGCGGGTGCCAAGAGCCGGCTGTTGCCCGCTTCCATTCCGTTTCGTTTTTTTGCCGCGGCCGCCATCTTCCATCTCTTGATGTGGCTCGTGCTGTTGCTGTGGACAAACGAGGCCACGAGCTTTCGCGGAGGGCTGGGCCCAACACTTGCCGCAGTCCATATTTTGGTGTTGGGCGTCCTAACCACGACCGCGATCGGCGCATCCGCGCAGCTTCTCCCGGTCGCGACCCGCCATGCGCTCGCCGCCATTTGGCCGATCAAGCTCGTCTTCTGGCTGAGCGTTCCGGGAATCGCGGCGCTGATCGTCGGGATGTATTTCGCGGATCTAAGGATCATCATTTCGGCGGCGATCACGACTGCGGTCGGATTGCTGCTGTATGCCGGCCTTCTCGCCGACAATCTGCGTCGCGCCGAAAATCTTCCGGTCGTCGCCGCCTATGGCTGGGCGGCGCTCGTGGCGCTCGTTCTGCTGGTCGGTCTCGGTCTCGCGCTCGTGTCCAACTACGTGACGGGAGCGCTGCCCAATCATCAAGCGATCGCGCTCGCCCATATGATCCTGGGAGGCTTCGGCTTCATGGGATTGCTCGTGCTCGGATTCAGCCACGTCCTGGTGCCGATGTTCGCGCTCTCCGCGGCGCCGCCGAAACGGCCATCGTTCATTGCATTCATCTTGGCCACGGCCGGAGTGGCGCTCGGCGGCATCGGCGCGCTCGCCGACAGCACGCCGGTTTTGACCGCGGCGGCGCTCGTCGGACTTGCCGCCGCCGCCTTGCATCTTTGGCTGATGTCGCGCGCGCTGAAGAGCGGCATGCGCAAGCGCCTCGGGCATTCGTTCGTTCTCGTGCGTGCCGCCTGGGCGCTGTTGCCGACGACACTGCTCGTCGGGCTTGCCGCCCTCTATGGTCTGGCGGGATCGAACGGGCCGACGCTGTTCGGATTCCTGCTGATCGCCGGCTGGCTGCTGACCTTCTTGCTCGGGATTCTGCAACGAATCCTGCCGTTTCTGGCCTCCATGCATGCAAGCGGGCCGGCGGGGACCGCGCCACCCCTTCTCTCCGCGCTTGCCGCATCGGCTCCTCTCAAGCTGCATGCGGTTTGTCATGGCATCGCGATCGCCGCGCTATCGCTCGCGATCGCCGCCGATTCTGCGTGGCTCGCCCGCGCCGGCAGCGCCATTGGCCTCATCGGAGCCGTTGCGTTTACCTGGTTCACGGCCGGCATCACGCGCCGTGCGCTTCGCTGGTAGTCGCGCAATCCGCGTTGGAATACGGGAAGGCTAGGCGCGCGCGACCTTCAATTCACGGCGTCGATGACGTGTTCGAAGCAGAGCTGTTGCGAGGGTTTAAAGCCGCAATTGTCGAGGAATGCGAGAAGCTCGCGATCGCGCCAATTGATTTCCGTCCGGATGCGCTCGACGCGCAATGTGGTCAAGTTGATCAGCAATTGCGACAACAGCGCCCGGCCGATTCCGAGATCGCGGTAGTCCGGATCGACGCCGATCGTATCCATCACCGCCGTCGGCTCGAAACGCCCGAATTCGCCGAAGTCGACCCGCGCCATGATGAAGCCCACGGGTCCGCCGTTTTGTTCGGCCACGAGCGAGACGCGCACGTCGGATTCGTGAAGCGCTTCCATCAGCTTGCTCTCGAAATAGGCCGAACGATCGCCACCGGTGATCCGCCGGTCGATTGCGATCAGGGCGCGAAGGTCGCTTTCCTTCATGGCGCGCACGGGAATCCGGTCGCGTGCGAGCGGACCGAAATCGGGAGCAGGCGAACCGCCATAGTTGATCTCCGCGGCGCCACCGATGCGTTTCGGGACCGTCATGCGCTTGCGCCCGATCATCGCCCAAACTCCATTGTTCTCATATCTCTTCGCTCGTCTCAGCCAAAGGATCGACAGCCGATCGCTCCAGCGCGAGTTGCGGCGCAAGCGTGAAGCCGGAAGTATCGAAAAAATGCAGAAGATCGTGACTGGTCCAGTCGGCCTGCGATTGCAGGGAACCCACGCCCATTACGCGTAAGTTCTCGATGAGCGCGCCCATGAGCGCGTGGCCGATCCCGCGTTCCTGGCTTTGAAGTTCGACGCCGACGGCATTGAGCACCGCCACCGCGTTTTCGCGACCGAACTCGCCCCGGAAAATCCGGGCGATCGCGAAGCCCTGCAAGGCGCCGGCCCGGTGTAGGCCGATGCAAACAAAATCGTCGGGTCGGGCTTTCGCCGTCGCAAACAACTTTTCGAAATAATGCCGGCGCGCGCGCCCGGCGTGGGCGCGATCGATGGCAATCACCGACTCGACGTCATCGACGCCCAGACGGCGGACATCGCGATTTGCAGCGGAAGACGACTTCATCGAAAGACCTCAGGCGATTTCGGAATATTCTCGATAGAGACGGGCTTCGGTGTCCGCGTCCATGTTTTCCTCGAGCAGCGGCAATAGCGCCATTTCTTCTTTCTGCACGTGCGCAAGCAGGCGTTCGCACAGTTCCGCGCCGAGCCCGCGGAACTCGTCCCACTTGGCTGCATCGAACCCGTTGGCGGATGCCTCGCGCGCGAGCTGCGCGATGCGTTTGCTGAGCGGCCGTATCGCAAGGTGCTCCTCGGTCAGATGCGCGCCAATGGCTTCGTCGCCGATCGTGCGCAGATAGGAGAAAAGGTGGTCTTCCTCGAAAGCAAAATGACGCTCGATTTCCGTTTCGAGGCCGGCAGAAAGATCCGAAAACAGCTGAATAACGCCGCGGTCGGCGGTGTCCGGCGGGCTCCCACGCTTGTGACGGGCGATCAACTGCTCGAGCCGCTCCATCAAAGCGACGGTGGCGCCATGCTCGTCATGCAGCCTTTGGTTGACGCGGTTGGTAAAATTCATCGTCGGCTCACGTGTGCAGCTGTTGATATTTGGCGAGCAGATCCTCCTTGCTCTCGACCCAATCGGGATTTTCGAAGATGCATATCACTGGACAAACCAGCTTGCATTGCGGTTCGTCCTCGGCGCCGACGCATTCGGTGCATTTCAGCGGATCGATGACATAGATCGGATTGCCGGCCGTAATCGCCTTGTTCGGACATACCGGCTCGCAAGCATCGCAAGCGGTGCATGCCTCATTAATTATCAACGCCATTGTCGCCTCCGCGTTTCAGGCCGCTCGCGGCACGGAACCGAGCGCGGCGAGTTTATCGTGCCGAAATGCTCCCCACAGCGCGGCGCCAATCGCGCCCGCGTAGATCGAATCCGGATGGCTGCGAATTGTCGTCTTCATCTCCTTCATCTTGGCGATATCTTCGATCAACGCCGCTACCAGTCCGCTGTCGAGAGCGAGACCGCCCGTCATCATCACCGTGCCCTGTTTCGTGCCAATCGACTTCAGGAGTTTGGATAGGCGGCCGGCCATCGACAGATGGATGCCTTTGAGGATGTTGGAAGCGGAGATGCCGCGCGAAACCATGTTGATCACGTCGGTCTCGGCGAGCACGGCGCAGATGCTGCTGACAATCTCGGGATTGTCGGCTTGGCGCGACAGCGAGCCGATCTCGTCCTGCGCGATTCCGAGATAACGCGCGATGTTCTCCAGAAACTGCCCCGAGCCCGATGCGCACTGGCTGGTCATCTTGTAGGTCAAGACCTTGCCGCGTTCGTCGATGCTGATCGCGCGTCCATGTAGCGCGCCGACGTCGAGTGCGGCCCTCGATTCCGGATCGAGATAGATGGCGCCGCGTCCGTGCGTCGTCATCGAGTAGAAATGGCCGGTGTGAAAGGGCACGCCCTCGCCTTCGCCGGTCGTCGCTACGTAGTCGACGTCTTTCTCCGCAAGCTTCGCCTCCGCGAGTATTTGATCGTAGGCGATCCGCGCCAACTCCATGGGGTCGCGCTGCCGGATGCGAAGTGTGGCGCGCGAAAGCCAGTCGGTTTTGTCGCCCTCGACCCGGAACAGCGCCGCCTTGACGACGCCGGTACCGATGTCGATGCCAGCCGCAATGGTCATGCTGCCCTCCCCTCCGGTTGCTCGAGATGAGCGCGACGAGCGAACTCCGCCGCGCCCAGCGCCCCGGTGTAGATCGACTCGGGATCGATGTTGATGGTGACGTCGCCGTAGTTTTCCTTGATGACTTTCTTCAGCTCGCGTACGGCGGCTTCGTTCTTGGCGACACCGCCGGTAAAGGTGAATTCGCTGGTGACCCCGCCCGATCGCGAAATGATCGAGATCGCCCGCAGAATGATGGAGCGGTGGAGCCCCGCCAGAATGTCCTCGCGTTTCTCGCCGAGTGACAGGCGATCGCGAAGTTCCGCGCCCGCGAACACGGTGCACGTCGAGTTGATGCGCGCGGGACGATTGGATTTCATCGCCAGCGGCCCGAGTTCGTGCAGGCCCATGTTCATTTCGTCGGCGATGTAGCCCAGATAGCGCCCGCAACCGGCCGCGCAGCGGTCGTTCATCTGGAAATTTTCAACAATGCCGTTGGCATCGATCTGGATGCCCTTGGTATCCTGGCCGCCGATATCGAGGACGGTCCGCGTATTCGGATACATCATGTGCGCGCCGAGGCCGTGGCACAGAATCTCCGAGCGGATGTGCTCCTTGGAGAACGGCAGCGTCACGCGGCCATAACCGGTGCCGACGAGATAGGTCTCCTCGAGGTCGATATCGAGCGTTTTCTCGATCGTTTTCGGAACGTCGGTAGATCCGGTCTTGACCGCACTATCCGCGGCAAGAACGCGGGCGAGCGCCTGGCGAAACTTGTCGCTCAAGCCGCCCGACGGCGGCCGGTTCTCCACCTCGATGATCGATTTGTCGTAGACGTTCAGCAGGAGCTCGTAGGGAATTGCCGCCGCCCGCGCAACGTCCTCAGCTTGCGCATGATAGCGGGAGCCCGCAATATCGCGGAAGAAATCCGATTTGCGCTTGGCGCCGGGCGCATAGAGCGACGGCGCTTCCTCGCGCAGACGCTTGAAGATCTCGACGATCGCCTCCCTGACCGCGTCCTCGACCTTGGCAAATCGCTCGCCCTTGACCTGGCCGCGGCAGGTTTCCTCGAGATCGCCGAGCTGCTCGAGGAACTGCAGGAGACGGAAGGAACGTTCGAGCGCGCCGAGGAACTCGTCGAGTTCGCCGCTCTTGCCGCCGCCCGCATTCAGCGCCCGGCGGAACAGGGTGAAGCGCGCATCGATGCGCGCCTCTTCGCTCGCCACCCGCGCGGCCGTGCTGTAGTTCGAGCGCGAATTGGTTATTCCGCGGCCGATCACTGCGCGATCCTCGTCGATGAGTATCGCTTTGGTGGTGGTCGAGCCGAGATCGATGCCGACGTAGGTCTTCATGAAGGCTCCTTTAAGCGGCCGCGCGCCCGCCGGCGCGCTTTTGCTCGATCATTTGAAAATAGCTCTCGAGTCGGTTCTTGATGTTGGCGGCCGAGAAATAACGCGGATCGACGAGATCGGATTCGATGAAGGCCGCGGGCTTGCCGGTGCGTTTTTCCACCTCGCGCATGATCAGGAGCTGGCCGGCGGAAAAGCTGTTGCAGCTCTTGATCGAGTTGATCAGCAGGCCGTCCGCTTCATATTCGTTGAGGTAGTTTGCAATCATGTCGATCCGCATCGGCAGGCTGCGATTGGTGTAAACGCCGAGGCAATATTCGGCGAGCGTCTCCAGTGGCTTGTCGGGATCGTGCCGGAAGCCGAGATCATAGACGCCGCCGACCTTGCTGTAGGTCGAAGCGACGACGACGGCGCCTTCGTCGTAGAACATTTTCCAGAACTGGCGGAAATTGGTGTAATTCGGTGGCCCCTCGACGACGAGGCGATATTTTTCCTTGCCCATGTCGCCGTCGGGCGTAACCGGTCCTTTGCCGGCGGCGATACGCTCCTCGACCTCGGCGCGCAGGAAACTGTAATAGTCGATGGCGTCGTCGGTGCCCCGGAAAGCGCCGAAGATCGGCCCGATATAATAAATTCCTCCGAAATACGCGTCGATCGGCGACGGCTTGTGCTTCGCGCTCTGCAACACGCGCACGAGGTCGTCCTCGGCCCGCGCCGACTTCTTCAGGTTCTCGCGCAGCCGGTCGATGTCGAACTTGACCCCGGAAACCCGCTCGAGCTTGGGGATCACCTCTTCCTTCAGCTGCTTGACCATGTAGTCGGTCATATTCTTGGTAATCTTGCCGTCGCCCATGTAGGGCGTATGCAGCATGATCGTTTCGCACTTGTATTGCTCGCGCAGCAGCTCGAACCATTTCATGAAGGTGAAGCAGCCGGTATAGGAGAGCAGCAGTACGTCCGGGTCCGGCATCTTCTTGCCGTTCGGGCCGATGTTGCCCTTGGCCATCATGCCGATGTCGGATTTGACATAGGTGCAGACGTCCTCCGAGTGGCCGATTTTTTCCGCCTCGAGAACATAGGCGCCCGACTGCCTGCGCAAGCCGCTCTGAATCGCATTGACCTCGGGCAAGTTGTTCACGAGATCGAAGCACATGATCAGTTCGTTGAGATTGCCGGGCACGAAAGTGGCGCACACCTTCTCGCCCGTCTGCGGCACGTTCGTCAGCCGGTCATAATGCGCGGCCATCATCTCCTTCTGCTTCACCATGGAGGCATCCTTTTCGATGTCCTTGGCGGGGCCGGCCTTGGGGGTGACAATGATCGTCATGCTCCGCTCCATAGCTTGATTGAATCGGCGAACGTCCCGGCCTGCTCGCGGATCGGCTGCATCTGGCCGGAATTTTCCGCGTACTTAAACGCGATGTAGGGAATCTCGGCGTCCTTCAGCACATGCTGCAGCATCGGCCGCTCGAGCAAGGCCGGATCGCAGAAACTTGGACAGGCGAAGATCACGCCCTCGGCCCGCGAGCGCCGGACCGCCCGGACGAGATGCTGCCCCTTCTCCTTCAGATCGGGCTCGTATTTCGCCGCGGTCGATTCGGATTGATGCAAGAAAGTGCGCGCCAGATTCTCGAGCGGCTTGCCTTCCGTCGGGACGTCCGCGGTGAGCCAGCGGGTAACCAGCAAGAGATCGTCGTCGACCACATAGCAGCCGGCGAGCTCGATCGATTTGATCAAATTGAGCGGCGGCTGCTCGCAGAATACGCCGGTGAGCACGACGCGGCAGTTGTCGCGCCGCGGCCGCTCCTCGTTCCTAACCGCGGCCAGATAGTCGCGGATCATCGCCGAATGTTCCTCGACCTGCAGCACCAGCCCCGCGCGCAGCACGAGATAGGCCTCGGCCGCCGGCGCCTGCCAGGGACGCTCGGCGCGGAATTCATAGAGCTCGCGCACCAGCCGCCGGTTCTCGTTATAGATCGCAATCGAGTTCCGCAGTTCGTCGTCGGTGATCGGCTTGCCGCGCAGCTTGCCGAGATCGTGCATGAGCTCCGCGAGTTCGTTGACGTAATAGCTGCCGCCGATATCGTCCCGATAGTTTTGCGGCACGTCGAAGTACCGAACATAGACGTTCGGAAACATCATCTTCCACATGCCCGAGAGATTGCGGATGACATCGCAAATCGAGGGGAACAGCATGCCGTCGACGAAATCGATCCGCCCGGAAACGCCAAGCTCGATCGTGGAGCGCGGAATCCGGCAGATGTAACTCTGGTAATAGGCGTCGCCGTGAATCACCTCGAGCTGGTCGCCGCCGCCGACGATGCCGAGCGGCAGAAAACCGGCGGCGTGAATGATCTCGCGTGGCACGTAGATCGGCAAATAACCGACGACCTTGCGGCTCGGATCCGCCGCTTTCCACTGGCGCGCCGACGTGAAGGACAGATCGTCGAACAACGCTTGCGCGCGCGCGACGATGTCGGAAGTCTTGGATCCGTTCAGCGATGTTGCCATTGC
Organism: Hyphomicrobiales bacterium; assembly: GCA_003135415.1. GTDB lineage: Bacteria > Pseudomonadota > Alphaproteobacteria > Rhizobiales > Xanthobacteraceae > Palsa-892. The sequence goes on from PLBP01000002.1 coordinate 20,486, forward strand.
GCCGCCCTCTTCCCGACGAAGGCTTCGAGGCCTTCCACTGCGTCGTGCGTTTTCATCAGCTCGTCGAGATATGTGCGTTCGACCGAAGCGATCTTCGCCCTGACGCGCGCCGCATAATCGAGGCGCGCCGCCTTGACGGCATAGCGGAGCGAACTCGAGCTTTTTGGCTTGAGGTGCTCGTTGAAATAATCCAACGCCGCGCGCTCAGGATCGGCCGCGGTTGCACATGCCATGCCCATCGTCGCCGCCTCGGCGCCGCTGACGTTACGCCCAGACAGGAGCAGATCGATCGCCCGCGTAGGACCGACGAGCTCGGGCAACAGGCAGGAGGCGGCCGGCGCGAATACGCCGAGCTTCATCTCCGGCTGGCCGAGCACCGCGTCGGGGGCGACGAATATCAGGTGGCCGGCCAGCGCCGCTTCGAGCCCGCCGCCGAGGCATTGGCCGCGCACCGCGACGAGTACCGGAACCGGCGATTCGACCAGCCGCAGGATGAGCCGATGAATTCCTTGCAGCATGGCCGCGCACTGGACCGGCAGATGTTCCTCAACGCTGGCGCCGAAGCTGAAATGCGGGCCTTCGGCATCGAGCAGCATCGCCGCGAGCGACGGATTTTTCAGATGCTCGACGAGCGCGGCATCGAGCGCCGCGATCATCTCGGCGTCGATCAAATTCGTCTTCGGCCGGCTCAGGCGAAGGCGCAAGAGCCGCCCTTCCGCCTCGAACCAGACCTTCAGACACGTGTTCATGGCTTACGCGTCCGCGGTTGAATGCTCTCGGTGAGCTCATCAGACCACGGCGTGTTGGCCGCCAGCGCACGACGCAGCGCCACGAAGTCGACCTCACGGCCGGTTTCGCGCGTACCTTCGTTGAAGGCGCGGAATCCGGCGCGCGCCTCCGTCATCATGTTGAGTGCGAGCCAAGCGCGCGCATTCTCCTTGTTCCGGTTCCATGCATCGAGCTTGGGTTTGCGCAGTTCTTCGACCGTTTTCGTGGTGCAATCGGGGAACGTGTAAAGCAACTTGGTACAGAGACCTTCGACCTTCTCGTCGAGCAGGCCGAGATCGACAGTGCCGCGTTTCATCAATTCTTGGCCCGCCTTCAGCGCTTCGCCGGTTTTGCTCTTGCCGAAAACGTAGCGGCCGTATTCGTCGGTCATGCGGCTCGTCTCCACCAGAGGGTTGGCGACGAACTTGCCGTCCACCTTGAGCGCCGGAACGATGTCCGTAAGTATCCCCATGAAATAGGCTTCGTGCGCAGAGAACGGTTCGCACAAAACGCACGAGGCCATCGCGCGTTCGGCGCCGACCACAACGGGAAGAAAGTCGGTCGCGCCGCCGATCGGCGACGAACCGTGCTTGGGGCCTGCCTGGCCGAAGCGGGCCAGATCCTGCGCGATCGAAAAATCGCAGGCCATGCCGATTTCCTGGCCGCCGCCGACGCGGATGCCGTTCACGCGGCAGATCACCGGTTTGTCGCAAGCGAGGATCGCCGAGACCATATCGTTGAAGAGACGCATATAGCCGCGATATTCCTGCGGATTTCCGGCGTAGTACTCGGCGTATTCCTTGGTGTTGCCGCCGGTGCAGAAAGCTTTGTCGCCGATTCCGGTGAAGACCACGGCGACGACGTCGCGGGCAGTGCTCGCGGCGCGGAAGGCGAGGATCGCGCTCTTGACCATATCGGTGGTGTAAGAATTGAACTGCGCTGGGTTATTCAGCGTGATCCATGCGTTGTAGAGACCGGCCACGGGTTTTCCGTCCTCTCCGCGGACCGGCCGTTTCTCGTAGAGCACGCCCTTCGATGCCGTCAGACGAATTTGCTCGCCGACGAGATTGTGATCTTTCATTTCGCGCTCGGCGGCGGTGATATTGCGAACGGCTCCCGTAGTCATAATTTTCTCCTTAATGCTCTGGAACGAGCACGGCGCGCCGCTTGAGCGCGCCGGCATGGGCTCTTTCAAAAACGTGGTTGATCTCGCTTAGCGGGTGCTTCTCGACGAAAGGCGCAACTTTGACGCGGCCGTCGAGCACGAGTTCCAGCGCCTGCGGATAGAGCTCCGGCGGACATCCCCAGTTTCCGATCGCACGCGCGTGAAACGCCATCAGGTTCGAAAGCCTGACTTCGACCTTGTCCATGGTGAAACCGACGATGGCGAGCGTCGCGCCGTGATTGAGCAGGCCGAACGTCGTCTCCTGCCCGGCGCGAGTGCCGGAGCATTCAAAAATTTTCCATTCGGTCTGCCGCAAGCCGCGCTTCTTGGCGAAGTCCTGAATGGCCGCCTTTAAATCGCGCGGCGTCTTCTCGCGCGCGTTCAAGATCAGCGCGGCGCCTTGTCCGGAAATGGCCGCTAGCTTTTCGTTATCGACATCGATCGCGACCATGACTCCGCCGAAGACCGCCGCGATCTGCGCGGCATATCCGCCGATGCCGCCGACACCGTTGACGATGACGAGGTCGCCGGGCTCGATCCCGGCCTGGACCACCGCCTGATAGGGCGTGGTGACGGCATCGGCGATGACCGAAAGATCCGCGAGATCGATCCCGGCCGCTTTCAGGCGCGCTTCATCGATTTCGCAGAGTCCGTGCGCCGGCACGATGATGTGCGTGGCGAAGCCGCCATGAATGTCGTTGCCGGGCATTTTCTGATTGGGGCAAATGGTCCCTTTGCCGCGCCGACAGGCGTCGCACTGGCCGCATGGAATCACCGCCGGAACGATGACCGCCCGGCCCTTCCATCGCGACACTTTCGCCCCGGCCTCGACCACGTGCCCGCTGATCTCGTGCCCGAGCGTCAAGGGAAGCGCGTGCTTCGTGCGCACGCCGTCGTAGTAGAAGCCGAGATCCGTGTGACAGACCCCGCAGCCGGCGATTTCGACCAGCACCTCGTCGGGCCCAGGAGAAAGCGTGTCGAATTTCACCGGGGCGAGCGGCTGGCCCTTGCCCGTCATTACCCAGCGAACCGGCTCTTTACCCATGCATGCACCCCTTGCTCGCCTTATTTCCGGAAGAGCGGGCGTTTCGTGGATTTGCCCAATTTTGTTGAGTTTTCGGCCCTTTTCTCTTTCCGGCCTTGATCTAGAACAAGGAATTCAAAATAAATTTGCATTTTAGTACCTGAATACGCCTTGGCCCTCGCCGGAGGGCTACCTAGGGTGGGTAGAGGGAGGAGCGATCATGCCAAATGCCCAAAACCTCTCGGTCGCGTTCGTGGGAAGCGGCGGAGCGGGCGCGCTGACGGCGGGAAGCCTCCTGCTCGAGGCGGCCGGTGCGGCGGGTTGGCAAGGGCTGCTCATTCGCACCGTCGGACCGCAAATCCGCGGGGGTGAAGCCGCCGCCGTGGTGCGGCTCGCCGATCACCCGGTCGAGAGTCTGCCCGACCACCTGGATCTTCTCATCGGCATTGACTGGCTCAATGCCCAACGATTTGGCGCCGAGATTGAAGTAGGGCCGCATAGCCTCGTGATCGGCGATCCGCGTGGCGGCGAGCCGCCCAAAGGCATCGCAGCGTTCGGCGCGCCTATCGTCGCAATTCCAATGAAGGATATGGCGAAGGCAATCCCCGACGGCCGGCCCAACATGATTGCGCTCGGAATCGCCGGCAAGCTGCTCGGCCTCGGCGAGCCTGCGTTTTTGGCTTTGTTCGAAAAGTGGTTTGCCGACAAGGGACAGGCCGCCATCGATGCGAGCCGCGCCAGTCTGAAGGCCGGATACGAAGCGGCGCGCGATCTCGATCTCGGGCGGCCGATCGTCCCGCCAAAAGCCGGATCCACGCAAAAGAAATGGCTGGTGTCGGGGAATGAAGCCGCGGCCCTCGGGGCCATCCGCGGCGGTATACGCTTCGCGGCCGCCTATCCGATTACGCCCGCCACCGAAATCCTCGAATGGCTGGCGCCTAATCTCGCTAAGGTGGGAGGTGCCCTCTTACAAGCCGAGGACGAACTCGCCGCCATCAACATGATCATCGGCGCGTCCTATGGCGGCACGCCGGCCTTGACCGCGACCTCGGGGCCCGGCCTCTCGCTGATGATCGAGGCGCTCGGGCTTGCGACCGCCGCCGAGATTCCGATCGTCGTCATCGACGTCATGCGCGGCGGCCCATCGACGGGAATTCCAACCAAGTCCGAGCAGGCGGACCTCAACATCGCCGTGTATGGATGTCACGGCGATGCGCCCCATCTCGTGCTGGCGCCGCAGTCAGTCGGCGATTGCCTGTTCACGACGCAATGGGCCACTTATCTCGCCGAGACGCTGCAGACGCCGGCGATCGTGTTATCGGACCAGTTCGTCGGACAGAACCATGCGATCATCGAGCGGCCGGCCGAAATCGCCTTTCTCGGCCAGCGGTCGAGGGCGGCCGAAGCTGCCGGGGAATATAAACGTTACGCACTCGCCGCCAACGGTGTTTCGCCGATGGCGATTCCCGGAATACGCGGCGCGCAATACACGGCGGACGGCCTGACCCATACCGAGCGCGGCATCCCGACGAGCGGCGCCGCGGATCATCAAATTCAACTCGATAAGCGTCGCGACAAGCTGGAGCGTTTCAACTACGGCGATCATTGGGCGAGCATCGAGGGAACGGGCAATCTCGCCGTGATCGCGTGGGGCTCCGTTACCGGCGCCGTCCGCGAAGCCATCGCCCGCGCGGCCGAAGACGGCATCGAGGTCAGCCTCATTGCGCCGCGGCTCTTGTCTCCCGCTCGGCCCGAACAGTTCGCCGCCGCGCTGCGGGGCAAGAAGCGGGCTCTCATCGTCGAGCAGAGTCATGGTGCGCAGTTTCACCGCTACCTCAGAGCCCATTACGACTTGCCGGCAGCAGTGCGCGTTCTCAACCGGCCCGGACCGTTGCCGATCAAGCCCGGTGAAATTCATCGTGCGATCAAGGATTGGAGGCTCTGATGTCGACTGCAAAAACGCAGCTTGCTTGCAAGCCTGCCGATTACAAATCGGACATCAAGCCGATCTGGTGCCCCGGCTGCGGCGATTATCACGTGCTGATGTCTTTCACGCGGGCGTTCGCGGAGCTGGGTCTGCCGCCCGAGCAGATCGTCGTCGTCTCCGGCATCGGCTGCTCGTCGCGCATCCCCGCCTATACGAATTGCTACGGCTTCCATGGCGTGCATGGCCGGTCGTTGGCGGTCGGCGCCGGACTGAAGGTGACGCGACCGGACCTGACGGTAGTGGTGGCGAGCGGCGACGGCGACGGCTACTCAATCGGCGGCAACCATTTCCTGCATGCCTGCCGCCGCAACGTCGACATGACCTATGTGGTGATGGACAACCACATTTACGGCATGACCAAGGGCCAGCCTTCGCCGACCACCGAGCCCGAATTCGACACCGCGCTGTCGCCCGGCGGCACCGGGCTCAGGCCGTTCCATCCGCTGGTGATCGCGCTTGCCTCGGGCGCCAACTTCATCGCCCGTTGCTTCTCCGGCGAGCCGAACGAGACCGCATCGGTCCTGGTCGAGGCAATTCGCCACCCCGGCTTCTCCTTCGTCGAGATCCTCAGTCCCTGCGTCACCTTCCGGCCCGACGAGAAGAACTGGAAAAACCTCGTGCACCCGGCGCCGGTCGTCGCCACCGACGACCCGGCGAAGGCGGCGCGCCGGATCATGACCGACGACGGGTTCAATATCGGCATTCTGTATCGCGGCGACCGCAAGCCTTATGCACCGGAAACCGGGCAGGCGCTCGTCGAGCTCTCGGAGTTGGAGAAGGAATTCGAGTTGTGAGCCAATTCGCGGACGCTCCAAAAATCGCCAGCCTCGCCGATCTGTTCGCCGTCGCCTACCAGATCGAGGCGGACGCGGTCGAGCGTTACACGGTTCTCGCCGATCAGATGGAGACCCACAACAATCCCGAGCTCGTCGCCGTATTTCGCGATCTGGCGCGGGCCGAGGCCATCCATCGCGATGAAATCCTTCGGCTCGCGGGCGACATCGATGTGATCGCGCACGCGCAACGGATGGCGAAATGGAAACGGGGTGAAAGCCCCGAGGAAAGCGACCTCAGCTCGGCGCATTACCTGATGACGCCGTGGCATGCGCTGCAGCTCGCGCTTCCGGGCGAGGAAAGGGCGCTCGCCTTCTTCACCTCGATCGTGGAATCGACGACTGACCCGGAAATCAAGCGGATGGCGGCGGAATTCATGGAAGAGGAGACCGAGCACGTGAATCTCGTGCATCAGCTGTTGAAAAAATATCCATCGCCGCCCGAATCGTGGCCGCAGGAATCCGATCCGCCCGTTTCACAAGAATGATGCCAGCTAGGCGTGGACTCATAAACGGGCGACCTTCTTCAAATCCGAAGTCAGCCAACGCTAAAGGAGGCAGCTCTAGTCGTAGCGGTTTCCCGTTCGGCTAGAGCTGTCTTAGCAGGGGCAGCAACCCCCGGGTTTCCCCTGCTATCGATTCTGTATAGCTGCCTTTTGCATCGCCGACATTGATATAGATCAGCCGAGGGGTGCCATTCGCCAGCGACGCCTATGGGTGCCCGGACGGAGCGCCGACGCCTGCTTTTGGCACGAAGCCGCCAAGCCTATCGCGTTGGCGAATGTCCGCCCTGAGGAGAATAGCGGACATGACGCATAGCGTTTTTATGAGTACACGCCCTAGCCTGGCGGAAATCTTGGATGCGTCCTTGGCGGGCAAGGGTCAGCGCAAGCGGGGGCTGCGTAAGTGCAGAAGGGGCTTTTTTGCGCGTTCCGGTTTGCCCCGATTGACGCCCAAAAGCATCAATTCGAAATCTTCCGCTCGTCCCTGACCCGCACCGCCTTGCCCTGCGAGCGCGGCACCTCGCCCGGTGATTTGATCACCGTCTTGCAGGTCACCCCGATCAGCGATTTGATGTGATGCGTGACCTCGGCGGCTTTGCGCGCGTGATCCGCATCGGCGCCCGGCGCATCGGGCGCGCGCTCGATCTCGACGGTCATGGCGTCGAGCGCGCCTTCCCGCGTCAAAACGATCTGATAATGCGGCGCGAGTCCCGGGAATCCGACGAGAACCGCCTCCACCTGCGAGGGATACACGTTCACGCCGCGAATGATGAGCATGTCGTCGTTGCGCCCGGTCACGCGCATGATGCGGACATGGGTACGCCCGCAATCGCACTGCTTACTGTCGAGACGCGTGATGTCGCGCGTCCGATACCGGATCATCGGCAGCGCCTCCTTGGTGAGCGTCGTAATAACTAGTTCGCCGGCCTCGCCCATGGGCAGCGGCTGCATGGTTTCGGGATCAATCACCTCGAACAGAAAGTGATCCTCCCAGCCGTGCAGGCCGGATTGTTTGACATGGCACTCGCACGCGACACCGGGTCCGAGAATTTCGGACAAGCCGTAGATGTCGACCGCCTTGACGCCGAGTCGCTCCTCGAGATCGCGGCGCATCGCATCGCTCCAGGGTTCCGCCCCGAACAGACCGGTGCGCAACGACAAACGGCGCAGATCGACGCCCATGCCAGCGGCAACCTCCGCGATATTCAACGCGTAGGAAGGCGTCGCGCACAATACATTGGCTTTGAAGTCTTGCAGCAGAATGACTTGGCGCTCGGTCATGCCGCCGGAAACAGGCACTACGGTGCAGCCGAGGCGTTCGGCGCCGTAATGCGCGCCGAGGCCGCCGGTGAAGAGTCCATAACCGTAAGCGTTGTGAATGATATCGCCCGGTAACGCGCCGGCGCAGGCGAACGACCGCGCCATCAGGTCTGCCCACCGATCAAGGTCACCCTTGGTATATCCGACCACGGTCGCCTTGCCGGTTGTTCCCGACGAAGCGTGAAGGCGAAGGATCGCTTTTCGGGGCACCGCGAACATGCCGAAGGGATAATTTTCGCGCAGGTCCGTCTTTAGCGTGAACGGAAATCGCGCGATATCGGTGAGCGATTTCAGATCGGCCGGCTTCACCTTCGCGGCTTCGAATTTCTTGCGGTAATGCGGCACATGGGCGTAAGCGCGCTCGAGGGATTCTCTCAAGCGGGTAGTCTGCAACTGGGTGAGCGCCGCCCGCGGCATTTTCTCGACGTCGGGATCGAACATGAAAATTTCCGAGCTACGGACTGCCGTTGTCGTCCTCATGATTTTATCTCCCTACCGCCTCAGGCTTTTATCGTTGACCATCCCGGCTTGACCGCCGGTCCCGCCAGGCCGGACCCGCGCACCGGCGTATGCTCCAGCGCGAAGCCCTGATTGAAGCTCGCGCGAGTCACCAGGATCAGTTTCAGCGCGCTGCCCGTGAAAGCGATGCACAGGCCCGCCAATGCGAAGGCGGCCGTGGTCGCGCTCGCCGAGAAGAAGCCGAACGCGATCAGAGCCGCGGGTAGCGCAAGGCCGATTAGGAAGAACCACGGTTTGAATGCGTCGAACACCGCAAACATGCGCGTCGGCGCGCCCTCGTTTGCGAGCGCTGCGAGATACGAACGCCAGGTCCAAAATCGCAATACGGCCAATATCACCGCGGCGACGGCAACGACCGCGGCCAGCGGCGCCTGCATGAGCGCCGTCGCCGCCAGAAACAATCCGCTCCCTTCGGCGATCCCCGTCACGATGATCAGAGGAACAACGGCCGGAATTCGCCAGGCCGGAATTCCCTTCGCCGCTCTCAGGATCATCGCCTGGCAGAAGAGGAATAACAGACCGGTGACGGCGGCGGCGAGCATCAGCGCGGGCGAGGCGAACCATATGGCAAGCGCGCCGAGCGGGAAAAAAACGGCGGCGACCCAGGCTTCCCGTGTCATCCACGAGCGCCGAGGTTGCAACATCACATAGAGGCTTCGCCACGGCCGGCCGATCTTGAACAAGAGGAGAAGCAATCCGGCAGCGACGAGCGCCATCGCGATCCAACCCGGCGCTGCGAGCGAACTTTGCCAGAAGCTCGCGAGCGCGGTGAACGCGAATAGGCCGATGCCCGCGCCGCCGCAGACGAAATTGCCGGCCGCTTTCCAGTCCCAATGTTTCTGCAGCGACGGCTCGACGCCGCGTGTGCGCAGCTCTCCCGCTCCCATGGATGAAGCAAAAACCGGATCGCTCGGCGCCACCGGCATCTCATCCGCCCGGCCATAGACATAATAGAAGCTGGGTTCAGTGCCGATCTCTTCATGCATGCGGAAGTGCCGCTGCTCGCGCAGGAGCCGAGAAACGTTACTGTCTGGATTTTCGATATCACCGAAATGCAGCGCGTCGGCGATGCAGGAATTGACGCAAGCGGGCGTGGCGCGCGCATCGATGCCCGGCGCCACTCCGTTCTCGATTCCGAAATCGATGCGGTCCGAGCAGTACGTACATTTCTGCGCCACGCCCATGCGCGACATATCCGCGCGTTCGATTTCGTTCGGCATAGCCGCCCCGCCATAGGCAAAGTGCGGGGTGTGTTCGAGAAAGCGTGCCTGGTAGGGACAGGCGACTTCGCAATAGGCACATCCGATGCAGAGCTCGTAGTCGATCGTCACGATGCCGTCGGCGCGTTGGCGCGTCGCGGTCGTGGGACAGACATGCATGCAGGGCGGGTCGGCGCAGTGCTGGCAGCCCACCGGAACGAAGGTGCGGCTGACGTTCGGATAACTACCTGCTTCGATATCGAGTACCTTACGCCACTGCACGGCGGGGGACGTCGCGTTCGCATGCCGGCACGCCACCGTGCACGTCTGACATCCGACGCAGCGTTCGAGATCGGCGATCGTCACCCAGCGGGTCACGGGGCACCTTCCAGCCGTGTGATCTTGACCTTGACGAGGTCGGCGCTGGAGCCAGTGGCGTCGGTCAGATCAAGCAACATCGGCACCAGTGAATTCATGCTCGGCGCGCCGAAATCTTTCGCGAACGGCGTCACCCAATGATCGAATTGGCCGATGATCAACAGCGTGTCCGGCCGGATGCCCTCGCACAGGGCGACGCGGCCTTTGGTGCGATTGAGCGGCGAGCGCACCTCCGCGAGATCGTCGTCGCCGATGCCGAGCTTTTCGGCCGCGGCGCGATTCATGACGATGCGGCCATGACCCGCGACGTTCTCCGCCACTTCCTTGATGAGCTGGATGCCGACGTTGCCGCCCCAGGAATATTGCATGCTGCGTGAGGTGACTAGCCAGAACGGATAATCGGCAATCTGCACGCTGAAATGCTTGGCGAGCGCGTTCTCCCACAGCGCACCTAAATCGCGCCAATGCGGAAGCGCTTCGTATTCCGCAAGCTGCTTATCCCACCAATGGATACCCTGCTCGTGCAGGCGCCGCTCGAGCTCCTTGCCGACGCGCAGCAAGTGCTCCTGGTAGGGTAGCTCGAAGCGCAAGCCCTGCTCGATCAGCTTCGGATAAAGATACCACATCAGTCGCGGGAACGGTTTGACCCGAAAGCCGTGTTCGCGAAACCAGTCGAGCCCCTGCGACTCGACACCGTCCGTGATCTCCGCGCTCGCCGCACGGCAGGTTGCGTTCCACACCGCCTCGACGTCATGCGCCTTGCCTAGGTCGAGCGAGAAATCGTAATTCGGCCCGGAGAGTCTGACACCGTGAGCGCCATTATTGACGGCGGCATTATACTTTTCGAGCAGCCCTGACCGCCGCGCGAGCTCGGTTGCGATCCAGGTAAAGTCCTTGGCCTCGCCTGGCGGCGGAACCGCGGGATCGCGCAGCGCGAAACCCTGATAATCCCAGAACTGCTCCATATATTTGGTGCCGCCGATGCGCAGCAGCTGCAGGCCCTCGAGATCGGAGCAATCGGGCAGCAGCACATCGGCCATGTGATTGGTTTCGTCGCGCGTGAGGGTGAAGCAAACCGTGAACGGAAAGCGTGCGATCGTCTCGCCAATCGACTTGGTGTCCCAGAACGAGATCGCCGGGTTCGTGCGATAGACGAACCAGACATCGGGCGGCAAAGCGTGCGGCAGTTTCTCGAAATCCTCGTTCTGCATCATCCAGGCGAGATGCGTGGGCCCGAGCGCCTGGCTCCAAGCCGAGTTGGCGACGAGCGGCACCAGCGTGCGATGTGCGCTGCGCACGCTCGGGCGTGAAATCCAATCGTCCTTGCTGGTCGGATTCATGGGATAATCCATGAAGCCGTCGGGGCCCGGCTTCACGCTCGCCCAGCGATTGTCGGCCGGGCGATTGAGCCGAACGGCGGTGCCCAGGGTTCCACCCGGCACTTCGAGGGCGCCGACAAGGCAAGGGATCAACGTGCGGGCCCAGCAGCATTCGAAGCCGCCCCATCCGTTATTGACGGTTTTGCCGAGCGCGATCGAAACCGGACGGTAGGGCAGTGTCATGCCCTCGATCTCGATCGTTTCCCCGACGCGAGCATGATCGAGGAACTCATTGGCGATGCGGCGAATCGTGGATGCGGCCACGTCGCAGATCGCCGAAGCCCATTCCGGCGAATAGTCCTTCACATGCGCGACGAGATGCGCAAAAGCCGGGCTTACGGTGGCGGCACGGTGAGCGGTGACTTCCTGGTCAGCTCCAACCTCGATACCATCGACCGTGAAAACGCCTTCGAGTGCCGGAGCGATATCCTTGGTGTCGAATGGCACCGCCTGCCCGCTTGCGGCATCTATGATCAGCGGTTTCTGCGTCTGCGGATCGCGCAGGAAGAAACCTCCCGGCCCTATCAAGTAAGGCGAGGACGTGTGATTCTTCAGGAACGGCAAATCAAGCCGAACACGAGGCTGCTCGTGCAGCAGCACGTGAATCATCGCAAAGAGAAAGGCGACGTCCGTCTTCGGCTTGATCGGGATCCATTCGGCCGAACAGGCGCCGGTGACAGAAAGATGCGGCTCTATCTGCACCCGCTTCATGCCGCGCTTGCGCGCGTCGGCATGACGCTTGACGCCGCACACCCCGCCCGAGGCCTCGACATTGGCGCCGAAGGAAACGAGGTATTCGCATAGCGGCGTGTCGGGCGAAACGGTGAACGCCCGGTGCCAGAACTCGCCGTAGAGATGCTCCGAGTGGGTGCACTTCACGCCCTGACCGGAGCCGAAGCTCATATCGACCGGGCCCCAGGCGGAAAGGAAGGCCGGCAGCGTTCCCATATAGGCGGTCGGCGTGCCGCCGCCACCGAAACTCGCGGCAACGCGCGGGTAACCTGTATCGTCGGTGAGGCCGGCCGCGCGCACCGCGTTGAGCTTGGCCGCAATGAGATCGAGCGCCTCGTCCCACGATATTCGTTTGAATCCCGGTTCCTCCGAGCGCCCCTTCTTTGGGTTCGTCCGTTTCATCGGATAAAGGACGCGGTTCGGGCTATAGGCTTTTTGCACCAGTCCGAATGCCTTCACGCAGGCCTTGCCTCCTCCAGGATGAATCGCGGCGGCGGAAAAATTCGGGTTGATCTCGGTTGCAATCCCGTCCTGAACGCGGACCGTCAAGAGGTCCGGCCCGGCTACGCACTGATAGCAATACGTCGAAACGATGCGTTCCTGGTGTGGCCGATCGCGGGGCATCGTTAACTTATCCACTTCGGTTCGTGGCGCGTTTCGCCGCCTTTGCCTTCAGGCGCTCCCGCGTCTTGCCGGCATCGACCACGAACCGCGTGTGGGTGCCGTTGCCAATCGGTTCGAGCTCATCCTTGGCGGACACGTCGAAAGTGACCTTTCGGTTTTCGATCGCCGAGATGGTTGCAGTGATTTCCACTTTCATGCCAAGGAGTGTCGGCGCCGTATGCCGCACCGAGACCTCCATCCCGACCGAGTCTTCTTCGGCATCGGAATGTTCGAGCAGCAGGTCGCGGCAGGTGTGCTCGATGTCGCGGACGAGGGATGGCGTAGCATATACGCGAGCCTCCTCGCCCATGAAGCCGATCGTCCGCTCGCGGTCGACGACGATGCGCGTGACCTTTGACAGTCCCGCGCGAAGGCTTTGTTTCATCGGTACTCTCCATGCACTTCAACTTCAAGCCTACTTGCTACAGCCGCCGATTAAATTGATCTTGGTCAACCGCGGGCCGCCGACAGGAAACTTGAACCGGCCGTCCTAGACGCCCAGATAAGCCTCCCGCACCCGCTCATCGACCTGCACTTCAGCGGCGGTTCCGCTCGCCGTGATGCGGCCGGTTTCGAGCACGTAGGCGCGGTCGGCGATCGCCAGCGCCGCGCGCGCGTTCTGCTCGACCAGCAGAATGGTAAGTCCGCCGCGTTTCAGCCCGTGGATCGTCTCGAGAATCTGATCGACCAGGATCGGCGCGAGGCCCATCGATGGCTCGTCGAGCAGCAATAGCCGGGGACGCGCCATCAACGCCCGCCCGATCGCTAGCATCTGTTGTTGGCCGCCGGACAGCGCACCGGCCGGCGTGCTCCGCCTCTCGTAGAGCATTGGAAACAGCGCGTAGACGCGCGCGATCTCGGGCGTCACGTCGGCTCCACGACGCGACCATGCGCCGAGCTTCAAATTGTCTTCGATCGTCAAAGGCGCAAACAGCTGCCGCCCTTCCGGAACCTGGGTGATTCCGGCCGCAACCCTGTCGTGGCTCGGCAGTCTTTCGATCGGCTTGCCGTCGAACCGAATCGAGCCGGCTGTGATCGGCTGCACCCCGGAGATAGCGCGCAGCAAAGTCGTCTTGCCGGCACCGTTGGCGCCGACGAGCGTCACGATCTGGCCGGCGCCGACCTCGATCGAGACGCCGTGCAAGGCCTCGATGCGGCCGTAAGCGCTGGTCAGATTCTCAACCGACAGCACGCGCAGCCTCCCGCGAACGTTGGACGCCGAGATAGGCCTCGATGACGGCCGGATTCGCGCGTACCTCGGCGGCGGTGCCTTCCGCCAGCGTGCGACCGTTGGCCAACACATGGATCCGATCGGACACGTTCATCACGAGCCGCATATCGTGTTCGACGAGAACCACGGTTATGCCGTCTTTCACGATCGAGCGGATGACGCGCTCGAGCTCCTGGGTCTCGACCGGATTGCAGCCGGCGGCCGGCTCGTCGAGCAACAACGCCTTCGGCTCGCTGGCGAGCGCACGCGCGATTTCAAGGCGTTTCAACGCGCCGTAGGCGAGCGAGCCCGCGGGACGTTCGGCGTCGGCCGCGAGCCCCACGCGGTCAAGCGCGGCCAACGCCGCCGCACGGGTGCGCTCGTTCTGCCGGCCGACCGAGGGTAGATGCAGGAGATCGGCTAGAATGCCGGTGGTCTCATGACGATGGCGGCCGACCATGACATTCTCGATCGCGGTCATGCGGAAGAAGATCTGTAGGTTCTGAAAGGTGCGCGAGAGCCCGCATCGGGCGAGCCGCTCGGGCACGAGCCCGGTGACGTCCTCGCCGGCGAGCCGCACCCGCCCTTCCTCCGGCACGTAGATGCCTGAGATTATGTTGAACAGCGTCGTCTTACCGGCGCCGTTCGGGCCGATGATGGAAAACACCTTCCCGGCGTCGATTTCGAGACTGACCGCATCGACGGCACGCACGCCGCCGAAGGAGATCGACAAACGCTCGGTCGAAAGAATCGTCACGGGCGCCGCCTGGCAAACATGGCGGCAACGCTCGGCACGACGCCCCCGCGCAGAAAGATCAAGACGCCCATGAGGATGAGGCCGAGTGCCATGTGCTCGTAGTCGTGCAGAAAAGTGAGCGCCTGCGGCAGCACCACGAGTATCGCCGAGCCGACGAGCGAGCCCATGATCGATCCCATGCCGCCGAGCACCACCATGGCGACGAGCTCGATCGAGCGCAGGAAACCGGAGACCTCCGGCGTGATGAGGCCGTTGAACAGCGCGAGATAGGAGCCGGCAATCGAGGCGTAAACGGCCGAGATGACGAACACCGTCAGTTTCATTCTCGCCACGTCGATGCCGAGCATGCGCGCGGCCACCTCGCTGTCGTGAATCGCCCGGAGCGCGCGCCCCGCCGGACTGTCGAGCAGGTTGAGCGCGAGCGCGGCGCCGATCATGAAGCTCACCGCGCTGATCCAGTACCAGGTCTCCGATCCCCGCGCCGCCCAGCCGAACAGAACTAGGTGCGGAACCGACATGCCGTCCGGGCCGCCGGTCAGTTTCGCCTCGTTGGTGAACACGATGGACAACAGAACACCGAAGCCGAGCGTGGCGACGGCGAGATAATGCCCTTTCAGGCGCAGGATCGGCCGGCCGACGAGAAAGGCGACGATGGCCGAGAGCGCGGCACCGGCCACAAACGACAGCCACGGCGGCAGGCCGAAATGGGTCGGACCGACGGCGACCGCATAGGCGCCGATGCCGATAAATCCGGCATGGCCGAGGCTCACCTGGCCGGCAAAGCCCATCAAGAGGTTCAGTCCGATCGCGGCAAGCGCGAAGACGAACACGAGGGCGGCGACGCGATAATAATAAGCGGAGGGGAAGAACGCCGGCAGTACCGCGGCGATCCCCGCCACCGCGACGATCGCCATCAGCCGGGAATTCAACAGCACGCGCACGTTCACACCCGCTCGATCTTGGCGCGGCCGAACAGGCCATGCGGCATGACGAACAACACGATGAGAATGACAAGGAAAGCGACGGCGTCCTTGTACTGCGAGGACAGATAGCCGGCGGCGAATGCTTCGAGCAGCCCCAGCATGATGCCGCCGACCACGGCGCCGACCGCACTGCCCATGCCGCCGAGCATGGCCGCGGCGAATCCCTTGAGCGCGAGCAGGGTGCCGACCTCGTAGCTGGTCAGCGTGATCGGCGTGACGAGGATGCCAGCGATGGCGCCGATCGCCGCCGATACGGCGAAGGAAAAGCTGCCCATCCGGCGCGTGTCGATGCCGACGAGACGCGCGGCAAGCCGGTTCGCCGCCGTTGCGATCACTGCCTTGCCGAACAGCGTGCGATCGATGAAGACCCACAGCAATACTACGATGACGACCGCACCGGCGAGCACGACGAGGCTCTGCGGCAGAATGGAAGCGCCGCCGATGCGAATCGGATCGTTACCGAACAGGGGCGGCAAGCTGTGGAAGCGCTTGTCGAAGACGACCTGGGCGGCGCCGCGCAGGAAGATCGAAGCGCCGATGGTGATCATGATGAGGACGACCGCGCTGGCGCCGCGCGCCGGCTCGATGGCAAAGCGATGCAACGAAAGACCGACGGCCACCGCGGCAACAACGGCGATCAGCGCGGCTAGCGGCAGCGGCACGCCGGCAAGCGTCAGAAAGACGGTGGTCATGCCGCCGATCATCACGAACTCGCCCTGCGCGAAGTTCACGACGTCGGAGGCATTGTAGATGAGCGTGAAGCCGAGCGCGACGAGCGCATAGACCGCACCG
The DNA here is from genome assembly GCA_003135415.1 of Hyphomicrobiales bacterium. Taxonomy (GTDB): domain Bacteria; phylum Pseudomonadota; class Alphaproteobacteria; order Rhizobiales; family Xanthobacteraceae; genus Palsa-892. Next base: position 36,698 of record PLBP01000002.1, read on the forward strand.
ACGGTCAGGCCGGAGAAGGCGAATTGCAGGAACTCGGCCATCTCATTTCACCCGTCGATGCATATCGGCCTCATCCCGAGGAGCGCAGGAAGGGCGCGTCTCGAAGGACGAGGCCGAGTGCCTTGCTATGCCCTCATCTTGCGAGGGGCCTACGCAGCGTCCTCACGACGTGAGCAGTCGATCTACGGAACCAGCGTCCAGTCGCCGTCCTTGATTTCAAGCATGCGGAACGCGGTGAGATCGAGGCCGAGGTGGTCGGTCGGCGACATGTTCACGATACCGCCGGTGCCGACGAAGTCCTTGGTCTTCTCGATTTCGTCGCGCACCTTGGCCTTGTCCCAGCTGCCGGCGCGCTTGGCCGCCTCGATCAGAATCATCAGGCCGTCATAGGCATGGCCGCCGAAGGTCGAGACCGGCTGGCCGGATTTCTGCTCGTAGGTGTTCTTGTAGGACACGACGACCGGTTTCTGCCTGTCATTTGCGGGCAGCTTGTCGGCCACCAGCAACGCCGCGGCCGGCAGGCGCACGCCCTCGGCGGCGGGGCCGGCGAGACTGATGAACTGCTTCGATGCGACGCCATGGCTCTGGTAGAATGGCAGCTTGATGTCGAGCTGGCGGTAATTGCGGGTGACGATCGCCGGGCCCTGGCCGAAGCCGGTGTTGATCACCGCCTGAACGTCCGCCTTGCCCTTGATGTTGGTGAGCTGCGGCGTCATGTCGGTATCGCTGGGTCCGTAGGTCTCCTCGTGCACGATGGTGATGCCGGCCTTCGGTGCGACCGCTACGCACTGATCGCGCATCGACTTGCCGAAGGCGTCGGCGCCCGAGATGATCGCGATGGTCTTCAAGTTGCGGCGATTGAGGTCGCCGAAGATCTTCTCGCAGGCCATGGTGTCGGTGTGCGGGGTCTTGAACACCCACTTGCGCACCGGCTGGATGATCTGGATGGCGCCGGCGAGCGAGATGAAAGGAATCTGCGCCTCTTCGAACACCGGAATCATGGCGAGCGTCGAGCCGGTGGTGCTGCCGCCGACCATGGCGACGATCTTGTCCTCATCCACCAGGCGCTTGGCGAAAGTGAGCGCTTCGCTCGGTTTGGCGCCGTCGTCGTAAACGATCAATTGCAACTTCTGGCCGTTGACGCCGCCTTTGGCGTTGATTTCCTCGACGTACATTTCCAGCGTCTTCTTCTCCGGATCGCCGAGAAAGGACGCCGGACCGGTGACCGATAACACCGCACCGATTTTGACTTCTGCCGAAGCAGTTTGCCCGCCGGCGATCAAAGCCGCGAGCGTGACGCCAAGCGCAGTAATCAGACGTTTGATGGCCATCGTAACCTCCCCAGTTCGCGAAAGATCGCGAACTTTCTATTTTGTTCCTTATTGAAATCATTATCAGAAGCGATCGGCGCCTCAATTGACCTAAGTCAAATCGAACTCTGATACGGCGTCAAATTGAATTGCCGGCCACCCACTACGTCCCTACCTGGCAGTATTACGGCATGCCGCAAGTGGAGCAGCGCAACATGCTGAAGGCCGCCGAACATCTTGGAAGAGATCCGTCAGCTCCGCACTACCGGGTGCAAGGAATTCGCGTGACCGCAAGAGCGCGATCGAAGGCCGCGTCCAGTTCCTAACCCACAATCGGGTTTCGCTTGGATTTTTGTTTGAGCGCTCATACTTGCCGGATGGGGCCCATGTAGTATACTGCATATTAAGTAATTTTCGCGTGAAAGCTGGGCACTAAGACCCAAGCGGGCGATCGTCATTCGACAAGATTGCCGCGACGCTCACGCGATCAGGGGATCGAACCCGTTTTCATTCGGGTCACCGGGAGGAATCAGATGAAATCACGTTCACAATTATCTCGCCGCCGCGTGCTTGCGCTCACGGGCGCGGGAGCCGCCGTCGCCGCCTTTCCGTTCGTGCGTCCGTCCTTCGCGCAGGGAGGACCGCTCAAGGTCGGGCTAATGCTTCCTTATAGCGGCACCTATGCCCAGCTCGGCGAGGCGATCACGCGGGCGATAGAGCTCTATGTCAAGCAAAAGGGCGGCGCGCTCGCCGGCCGCCAGATCACCTTCGTCAAGCTCGACGACGAGTCGGAGCCCCCGAAGGGCGCGGAAAATACCACCAAGCTCATCGAGGGTGAGAAGGTCGACGTGCTGATCGGCACCGTGCATTCGGGCGTCGCCATGGCCATGGCCAAGATCGCGCGCGAGGCGGGCTTGCCGACCATCAACCCGAACGCGGGCGCGGACGTGCTGACGCGCGCGCTCTGCGCCAAGAACATTTTCCGCACGTCCTTCGCCAATGGCCAGGTTGGCCTCGCGACCGGAAAGGCAGCGGCCGAAGCAGGCATCAAAACGGCGGTGTCCTTCACTTGGGATTACGCGGCGGGCAAGGAGATGATCGCCGGCTTCGCCGAAGCTTTCACGGCGGGCGGCGGAAAGGTGCTGAAGGAAATCACCATTCCGTTTCCGACCGTCGAATTCCAGTCGGCGCTCGCCGAGATCGCGAACTGGCAGCCTGAAATTACGCACTCGTTCTTTTCCGGCGGCGGCGCGGTGAAGTACATCAAGGACTATGCGGCGGCAAAGCTCGGCATTCCGTTGTGGGGGCCAGGCTTCCTGACCGACGGCGTCGAAGCCGCGGTGGGCGCGGCGGGAGACGGCGTGAAAACCGTTCTGCATTACGCCGATGACGTCGACAATCCGGAGAACAAGGCGTTCCGCAAGGACTACACCGACGCCTACAAGGTTCCGCCCGACGTCTTCGCCGTGCAGGGTTGGGACACGATGCAATTGTTGGAGGCGGGCCTCAAGGCCGTGGGCGGCGACGTGTCGAAGCGCGACGCGATGTTCGCCGCCATGAGCACGGCTTCGTTCAAGAGCCCGCGCGGGCCGTTCGATATTTCGGCTGCCCACAACCCGATCCAGAATTTTTATCTGCGCGAGCTGAAGGGTGGCAAGAACGTGCTGATCAAGACCGTGGCGACCAAATTTTCCGACCCCGGAACCGGCTGCAAACTCGCGAGCTGAACCAATAGCGCGGCGGGGGCTCCGGTCCCCGCCACTATTGTGTCCGGGCTAAGCCGTCATGGATCTCGTCCTCACTCAAATCTTCAATGGCCTGCAATACGGCTTGTTGATCTTTCTTGCCGCGAGCGGCTTGACCCTTGTCTTGGGCATCATGGGGGTCATCAATCTCTCGCACGGCTCGTTCTACATGCTCGGCGCGTATCTATCGCTGACGCTAACGAGTCTCACCGGCGATATTTTCCTCTCGCTCGCGCTCGGCATTCCCATCGCATTTCTGTTCGGCGCCGCCATCGAGTGGCTGTTCATTCGCCATCTCTATGCGCGCGATCATCTGCAACAGGTGCTGCTCACCTTCGGGCTCATCTTGGTATTCAACGAGCTGCAGAGGATGATTTGGGGAACGTTCCCCCATAGCGTTCCGATCCCCTCCTATCTTTCCGGTAGCGTGAAGATTTTCGGCCTCATGAGCTATCCCGTTTACCGCATCGCGGTTGCGGGGCTGTGCATTTTGCTCGCGCTCGCCATGATGTTCGTGATCCAGCGCACGAAAATCGGCCGCATGATCCGCGCGGGCGAATCGAACCGCGAGATGGTTGAGGTGCTCGGCATCGATACGCGGCTCCTGTTCCGTTTCGTGTTCGCCGCGGGCGTTTCGCTCGCGGCTGCTGGCGGAATCATCGCGGCGCCCATCGAGAGCGTATATCCCGGCATCGGCGAGTCGGTACTGATTACTTCCTTGGTCGTCGTCGTGATCGGCGGAATCGGCAGCGTGCGCGGCGCCTTCGTCGGCGCCCTATTGATCGGCCTCGCCGACGCTTTTGGCAAAGTCTACCTGCCGCAATTCGCGAGCGTGGTGGTATACGCGCTGATGGCGGCCGTATTGGTGACACGGCCGGGCGGCCTGTTCGGGCGAGCCTAGACCGTGTTGCAAAGGCCCCGACCGTTCATCGTGATCCTTCTGATCGCGCTTCTCGTCGCCGCACTCCTGGTGCCGTTTGTCGGCAGCTCCTACGCAATCAAGTTCACGACGCGTGTGCTGGTGCTCGCGATTTTCGTCATCAGCCTCGATTTCCTGATCGGCATCACCGGGCTTGTCAGCTTCGGCCATGCGATGTTCTTCGGGCTCGGCGCCTACTCGCTTTATTTCATTTCGCCGCAAGCGGAGGCGGCGAACGCCATCATCGCGTTTCCAGCCGCCATGCTGGCCGCGGGCGCGGCCGCTGCCATCATCGGTGCCTTCTGCGTGCTGACGCGCGGATTCTATTTCATCATGGTCACGCTCGCCTTCGGGCAAATGCTGTTCTCGCTGTTCTACACGAGCCGCATCGCCGGCGGATCGGACGGCGCCTACATCAACGTGAAGCCGGAAGTCACGCTGTTCGGCGTGACCATCCTCGATTTCGAGAACCGTTTCGCGTTTTACTATTTTTGTCTCGGGGCGCTGGTCGCCGTTTATCTTCTGATGCTCGTGCTCGCGCGCACGCCTTTCGGCCGCGTCTTGCAGGCGATCCGCTGGAACGAGGAGCGCGTAGGCGCGCTCGGCTTCAACACCTACGCCCACAAGCTCCTGAGTTTCGTCTTCGCCGGCGCGGTGGCGGGCTTCGCCGGCGTTCTGTATGCGACCATCGACGGCTACGTCGCGCCGGATCTCTTTGGCTGGCGGCAATCGGGCATCGCCATCATGATGGTGGTGCTCGGCGGCGCCGGCACGCTGTTCGGGCCGATCCTCGGCGCCCTCCTCTATTCGGCGATCGAAGAGGTTCTCAAGACCGGAAGCTGGGTCGGGCCGATTGCTAACCATTGGTCGCTCGGGCTCGGCCTCATCTTGATCGCCGCGGTGCTGGCGTGGCCGCGGGGGATCGCGGGCCTATTCGAGACGCGCGCACGGCGCGCGCGGCCGGAGCGCGATCAGCCTTCCGGCGATCCGCAAGAGGAGCGCCCGCAACGCGGAAAGGCGCTCGCCGTCGAGGGGCTCACGCGCGCGTTCGGCGGCCTCGTGGCGGTGAACGGCGTCTCTCTCAAACTCGCACCCAATCTCGTGCACGGCATCATCGGCCCGAACGGCGCCGGCAAGACCACCTTCGTCAATCTCCTCTCCGGCGCATCGAAGCCGACCGCCGGGCGCATCCGGCTCGACGACGAGGAAATCGCCGGCCGGACGCCTTACGCGATCGCGCGGCGCGGGCTCGGGCGGAGCTATCAGCGCACCAATATCTTCCTGCCCTTCACGGTCCGGGAAAATTGCCTGATCGCGGCGCACGCGCGCCATCCGTCGCCGTTTCGCCTGCGGTTGGGGAAATTCGCGCGCGAAGAAGCGAAAGAGATCGCGCATGCGCTCGCCGCCACCGGCTTGAGCACGCGTGCTGAAGCGGTTGCTTCGCATTTGAGCCACGGCGAGCAACGGCAGCTCGAGATCGCGATGCTGCTCGCCTCTGGCGCGAAGCTCCTGATTCTCGACGAGCCGCTCGGCGGCATGGGAGCGGAGGAAACCAGCCGCGTCATCGCGCTATTGCGGAAGCTCTCCGTCAATCACACCGTGGTTTTAATCGAGCACGACATGGACGCGATCTTCGCCGCCGCCGACACGCTCACCGTGCTCGTCGAGGGCAAGCTTCTCGCGCATGGGAAGCCTGACGACATCCGCCGCGACCGGGCGGTGCGCGAAGCCTATCTCGGCCGCTGGGGGCAGGAGATCGTGCGATGACCGCGCCCGTGCTCGCCGCCGAAAAGATCAACACCTATTATGGGCACAGCCACATCCTCCGCGGCGTCGATTTTCGCGTGATGCCGCGCGAGACCGTGAGCCTCTTGGGCCGCAACGGCATGGGCAAGACGACGCTTTTGCGCAGCCTCGTCGGCCTCGTGAAGCCGCGGACGGGCCACGTTATTTTCAACGGCGCCGACATCACCGGTAACCGCCCTTCGTTCATCGCCCGCGCCGGGCTCGCCTTCATTCCCGAGGACCGCGGAATCTTTCCCAACCTCACGGTGATCGAAAACCTCACCTTCGCCGCCCGGCCCGGACGCGGGACGCGCCCCGACTGGACGCTCGAGCGCATCTATTCCCTGTTTCCGCGGCTCGCCGAGCGGCGGACGCATTGGGGCAACGAGCTTTCGGGCGGCGAGCAGAAAATGCTCTCGATCGGGCGCGCGCTGATGACCAATCCAGACATCATCCTGTTCGACGAGGCGACCGAAGGGCTGGCGCCCAAGGTACGCGACGAAATCTGGGCGACGTTACGCCAAGTCGCCGCGACCGGAATCGCGGCGGTCGTCGTCGACAAGAACCTCGACGATCTGCTGGCGCTCGCCGAACGGCATGTGGTGATGGCGAAGGGCGAGATCGTGTTCGACGGCACGACGCAAGTGCTGAAGGCCGACGAGGCGCTGATTCACCGCCATCTCGGCGTCTAGCAGGATCCCACCGTTTCGTGCAATATAGTGCATGTGCTCCTAAAATAAAAATCCGGGGGGACGATGTCCGAGCACGAGGAGCTTTCCGCGCGGCGGCCGTATAACGCCGCCGCCGATTTCGTCGATTCCAACGTTGCGCGCGGTAATGCGGGCAAGGTCGCCTTCAAGGAGAAGGAGCGCGCGCTCACCTATGGCGAATTGCAGGCGGCGGGCATTAAGCCGGACGACGTGG
>PLBP01000028.1:0-43177 GCA_003135415.1 Hyphomicrobiales bacterium
TGGCACAAAGCGTAGTTCGCAGCATGTCGGCGATTTGGTCGCTTTCGGCGCATAACGGACATTGATTGGCACTGGCGCTAGATGTGTCTGTAGCGAATGACCCATCTCGGACATCTGGCCTAGTCGTACTGAACGATGAGCGCCTTAAAATCCTCGTCGCTTGTGACACGAGTGTGGTGGCCCTTGCCAATTAGGTCTTCCATAAGCCAGACGTCGCCCGGACCAATCTCTCGCGCTTCTGCGTCGCTGGCCGTTACGCGAACAACACCGGCAAGACAGATCAGTGCCTGTTTTTTAGGTGTTGGATGAATCGGCTCATTCCATCCAGCAGGCAGCTTCAGAAACATCATGCTTGTCACGCTCTCCGGCTCTGAGACAAGTATGCCCTGTGCTGGAGGGGCAAAGGTGCGCTCTTTGAGGACAACTTCAACATTTCGCCAATGACTTTCACCCGCGTCATCGGCGTACAAGTGATGATATTGCAATGGTATTCTCCGACCTAAACAGTGTTGCACCGCCAAGTTAAAGGCAGTTCGGGAACACGTCGATAGGAGTGGAAGGGCGCTCAGTCGTCGCGATTGGCACTTTGCGGACATCCCGCCGCGTCTTGCGATTTGGTCGCTATCGGATGCAAAGCGGACGTTGGTCAACACTGGCGCTGAATAGATCGGTCGCTAATGACCCAAAGCGGATATCTCGACTACCTACGTCACAGGCGCTCAACCAATCCCTGCAAGTGCCAGATTAAGTCGCGGTGGTGCCGCGTCGCTGAATTACGCTCAAAATATTACAATGGAAGTTCCGTCACCAATTAGAATAACCTTGTCCGCAGGTCACCAATGGGGTGGCTGGTCGATGACTCTGTGGGGATGAATATGACGCTGCTTGGGAGAGTTTTATTAGTGTCGTTCGTGCTGGCCCTGCAGATTGTGGTGGCTCGCGCCGATAGCGCTGTTCGCTCTGTGGGCGGCACCAGTCTCGATTTTGTAGCTCCTAACGGGTTTTGTCTTATGGATAACGATAATCCCCGAGATATCCTCTTCATTAACGTCATGTCCCGTCTCCTACAGGGTGCTGACAACAAGCTCATTCTTTTGTCGGTTCCGTGTGAACGTCGCAAGACATGGCGCAATGGAGTTGCCGGCAGCATTCTTAATTACGCCGCGTACTACCTTCCGAATAATGAAGAGTATTCATGGCATGATGGAGAGACGCAGAGCCTGCGCAAAGAACTCTGTGACGCTATGCGCAAGCAAAGTGACGCCACCTTGTCAAACGTGCCGAATATTGTTGCTGACGCGGCCAAGGATTTGAAATCCAAAATAGCGGTCACCAGCACAAAATATATTGGCGTTGTGGATGAAGATGAGCATGGCTGCTATGCGGCCATACTTGGCGGCTTTAAGGGCGATGATGGAAAAGACCTTTTGAAGTTTTCTTTAGTGACCAGCACTGTAATCCGCGGCAAGACATTATTCAGTGCCATCTATCATGAATATGAGGGTCCCGATACCACTCGGCGCACCTTGGAAGAAGCTAAGATCACATCAGGCGCTTTCGATGCCAGAAATCCGAAGACCGACTTCGACCCCATCGCCGATGTAAGCGAAGCGATCCGGCAGGATCCCAAGTTGAAGAACGCATATCTCGCCCGGGACGACCTGTACAAAGCCAAGGGCGACAATGACCGAGCCATCGCCGACTACAGCGAGGCGATCAACATTGACCCTAGTTATTGGTCTGCACTGCGCAACCGCGCCAATGCCCTCTACCTCACGGGCAAGTATGATCGAGCGATCGCCGACTACGATGCGGTCGGAAAGCTCGATCCCAAAGCCGCGGACGGCCTCTACGGCCGCGGAATTGCCAAGCTGAAAAAGGGCGACACTGCTGGTGGCAATTCCGACATCGCCGCGGCGAAGGCCCTTGAGGCCGATATTGCTGAGCAGTTCGTGAAATACGGTCTCAAGTCCTAACTATTCTTCGCTACGAATGTCCGCTTCTGGCACTTCGCGTCTTTCGCGGCATCGCAATATTTTGGACGCTATTGGGGGCAAAGCGGACATTGACCAACCATTGCCCGCCAACCTCGATTTAAAGGTGACAAGTTACAGCGAATGGCGCCTGTGACCGTTTTTACCTTTTTACCGCGTGCAGACGAACAGCCCGTCAACAAGATGAACCGCGCATACTTTGACCCATTTCCCCGCCACCGGCTCACGCGGAATTGGATCACAATACTCAGCTAGTCGCATCGCCTCCTGGTAGGTGTGCGTCCAAATCGGCAACAACTCAAAGGCAAAGACCAGCGCCTCAATTTCTCGGCACCGACCAGAATTTAAATCAAGTGAACGCTCAATGAGCCAAAATTTACCGCATTGTGCGGCTTCGCAGTCGATCATGTTCGAGGAGGGAGGCGCCTGCTGCTGTGCGTCTTGAGCTGCTTGCCTGAAACTCGATTCAGAAACTATAACGCAGCTGTACGGTACCAGCGTATCTCTGCACTTGCCCGGCGAATTCACCGTCGGCCCACGCGGCGAGCGAGAACCCGTTTCTGAACCCTATCGCCGCGCCGAGAGAAGCCAGCAACAGATCGTGAGGCACAGGGGCTCCGACCACAGTAAAGCTGGCCCCAGGCAGCGATATAAACGAGGTGGTCATATCCGATGCGTTCCCTTGGTCATGCGCCCACGCAAGGCGGGACCGCAGCGTCAAAGTGCCGTAGTTACTCGGGGTGGTCCAATCAAACCAAGAGCCAACCTCGGTTCTATTCGCAATCGTCGTGCGAGCATTGTAAGCGAGCGCAGCTACCGACGACCCGATCTCGCTGTAGGCAGGCGTACGAAACGCTTGCATTTGCTCGGCGACATAGGGAGTGACCCCGTACTGACCAAACGAGAAGCGATAACCACCTTCGACTCTGCCGCCGACATCGTTGGCATTGAAATTGGCAGTTAGATTATCGGCACCAACGACCCGGTCGGTCGATACGTTATAATAACCATAAGCGATAGCGGCCGCTACATAGGCCGCATTAAAATTCTTAATACCGTAGAAAGCAGCCTGAAACATATCAGCGTGGCCATTGCCGAGGCTATCCGTCAGCCCCCAATGCATACCACCACCCGCGAGCGCGAAACCAACGAGAGTATCTGAATTAACCCGATAATCGACACCCGTAGCAAAGCCGAACGCGCTTGCCGATCGATCGTGGCTTCCGGCCGTGATATCGCCGGGCGCGTTACCCGAACTGCCGTACGCCGAACCCCAAACCCCCCAACTATACGGACTGGATGCAACACCGGAAGGCAATGCCTTAACGGGAAGCGCAGGGCTATTTGCAACAAACGGGCGATTAACGGAAGAAAAATTAGTCACCAGCGATAGGAACGAATTCATCGCCAGAATTCCAGTAGGTGCCGCCCCGGTACCGACTTCACCGAGTACACCGTTGAGTGCACTGTTGATCGTCGAGCCCACCGAGCCCCCCAGAACTGTGGACTTACAGACCGTAATGCGGTTGTTGTCGAGGTTGACCGCGCCAGTTTGCGCCAAGGCATCGCCGCAGGTAATGATGGCCCCGGTGTCCAGCGTAATGGTGGTCAACGCCAGAATGTCGCCGTTGAACGTCGAACTGACGCCGAGCGTCGCAGAACTGCCAACCGTGAAAAATACGTTTCCGCCTTGCGCGCCATTGATCAAAACGATTTTCGAGCCGGTCGCGGTGATGAGCGTGCTTGATATGTTGATGATGAAAACAGCGTTGGAGTTTCCTTGCGCGTCGAGCGTGAGCGTCCCGGTCAACAGCCCCGCGCCGATGTTATAGACACCTTGCGTAAGTATACGGCCCGCTCCAAGATCTCCTGAGAGTAGCGTTCCCTTTAACCCGCTCAGTGTAATATAGGCAGCGGTATTGTCCGCCTGTGCTTGCTGCGCGACCGCATCGCCCGCATGTATCGCATATTGTGATGTCACCTCACCCGGAGGAAAATTGGTGATGGCGCTCCCCGGCCACACTCCGACATTGCCGCTAATCACGGTCGAAGTTACGGTGTTGGTAACTGTTGATCCGGCTAGAACTCCGAAGTCAAACGCTGTTCCTAGAAATGCCTGTGCATAGCCGGGAGAAGTCGGGGCGACCACCATTAGGCCGAGAGCCGCAACAGCAGTAGTCAAATACCTGGAAAAGTATCGCGTTCCGACGAGGGCGCTTGTGTTGTTCCCTGATCGGAGATCACCCGCTGAGGCAGACCCGGCCGCTAAAGCCCGCAGGGTAACGCCAGCGCGGAGCTGGCGCGAAAAGGCTGAGTCCGTCGTTCTCATCGGACATTCCCCCAAATGACCACGGATCGGCATGAACAATAGCACACTCCCGGGTGGAAGCCATCAGGCGTCGTATCTAGGGTCTGTACTAAATTGCACACCCGGCAGCATTTAGTTTGCGAGGTTGCTGGATTTTCCGCGTTTCGGCTTAAAGCCCTGAGCAGACATCGCGATTAGACTGCGTCATGTCCGCTTATGATGCTGTGGACGGCTCCGCCTACCGGCACTTCAAGGATGTCGCTAATGGCACTTAACGGACATGCTCAAACTACCAATCAATGTCCGCTTTCGAGGGTAAAGCAGACATCGGAGCGTTCGACGGACCGGTCACGTAGCTCCGCTAGATAGAACAGCAGCCTCCAAAACAGATTTGTCGGAATGGAGTTGCAGGCGACCGCTAAGTCATTGAAAACTGGCGACCCCGGCTGGATTCGAACCAGCGACCCACAGCTTAGAAGTCTTTGGCACCTTCAATGATTTCTAGGCCCATTCCGACAAGTTCTTGCTTCGTACATGGCTTGATAAGACGTTTCTTTTTCTCTTTGTCGGAATGACTTCAGCGTTCATTGCCCGAAGCGGACAGGTCAGTCTCGGCGATCAATGTCTGCTTTCTACGTAAGAGCAGACATCACAATGAATGTGCGTCAATTCCGCATATGACCCAAAGCGGACATTAGGCAAGCAATTTACGGACGAGTTTATGAGTTCATGCCCTAAGCAACTTTGGCTGTCGGATAGCGTAGCTCAGCGAGACGCGCTGCAAGACGCGTGCGTATAAGATTGATATGGATTTTTAAACTAAAAAGCAGAGCCGAATGTCGTATCGGAACCGACAAACGACTTGCCATCTTGTCGATGTTCTCCAATTCGTCTTGGAAACTTGCGACCTGAGGCGTGGTCAGTTCTGTTTGCAATCCCTTCTCAATAATTCTAAGGCGGCGATATAATTTACTCATGTTTTCGCGAACAATCCACAAATACAACTTTGGTGCAAAATTGAACATCGGCAAAACGATTGCTATGGCCCCCACGAATATTGCAATTACTCTTCGTAAATAATTAGCGGCCCAGAAGGGCAGATAACGGTGTAAAAACGACGGGCCGTTTTTGTAGTAATCGAGCGCAGTTTGCGCGATAGGATATTCGGGATCTGTTTGCGTAGGGAATTCTCCGGCTCGCTGAAATAGTCCCGCATCGTTGTGCGTTTCCTGCAATGTTCGCGCCAGAATATAAATAATCTCCGGATGGAGATCTTGGCGCACGAGTATGGCATTAGTGGTTCCAATCATCGTGACGTCGGTGGCGGGGACGTTACGAGCAAGATCAACAACTCCCTGCGGCATGATCAATTTGACAAGAAACGGAAAGATACGGGTCAGCGCGTCAACTCGCTGAAGGCTCATTAGCTTAATATTGGGATCGTGCAGCAGGGCCTGTATGACCGGCGCATCCGGCGCAAATGCAAGAAATATAACATCGACTTTGCCCTCAGTCAGCGCCTTGATCGCAGGTTCTCCGGCTAGAGGCGACATCACCGTATTATCGGACTTCACATCGTTTGCTGCGAGAATTTTTTCGGCGATAATTTGCGTGGCGCTGCCGACTGGCCCCACGGCAACGCGTTTTCCCTTCAACTGAGCCAGATGCTCGAACGTGTCGGTCGCACGGTAAAAGACCCAGAACAATTGATAGTTGATACGCCCCAAAGACAACACGCCGGGCTCTTGCTTGCCGTTTGAGATCCCGCCTTGCACAAAGGCGACCTGAACGTGTGATTTATCGTCCTGCAGTAAGCTGAGGTTTTCCACTGAGCCTTTGGTCAAAAGCACGTCTAGAGTCACGCGGGACTTCGCTAGCATTTCCTGATAGCGGTGACCAAAAAGCTCGTAGGCGCCACCTTTAAAAGCGGTAGCGATTGCAATCTTCTTCGGCGGTGAAGGAACGAAATAATCCAACGCAAGCCAGCTAATGGCTGCAATACAGAGTATAGCAGCCAAGCCTTTGAGCACCTGCGAGCGATTGAGCCCCAGCATGTTGTCCCCCAACAACAGATCAAGATTGTTCGTTATCGTCGCGTTTAATTCGTGAAATCACACAATACGACCTGATGTCTGTCAATGGCAGTTCTATGCTGGCTTAAGTGCACTTCTCGATACTTGCTGCATTGCAGTGCTTCGGTCGCTAATGGCACTTAGCGGACGCCGCTGTGAGGCACTCGCATGTCCGCTTTCAGGGTAAGAGCGGACATCGCAATAAGAAAGCATCCCGTCTGCTTTTGACCCATAAGCGACACTAGCGAGCCAGCCACACCAAGTTCCTTTCCAAGCTATTTTCTCTCAAAACGTCTGATCCTAAAAAAGCCCAGTCACGTCACTCGGCGCAATGCCGATCCGGCGGGGTTAACGCCACGTTAATACGCTGCATCAGATGATCACGACAGAAATAGCCGTTTGGAGGCCTCGCGATGTTGCCTGAACAACACGTAATGCTTGAGGACGAGCTCTGTCCGGTTCCCGATGAAATGCTCGGTGAGATGTACCGCGCCAGCGCACATGGGCTGAGCGAACTCATTGCAACGGTCTCGCCGACGGCAAGAGTGCTGCTCGCCGTGTATTGCTACCGCCGCGTTCACCTTGCTTCCATTGGACTAGCGATCGCGGCAACCTGCGATAAGGACGATCTTACCCACTTGGGAGGTAACACCGGTGCCGTCCTATTCGAGCGATCCCGGGAAGCCAACAATCATCGTCCACTAACGCCTACGCGACCGACTGGCGATAGATTACTTTGGCGGCCGGGTAGCTTCGCTAGCTCTTGTGGTACTTCGCGTACAAACTAACCGCACTCGCGTTTGTCGCCTATTAGAGCAACAGCAGACAAGGGCCCGCGCTGGCGTTGAGTGGATACGCAACGATTGGCACTTAGCGGACATGCTCCGCTCATTTACGAATGTCTGCTTTTGGGTGATGGGCGGACATAAAGCGCCGCGTGCTCTCACTTCCGCTTCTGAATGAATAGCTGACATAGCGCAGGAGCATCGCCCCACTTCCGCTTTTGATCTAAAGCGGAAACCAGCGACGCGGCCTTTAAATAAAAAGCCCGGATGATGTAGGGGCTTTTTGTCTCAAAGAAAATTAAGATCAGCCACACGCGCTCACCGGTTGAGACTGCTAAGGCACCTGCTAGGACAGAAATGCCTCCCCTTATCAAAAATCTTATCGCATCAATGGTTTATGTTGGTGTATTGGCGGAGACGGAGGGATTCGAACCCTCGATACGGCTTTTGACCGTATAACGGTTTAGCAAACCGCCGCCTTCAGCCTCTCGGCCACGTCTCCGTTCTGTGAGCTATGCCGAACGAGACCGCCCATTTCAAGGCTCGCGATCGCCATAGCCGCGCGCGCATCCTTTATATAGAGAAATCGTGAACGTTACCTGGAGCGAAATGCCGGCATGAAAGTCATCGAATTGCGCGGCGATTGGACGCTCGAGCACGTCGTGCCCGGCACCCGCCCCGATCCCAAGCCCGGCGCGGGCGAAGTGGTCGTGAAAATGGAGGCGGCCTCCCTCAACTACCGCGACTTGGTCATGATCCGGCACGGCTATGGGCGGCATTCGGGCGACCTTCCCCTGATCGTGCTGTCCGACGGCGCCGGCCGCGTGATCGAAACCGGCGCGGGCGTCACCCGCGTCCAGACCGGCGATCTCGTCTGCCCGCTATTCGCGCAAACCTGGTTTGGCGGACCGCTTCAAGAGGCGCACCGCGCGCACATGCTCGCGGGGCCCCTCGACGGCGTGATGCAGGAATACATGTGCGTCTCGCAAGAAGCCGTGGTGAAGGCGCCGGCGCATTTTTCCGCGGCCGAGGCCGCTACCCTCCCCTGTGCGGCACTCACCGCCTGGAATGCCGTGATCGAAGGTGGCACAAAACCCGGCGACCTCGTGGTGACGCAAGGCACCGGTGGCGTTTCGCTGTTCGCGCTGCAATTCGCCAAGCTCGCCGGCGCGACCGTGGCCATCGCGTCTTCGAGCGGCGAGAAGCTTGCGCGGGTCAAGGCACTCGGCGGCGACATCCTGGTCAATTATCGCGAGCATCCCGAATGGTACCGCGAGTTACGCAAGCATGCGGGCGGGCGCAGCGCCGATCTCGTGATCGAACTCGGCGGCGAAAAATCGCTCGATCAGTCACTCCGCGCCGTGCGCGTGAGCGGTACCGTCGCGCTGATCGGCGTCTTGTCCGGCGGGATCGCGCCGCTCAATCTCGGCCGCGTCGTTACCCGGAACGTGCGGCTACAGGGTGTCACGCTTGGCAACCGCGATATGTTCGAAGCGATGGTGCGTGCGATCGAGCGGCATCGCGTGACCCCGGTCATCGACGCGCATCGCTTCGCTTTCAATGAGACCCGCGCTGCGATCGCGGCGATCGCCGAAGGCCGGCATTTCGGCAAGATCATCGTCGAGTTCTAAAGCCGTCCAAAGTAGAAAGGCCGACGTCTTGCGACGCCGGCCCCGCCCCCTCCAGGCTTTTCTTACGCTTGTTTTATCTAGTGCGTCGTCAGCCACTCGCGGGCGGCGGATTGCGCCGACGCGATTTCCTGATCCGACATCTCGGCCGCGAGCTCGCGGCGGCGCTCGGCCGCCGTGCGGTTGCCGCGCGCGGCGGCGAGGTTGAACCACTTGTGCGCGGCGATGCGATCGATCGCCGCGGCGCTGCCCGCCGAGAACATGATGCCGAGCTGAAAAAAGATGTCGCCAGCCGAGTTGCCCTGCCCCGTGGCGGCGGTCTCGAGCGTGGCGATTTCGTAGCGCGCCATTTGACGTCTCCCCATTGCCCGGGCGGATATTTCCACCGCCCTTTGTCAGACGAGGATTGCCCGGCGGATTTGAATCTCATCTTAAGTAGTTGGCTGAATGGACTGTGAAGGGCGGCTTTCTGCAGCCTTAATTCACGCTCGATTCAGCATTGAAAACGCCCATTGGCGGCGTTGCCGACCGCATCGAAAGGAAGCGGAAACGATGGCCGGTGACGAAGTGCTCACCATCGCGACAGGCTGCATATAAAAGGACGTTCGCGCGGAGCGAGCTTTCGCCACCTCCATTAGCATTCTAAAGTTGAGGACGAACCTTGCCGGGAGGGTCGATGAAAGTGGGGAAACCAATGCGAAAGCTTGCTTGTTTGCTATTTGTCTTTCTCGCGAACGGGGCCGTCGGCGCCGTCTTTTTGACCGCAGCCCGCGCCGACCCGCAGACCGAGCGCGGGAAATATCTCGTCATGCTCGGCGGCTGCAACGATTGCCATACGCCCGGCGTCTTCCTCGGCAAGCCGGATTTCTCGCGCACGCTCGGGGGATCGGAGGTCGGCTTCGAACTTCCTGGCCTCGGTGTTTTTCACGGGCCGAATTTGACGTCCGACAAGGAAACCGGCCTCGGCAGCTGGACGCCGGAAGAGGTCGTCGCCGCGATCACCAAGGGCCAGCGGCCCGACGGCCGCGAGTTGGCGCCGATCATGCCGTGGCGAAGCTTCGTGGTTCTCACCCAGGCGGATGCCCTCGCCATCGCCGCTTATTTGAAAAGCCTGCCGCCGATTAAAAACAAGGTGCCGGGCCCCTTCGGGCCGAACGAGACGCCGACCTCGTTCGTGATGAAGGTGGTGCCGCCAGGGGCGAAATAGAAACAGCCAATCGAAGAAGTATGGCCGAGTGCACGCGTCGTTGCTGTGTCGCGCGCGCGAATGTCGCATGCGATTCGTCATTCGCACGAATCAGCGGCGGAAAATCGCGCTCAGGCGCGCGCGCCTTGCGTGAACAGAAGCTTCCACGCCTCTTTGTCCTTGGCGATGTCGACCTGGCCCGCTTCCTCGACGCGGAGCGCCACGCCGCGCTGCACCGCCGGCCGCGCCTTCACCCGTTCGAGCCAACGCTTGAAGTGCGGAAACTCGCCGACATCCATCCCCATGCGCTCCCAGATTCGCGCCCAGCCGAAGCAGGCGATGTCGGCGATCGAATAAGCGCCGGCGAGATAATCGCGCGCCGCCAAGCGCTTGTTCATCACGCCGTAGAGCCGGCGCACCTCGTTGGTGTAGCGATTGATGGCGTATTCGATCTTCTCCGGCGCGTAGCGGCGGAAGTGGTTGGCCTGCCCCGCCATCGGCCCGAGACCGCCCATCTGCCAGAACAGCCACTCGTCGACCTCGACGCGCTTGCGCTCGTCGGCGGGATAGAACTTGCCGGTCTTGCGGCCGAGATACTGCATGATCGCGCCCGACTCGAACACCGAGATCGGCTTGCCGCCGGGGCCTTCTGGATCGACGATCGCGGGCATGCGGTTGTTCGGCGAGATCGCGAGAAACTCCGGCTTGAACTGATCGCCGCGCGCGATGTTCACCGGAATCATTTTGTAAGGCAGCCCGCATTCTTCCAGCATGATCGAGATTTTCCAGCCGTTCGGCGTCGGCCAGTAATAAAGCTCGATCGGCTTCGTCTGCTTCGCGACGCGCTTCGCCTTCGTGACCTTCTTCGCGCGCTTGGCTTTTGCCCTGGCCATCAATGAACTCCGCTGCAATCAGTGAATAGCCGGGATGCCCTAGACCGGCGGGCGCGGAACGACAATGGCGCAATCGGCATGCGAGCCATGCTCGCAACCTCAACGCGGCGTCGTGGCGTAGCCCTTCACCAGCACCGGGCCGGTCGGCGAGCCGCCTGCCTGCTCGAGCGTGATCTCGTAGATCTGATCGTTCTGTTGCGGCAAATCCGCGCGTTCGAACCTCGCGCTGTGCGTGCGATCGATCAGGCCGACCGAGACCGGCCCTTTCTGCTTATCCCACAACGTCCAGAGTTGCATGGTGAGGCCGGGTGGAACGTCGAAATCCTTGAGCGGCACGATGGTGAGCGAGCCGTCGGCAAAGGCCTGGACGATCGCGCCCGGCGACGCCTCCCCGGTCTGCATCACCGCGATGATCATCGGACGCGGCGTCGCCCGGCCCGCCATCAGCCCCAGCGCAACCGCGAGCAAGGCGCTCGCCGCCGCCCCCGCGAACGAGGCCCCGCGCCAGAAGCCGAGGCTCGACCACATGCGTTCCCTGAAGCGAGGCGCATCGTCGGCAACGCCGCGCCGGCCGACGCTCGTTTCGATTTTTCCCCACAATGCGGCCGACGCGGGCATGGGTGCCGCGGTCGCGTCGAGCGCGAAAAAATGCTCACGCCAGCGCGCGACTGCCGCCGCCAAGGCGCGATCGCCCGCGAGCCGCCGCTCGAATTCGGCGAGGGCCGGACCTTCCAGCAGCCCGAGCACGTATTCGCCGGCGGAGAGATCGTCCGTTTTCCGGTCGCTCATGCCAAGCACTCCTTCAGCTGCGCGAGGCTTCTCGTGATCCACGACTTCGCAGTGCCAAGCGGCACGCCGAGCTTTGCCGCGATCTCGCCATGCGATAGGCCCTCGACATAAGCGAGAAGAACGCCCGTGCGGCGGCGCGGATCGAGTTGCTCGAGGCAGCGCCGGAGCGCGCTTCCTACGGCGAGCCTGTCGAAGACATTGTCGCCCTCGTTACCGCGGTCGATGGCGGCAACGATTTCTTCCTCGGGCGCCGCCCGCTCGCGGCTCGTGTCGCGGAGCGCGTTGATCGCGCGGTTTCGCACGATCGCGAACATCCAGGAGCGGCCCGCGCCAAGTGCCGCGTCGTAGCGCGCAGTCGTCGCGCCGCTCAGAATGAAAACGGGAGTTACGCCGCCTTCTGCTCGCCAGGTACGATCTGCTCCGGCGTGCCGAATCCCGGCAACGCCTCGAAGCGCTTTTTCCAATCCGCCACCTTCGGGTATTTGGCGAGATCGAAGCTTACGGGCGCGTAGTGCACGACGCCGTAGCAGTCGATGTCGGCAATCGTCGACTTGCCGCCCACCAACCACTCGCTTTTCGAAAGATGCTGCTCGAGCACGGCGAGCCCCGCGTCGCCGTCCGCCTTAAAGCTCTCAACGACCGGCGGCTCTCCTTTGCGAAGACCGGCCTTGTAGGCGCGCGAGCGGAAAACACCGGGCGCGAGCCGGTCGAAATCCCAGAACATCCATTCGCGGATGCGCGCGTGCTCCTCGGCATTCTTGCCGTCGAACTTCTTCAGCGTCTCGGCGAGGTATTGCAGGATCGAGGCCGACTGGCAGTAGTGGTGCGTGCCATCATGGAGGCACGGCACTTGGCCGAAGCGGTTCTTGGCGAGATAGTCGGGCTGCTTGTGCGCGCCGGCACGCAGATCAACGTGATGATAGGTGAACGGCTCGCCGCTGAGCACGAGCATGAGCGCGACCTTATAGGTCGGGCCCGATAGCTGGTGCCCATACAACGTGAAACGATTGGCCATGGCGGCTCCCCGGGTTTTCGATTGATAGGCGGCCGCGGATTTCCCCGCGGGTATGCCTCATTATAGCGGCTCGCAGCCGCGGCGCGAAAGCCGTCGTGAGCAACGGCCGTGTCTTAAATACCGAGCTTCTTCTTCAGCAATTCGTTCACCGCCGCCGGATTGGCCTTGCCGCCGGTCTCTTTCAAGACCTGGCCGACGAACCAGCCGAGCAAATTCGGCTTTGCCTTGACCTCCGCAACCTTGTCGGGGTTCTTCGCGATCACGCCGTCGACGGCCTTTTCGATCGCGCCGGTATCGGTCATCTGCTTCATGCCGCGTTTTTCGACGATCGCGCGCGGATCGCCGCCTTCGTTCCACACGATTTCGAACAGGTCCTTTGCGATCTTGCCGGAAATCGTGCCGTCGCCGATCAGATCGACGATCGAGGCGAGCTGCTTCGCAGAGACGGGCGAGGCCGAAATGTCCTTCCCCTCCTTGTTCAAGCGGCCGAAAAACTCGTTGATGACGAAGTTCGCCGCGGCCTTGGCGTCGCGGCCCTTGGCGACCTCCTCGAAGAAGTCGGCCGTGCCGCGCTCGCCGATCAGAACGCCGGCATCGTAGGGCGAAAGCCCGTAACTTTTCACGAAGCGCGCCTTCTTCTCGTCCGGCAATTCCGGCAGATCCGCTTTAAGCCTGGCGACGAAGGCCTCGTCGAATTCGAGCGGCAGCAAATCGGGATCGGAAAAGTAGCGGTAGTCGTGCGCCTCTTCCTTATTGCGCATCGAGCGCGTCTCGCCCTTGTTCGAATCAAAGAGCCGCGTTTCCTGGTCGATCTTGCCACCGTCCTCGATGATATCGATCTGCCTGCGCGACTCGAACTCGATCGCCTGACCGACGAAGCGGATCGAGTTCACGTTCTTGATCTCGCAGCGCGTGCCGAGCGCGGCACCCGGCTTCCTCACCGACACGTTGACGTCGGCGCGGAGGCTGCCCTTCTCCATGTCGCCATCGCAGGTGCCGAGATAGCGCAGGATCGTCCGCAACTTGGTAAGAAAGGCCCGCGCCTCGTCGGCGGAGCGCAGGTCGGGCTTCGACACGATCTCCATCAGCGCCACGCCCGACCGATTAAGATCGACGAGCGAATTGGTGGGATGGAGGTCATGGATCGACTTGCCGGCGTCTTGCTCCAAATGCAGCCGCTCGATGCCGACCTCGATCGTCTCGCCATCCGCGAGGTCGACGGTGACCTTGCCCTCGCCCACGACCGGCGATTTGTACTGGCTGATCTGATAGCCCTGCGGCAGATCCGGATAGAAATAATTCTTCCGGTCGAACACCGATTTGTTGTTGATCGCGGCCTTGAGGCCGAGGCCCGTCTTCACCGCCTGCTCGACGCAATAGCGGTTGATCACCGGCAACATGCCGGGCATCGCGGCATCGACCAATGAGACGTGCGAATTGGGCTCGCCGCCGAATGCGGTCGAGGCGCCGGAAAAGAGCTTTGCGTTCGAGGTGACCTGGGCATGGACCTCAAGCCCGATCACGACTTCCCACTCGCCGCTCTCGCCCTTGATCAGTTTCGATTTGGCCGGTGCGTTCATTGGATACCTTATCCCTCCCCCTTTGGGGGAGGGTCGGCCGGCCAAAGGCCGGTCGGGTGAAGGCTAATGCTTCTCGGTAAATCGTTTCGATGACACCTTCAAGACTGCGATCGATGTCAGAATTCCAGCATCGCGCGCGCTAAAGACTGCCGATAAAGGCGCGGAAGGGCGCGCTGTTACGCACCGCTTCGCGGCCCGCGTTGATCAAGAGATCGACCGATTCCGGCGGAAGACGAAACCGCGTCGGGATGGCGTTTAGTTCCGCCGCGCGCGCGCCGGAAAACTGATCGAAGCTGACGCGGCCGATGAAGAATTTCAGGTCGCGGCAATTCCAGCCGGGCTTGATGCCGAGCCGGGCGCGCTCGGCGGCGGGGAGCGAGCAGCGCCAGCGGATCAGTTGCTGCTGCCAATCGAACGTCAGCGTCTCGAACGCGGTGTAGCTCGCGTTCATGCTGGCACCGATTGCGGTGTCGGCGGAAGCCAGCACAATCTCCGCGCCGTCAGGGCCTGCGAGCTTGCTCGCCCAGTCGCCCGAGGGACCGCGGCCGGCATCGATGACGAGAAACATCCCGCGCCGGATCTTCACTGCTTGCTGCGGCGACATCGGCTCATAAGGCTTGTCCTTTTCCGCCGCGAGGCGGGCGATGGTAAAGCCGGAGAGACCGAAATTATCGACGAGGCCGCCGTCGAGGAGCTTGACGTATTTCATCGAGCCGTCGCGGTAATGCTCGATCGCCTCGGCGAAGTCCCGCAGCAAGGGCGGCGCTTGCGGGTTTCTGCGCGCGCGCTCGACGCCGGGCGGCAGCGGCGTGTTGCAGCGGCCGCCATAGCTTTCGAGGATGACCGGCGCGAACACGATCGGCACCGCTGCGGACGCCGCCACCGCGTCGGAGAGCGGATAGGCATTGAGATCGCTGCAGAGCGCGCCGAAAGCGGTGGCGCCGAATATGAACGGCGTGCGGTTATAGATGTCGGAGGCATTGATCCAGATGCGGGGTCTCTTCACCGCGCGCAAGTCGCCGAAGGTGGCGCCGCCAAACAGGTTTTGATCGAGCCATTGCGAAAAACGCCGGTCACCATTGACGCCGCCGCCGAGTGCCAAGCCCAGCGTGGCGAAATTGACCTGCGTGATCAATTCTTCCTCGGCGTTCCGGAGCAAGAAACGCTCGCGGAAATCGGCGAGCGCCGCGCGCTGCTTGAGCCCGAAATAGGCGGCGGTGACCGAGCCGCCGGAGACGCCGGAGACGAAATCGATGCGCTCGATCAAGCGGCCATCGCCCTCGCGCGGGGGCAGCATGGTCTCGTCAAAGGCAGCGAGCGCGCCGTAGGAGAAGGCCGCGGCGCGCGAGCCGCCGCCGGAAAAGGAAAGCCCGATCAGGAGATCGTCGCTATAGGCCTCGGAAGGAGCACCCGGCGCGAGCGGTGCGCTGCCGCCGATCGGCACATTGACCGGAAGATTTTGCACGCTGGCGCAGCCCGCGAGAAAAAACGCGAGCGCCGCCACGGCCGTTCCACGCCCTATACGCATCACCGCACCCTGCCGAAACTTATCCCGGCGGTCACGGGCAGCGTCAAGCGAGTTTGGTTAACAGCGTAAACGAGGGGAAGAAACGCTCACCACCAAGGCTTGGGCGAGAAACGCCCGGCCGCCTGCTCGATCACATGGCCGAGCGAAAACAGCGCTTCCTCGTCGAACGGCTGGCCGATCAGCTGCAACCCGAGCGGAAGCCCCGCGCCATCGAGCCCAGCGGGAACCGAAATGCCCGGCAGCCCCGCCATGTTCACCGTCACCGTGAAGACGTCGTTCAAATACATCTCCACCGGATCGCCAGAAGACTTCTCGCCGATGGCGAAGGCGGAGGAAGGTGTCGCGGGCGTCAGCACCGCGTCGACACCCTTAGCGAACGCTTCCTCGAAATCGCGCTTGATCAGCGTTCGCACCTTTTGCGCGCGCAAATAATACGCGTCGTAATAGCCGGCCGAGAGCACATAGGTGCCGATCAGAATGCGCCGGCGCACTTCTTTGCCGAAACCCGCCGCGCGCGTCTTCTCGTAGAGTTCGATCATGTCGCGGCCTGGCACGCGCAGGCCATAGCGCACGCCGTCATAGCGCGCGAGGTTGGAGGAAGCTTCGGCCGGCGCCACGATGTAATAGGCGGGTAACGCATATTTAGTGTGCGGCAGCGAAATCTCGACGATCTCGGCGCCCGCTTTCTTCAACCACGTGGCGCCCTCCTCCCACAGCTTCTCGATTTCTTTCGGCATGCCGTCGACGCGGTATTCCTTCGGGATCCCGATCTTGCGACCCTTGATCGATTGGCCGGCGGCTTTTTCGAAATCCGGCACTTTGAGATCCGCGCTCGTCGAATCTTTGGGGTCGTGGCCGGCCATCGAGCGAAGCAAAATCGCCGCGTCCTTCACCGTGCGTGCGAACGGCCCCGCCTGATCGAGCGACGAGGCGAATGCCACGATCCCCCAGCGCGAGCAGCGGCCGTAGGTCGGCTTGATGCCGACGATACCGGCGAACGCCGCCGGTTGGCGGATCGAGCCGCCGGTGTCGGTGCCGGTGGCGCCGAGACAAAGCTCTGCCGCCACCGCCGCCGCCGAGCCGCCCGACGAGCCGCCAGGCACCAGCGGCGCGCTCGATCCCTTTCGTCGCCACGGCGAGGTCACCGGACCGAAGGCGGAGGTCTCGTTGGACGAGCCCATGGCGAATTCGTCGTTGTTGGTCTTGCCCAAAAGCAGCGCGCCGTCGCGCCAGAGGTTAGCGGTCACGCTCGACTCGTAGCCCGGCACGAAATTGTCGAGAATTTTCGAGCACGCGGTGGTGCGCACGCCTTCGGTCGCGAACATGTCCTTGACGCCGAGCGCGATGCCCTCGAGGGGCCGCCCCTCGCCCTTGGCGAGGCGCTTGTCGGATTCAACCGCCATCGCCCGCGCCTTCTCGGGCGTTGGCAAGATATAGGCGTTCAGGCCCTTGGCTTTTTCCATCGCGGCTAAATGCGCGTCGGCGATCTCGTGCGCGGAAAATTTCTTGGCGCGCAACCCGTCGCGCGCTTCGGCCAACGTAAGGGAATTGAGCTCGGCCACGTGTTTACTCCACCACCTTCGGCACGACGAAAAACCCATCCTCCGTCTGAGGCGCGTTGGCGAGCACGCGGGCGGCATCGCCGCCGTCGGTCACCTTGTCCTCGCGCAGCGGAAGCTTCATCGGCGTGACCGAAGTCATCGGCTCGACGCCCTCGACATTCGCTTCCTTGAGCTGCTCGATGAAGCCGAGGATCGAGTTGATCTCGCCCTGCAAGTGCTCGATCTCGCCGTCCTCGACGGCGATGCGCGCGAGATGCGCGATGCGCCGTACGGTCGCGGCATCGACGGACATGGGAGTCTCCTCGTTAGATGTGCGCCTATAGCAGACCGGCTTTCGGGGCGTAAATACCGCACGTCTCCCGAAGCCAGTCGCAGGAAAAAAATGGCCCCGGCTTGGACCGGGGCCACAGGTTGGGACAGAACGCTTTACGCCGAACCTGACTTGCGGGCGGCTATCATGCTCGCATGCGAAACTAATTGAAGCGATGCCGGCTGCTACTCGCCTTCCTTGCCAATCGCATAGGCCGTCTCGCCGTGAACCGCGTCATCTCCTATCTTCAAGGTCGCGTTATCCATGCGCAGCGGCACGATGAACGAGATGATCTTGAGGATGATGAAGGTAGCGATCGCGTTGTAAACGATGATGAATGCCGCGCCCTCCGCCTGGAGCAGGAGCTGGGGGGCGTTGCCGTAGAGCCAACCTGTCACGTTGACGCCGGGCGCTTCCTTGTCCGTTCCGATGTACATCAGCATATCGGGATTGGCCAAGACGCCGACCAGCAAGCCGCCCATGAGACCCGCTACGCCGTGGGTCGAGAAGACACTCAGCGTATCGTCCACTTTCATCATGAAGCTGGTCTTTTGCAGCTTGTTCATGGCGAGCCAGGGGATGATACCGGCACAAACGCCAATGGCGATCGCGCCCAAGCCGTCGACGTAACCGGCGCCCGGCGTGATCGCGACGAGGCCCGCTATCATGCCGTTGACCGCCCCGAGTACTGACATCCTGCCATAAGCCATCTTGTCCATCAGCATCCACACCAGAAGCGCCACTGCGGTGGCAATGTTCGTGTTGAGCACCGCAACGCCTGCGTTGGCGTTGGCAAAGTAAGGATCGCCGCCGTTGAAGCCGTTCCAGCCCAGCCACAGGATTCCCGCGCCGACGAGTGTGATCAACAAACTATTAGGCGGGAAACTTTCGCGATCCTGTTGCAGGCGCGGGCCAACCAACCACGCCGCGACGAAGCCTGACGTGCCGGCAGCGAGATGGATGACGTAGCCGCCCGAGAAGTCTGCCACGCCCGCGGCGGCAAGCCAGCCGCCACCCCACAGGCTGAATGCCCCCACAGTATAGACCAAGGTCATCCAAACCGGGCAGAAGATCATCCACGCCGCGAAGTTCATGCGGCCAAGCAAAGAACCGGCGAGGATGATGACGGTGATGGCGGCGAATACGAACTGGAAGTACATCAGCGTCGCCATCGGGAAAGTCAGAGCCGGCATGCCCGACGCAGCTTCTGGAATTGTCGCCTGGCCGGTGGTAAAGGCGGCCGACGTCGCTAAGCCCGGCGTTCCGAGGAAAGCCTGGCCGGAAAGCGATAACCAAGCGGGCCCGAACGCCATGTTGTAGTCGAACAGAACCCAGACGACGAGGACCGAAGCGAAGGCGTAGATCGACATGAAGGCGGAGTTGATCGCCCACTTCTTCTTGACGATGCCACCGTAGAGGACGGTGAGCCCTGGCACGCTCATCAGGGCGACTAAGGTCGCGGCCGTAAGCTGCCAAGCATTATTGCCGGCATTCAACCAATCCGGTGCTGCAGTGAGTGCCGCTAGCTGCCAGGCATTGTTGCCGGCATCCAGCAATTGCGGTGATGCTACGAGTGACATGTTTGATTCCCCCAGAATGTTCTCTTTGCGCGCCCATTTGAGTAGGCAAGCAACCAAGATATCTGGCAAATACTGTGCCATTGAATGGAACGTTGACTAAGCCTGTCTTCTTTACGAAGATTTGGTTCTTCCCATCCAAGATTTGGTTGGATGACTAAAAAATTCGCAGTGTGATTAGAAAATGAGCAGGAAAATGATGCGAGTTCTGACTCGATTACTGACGGCGGGAATTGGCGCATTGGCGGTCGGTATTTCCTTTCCCGCCACTGGCGTTGAAGTGCAGCGCGAGACCGCTATCACCTGCACCAATCCAGCGAGCGGTGCGAACTGGCAGATTAGGATCGACTATGAGGGAAAGACCGTAGATTCCAACCCGGCCTATTTCAGCGACGCCAAGATTTCGTGGCGCGACGCGAAAGACGGCCTCAACTACACGCTTGATCGCAAATCCGGCGATCTTAAGGTCGTTTTCGCGTCAAGCACCGGCGGCTCTTTCCTCTATCATCGATGCCAGCTGAAGAATTGAATTCGCGTTCGCGGAATTAAACTCGGCGCTATCACCCCGTCATGATCCGGGCTGCCCGCCGCCCTGCGGAAAATCGGAGCAGCGATGGTTGAGCGGGTTTCCGGCGTTAAGGCAAGCGTGGGGTTCGCCTCGGAGACCGGACCGCGCGAACGCAACGAGGATTTCGCCGGCGCCGTTTTTGGCTTTGAGCTGCCGCAACCGCGCCGGGACGTTGTCGCGGCGATCGCCGATGGAATTGGGGGCACAAAGGGCGGCCGCGTGGCCGCTGAGACCGCAGTGCGTGGTTTTCTGGATGGATTTTTTGATCTGCCCGAAACCATGGAGGTGCGACGCGCGGCGGCCAGGATCTTAACTGCACTCAATGGCTGGATCCATTCCCAAGGTCAGCGGGACGCCAAGTTGGTGGGGATGGGATGCACCTTCACCGCGCTGGTACTACGCGGGCGCGTCGCTCACGTGCTGCATGTCGGCGATACGCGCGCCTATCGGTTACGCAGCGATCGCCTCACCCGCCTTACCAGCGACCACGTGCGGGACGATGGCACCGGTCGGTCGAACATCCTTTACCGTGCGCTAGGCGTAGAGACGGAGGTGCGGCTGGACTATGCGGCCCAGCCGATGGCACGGCACGACCGCTTTCTGCTGTGCAGCGATGGTGTCCACGGGTTTCTGACGGACGAGGCCATTACCGACATTCTGCGCGAGCGTGTTGCTTCAGAGGATTCCGCCCGCGCGCTGGTTGCGGCCGCGCTCCAATCCGGCAGCACCGACAATTGCACGGCTTTGGTTGTCGACGTTGTCGATCTGCCGACTGCGGAATCGGCCGATATCGGCGCCGACATCCTGCAACTGCCGTTGATCCCGGTGCCGATCGACGGCGAGACGGTCGACGGTTTCGTGCTCAAGGTGCTGGTGTCGGACGGCCGATATACCCGCCTGTTCGGTGCGATCGACGAGGTCGAGGGTGGCGAGGTCGTGTTGAAGTTTCCCAAGCCTCAGGTCGCCGCCGTCGACACCTACCGCGCGGCATTTGTCCGCGAGGCATGGGTGGGCGCGCGCGTGCACAGCCCATGGGTCGGTCGCACAATCGAGCTACCCACCGGGCGGCAGAGCTGCCTCTACACGGTCATGCCGCTTTATCCGGGCGAACTTCTGGAGTCGCGGCTCGCACGTCCGCCGTTGCTGGGTCTGGAGGAAGGACGCAATATCGCGATCAAATTGGCGCGAGGCGTCGCGGCACTCCATCGTGCAGGCATCATCCATCGCGATATCAAGCCGGACAACGTGATTCTTGAAAGCGAAGGATCACTCAAGCTCATCGATCTCGGGGTCGTGCGCGTACCCGGAATGGAGGATTTCCCGCCCGAGGACATTCCGGGAACGCCTGCCTACATGGCGCCCGAAATGTTTGACGGCGAACCCGGGAACGAAGCGACCGACATTTACGCGCTGGGCGTCACAATGTTCCGCGCCTTCAGCAGTGAGTTCCCTTATGACAATCTCGATGCCACCAGCCCGCCGCGCCGAAACCGACCGCAGGCGCTTTCCGGTCTGCGCCCGGACCTTCCTGCCTGGCTCCAAGGTGTACTCGGGCGAGCGATCGCAACCGATCCGGCCGAGCGATTTCAAGACATGATGGAATTCGCGGTCGAGATGGAGGCGGGACCCGCGCGCGCCCCCGTTCGGGAACTCCGGCCTTTGACGCTCTATGAACGCGCTCCGGTCCGATTTTGGCAGGGTGTAGCCGCACTGCTCGCGCTCGCGCTCCTCTTCTTGCTGCTGCGACGACACTAAACAAACGACGCAACGCCCTCCACAGCATGAACGTCCCGATCGTGCCGCGTCGAGCATGGGCGGCTATTTGCTGTTCCACACCTGCCGCGCGAGCTGACGCACCGCCTATTATTTCGCCGCTTGTGAAATTTCCCGCATTCGCGCGAGCGACTCTTGCGCGAGCCGCATCACAACTTCTCCAGCGGGAAGTTCGCGCCCGAGTGCCGCGGCCTCGCCCGACCATAGCGGTAAGAAATCGCCACTCCCTCCCGCTTCCGCTTTCGCGCGCAAGGGCGCGAGCGCGGATTTCAGCGCGGCGCGGTGGGGCGCGGAAATTTTCGCTTCCGGGCAATAAAGAAACGCGCTGCCGATCTGCACGCCCGCAGCACCGAGCGCGACGGCGGCGGCGATCCCGCGCGCATCCGCAATCCCGCCCGCCGCGATCACCGCAGCTTCACCGCGTCGGCGACAACGGCCGTGGACGATAATCCGCATGTTTACCTCGAAAGGCTGATGTGGGAAGCCATTCTATTCAGTCTGCACGAGTTCGAAAATTCCCGAGATGCCCGCCTGCATCGTAGACATCGAAGCCCTGCCGCCTCTGCTCGCCGCCAACGCGCGCCTGATCGGCGTCGATCTCGGCACAAAGACGATCGGGCTTGCGCTCTCGGACACCCGCCGCACTATCGCCTCTCCGTTGGAAACGCTGAAGCGCACCAAATTCCGCCCGGACGCCGAGCGGCTTCTGAAAATCGCCAAGCTCCACGATGTCGGCGCGCTCGTCATTGGGCTCCCGCGCAACATGGATGGCTCCGAAGGCCCGCGCGCGCAGTCGACCCGCGCCTTCGTGCGCAATCTCGCGCCGATGACTTCGCTCGCGATCGCCTTCTGGGACGAGCGGCTTTCGACCGCGGCGGTGACGCGCACGCTGATCGAGGCCGATGCCTCGCGCAAGCGCCGCGCCGTGCTCGTCGACAAAATGGCCGCCGCCTATATCCTGCAGGGCGCGCTCGACCGTTTGGGCTACGGATAACGCAATGGCCGCCGTCGCCGACGCCCTCCTCCCCGTCTTCTTGATCATCGCCTTCGGCGTCGTGCTGAAGCGCACGCTGCTTCCGGCCGACGAGGCGTGGCTGGGCCTCGAGCGCCTCACTTATTTCGTACTATTCCCGGCGCTGCTCACCGTCTCGACCGCGACCGCCGATCTTAAGAACGTGCCGGCGGGCAGCGTCGCCATCGTGCTGTTTCTCGCGGTGATCGCGCTCACAGGCGCACTCTTCGTCGCGCGCGTTCCGGTTATGCGCGCGCTCGCGCTTTCCGGCCCCGCCTATAGCTCGGTGTTTCAGGGCGCGACGCGCTGGAACAGCTATGTCGGGCTCGCCCTCGGTAGCGCGCTCTATGGAACGCCCGGTCTTGCGCTCATCTCCATTGCGATCGTGGCGATGGTGCCGATCCTGAACGTGATCAACATCTGGATCCTCGCGCACTACGCCGCTGACGAGCGGCCGGCCCTGAAAACGGTCGTCGGACACATGCTGCGCAATCCTTTTATTTGGTCGTCGCTCGCGGGCATCGCGATCAATCTTGCCGGCATACCGCTGCCGAAAGCGGTCGTGATGTTCGGCGAAATCCTCGGGCGCGCATCGCTCGCGCTCGGACTGTTGCTGGTCGGCGCCGGTCTCGTACTCGGCGAAGTGTTCAAGCCCGACACCCGCGTTTACGTGGCTGCCGTGCTCAAGCTTCTCGCCATGCCGGCGATCGCGATCGGCATCGGCGCCGCACTCGGACTTTCCGGGTTGGGACTTTCGGTGGTGGCGATCGCTTCGAGCGTGCCGTCGGCGCCGAGCGGCTACGTGCTCGCGCGCCAACTCGGCGGCGACGCGCCGCTACTCGCGCGCATTCTCACCTTCGAGACGCTGCTCGCCCTCGTCACCATCCCGCTTGCCTTGGCCGTGGCGTCGCTTCGTCAATAAAAAAACGGCGGCCGAAGGCCGCCGTGAAATTCTTGCGAACACCGACGGCTGGAAATCAGCAGGGCATCCAGTAACCGGATTGCCCGTTCACGCCGCCTTCGACCCAGCAACGCCGCGGATAGGCCGGACTGGGCGGTCCCGGCTGGGGCGGCGGCGCGTTGTAGTATCCCTGCTGCTGTGGCGGCGCATCGTAATAATAGTAGGAACCGGGCTCCGCGGCGTAACCAGCCGGCGCCAGTCCGTATGGATCGTAATAGTAATAAGGACGGTTGGCGTTGGCGATCGCCGCACCCGCGATCACACCTCCAACGATCGCGGCGCCGACCCACGGCCCCGGTCCCCAGCGGCGGTAATAAACCTCGGTCGTCCGGCCGGGCGCGGCCTGTTCGAGCGTGACGTTCATCGAACCGGCGGACGCCGCGAAGGCGGCGTTCGCCGAAATCAGGATCGCACCGGCGGTGGCCGCGGCAGCGACCTTCTTCACCAAGACGTTTTTCATGGAGAGAACCTCGGACTCGCGCGTGAAAGGCCGCGCGATCAGGGGAAAATTATGGCCAAAGGAATGAATGATGGCTGAATGGATTCCGGCGCCGCTGTGGCGCAGTCATGGCCGTTAACGAATGACGAAGGGTCAGGCGGCGCGCGCAAACGCCCGATTCATCAATTGATCCGCGAGATCGGTCGGGAACCGCTCGCCATAATTCCGGCCGGCGAGCCCGGAAAGCCGGCGCGCGGCGAACGCCTCGGCGACGGCGGGCGGCGCGCTCGCGGCCAGCGCCGCCGCGGCGGCCAGGAGCGACAGCAACTCGCCGCTCCGGCGCGCGAGCGCCTCGCGCTCGGGATCCAAGAAGTCCTTTTCGATGTGGGCAAGCGCTTCGCGCGCGCCCGGAAGGCCCGCCGTTTCCTTGGCGAGCTTCGCGAACACGCGCGCGGCACTCTCCGGCTCGCGCCCGACGCCGCGCAGGATATCGAGGCCCATGATGTTGCCGGAGCCTTCCCAGATCGCGTTCAGCGGTGCTTCGCGGTAGAGCCGCGCCATCGGCCCTTCCTCGACATAGCCGTTGCCGCCGAGGCACTCGAGCGCTTCATACACAAAGCCGGGTGTCGCCTTGCAGACGTAAAGCTTCGCCGCCGGCGTCACCAACCGCGCGTAAGCCGCCTCTTCTGGATCGTGCGCGGCGCGCTCGAAGGCGGCGGCAAGCCGCAGGCCGAGCGCGAGCGCGGCTTCGCGCTCAAGCGAAAGATCGGCGAGCACGCCGCGCATCAAGGGCTGATCGACGAGCTTCTTCTGGAACGCGGTGCGGTGGCGCGCGTGATGGATCGCCTGCATCAGCGCCGAGCGCATGATGCCGAGCGAGCCGGTGACGCAATCGAGACGCGTCAACTGCACCATGTTGATAATGGTCTTGATGCCCTCGCCTTCCGCTCCGCAGCGGCGGGCATAGGCGTCTTCGAATTCGACCTCGCTCGATGCGTTCGAGCGGTTGCCGAGCTTGTCCTTCAGGCGGCGAAGCCTGAGCTCGTTGACGTGGCCGTCGGGCTTGAAGCGCGGCATCAGAAAGCAGGTGAGCCCGCCCTTGGCCTGCGCCAGCACGAGGAATGCGTCGCACATCGGCGCCGAGAAAAACCATTTATGCCCGACGATGCGGTAAGCGTCGCCGTCGGCTTCGGCGTAGGTCGTGTTCGCGCGCACGTCGCTGCCGCCCTGCTTCTCGGTCATGCCCATGCCGATGGTAACGCCCTTCTTCTCGGCCGCGGGCAGAAAACGCGGATCGTATTCGCGCGAGCGAACCCGCGGCAGCCATTCCGCAACAAGCGCGGGCTCGACAAGAAGCGCGCCGGTCGCTGCATGCGTCATCGTGATCGGGCATTCATGGCCCTGCTCAACTTCGGCCGCCATGTAGTGCCGCGCCGCGCGCGCGACGAATTCACCGGGAACAGCGTTGCCGTCCGCCGCCCACACCGAGCAATGCAGGCCCGCCGCGATCGCCTCGCGCATCAGCGCGTGATAGGCGGGATGGAATTCGACGACGTCGGCGCGGAAGCCCTTCTGGTCGTAGGTCTTGAGTTTGGGCGGGTTTTCGTTGGCGAGCCGCCCCCATTCGAACATTTCAAAGGAGCCCCAGCGCTGGCCGAAATCAGCGAGCGAAGCCTCGGTTTCGTTCGAAGGCTTGCCGAAGGCGCGCACCGCGCCTTGCAGCGCCGGATCGTCGGCCCACAGATCCACGTCGCCGAGCGGCGGCGTCTGGTTGAACACTTCGTGAGTGTGAAAGGGCTCTAACATGGCGTGAGCCTAGCAGCCGATTCGCTGTCGACAAGTGAGCGTACGCATTCGCGCCGCGCTTGCGGGAGCGGCCCGAGAGGTCTAAGCGATGTCCTTCAGAATGAACCCGCACGCACCCATGGCCCCTGGCCCGCTTCCGCTCGTCACGCGCGAAGCCGTCCGGACCGGTTGGGCGCGCCCGCGAACGGATTGAGGCATGGCGTCAAAGGCTCCTCCGGCCACCCGGCACGTGATTTCGATCAACGATCTCTCCGATGCGGAGATCGAAAAGATTTTCGAGATGGCCCAAGGCTTTCTCGACGAATTGCCCGACCCCAACTTCTCCTACCGCATCGGCAAGAGCACCAATATCGCCCCCAACCATATTCTGGCGACGCTGTTCTATGAGCCGAGCACACGCACGCGGCTTTCCTTCGAGAGCGCAATGCTGCGGCTCGGCGGCAACACCATCACCAGCGCCGATCCCGCCACGAGCTCGGCCGCCAAGGGCGAAAGCCTCGCCGACTCCGTGCGGGTGATCGCGAACTATGCCGACGTGATGGTCATCCGCCATCCGCGCGACGGCGCCGTGCGGCTCGCCGCCGAATTCTCGCCGATCCCGGTGATCAATGGCGGCGACGGCAGCCACGAGCATCCGACGCAGACGTTGTGCGATCTGTTCACGCTGAAGAAAAAAAATAAGCACCTGAAGAATTTGAAGGTCGCGATCTCCGGTGACCTCAAGGGCAGCCGCACCATCCACTCCTTCGTCTATGCGCTCGCTCGCTTCGGCGCCCACATCGACCCGATGCCGGCGCCGGGCATGGAGCTGCCTGCCCATGTCGACCGGCGCCTCCGCGAGGAATATCGCTGCGAGATCGTGTCGAAGCACGGCGACGATGCCGCGGGCTCGATCGACGCCTTGTACGTCACGCCCGACCAGCCGCATCAGCAGTCGTTGTTCTCCGGCCCCGAGGTCGATTACGGAGTCGTCGTGCAGAAAAAAGTCGACGCCGTTTACGTCACGCGCTTCCAGAAGGAGCGCTGGACGGAAAAAGATCAGGCCTATCCCAAGATCGACGCGAAATTCCTCAAGGAGCCCAAATATTCGCAAGCCAGCGTCCTGCATCCGCTGCCGCGCGTCGGCGAGCTCGATGCCGCGATCGATTCCGACAGCCGCGCGGTCTATTTCCAGCAGGCGGCCTACGGCGTGCCGATCCGCATGGCGCTGATCTCGCTCCTGCTCGGATTGCAGAAGGGAAAGCCGCTCGCCACCTTCGAGAGCGGCTTCGAGCAGCCGAAATATCCGCTCTACGAGCAGCCGATCCTGACCGGCATCCGCTGCGCCAACAAGAACTGCATCGTCCACGAGCCGATGGAAGCGCAATATGTGCGCAATAAATTCAATATCGTAAAAACCGAATTCTCTCCGCAACCGCGGCTGCGCTGCTTCTATTGCGAGAACGACATCGACGATTTCGTCATCGCACATAAGAAGAACCACTGGTTCACCGAGGACGCCGACGGCGTGCTGCGCGCCGCCAACCAAAACCTGAAGGACTTCGTGTTCTTCGCCGATGCCGGGCAAGCGACGGAAGCTGGCTTCCACCACCGGCGCAATTCCGCCGAGCCAAAGGCCCAGGCCGAGGGCGCGAAATCGTCGTGAGGTGATCCCTCTCCTCTTATGGGAGAGGGCGAAGTATCCTATCGGCATGAGTTCATACCTCGCCCTCCTCCTCGCCCTTTTGCTCGGCTATCTCTTCGGCTCGATTCCGTTCGGGCTGTTGCTGACGAAGCTCGCGGGCCTCGGCGACATCCGCGCGATCGGCTCGGGCAATATCGGCGCAACCAACGTGCTCCGCACCGGCAATAAAGGGGTCGCCGCCGCGACGCTCCTCGGCGATCTCCTCAAAGGCACCGTTGCGGTGCTGCTGGCGGACTATTTCCTCGGCCAAGACGCGGCGCTCGCGGCCGGCCTCGGCGCTTTTCTCGGCCACGTCTTCCCCATTTGGCTCCGCTTCAAGGGCGGCAAGGGTGTCGCGACCTATCTCGGTGTCGCACTCGCACTCGCCTGGCCCGCGGCTGTTATCTTCGCCTTCTTCTGGCTCGTGACGGCACTTCTCTTCCGCCGCTCCTCGCTCGCGGGTCTGGTCGCGAGTTTCGCGACGCCGTTCGCGATGTTCGCCTTCCACGGCACGCATGCGGCACTTCTGTTCGCGCTGCTGACCGCGATTCTATGGATCAAGCATTCGGCCAACATCGAGCGGCTCTTGGCCGGCACCGAGCCGAAGATCGGCGTTCGCCCATGAACGACCGCTTCCGGCCCGTGCGCCTTTCCGACGAGCAGCGCATTGATTGGCTGCGTTTGATCCGTACCGAGCGCGTCGGCCCCCGCACCTTTCGCACCCTGATCAACCAGTTTGGCGGTGCCGCGCGCGCGATCGCGCGCTTGCCTGATCTCGCCCACCGCGGCGGCGGCAAACTCAAGGTGCCCTCGCGCGAGGAAGCCGCTGATGAAATCGCGGCAGCGGCCAAGCTTGGCGTCACGTTCATTGGTGGCGGAGCGATCCGGCTCGCTGATTACCGCGCGGCTCGCGCTAGAGGCCAACCGCGAGGTGTTCGCGGGCCGGGCTCACCGCTCGATGCGCGCGCAAGCGGCACCAATCGCCTGCTGAAAGACGGCGCGACGCTGGTGACGTCGGCCGCCGATGTCGTCGAAGTGTTGACGCCGATCCTCGGCCGGTCGATTCCGCCTGCCATTCTCGAGCCGCGCGAAGACGACAAGACCGAGCTGCCGCTCGCCGACGATAAACTGCGCACCCGCATCATTGGCTTGCTCGGCACAGCACCAGTTTCAATCGACGATCTCGTGCGCGAGGCCGGTGCACCCCCGGGCGCGGTGCTGATCGTGCTGCTGGAATTGGAGCTCGCGGGCAAGATCGAGCGGCACGGCGGCGGCTTGGTGTCGCTCGCCTGAGCGAATCGCTTCTGAGCAAATCAATTCGATTTTGCTGCGTGCAGCCTTCCGCCGCGGCCCATCCGGAATCGGGAAAATAATCGGACGCCGCAAGGCTGCCACAACGGCCTGCTAGGCTCTTCGCCTCGCGCGCCATCGCGGCAACATCATCGGCCAGATCTTCGGATCGCGCCGGCTCGCTCGAAGCCCGATGCCGCTTGGCTTCTTGCAGGTTTTCGCCGTTCTCATTTGGCCCCGAATGGCCGTCCCGAACCGGCAAAGCGACGGCAAGTTTTATAGGTAGCACCATTGCATCAACGCTCGCATCGGTTGTGGTAAGAAAGGCCTGTTTTCACAGGGTTTTTTGAGGCCCGATTTGACTTAGACCCCCGACCTCCCCATCTTCCGGCCAGTCGCGCGGTATCCCCGCGCGATTTTGGGTTTCTAAAAGGCCCGTTACCGAACCATGAATCTCGTCATCGTCGAATCGCCCGCTAAGGCGAAAACCATCAATAAATACCTCGGCCCCGGCTACGAGGTACTCGCCTCCTATGGCCATGTGCGGGATCTGCCGCCCAAGGACGGCTCGGTTTCACCCGACCAAGACTTCCACATGATCTGGCAGATCGACCCGAAGGCGCAAAAGCGCCTGACGGAGATCGCCCACGCTATGAAATCCGCCGACAAATTGATTCTCGCCACCGACCCCGACCGCGAGGGCGAGGCGATTTCCTGGCACGTCCTGGAAATCCTCAAGGAAAAGGGCGTGATCGCAGGCAAGAAGATCGAGCGCGTCGTCTTCAACGCCATCACCAAGCAAGCCGTCACCGAGGCGATGGCCAATCCGCGCGAGATCGACGCCGCACTCGTCGACGCTTATCTCGCCCGCCGCGCGCTCGATTATTTGGTCGGCTTTACCCTCTCGCCGGTCTTGTGGCGCAAATTGCCCGGCTCGCGTTCGGCCGGCCGCGTGCAGTCAGTGGCACTCCGGCTCGTCTGTGACCGCGAGCGCGAGATCGAAACTTTCATTCCGAAGGAATACTGGTCGATCCTGGCGACACTCGCGACCCCGCGCGGCGAGACCTTCGAGGCGCGTCTCGTCGGCGCCGACGGCAAGAAGATCACGCGCCTCGATGTCGGCACCGGCGAAGAAGCCACCGATTTCAAGAAGGCGCTTGATGCCGCGCAATTCACCATCGCTTCGGTCGAGGCGAAACCTGCCAAGCGCAATCCCTACGCCCCCTTCTCCACCTCGACGCTGCAGCAGGAGGCGAGCCGCAAGCTCGGCTTCGCGCCGTCGATCACCATGCGGCTTGCGCAGCGCCTCTATGAGGGCGCCGACATCGGCGGCGAAACCGTCGGCCTCATCACCTATATGCGCACCGACGGCATCGAATTGGATGGCAGCGCGATTACCGCCGCGCGCGGAGTGATCGAGGCGGATTTCGGCGCGAGCTACGTTCCCGGGTCGCCACGCGTTTACAAGAACAAGTCGAAGCACGCGCAGGAAGCGCACGAAGCGGTCCGCCCCACCGATCTCACCCGCCGCCCGCGTGACGTGGCGCGCTATCTCGAGCCCGATCAGGCGAAGCTCTACGAGTTGATCTGGATCCGCACCGTCGCGAGCCAGATGGAATCGGCGGAGCTGGAGCGCACCACCGTCGAAATCAAAGCCACGGCCGGCGCACGCGCGCTCGAACTCCGCGCCACAGGAACGGTGGTGAAGTTCGACGGCTTCCTCGCCGCCTATCAAGAAGACCAGGACGACGCGGCCGAGGACGAGGACGCGAACCGACTGCCGGCGATGGAAGCGAACGAAAATCTCGATCGGCGCGAGATCAAGACCGATCAGCATTTCACCGAGCCGCCGCCGCGCTTTTCCGAGGCCTCCCTCGTCAAGCGCATGGAAGAGCTCGGCATCGGCCGGCCCTCGACCTACGCCTCGACGCTGCAGGTGCTGCGTGACCGCGGCTATGTGCGGATCGACAAAAAGCGGCTCGTGCCCGAGGACAAGGGCCGCGTCGTCATCGCCTTCCTCGAGGCCTTCTTCGCACGCTACGTCGAATATGATTTCACCGCCGACCTCGAAGAGAAGCTCGACGGCATCGCCAATCGCGAGATCGATTGGAAGCAGGTGCTGCGCGATTTTTGGCGCGACTTCATCATTGCCGTCGACGAAATCAAGGACGTGCGCATCTCGCAGGTGCTGGACGCGCTCGACGAAATTCTCGCGCCGCACATCTTCCCACCGCGCGAGGACGGCACCGATCCGCGCCTATGCCCGCAATGCGGCAAGGGGAGGCTCAATCTGAAGACCGGCAAGTTCGGCGGCTTCGTCGGCTGCACGAATTATCCCGAATGCCGCTATACCCGCCAGCTCGCCACCGATGCGAGCGGGGTCAGCGGCACCAAGGTGCTCGGCACCGACCCCGCAACCGGCCTCGAGGTCACGCTGCGCGGCGGTCGCTTCGGTCCTTATGTACAGCTCGGCGAGGCCGTGGACGGCGAGAAGCCGAAACGCGCGGGGCTGCCGAAGAATACCGAACTCGACACCGTCGATCTCGCATTCGCGCTCGGCCTGCTCGCGCTGCCGCGCGATGTCGGCAAGCATCCTGAGACCGGCGAGATGATCATCGCTGGCGTCGGCCGCTACGGTCCTTACGTCAAGCACGATTCGACCTACGCCAATCTCGAAGACGACGACGACGTGATGCATGTCGGCCTCAACCGCGCGGTCATGCTGCTGGCGGAAAAAGCCGCGCGCGGCTCGAAGGGCCGGCGCGGCGGCAAGCCGCGCGGCAAGGCGCTCGGCGATCATCCCGGCGGCGGCCCGGTCACGCTGCATGAGGGGCGTTACGGCCCCTACGTCTCGCACAACAAGGTCAATGCGACGCTTCCCTCCGAGGTCGATCCCGCCACCGTGACGCTCGAGCAAGCAATCGAGTTCGTCAACGCGCGGGCGGCGAAGGGCAGCAACGGCAAGCCGAAGAAGGCCGCGAAGAAAAAAGCCGCCCCGAAGAAAGCCGCCCCGACCGAGGGCGGCGAGAAGAAGCCGCCGCGTGTAAGAAAGAAGAAGATCGCGGCTGCGGCGGGCGAGACGCCGGCGACGGCACCCGCCGATGAGACGGGTGCGGCGCCAAAGACCCATCCCGTCGGGGATTAAGCGCCGCCCGCATTTGAACTCTTGCGGCCGGCAGGCGTTATCGTTCGTCATGCCCCTCGTGGAATCTTCAGCAGTCCTACGTGTCGACTATCAATCGGCGCAGCACGCGCTATTCGTGACATTTACGAGCGGCCGCCGGTATATGTACTTCGATGTTCCTGAAAGCATTTTTCGCGCTTTTCTCGCGGCCCCTTCGCAAGGCCAATTCTTCAACCTCGAAATTCGCGACCGCTACCGGTCTCGCGAATTGGTCTAGCCTGACGTTGAAAACCTAACTTCAGCCGCTTAGGTTGCGGCTACGGAAATATTAGTGCCCAAACAATCCAAGAAACCGAAAAACTCCGCGGCCCCTGTCCGCAAGCAATTGCTTGCCTTCATTCAAGAACGCGGCGGCCGCGTCTCGAAACGCGAGATCGTGCGCGCCTTCCGGCTCGACGCCGCCGGCAAGGCCGAATTGAACAGCCTGCTGCGGGGGCTCCGCGAAGGGGGCGAGGTCGACCGAAGCGGCCGCCGTTTTCAAGTCGCGGGAAAATTGCCCGAAGTCGTCGTCGCCGAGATCACCGGCCGCGACCGCGACGGCGAGCTCATCGCCGAGCCCGCCGAGTGGGACGAGGTCGAGCACGGCGAGGCGCCCAAGATCCGCCTCGCCTTCGGGCGGCAGCCGCGGCATGGCCCGGCGCCCGGCGTCGGCGACCGCGCGCTATTGCGCCTGCGCGACATCGACGAGCCCGGCATCCGCCACGAGGGCCGGCTGATCAAGCTTTTGGACAAGGCGCCGGTGCGCATTCTCGGCATCTACCGCCCGTTGCCCGACGGCAGCGGACGGCTCACGCCGGTCGACAAGAAAAGTTTGGG
This sequence comes from Hyphomicrobiales bacterium, assembly GCA_003135415.1. Taxonomy (GTDB): domain Bacteria; phylum Pseudomonadota; class Alphaproteobacteria; order Rhizobiales; family Xanthobacteraceae; genus Palsa-892. The sequence continues at coordinate 32,740 of PLBP01000028.1, forward strand.
GCGCGAGATCGAGATTCCGCGCGGCGCCGCGGCGGGCGCCGCTGAAGGCGACCTCGTCAGCGCCGAACTTCTGACCCAGCGCGCGCAGGGCCTGCCGCAAGCACGCGTGCGTGAGCGGCTGGGCTCCTTGAAATCCGAACGAGCGGTGAGCCTGATCGCGATCCATGCTCACGGCATCCCCAACGTCTTTTCGCCGCAAGCGCTCGCCGAGGCCGAAGCCGCCCTGCCCGCGCCGCTCGCGGGCCGCGAGGACTGGCGCGAGCTTCCCCTCGTCACCATCGATCCGCCCGACGCCAAGGACCATGACGACGCGGTGTTCGCAGTCATCGATCAAGATCCCGGCAATCGCGGCGGCTTCGTGCTGACGGTGGCGATCGCCGACGTCTCCCACTACGTCCGTCCGGGCTCGGCGCTCGACCGCGAGGCGCTCGAGCGCGGCAATTCGGTCTATTTCCCCGACCGCCTGGTGCCGATGCTGCCCGAGCGGATTTCCAACGATCTCTGTTCGCTCCGTCCCCACGAGGATCGCCCCGCGCTCGCCGCGCGCATGACGATTGCCGCCGACGGCCGCAAGCTTCGCCATACCTTCCATCGTGTGATGATGCGCTCGGCGGCGAAGCTCAATTACGCCCAGGCGCAGGCCGCACTCGACGGCCGCACCGACGAGACCACCGCGCCGCTGATGGATCGCGTGCTGAAACCGCTCTACGCCGCTTATCTCGCGCTTTCGAAAGCGCGCGACGCGCGCCAGCCGCTTGCGCTCGAAATTCCCGAGCGGAAATTGATCTTGAAACCCGACGGCACGCTCGATCGCGTCATCGTGCCGGATCGCATCGAGACCCAGCGCCTGATCGAGGAATTCATGATCCTCGCCAACGTCGCCGCTGCCGAGACCTGCGAGGAGCGCCGCGTTCCCCTGCTCTACCGCGTGCACGACGCGCCCGCGCTGGAAAAGCTGACGGCGGTGCGCGAATTTCTTGCCACCCTCGATCTTCATCTTTCCAAGGGAACCGTGCTCCGCCCCGCCGATTTCAACCGCGTGCTTGAGCGCGTGAAAGGACGCGAGGTCGAGCGGCTGGTGCACGAGGTCGTGTTGCGAAGCCAGGCGCAAGCCGCATACGACGCGAAAAATTACGGCCATTTCGGCCTGCAGCTTCGCCGCTACGCGCATTTCACTTCGCCGATCCGCCGCTACGCCGATTTGATCGTGCACCGCGCCTTGATCCGCGCGCTCAAATTGGGTGAAGGCGGCCTGCCCGATATCGCGCCGGAGCTGCTCGCCGAGACCGGCGCCCGGGTTTCCGCCGCCGAGCGCCGCGCCATGGCGGCCGAGCGCGAGACCGTCGACCGGCTGGTCGCGCACCATCTCGCCGACCGCGTCGGTGCGACCTTCCACGGCCGCATTTCCGGCGCCACCCGCGCCGGCCTCTTCGTCAAACTCGACGACACCGGCGCCGACGGTTTCGTGCCGGCGCGCACCATCGGCAACGATTTTTTCCGCTACGAGGAAAAGCATCACGCGCTGATCGGCGAGCGCACCGGCGAGACGTACCGGCTCGGCGACAAGGTCGAGGTGAAACTCGTCGAGGCGATTCCGATCGCCGGTGCGCTACGATTCGAAATCCTCTCGAAAGGGCGCCATGACGTCAGGCGCGGCCGCGCACAGCACCCGCGTCCTCCGCATCGCGCGCATCAGCCGCGAAAAAAGCATCCGCATAAGCATCGGCGGGAACGATGAAAATGACCGGCGATCTTCACGCGCATCGCGCTCTTCATCGCGCTCTTGGGCCCGCGCTCCTTCGCGGCCTTCGCGGCCGCTGTCCGAATTGCGCGCGCGGAAAGATCTTTCGCGCTTACCTCAAGGTCGCGGACCGTTGCTCCGTCTGCGGCGAAGCGTTCCATCATCATCGCGCCGACGATGCGCCGGCCTATTTCGTAATCCTCATCGTGGGTCACATGGTGGTGCCGCTAGCGCTCACCATCGAGGCCGCCTATAGATTGCCCTATTGGATTCAGTTCGCATTTTGGCTGCCCGTCACCCTCGCGCTCACGCTTCGCCTCCTGCAACCAGTCAAGGGCGCGATCGTCGCGGTGCAGTGGGCCTATCGCATGCACGGATTCGATCCGGAATCCGCGCCTGAGGCTGGGCGATAAAACAACGAGCGCGCGAAAAACGGTCATGAGCGAATTCAACGAGCTGACGAAATATCTCGCGCGCAAAGAGGCGAAGCCGAAGACGCCCTACCGGCGGCCGCGCGATGCCGCCACCCTGATCGTGCTCGATCGCGCCGAGAGAGAGCCCCGCGTCTTGTTCGGCAAGCGCCACGAGGGCCACGCCTTCATGCCGGGCATGTTCGTGTTTCCCGGCGGCAGCTACGACGCGGTCGACGGCCGCATGAAAGCGGCCGGCACGCTCGATCCCTTGAGCGCGCGCCGCTTGATGCTTGGCTCGCCGAAAATCAACGCGACGCGCGCCCGTGGGTTAGCGCTCGCCGCGATCCGCGAGACCTGCGAGGAGACGGGCCTCCTCATCGGCCGCCGCGACGCAAGCCCCCTCGACGTGCCCTCGCCCACCTGGCAGCCGTTTCGCGATGCCGGCGTGCATCCCGACGTCGGCACGCTCGTCTTCATCGCGCGGGCGATCACGCCGCCCGGCCGGCCGCGCCGTTTCGACACCCGCTTTTTTGCCGCCGAACGCGACACGGTCGCGGCCGAACTGCCGGGCGTCGCCGGTCCCAATTCAGAATTCGTCGAATTGAAGTGGCTGGCACTCGCGGACGCGCGCAAGGAGAAGCTTCCCGCCATCACCAAGGTAATTTTGGAGGAGCTGGAGAACCGGCTGAAGGCGGGCTTTAAAAAGGAAGCCTCGATTCCCTTCTTTTATTCCAAGAACGGCAAATTCCACCGCGATGAACTTGCCTGAAGCCATTCCTTGACATTCAACGCTCGATGACTAGCTTGCCCCCGAATTCGTGAGGATTGAAGCAATGGCTAAAGCAGTAACCCTGAAGATCAAGCTGATCTCAAGCGCCGACACCGGCTTCTATTACGTCACCAAGAAAAACTCGCGCACGATGACCGAGAAGCTGAGCAAAAAGAAATACGACCCGATCGCGCGCAAACACATCGAGTTTCGCGAGAGCAAGATCAAGTAATTAAGTGGCCTCGCAAACAAAACGGGCGCCCAGTGGGCGCCCTTTCGATTCCGGAATATAGGTGGCCGGCGGTGAGCAGCTGAAGAGGCCATTCTTGCCGCCCTCCCGCCGGCCGAACCCCACGGACCCAGGAGATGCGGCGGACCTGAGCACTCCGTAGGGTAGCTCGAAGGGGCCGCCTGAATTGTCGGAAATACGTCCCAGAACACGGCCCCGAAGCTGGACGCTAACCGATGGTCTGCTTGAATCCAACGATTCTAGGGCTCTCCGCAAGGCGATCTTGCGTGGTTACCTTTAGTCGTAACCTTACCTAGGGCCTCGGGAAGGCGATCAGGCGGCGTCCGACACCACCCGGTTGCGGCCATTGCGCTTGGCGAGATAAAGCGCGCCATCCGCCCGCTTCATGATCAGGGCGGCGTTGTCCTGCGGCCCGATGCGGCAGGCCAAGCCAACCGAGATCGTGACCTCGACATTGCGCGCTCCCCGGTCGATCGGGAACGGCTCGGCGGCGATCCGGCGGCGGATGCGCTCGGCCACCTTGTTCGCGACCCCGAGATCGGTATCGGGCATCACCACCACGAACTCCTCGCCGCCATAGCGGCAGGCGAGATCGATGCCGCGGATGCAGCTTCGGAGCCGGTCGGAAAATTCGCGCAGCACGTCGTCGCCGGCATCATGGCCGTAGGTGTCGTTGACCGCCTTGAAGTGATCGATGTCGATGATCAGCACCGTCAGCGGCTTGCCGCGCGCCGCCGCCCGCTCGACGAGCGAATCGGCGTGGCTTTCCATGTAGCGGCGATTGTAGAGGCCGGTGAGCGCGTCGGTGACGGCAAGTTCCATCGATTGCTGCACGTTGTCGCGCAGCCGCTCGGTGAAGCGGCGGCGGCGCACTTGCGTGCGCACGCGCGCGATCATCTCGTTCTTGTCGGCGGAGCGAAGCAGATAATCGTTGGCGCCGAGATCGAGGCCGCGCAGGAGCCGCGCCTTCTGGTCGGTGTTGGCGATGAGCAAGATCGGCATGTAGCGCGTGCGCTCGAGCGAGCGGATTTGGCCGACGAGCCGCAGCCCGTCGTAATCCTTGAGATCAATACTGATGATCAGGAGGTCGAACTTGCCCTCGGCGGCGCGGAACAGCACCTCTTGCGGGTCCGAGGCGACCGCGACCGTGTGCTTCTGCGAGAGTGCCGCCGTGACGCGCTCGGCCGTTACCCCATGATCCTCGACGATCAAGATGCGCCCGTTCATGCCCTCGTCGTTGATCGCTTCGGTCGCGGGATCGGAGACGCCGACCTGGCGCGAGGTCGCGACCCGCATCCGCATTTCGTCGGTCGCCATCTTCAGCCGCACCAGCGAGCGCACGCGCGCCACCAGCGCAATGTCGTCGACTGGCTTGGTAAGAAAATCGTCGGCGCCCGCATCCAGCCCCTTCACGCGGTCTGCCGGCTGGTCGAGCGCGGTCACCATGACGACCGGGATGTGGTGGGTGGCGGGATTCGACTTGATCCGGCGCGCGACCTCGAAGCCGTCCATGCCCGGCATCATCACGTCGAGGAGCACGATGTCGCACTGGCCGCGCTCGCAGATTTCAAGCGCCTGCGCGCCGTTCGAGGCGAGGATCACCTCGAAATACTCCGCCGACAGCCGCACCTCCAGGAGCTTGAGGTTCGTCGGCACGTCATCGACGACGAGGATACGTGCACTCATTCCTCAATCCTTCACGAAATGGCGCACCGTCTCGAGAAATTTGGCCACCGAAATCGGCTTCGAAAGATACGCCTCGCAACCACCCTCGCGGATCCGCTCCTCGTCGCCCTTCATGGCGAAGGCGGTCACCGCCACCACCGGGATCGATTTCAGCTCGTCGTCTTCCTTGATCCATTTGGTGACTTCGAGACCCGACACCTCGGGCAGCTGGATATCCATCAGGATCAGATCCGGCTTGTGCTTGCGCGCGAGATCGAGCGCTTCGATTCCATTGCGGGTTTCGATCGTGTTGAAGCCGTTCGCTTGCAAGAGATCGTGGAAGAGCTTCATGTTGAGCTCGTTGTCCTCCACGATCAGCACCGTTTTCGGCATCGTCTCCGCTCCCGTCTTCCCGTTCCACACGCGGCGTGACGGGCCCCCATTTGAACTTCAGCTTCTTCCGCCCAACTAAGGCGCGAACGAGAATCGAGACTCATGAGCTAACGCCACCGGTTTAATATTTCCTGTCGCAATGCAGGAGTCGCAGCCTGCAGGTGTTCGGCAGCGCGGATAGGGTCGGCAAGCATGCCGTACCATGGTACGGTAATCCCCATTCGTTACGGAAAAGCAAATGCACCCGAAAAGCGCAAAAAGCGGAGGGGTTTCGCCCGACGAAGCCATGGGTATCGCCACCCAAGCGCTCGCCTACATCGCGGGCGACGGCGCGCGCCTCGGACGCTTTCTCGCCGAAAGCGGGCTCGGTCCCGAAAACCTCCGCCAAGCCGCGCGCGATCCTTCCTTTCTGCCCGCGGTGCTCGATTTCATTCTGTCGCATGAGCACGACCTGATCGATTTCGTCACGATCGCCGGGATCGATCCCAAACTCGTCGGCCGCGCGCGCGACGCGCTTGCGGGCACTCCAACCGATCGCCGATCCTGAACGCCCGATGAATAGTTTTCACCGCGCGCTAAAATAACTTTTTCCGCGCGATCGACTCTTCGTCTTAGTGAGAGCCGGATGAATCAGTTAGCTTTTTCCGGGGGTACAAACCAATGAGGAAACACTCAATGCGTACGACATTGTTTGCCTTGATTGCCGCCACCGGACTCGCCTTCATGGGCGGCTCGGTCGCGAACGCCGCCACCGCCAATGGCGCCGCCATCGAAAAGGCCGCGCAGACCGTCGATCAGACGATCGTGGTTCGCGAAGGCTGCGGCCGTGACCATCACTGGTCGCGCTGGCAGGGCCGTTGCGTCTGGAATTGATCCGCGCGAACGATCGCGCGTAACGCGCGTAAAACGAAAAGCTCGGTCACGCTGGCAAGTTTACGCAGCCTGCGCAAGTTTGGTTGCGTGCCGGGCTTTTTGCATGCGGTGGACGGGAATTATTTTTTGCAGGGCGCCGTCTTCAGGAATTCGACGCTCCTGAGATCGCCCTTCAAGGCGAAATTGCCGTAGTCGAGCTTGAGCGCGCGGCTGACGCCGTTCTCGTACAGCTCGAAGGTGAGCGTGTAGGCGGGCGTCCGCTCGCCGCTCGACTCACCGGGGTCGAAATAGCTCACCGTCACCGGATAGCGCTTGATCGAGGTGAGTGCCGCCGCGCGCACGGGCTCCTCGAGATCGCCTGCCTGCCCCTTGATCGCGCCGCCGATCACCGAAAGCGTTTCATAGACCTTCTTGCCGTCGGGCGAGCCGTCATAAACCTTGGCGGCGAGGAGATGCTCGCCCGCCTCTCCGGTATCGAGGATTTTCGTCAACTGCTCGGTCGGCAGAAGAATGGGGCCGCCGAGCCGGAGCGGCGGTGTCTTGGGCTTGGCGAGCTTCACCGACAACCCTCCGTCCGTGGCCTTGTCGGCGGTGCCGTCCACGTCGTCGCGCAATTCGCGATTGACGAAGTTCTGGTTTTTGAAACGGAACGATTTCGCCTCGCCGTCTTCCCAGGTGGTGCTGCGCAAGTCGCTCGTCGTCTGCTTGCCCTCGCCGGTGTCGAGCTCGGTGACTTGCCGGAGCGAGACCGAATAGCCTTCGCAGGCACTGCCGGTCATTTCGAAGGCGATTTTCCCGCGCGCCGTATCGACCCGCGTCGAATTCTTGGCGGGGTCGAGCGCGAGTTCGTAAATCGCCCGGTGCGCGGCGAGCGGAATCCGCTCGGCTTGCGCAGGGACGGCGAGCGAGGAGAACAGCAGTCCTGCGGCAATCAAAGCCGGCGTCAACTTCAACTTGGTCATGCAAAATCCTGGGTCTGGACGAATTCGATGTAAATCTCTTGGCAAAGATAGTTCGCGTTGGCGCCAGCTACAACGGCGATCCGCTTGCGCGAACCGTCCCGATTGGCGAAAAGGACCCCGCAATTCAGGCGAAAGCGTGAGGAGAGAGCGATGGCCGGAAAAATCGACAAGAAACTCGCGGAACTGGGAATCACCCTCCCCGTCCCGCCCGCCCCCGTCGCCAACTATGTGCCGACCGCGCATACCGGGAACCTCCTCTTCTGCTCGGGTCAGGTTTCGGCCGCGCCCGGCGGCGAGACGATCAAGGGCAAGCTCGGCGCCGAGACTTCGGTCGAGCGCGGCCAGGCCGCCGCCCGCATCTGCGCGATCAACCTCCTGGCCCAGGCCAAGGCCGCGCTCGAAGACCTCGACCGCATCAAGCGTTGCGTGCGGCTCGGCGGCTTCATCAACGCGATGCCGACGTTCGGCGACCTGCCGAAGGTGATGAACGGCGCCTCCGATCTCATGGTCGAGGTCTTCGGCGAAGCCGGGCGTCATGCCCGCACGACGGTGGGCGTCGCGGAGCTTCCATTCGATGCCTCGGTTGAAGTTGAAGCTTTGTTCGAGGTCGATTGACATACCATGCGGCTTGAATGGCTGACCGCGCGGCCGATCGCGCACCGCGGATTGCACGGCGGCGCGATCGTCGAAAATACGTTGGAGGCCGCCGACGCCGCGGCAGCTGCGAATTATGCGATCGAATGCGACATCCAGCTCACCGCCGACGGCGAACTGGTGGTATTCCACGACGACACCCTCGAGCGCCTCACGGTCGCGGCGGGACCCTTGCGCGCGCGCACGCTCGCGGACTTGAAGAGTATTGCCTATCGCGACACAGCCGGACGGATCCCCGAGCTCAAGGAATTTCTCGCCCGCGTCGCCGGCCGCACGCCGCTTCTGATCGAGTTGAAGAGCAACTGGGACGGCGATACCCGCGTGGCCGAGCACGCGGCCGCCATCCTGGCGGGCTATAGCGGCCCTTTCGCGTTGATGAGCTTCGATCCCTGGCTGGTGCGGGCGGTGCGGCTCGCGGCCCCAGCACTTCCGCGCGGCATCGTGGCCGAGCGCCGCTACGACGATCCCGAATGGCGCTTGAGCACGGCGCAGAAATTCGCGCTCGGCAACTTCACGCATATCGGCCAGACCCGGCCGCATTTCATCGCCTATTGGGTGCGTGACCTGCCCGCATTGGTGCCGCTATTCACGCGCAACGTGCTCGGCATGCCGCTTTTGACCTGGACCGTGCGCACCGAGGCCGAGCGCGCCCGCGCCGCGCGCTGGGCGGACCAGATGATCTTCGAGGGCTTTCGGCCCTAGAGCATGATCCCGAAAAGTAGAAACCGGTTTTCGGATAAGATCATGCTCCAGCAAAATGTTAGGGACGCGCGCTGATTCAACTTGAAGCGATTGTCCTCTACACTGCATCACATGAACGGCCCCTCTTTCCGCGTTCGCGTCGAGCCCTCGATCCGGTCGATCCCGGCGGAGGTGTGGGACGCCTGCGCCCGCGACGTGCCGGTCGGGGAAACGTTAAGTTCCGACGCGAAGGGGCTAGACCGCTTGGAAAATCGCGGCAAAGCGGAATCTTCTCAACGACTTGAATCAAAATCTGAAGTCGTTGAATCAAGTTGCGAAATAGATGCGGATAACCCCTTCGTAACACACGATTTTTTGTCCTCGCTCGAGGAGTCTGGCGCCGCCACGGCACGCACCGGCTGGCTCGGCCGCCATCTCCTGGTCGAGGACGAAAACGGCGCGGTGCTCGCCGCCATGCCCGCTTTTCTCAAGAGCCATTCGCGCGGCGAGTATGTTTTCGATCACGGCTGGGCCGAGGCCTTCGAGCGCGCGGGCGGCAATTACTATCCCAAGCTTCAAGTTTCGGTGCCGTTCACCCCGGTCACCGGCCCTCGCCTCTTGGTTCGCCGCGGCCCTTCGGCGCCGGCGGCGCGCGAGGCGCTGATCGCGGGCGCCCTCGAACTCGTCAAGCGCGAGCGCGCCTCATCGCTGCACATCACCTTTCCGACCGAGGCCGAGTGGAGCTATCTCACCGGCCTCGGATTCCTCGCCCGTAACGACCGCCAGTTTCACTGGCTGAACGAAGGCTACAAGACATTCGACGATTTCCTCGCAGCACTTTCCTCGCGCAAGCGCAAGATGATCAAGCGCGAGCGGCATGAAGCCTTGAGCGGCGGGGTCGAGATTTTGCGCCTTTCCGGCGCCGATCTCACCGAAGCCGCCTGGGATTCCTTTTTCGCCTTCTATATGGATACCGGCTCGCGCAAATGGGGGACGCCCTACCTCAACCGTGCCTTTTTTTCGATCGTGAGCGAAAAGATGCGCGATCGCATTGTGCTCGTGATGGCGAAGCGCGGCGAGCAATTCATCGCCGGCGCGCTCAATTTCCGAAGCGGCCACGCGATCTACGGCCGCTATTGGGGCGCGATCGAGCACCGGCCGTTCCTGCATTTCGAGGTCTGCTACTATCAGGCGATCGAATACGCGATCGAGCGCGGCCTGAAGGTGGTCGAAGCGGGCGCGCAGGGCGCCCATAAGATCCCGCGCGGCTATCGTCCCGTCACGACCTATTCCGCGCATTATATCGCCCACCCGTCGTTTCGCCGTGCCATCGCCGACTATTTGCAGAACGAGCGGGCTTACGTCGCGGCGGAAGCCGACGAGCTTTCGGCGGCACTGCCGTTCCGCAGCGAACAAGCCGACTTTTGAGCGGCGTGACTCATCGCGCCGTCTCCTATATCGAATGCCGAAAGGAAAACGGAGCCGAATATGCCCGCCTATGAGCCGGACAACCTCTTCGCCAAGATCGCCAAGAGCGACATCCCCTCCTACAAGGTTTACGAGGACGATAAGGCGATCGCCTTCCTCGACATCATGCCGCGCGCGCCAGGACACACGCTGGTGATCCCCAAGAAGGGCGCGCGTAATCTCCTCGACGTTGCGCCCGACGACCTCGCCCATGTGATGAAGATCGCGCAGAAGGTGGCGCAGGCTGCCATGAAGGCGTTCGGCGCCGACGGCGTCACGCTGCAGCAATTCAACGAGCCGGCCGGCGGCCAGGTGATCTTTCATCTTCACGTCCACGTCATTCCGCGCATGACCGGCGTCGCCATGAAGCCGCCGGCGAGCGAAAAGGAAAAGCCGGAAGTGCTCGAAGAGCACGCGAAGAAAATGAAGGCCGCGCTCGAGGGGAAGTAGTGCACTTTCATCCCTCCCCAGCTTGGGGAGGGAAAGGCGCGGTTCGACTGCGCTTACGGCGCCACCGTAAAATACGCCCCCGCGATCATGACCGCCTCGCCCGCAAGCACGCCGATCAGC
>PLBP01000028.1:43198-45903 GCA_003135415.1 Hyphomicrobiales bacterium
GACGAAAATCATCCACTCGCTGTCTTCATCGAGCCGGCGCGCGAAGATCACCGCGAGCCAGCGCCAGACATCGGTGGGCAGATACCCCGCCATGATAACGAGGAGATAAGGCGCGAACCCACTGCTGACGAGCGTATTCATGCCGCCCTCGCCTTCCTTCGCCACCAATGGACAAACCACGCCGCGGTGCCGCCGGCGAGCCCGGTCCACAACAGGTCGAGCCGGCCGCCATACGCCGCGANNAGATAATCCACGAGATCGCGCGAATTGCGCGTGAGCGCCAAAAGAAACGAGATCGGCGTCAGAAACGTGAGCCCGATCGCGAGCGCATGCGGCAACCGGCCCGCGAGCATAAAGCCGGTGAAAGTGGCAGCGACGCAACCGACGTTGAACACCGTGACGAGGCCGAAATAAAATGGCAGCCGGCCGGCCGGCGGCAGCGGCGGCAACAGCCGCCGGCTCTCGACCCAAATGCTCACCGCCACGAAATGCGCGGCGAAGAGCTGCACCGGCAGGCGCCCGCGCAAATAGGGAAGCAGCGTCACCACAGAGGGCAACAGCCGCGCCGCGGAGAGAAGCACCGCAAGCGCGATCACCAGCGCCCCGTTGCCCGCGACAAAGCCGCCAATCAGGAGAAGCTGCGAGGGCAGCGCCGCGATCAGGAAGGTCGAGAACACCGCGGCGCCCATCGGAAAGCCGATGCCGGCGCACAGCCCGCCGAAGCCGATATAGGAGGCGAACAGCACGAGGCCCTGCACCGAGGTGATGCCGGCGAACAGCCCACGCGTGTACCACTCGCGCGTGGAGAGTAAGCGTGCGCTGTCGGTTTGGGCGGAGCGGACGGGAGATTCGGACACGGCAGATTCATAGCAAGCCGCGCGGGAATTGGCGCGGCATGGCAGGCATGCGAAACCCTCTCCCCGCCACTTAATCCGTCATCCTGAGGCGCGAGCGACCGCAAGTCGTGAGCCTCGAAGGATGACGCTTGCTCAATGAGGCTGTTATCCTTCGAGGCTCGGCGCGTTCCGCGCCTCGCACCTCAGGATGACGATGCTAAACGAAAGCCCCGGCGCGAGGCCGGGGCTTTAATTTCTTCCGAAGATCGAATCGAAATTTCGTTATTGCGAGCCGAATTTATAGCTGAGCCCCGAACGAAACACGTGAAATGTGTGATCGACCTGCATTGGGCTGCCTGGGGCTACGAGGGTGTTACCGTGTCCCGCATCGACATAGAGATATTCCGTTTTCGAGGTCCAGTTGCCGCTGATGACCGTCTCGATGCCGCCGCCGATCGTTCCGCCGGACTTCGTCTTGCTGCTGGAGGCCATCGGACCGGGAAACGCCCACTGATCCTTAAGATCGACCCACGCCGCGCCGCCGGTGACATAGAGAAGGGCGGGACCAGTGCTGTAGCCGACACGGCCACGCACCGTTCCGAGCCAGCTCGTCTTCACGCCGAGGTTGGCGGTGGGATCGTTGTATTGCACGTCCGACTGCTTGATGCCGAGATAGCTGAAGTCGCCTTCGACACCAGCCACCCAATGCGGCCCGAATTGCCAATTGTAACACGCCATGCCGCCGATGGTGAAACCGTCGCCATTGTTGCCGATTTGGCCCAGCGTAGCGCCCGTCGGATCGGTGCCCCGCGATTCTGTCACCGCAGTGCCGCCGACGATTCCGGCGTAGAACCCGCTCCAATTGTAAGCCGGCAAAGCAGGTTGCTGCTTGCCGCCGAACAGATAATTCAGTCCGAACTTCATCCCCTGATAGCGGTTCTTGTCGGTTTGAATGTTGAAACCAGCGGCAGGGCCAACCGTCGCACCGCGGCCGACATCGACATAGAAAGATTCCGCCTTGGCGGTCCAATTGCCGCCCAGCATGGTTTCCACGCCGCTAGCAATCGTATAGCCGCCTAAGGTCTTCGAATTTGTGGCCGAAGCACCGGCAGTGGCGATGGCGTCATCAGCATGGACCCACGCGCCGCCGGCCGTGATGTAACTCAGCGTCGGACCCGAGCTGTAGCCAACGCGGCCGCGCGCGGTGCCGATCCACGAAGTCTTCGAGTTGTAATTGAAGGGACTATCGTTGTAGTCCACAACGTTATGGCTGACACCGAGATAACCGAAGTCGCCTTCGGCGCCCACCACCCAGTTACGGTTGAACTGCCAATTGTAGCCAATCGTTCCGCCGCCGTTGAAGCCCGCGCCGGTGTAATTAACTCGGCCAGCTACGCCGCCCGTCGGATCGAAACCGCGCGATTCTTGTGCGCCGACGCCTGAGTAAACGCCGACATACAAACCGCTCCAATCGTAAATGGGCTCGGGCACTTTATAGACCGGTGCCCTGATCGGCATGTCGGTGGCGCTCGCGACGCCCGCGCTCAAAAGCAAAAACGCGGCGCTGCCCAAGAGAAGCTTTTTCATTCCCAGCCCCATGTCGTCGCGACAGGCCGCCCGGTTTCGAGGGCCGTTCGCGTGGAATCTCGAACGGAACTTTACCCGCCCTCTCCCGCCGGGGCTATGACATTTCTGCCACAGTGTATGGAAAAATGCCTACCAGCGCTTGCGGGCGGAAAAGCTAGGTAATTGATATTGCTTTGATTTTTTGGTCGCAGCCCGCTTCGCGCGAGGTGATTTTTCCGTCATGGCCGGGCTTGTCCCGGCCATCCACGTCTTTGCAGCAAAGTAAGGCGTGGATGCCCGGCA